>JBBRCE010000007.1:0-148487 GCA_038205115.1 Pirellulales bacterium
AGCGGCGCTTTGTCTGGCGAAGTTCACACGCTGGGTTCGCTCGGTGGCTCGCCAGTCTCGGTCACCGCCGTGCCCGAACCGAGCACTTGGCTGCTTGGCCTGATGGGCATGATCGGACTGTTTGTCGTGGCTCGCCGCCGCCGGATGCAAATCGCCAGGTAAGCGTTGCAACCTTAATGAGTTCAGATTTCGCCTGTTGCGTCGCGAACCACTTTCGCGGCCCAGCAGGCGTTTTTTGTTAAACTGGATCGCCGTTATCGGCCGGTGCTTGCACGCAAAGCAGCCATTTGCGTCGGCGCTGGATGGCAACGCTCGCTGGCGGACAGGCCGTGCGCAAATGAAACGCCGCCAAGTGTTAAGGCGCTTAGCGGCGTGCCCGCAGCGGTTTGCGGGCATTCGCGACGGCAGGCATGTTGACGGCCTGCCCCAGAAATCCCTGTCCGATTTGTGCGGGCGGAATATTCAGCTTTTGCGCCGCTTTGCCAGCCAGGACTTTTTGTTGCCGATTGATTGCAGCTGCCTGGCCATTATTCTGTTGGCCTTGCTGACCATTTTGCTGTTCGCCCTGCGCGCCAAACTGGCCATTCTGCTGTTCGCCTTGATAACCCGACTGCCCGTTCTGCTGTTCGCCCTGTGCACCTACCTGGCCATTCTGCTGGGCGCGGGCGACGAGCGGCATCACCACGAAAACTAACGCTGCAAAGCATGCGCTAGAAGCGAAACAATTTCGGCTGAGATTGAATGACATGGTTGCATCCATTCGGTTTTCGGCGAACGCACGAAGAGTTCGCCACATTCTAACGCCTCTTACTTCCCGGCGTCAAATTTCGTGTGGCAGTCATCTGCGCCGTTTTTCAATCGCGGCGCGAAGGCGTTGCGGCTCACGCGTCAGCACCTGCCGCTCGATCGTCTAACCCCTGGCAACCGAATTGCATTCGTGGCAAGATACGCTTTTGCTGACAAAGGGCAATTCGATGGCATCCGAGATGACAAAACCTCTGGCAGTTGTGCTCGCGGCGGGTCGCGGCACGCGCATGAAATCCGACTTGCCCAAGGTGCTGGTGCCGGTGCTGGGCCGGCCGATGATCGATTACGTGCTCGATGCGCTGGCTGCCGGCGGAATCCAGTGCTCGGTTGTGGTGATTGGCTATCGCGCCGATGACGTTCGGCAAATTCTTGCCGGCCGCGCCAATGTTCAGTTCACCGAGCAAACCCAACAACTGGGCACCGGCCATGCGGTAATGATGTGCCGGCCCATGCTAGAAAAACATCGCGGCCCGGTGTTGGTGGTGACGGGCGATTCGCCCATGATTCAGCCGGATTCGATCGCGGCGCTGCTGGCCGAGTTCGCGCGCAGCCAGCCCGCGTGCCTGTTGGGCACCGCGCACAAAGCCAACCCCACTGGCTTGGGACGAATCGTTCGCGATGCCGCCGGGCAGTTTGCCGCCATCGTCGAAGAAAAAGATGCCACGCTCGAGCAACGAACAATCACCGAGGTGAATTTGAGTTGTTACCTTTTCGATTGCGAGCAGTTGGTTTACGCGCTGGATCGGATTGGCAACCGCAATTCGCAGGGCGAATATTACCTGACCGATTGCCCCGGCCTATTGCAGAGCGAAGGCAAAAAAGTCATGGCGTTGGACATCCTCAAACCGATCGAAGCCTTGAGCATTAACACCATGGACGAACTGGCGGCCGTGGAAGCGGAATTGAAAAAATCCGGCGACGAACGTCCGCGTCCGCCTGCTGGCAGTTAGAATGGCCGTTTGCGAATTTGCAATCTCGATCAGATGCCAAAAAGTGTTAGTCATTCGTTTTAAGGCCGTGCGGTTGAGCCGTCGGAACATGCTCTGATGAACGATCTCAAACTGTTTAGCGGCCGCGCCAATCCCGAGCTGGGCAAAAAGATTTGCCAATACTTGGGCATGCCGCCGGGCCGAATTTCGATCGGCAATTTTCCGGACGGCGAAATTCAGCTCAAAATCGATGAAGACGTCCGCGGTCGCGACGTGTTCTTGATTCAGCCCACCTGCCCGCCGGTGAACGAAAGTCTGATGGAACTCTTGATCATGATCGAGAGTTTCAAACGGGCCAGCGCCCACCGAGTGACGGCCGTGATGCCGTACTTCGGTTACGCGCGGCAAGATCGCAAGGATTCTGGCCGCGTGCCAATCACCGCCAAGTTGGTGGCTAATCTGATCACCCGCGCAGGCGCGGACCGCGTATTGGCCATGGACTTGCATGCCGCGCAAATCCAAGGCTTCTTCGACGTGCCGGTCGATCACTTGTACGCCGCGCCGGTGTTGAACGAGCATTTTCTGGCGATGGGTCTGCGCAAGGAAGAAATCGTCGTCGTCAGCCCCGACGAAGGCAGCATCAAACGCGCGCTGGGGCATTCGACTCGCATGCAGTGCCCGCTGGCGATCGTCGACAAGCGCCGGGCAAGCGCGGATGTGACACGTTCGGAAAATTTGCTGGGCGCTTCGGTCAAAGGCAAGGTCTGCTTCATGTTCGACGACATGATCAGTACGGCAAGTTCCATTTGCGGCGCGGCCCGCGTGCTGGAGCAACACGGCGCGCGAGAAACGTTTGTCGCCGCCAGTCACGGCGTGCTGGTTGGTCCGGCGATCGAACGCATTTCCGAAGCGCCAATTTCCGGCCTGGTCATCACCGATTCGATTCCGCTCAAGCCGGCGCAGATGTTGCCTAAGATTCAAGTGCTTTCGGTGGCGCCGCTGCTGGGCGAAGCGATCAAGCGCATCCATCGCAACGAGTCGGTGAGTCGTCTGTTTGGCTAGGCGGCGGCCGTTGACGCGGACGCTGCGGTTGCCGGCGACGCGTGTACTTCGATCGGCAAACTTCGATTTCGTGGGCACTGTATGTCGCGATACATTCTGGCGCTCGATCAGGGAACAACTTCCAGCCGTGCGATTGTGTTCGGTCACGACGGCCGGCCGCTGGGCATGGCGCAGCAAGAGTTTCCGCAGATTTTGCCGTCGCCCGGCCATGTCGAGCACGATCCCGAGGCAATTTGGCAATCGCAATTGGCCGTGGCTCGTCAGTCGCTGCTGAATGCCAAAGTCGACGCCACGCAGATCGCCGCGATTGGTGTCACTAATCAGCGCGAGACAACCATACTCTGGGAGCGCGAGACCGGCAAGCCGGTGGCCAACGCCATCGTCTGGCAAAGCCGCATTACCGCGCCAATTTGCGATCAACTCAAAGCCGACGGGGTCGAGTCGCTGTTTCGAACAAAGACCGGCTTGGTGCTCGATCCTTATTTTTCCGGCACCAAGATCAAATACCTGTTGGATGCGGATTCCGCGCTGCGCCGCCGGGCCGAGCGCGGTGAAATCTTGTTCGGCACGGTCGATACTTTTCTGCTGTGGCGACTCTCCGGCGGAACGTTGCACGTCACCGATCCGAGTAATGCCAGTCGAACGCTGTTGTTCAATTTGCAGACGCTGGATTGGGACGATGAGTTGCTGCGCATCATGGATGTGCCGCGCGCCATGCTGCCGGAGGTGCGCGCCAGCAGCGAAGTTTACGGACAGACCGACGCCCAATGGCTGGGCTGTTCGATTCCGCTGGCGGGCGACGCTGGCGATCAGCAAGCGGCCACGTTCGGCCAGGCTTGCTTCGAGCAGGGCGAAGCAAAAAACACCTATGGCACCGGTTGCTTCATGCTGCTCAATACGGGCGCGCGCCCGGTGGAGTCGCGCCATCAATTGCTGACCACGGTCGGCTGGCGGATCGGCGATCAGACGACGTATTGTTTGGAAGGTTCGGTATTCATCGCTGGCGCGGCAGTGCAGTGGTTGCGCGATGGATTGGGAGTGATTGCGAACTCGGCCGATGTTGAGCGTCTGGCTGCCAGCGTGCCGGACTCGGACGGCGTGTTTTTGGTGCCGGCGTTTGTTGGCTTGGGCGCGCCGCACTGGGATCCTTACGCGCGCGGTGCGATTTTTGGGATCACGCGCGGAACCACCGCAGGCCATCTGGCCCGCGCAGCCATCGAAGCAATGGCTTTTCAAACGCGCGATATTTTGGAAGCCATGCAAAACGATGCCGGCATTCGCCTGGCCGAATTGCGCGTGGATGGCGGAGCCACGGTCAACGACGCGCTGCTGCAATTTCAGGCCGATCAACTGGGCGTGTCGGTCGTGCGTCCGCAAGTGGCCGAAACCACAGCGCTTGGCGCCGCTTACCTGGCAGGGCTGGCCGTCGGCTATTGGCAAGATCAGAACGATGTGCGCAAAAATTGGGCGCTGGATCGCCGCTTCGAACCGGCGCAGCCTGCCAGCGATCGCAATGCACGCTACGCGCGCTGGAAGTCGGCGGTGCAGCGTACGCTGCAATGGGATCGCTGATTTGGCGAACAATGATATTCGCATAGCAGCCCACACCGGCATGTTGCCTGGATTCGAGAGGGTTTGGAATTGTGTGAGTTTCATGGTTCGCGATTGACGGCCATCCGGCGGCCAGCGTAGATTGACATAGTTGAATCCTCGTTGTCACGCTTAGTTTCGGCAATGTCTACCCGCTTCGTTCATCGCCTGCTTGTTTATCTAGCGCTCTCCGCGTACGGCGCCACCGCGCTGGTTGGGCAGGGTTTGCATGAGCTGCTGGATTGCCATCACCACGAATTTCCTGTTTGCCAGTGCGGCCACGGCCACGATGGTCACGACCAACTGCACTCCGACAGGGTTGACGTCGATTACGTCGTGCTGGAAGAGCACAACGCCGATCATGCTTTGGATGACGACGACTGCGCGATCTGCCAATTTCACGCGCAGGGTCAACTCAATTCTCTTCAGGCTCCGGAGCTAAGCGGCGTGCAGGTCGTCGCCGGGCTCACGATTTCTCGCAGCCAAACGGTGTTACCGCCTGCACTGCGCGCA
Organism: Pirellulales bacterium; assembly: GCA_038205115.1. Lineage (GTDB taxonomy): Bacteria > Planctomycetota > Planctomycetia > Pirellulales > JBBRCE01 > JBBRCE01. The sequence goes on from JBBRCE010000007.1 coordinate 4,902, forward strand.
TTCGATTCGCGTGGACCACCGCTGGCAACGACCACGTTCTAACGGGTCGAAAGTCCGAACGATGTAGTCCGTTTGCGGCTGTCGTTTGGCTTGAATGTCGCACTTGCGCAGGCGGCGCGTTGATGTCGCTGCGCGTTTCCTGGTCCAAAACTTCACGAGGTGAATCATGCGCCTGCGCGCTTGTTGGTTGCGTCCATTTCGAACTACGCGAGATGGCTTTACGTTGATTGAGTTGTTGGTGGTCATTGCCATCATTGGCATGCTGGTGGCACTGTTGCTGCCGGCTATTGCCGCTGCTCGCGAGGCTGCCCGCAAAGTGAGTTGCGAGAGTAATCTGCGTCAGATGGGTTACGCGTTGACGATGTATCACGATCAAAACCGGCAGTTCCCTGCAGGGTACGAATCGCAACCCGGCGTGCGGACGATGGGACTGCCCGATCCCGACACCAACGATGCGGGACCGGGCTGGACGTTTCAAATGCGGATTCTGCCGTTTATGGATTCCACGGCGTTGTACAAACGGTTTCGCGCCGATCAGCCATGTTGGTCGGCCGATAACGCGGCGGCAGCGAAGGAGGTCGTTCCGTTTTTTCTCTGTAATTCGGCCACTCAGGATCAAAACATTTACGACGTGCAAGACGGCAACGGCCAGACTCTGGCCACGCTGTCTCGCACCAATTACGTGGGCAACGCCGGGCAGTACGATTGTTGGGACGAAAAAGGCGATTGGACGGGAATCGCCAACGGGCCGTTGTATCGCAACAGTCGCACGCGGCTCTCTTCGATTACCGATGGCGCGGCCAACACCATCATGGTGGGCGAGCAGACGCCGCGGCATCACGACACCAGTTGGGTTGGCGTGGTGCGAGGCGCGGCAACCTGTCCGGGTCCAGCGTTTGCCGGTCTGACGGATTGCGATCTGGCCGCAACGCAAATTTTGGTCCACAGCGGGCCGTCGGCCGGAGAAGATCCGCCGTACATCCACGGCCCTAACGTCAGCCCACGAATCGACGCCATGTGGTCCGATCATCCATCGGGCTGCAACGTGTTGTTTGCCGATGGCCACGTGCGATTCATTGGTTCGGACATCGACCCGAACATTTGGTGGCATCTTTCGACCATGAATGCCGGCGACAATTTTGGCGATGAACTGGAATAAGTTTCTACCGCCGTTTTGTCTTTTGCGTGTTGAATTCATTGGTTGACTCATTTCTGAAGGTGACTTTTTCATGATCGAACTGAAATCACTGCGTCCGATATTGTTGACAATCGCTGGTCTGGCCTTTGTTCTGGGCTGCGGCGGCGCACCGCAGGTGGCCAAAGAAAATCGCAAACTGATCGAAACCGTGCTCACTGCCGTATCGAGCGGCAATCAGGCATGGTTGGAAAGTAACGAAAAATTACTGCAAACCGCGCACGAGAAAGGCCAACTGAGCGACGCGGAATTTGCTGCATTTTCAGCCATTCTGCAGCAAGCGCGGAGCGGCGATTGGAAAGGCGCCACGGCTCGCGCCCGTACGCTGGCGGCATCGCAACGGCCCCACGAGGATGAATCCAGCCACGCCCTGGCGAAGCACAAGAAGAAGCCGAAGCCCAGTTGAGGGCGCGAAACTTCGTTGCAGTGGGAAATGCGCCGGTGCAAATTCGATTTTGTTTGGCCGCCAAATCGGCGATGTTGCCGCCTGCGCGGAATTCGATTAGCTTGTGACAACATTGGCCCACGATTCCCGTCTAACTTCTCATAATCGTTTTCATGCTTTACGATCCGCGGCTGCACATCGTGCTGCACCAACCGGAAATTCCGTACAACACCGGCAGCGTCGGGCGGACCTGCGTGGCCGCCGGCTGCAAACTGTGGTTGGTGCGGCCGCTGGGTTTTCGGGTCGACGATTATCATCTGCGCCGCGCGGGCTTGGATTATTGGCAGCATTTGGAATGGCAGGTGGTGGACGACTGGGCCGACTTGCTGGCTCAGCTTCCGCCGCGCGAGCCGTACTTGTTTACTAAGACGGCCACGCAAAGTTACAGTTCGGTGCGGTATCAAAGCGGCGATATTCTGGTGTTTGGCAGCGAATCGCAAGGCTTGCCGCCCTCGCTGCTCCAGCGACATCGCCCGCGCTGTTTGCGGGTGCCAATTCGGGCCGAAGCCCGCAGTTTGAATCTCTCCAACACGGTGGCCATTGCCACCTTCGAAGCCCTGCGGCAGTGGGCATAAGGCTCGATCGGCGGCCGGTTTTCTGGCCATGCGGGAACTCGCAGTCGATTTTCTGGAATTTGCCTGTCCGCTGACGCCGGGATTTCCGGCTGATCTAACATGCGAGGTGGTCACAAACGTGAGCCTTGCGAGTCGCTTCGACTCTGTTCTTCAATCGCTTTCAGTCGCCATTGCGGCTGTCACAAACACTTTTTCCTGTAAGGAACTTAATCATGTTGTCGAAAACTTTCCGTCGTTTGATGTTGGTAGCCGTGGTCGTTGGTGGTTCTTTGGGCGTAGCGAACGCTGCCAACGCGGGCGGCTTTGCGATCAGCGTCGGCCACAACTCGGGCTACCACCAAAGCCACAACTACGGCCACAGTCACACCAATTTTTACGCCCCCTCGTACGACGTGGTGAGCTACCAAACGATCCAAGTTCCGTACACCAAGTACGTCACCGAATACGATTGCTACGGCTGCCCGGTGCTGGTGCTCAAGACGTTCTACACCGTGCAGCAAGTGCCGGTTCGCTACTAAGCCGCAGGGCGTGAATCGGATTTACGCCAGCGGTTGCAGTTTGATTTTGTTCGCTGAAGTTTGCGATGCCTTTCAACGGTGCTCATGTTGAGCATCGTGGCAGGACGCTTGATCGTGCGACAACGCCCGGAGTCGTGTGGCAGGCGTCCTGTCGGCATTCGCAGCTAAAAATTCTTCGATATTCGTTCCTCGGAATCGCGGCAACGGCAAGTTCGACTTAAACTCGACTCCCAATTGCGTCATAATCACCATCTGGCCGGCAACGCGTTTGCCGGCCAGATGTTTTTATTTCTGGACGTCGTTGGGCAATTGCATGGCGCTGGTCACTCTGAGCGGATTGAGCATTGGTTTTCGCGGGCCGCCGCTGTTGGATCGCGTCGATTTCCGCATCGAGCCCGGCATGCGAATCGGCCTGCTGGGCCGCAACGGTTCCGGCAAAACCACGTTGCTGCGGATGCTCAGCGGGCAAGTGGAGCCCGACGCCGGCGAAATCTTGTTCTCGCCCGGCGCGCGGTTGGCGCTGCTGGAGCAAGATGTGCCGCGCGATCTGCTGGGCAGCATTCACGACGTGGTGCTGGCGGGGTCGCAGCAGAGCGGACCGGACTTGAGTGCCACGCACGACGAGCACGACGCCGCCTGGCAAGCCGAACATCGCGTGGAGCAAACGCTCTCAAGGATGGAACTCGATCCCGCGGCGCGGTTCGAAACATTGTCGTCTGGCATGAAGCGCCGCGTGCTGCTGGCCCGCGCGCTGGCCGCTTCGCCCGACTTGCTGCTGCTGGACGAACCCACCAACCATTTGGACATTGACGCCATCGTCTGGCTGGAAACTTTTCTGGCGCGCTGGAACGGCACGTTGATGTTCGTGACTCACGATCGCACGTTTTTGCGGAAGCTGGCCAACCGAATTTTGGAGGTCGATCGCGGGCGGCTGTTCGATTGGTCGTGCGATTACGATACCTTTTTGCAACGCAAAGAGGCCGCGCTGGCCGCCGAAGAAAAGCAAAACGCCCTGTTCGACAAACGCCTAGCCGAAGAGGAGGTTTGGATTCGCAAAGGCATCCAAGCCCGCCGCACGCGCAACGAAGGACGTGTCCGGCAACTGGAAGCCATGCGTCGCACCCGCGCCAGCCGCCGCGAAACCACCGACCGCGTCAGCATGGATATCCAAGCCGGTCAGCGGAGCGGCATGCTGGTGGCCGAGGTGGAAAATATCTCGGTCGCGTATCCCAACCGTCCTCTGATCAGCAACTTTAGCACCAGCATCATGCGCGGCGATAAGCTGGGCATCATCGGCGGCAACGGCGTCGGCAAAACCACTCTGATTCGCGTGCTGCTCGGCCAGTTGCCCCCGCAAGCTGGTAGCGTGCGTTTGGGCAGCAACCTGCAGATTGCCTACTTCGACCAACTCCGGCAGCAATTGGACGAAGAGCAAACCGTGCAGCAAAACGTCGGCGATGGCTCGGACGCCATCCGCACCGGCGAAGGTACGCGGCACATCATCGGCTACTTGCAAGACTTTTTGTTCAGCGCGGAACGCGCTCGTACGCCGGTTAAATTTCTCTCGGGCGGAGAACGCAACCGCGTGCTGCTGGCCAAACTGTTGGCCAAGCCAGCCAACGTGATCGTGCTGGACGAACCCACCAACGATCTCGATGCCGAGACGCTGGAACTGCTCGAAACGCGATTGGTCGAGTTCACCGGCACCGTGCTGCTGGTGAGCCACGATCGCTCGTTTTTGAACAACGTCGTTTCGAGCGTGATCGCCTTCGAGGCTGATGGGCTGCGCGAATACGTCGGCGGATACGACGATTGGCAGCGTCAAAAAATGCAGGCTGCCAGCGACAGTAAAGCCGCCAAAGCGGCCGGCACGGCAACATCGGGCGCCGCGAAGACCGATGCGGCAAACGCTGCATCCACGATGACCTCGCCCGTCAAAAAACGCAAGTTGACCTACAAAGAACAACAAGAGCTGACCAACTTGCCGGCGCAGATTGAGCAGTTGGAAACGGCCATCGCCGCAATGCACGCCGCGATGGCCAGCGAAGGTTTTTATCGGCTGCCCGGCGACGAAATTGCCCGCGAGCAAGGCCGGCTCAAACTGCTCGATCAAGAACTGCAAACCGCCTACGGTCGCTGGGAACTGCTGGAGCCACTAGCCGATTGATTGGCCGGCGCGAATTTTTTTATTCGGCGACGCATTTATTGGACTTACGTTTGGCACTGGCGAGAAAGCCATCGTAAAAATCAGCGTTTTCTCAATTATCAGCCGTTCGCCATTCACGAGTGACACTGTGAACAGTGGCCTCGAATGGGCTGCCGGCAGCGCGCAGTTCGAGCGCCCGGACTAAAACCGTCGGCCAGCGAAGTTCCCCGGTCCGAACACTGACGTACAACAGCAGCCGATGGGCGCGGTGGGGCGGCAGTTTCGAACCAGCTCGGCGCGGCCGCGCGGTTGCCTAAGACGCAACGCGGCCGCAGTCAATTGTCAAAGAGCGCAGCAGACAGCGGCCAGTCAATGGGCCTGTTCGTGGCCGAATCGATGAACATCGAACCGACCAAAATGAATTTGCCGCGGCATATAGCGCGAGCCCGCAGACCAACACCGTGGCCCCTCGCGCGCCGGACAAACTCCCGAGCCATCAACCAGCAACGTCCGCTGAATTTCCACCCTGACGCGGCAACCCGCGCTGGGACGGAAACTGAACATTAGTATACTATACGGCCGCTGGTTTGTCAAGCGGCGGAAGTCACCTCTGGGCCCGACTCGTCTTCCAAGTTGCCGTTTGCGATTCGATGAAACGGCGGCGCGCCGCGCTTAATCGTCGCAACCGTTGCCGCCGGTGCCAAAGATTTCCTCGCCGCCGGGTGCGGCCAAGACCACGCGCGGGCCGAAGATGACCTAGAGTTCACATGCCCGCCCATTGGGCAGATGCGGCGGGAGAGGTCGGCCACCGTTTCCAGCGGGAGCAATAGGAATGGCAAATTCGTTGCACGATGTATTGCATATTGATGACGATGCCAGTTTTACCACTCTGATCGCCGCTCAACTTTTGCCGCGCGGTTTTCGCGTGCGGGGGCTGAACGATTCACGCTTGGCGCTGGCACAAATTGCCGAGCGACAATATCCGGTGGTGATCTTGGATTTGGACCTACCGCACATCGGCGGCTTGGAACTGCTGGCCAAGATCAAAGCCTACGACAGCAGCGTGCGCGTGCTGGTGCTGAGCGGCGCGACCTCGCAAAAAACTGTATTTGAGGCGGTGCGGGCGGGTGCCGAAGCCGTACTGTTCAAACCGCTAGAATCGATTGCGGCCTTGGCGACCGCGCTGAATTCGGCCTTTGCCCAGGTCGATCGCTGGTGGGAAACGCTGGAGCAGATTTCCCGTTCGCGGCGGCAATTGATCGGCGCCATCAGCGTCAAGTAGCTGATCGAGTGCGCGGAAGTGGCGCGCGGCCGGTTACTGCCTGATGTTCAATTCCGGACGACTCCGCTTGAGTTCGTCGAGCGACTTGTCGCTCACCTTGGTGCGGATGATGGTCAAATCTTTGAGATTGACCATATCTTGAACCGCACGCAGGTCGGTCACGGACGTGTCGCTAATATCCAGCGACGTCAGGTTCGAGAATTTGGCGATGAATTTCAGCCCCGCGCTGGTTAGGCCAGTGGAATGCACGTCTAAGGTCTGCAGGCTGGGCACGTCCGTCAGGTTGGCAAAACAGCGATCGCTAATGCCGGTGCCGCCGATCAGCAACGTTTGCAGCCGTGGCAGTCGCCAGAGTAGCGAGACGCCGGGATCGCCTACGCCGGTATCGGTCAGGTCGAGCTTTTTCAAGAACAGCAGGTTGGCAATTTTTGCCAGACCGGCGCTATTCACGTCGCGGAGTTTGAAATCAATTTCGTCGACGCCCTGCTCGGGTATGGAGAAATCTTGGTGGAACGTTGCGCCCACTTTATCGCGCACGTAGGCCAACGCCTCGTTCGCTTTTTCGGGATCGTAAACGGGCGCCGGCAATTCGACCGCTTTGCCGGCGGAACTTTTATCGTCCGAGGGGCGTTTGACGTTGTTGAAGCTGGATGAGATGACCGGCAGGGCTGGCTTGTCCGATTTGTCCGGCTTGTCCGGTTTTGCGGCGGCCACGGCCGGTGGATTGGGATCCTTGATGGCGATTTTTTCGGGCAGCGCGTTCCAATCGGTGGGCAAGCTGACCGTTTCGAGTTCAACCACTTGCGCCGGCTTTTTTGCATCGCCGTTGGATTTTGACCAAGCCACGACCAGCCGATTTTCGTCGACGACACGCAGCGAATATAGCCCATCGAAACCGGCCGGCAGCGGCGTTTCCCAGTCGATGGCTTTCTTGGCGCGATCGACCAGCCATTTTCCGTCGAGCAGCCAGCCTTGTTGGCGGAAGAGGTATTCCAAGCGCCGGCCCTGATCGCCAACCAATTTTGGCGTGACAGTTTGATCGTAGAGCTTGATGTCCGACCGCTCGCGTCCGCCGGGCAACTGCAGTGCAATCAATCGCGAACGCAGCGCGACTTCGGCACCTTTCACGGGCTCGACTTTTGCCCAAACGGCTAATTCATCGCCGGTGGGCGCAAACGCGGTGGCCAGCGGCGCGAGCGACCACTTTTCGGAATTGGGCAACTGATATTCGCCCGTGATTTCGCCCTTGCCAAGGTCCATGATTCGCAGCAGGAGTTGGCCAACTTTCGATTCTGCTTCGGCCGAAACAAACGCCAGCAGTTTTCCGCCAGGACTCAACGACAGCGAATTGGGCAACGGTTGACTGGGCAGTTTGAATTCGCTGGTCTTCTGTTTGGTGGCGATGTCCCAGATTTGCAAGGTGTCGGCTTGCACTGTGACGAATTGCTGCGGACCGCTGAAATCCGCCAGCGAGGCGAAATTGGCAGCGGGAAATGCCTCGAGTTTTTCGCCGGTTTGAAACGAGTAAACCGCCAGCAGCGGCTGCGCTGCCGATTTATCTTCGACCAGCAGATAGGGATATCGCTCGTTAGGGCTAACGGCCAGCGGACGGACCGTTTTGGTAGGGATTTTTGCCGTGCCAATCTTTTTGCCTTCGGCAGTGCCGGCAATCGTCCACAACTCGCTCGAGTCCGCTCCGATCAAGGCGACCATTGGGCTGGGCGATGTGGGCTGCATGATCTGCTGCAGTCCGGTCAGGGCAACCGGCCATTTGGGCGTCACGCCTGTCAGACTGAACGAGGTGCTCGAACCGTCTTTGTCGGCGGTCCAGCCCGGCTTGGTTTTTCCCGGCGTTTCTTTGACGTCGACGGGCGGCGCTGGTTTGGCGTCTTTGGAGTCCAGCGCGGCCTTTTCGGTATCGGTCTTTTGCTTGTCGGAATCTTTGGATTTTGCCGCCTTGCCGTCGGTCTTGGCTGCGACGGTGGTGTCGGCCGCGCCGCCAAACATGTAGAAGCCGCCGCCCGCCAGAGCGGCCACGGCTACGACAATGCCACCGATCAACACCAGCTTTTTGTTGTTCGACGGTTGCTGTTTGGTGCCGCGCTTGCCGGCCTTGCCCTTGAAAGTTTCCTTGCCGGACTTGGCACCGGCTGCCGCGGCTTTCTGTTTACTGCCTTTGGTGAGCTTTTCCTTGCCCTTGCGTTTGACCACCGGTGGCGGCGTGGGACCATCGTCGGAAAATAAATCGTCGGTCGAAAATTCCGCGGCGGCGGCCGTTGCCGGCGTGGGTGGCAGATGGTTGATGCTCGGCGGCAGATGATCGTGTCCGCCGTTGCGCCCCGACGGTGCGGGCGCGGCCGAACGTCGGGCTGGCGCTAATGGCGGCGCGGCGATCGGCGGCGGAGGTGGCGGCCCGCCTACGCCGGCAATATCGTCAAAAAAGCTATCGACAAACGCGTCCAGATTTTGACCGTTGCTGGCGGGCGCAACCGGAAGCGCCGGTAATGCCAGGGGCGCAGGCGGGGGCGGCGGAGGCGGCAACGAGCCGCTGTGGTGCGGCGCGGGGGTGATGTGCGCCGTGATCGGCGATTGTTGCGGCTGCGCGGCCGCTGGCGCGGGCGAGGCCAAACGGCCCATGCCCACGGCGTCCGCAGCGACCACAATCAGCGACTGCTTGCACTGGCCACATTTGACCCATTTGCCGAGCATGGCGTCGGCAACTTTATAGCCGGCACCGCAATGACCGCATCGTACGTTTATCGCCATCGCTGCCCTCGGACAACTGCCACCGTTCGCAAACTCCTATCTTACGCCAAACGACGAGTGATTTTCTAGCATTTAATTTGCTGGCAGCGACAACTAAACCGGCAAGGGTCGCGCCGCTGGCAGCCGACGCGTCTTCGTCAGAACCGGCAGTTAGCGCGGCTTTTTCTGGCGATATCGAGGAATGTCCGCTCCGCGGCAGGTGACAGGAAATTCCTTCCGTGGTTAGAATGGAGCAAAGGATCATTGGGGCCGTACGTGTTCGGACGGCGATTTACGATCAACGGGCTGTTCAGCAGGAATACCATGCAGAATTCTCAACGCGTTGCTCCGCTCTGTACGCAGGTTGATATTGGCCCAATGACCTCGGCTGGTTTGCCGACGGCCCCACCGGTGGCCAACGGCGAAGTGACCCAACTCTTACGCGACATCCTGTCCGCTCAAGATCGCAACAACGCCATCTTGGAGCAAATGCTGGAACACTTTACGCTCCGTCAGAAGCAACGCAGGTCGGAACTTTCTCGCTGGCAGGACGCCTATCCGCAGTTGACCGGGCAATGTCGCTCCGCCGCCGAAGCGCTCGGCAAGGTGCAAAACGAATTCTTGGGCACGTTGGCCAGCGAGGTGAATTCCAATTACGAAGATATGATGGACGGCGAGTTCGTGCTCTCCGAATTCATCGACCGCTTTGGTCCGCGCATGGCGCACATCAGCGGTATTCTGCAAATGCTCTCGCACTTGGGAAGCCCCGGCGATAGCGCGAGCTAAGCCTCAAACAGTTTGCGAACGGCGCGCCGCGGTTTGGTCGTTAGATTGCCGATCGTTGCTCGTTCGCGGCGCGACGGCCGTGATGTTCCGAGCCGCCCATGGGCACTGTGATCCAAGGAGTTGCCGGTATGGTAAGTCGCGCGTGTGCTCGGTTGGGGCGTGTTCTGGTTTGCCTGAGCGTCGTCGGTTGTGGACTGATGCTGGCCAATCTTCGCACCGTGCGTGCGGAATCGCCGGCGCTGCCAAACATCATCGTGATTTTTACGGACGATCAGGGCTACGCCGATGTTGGCGTGTTTGGCGCCAAAGGCTTCACCACGCCCAATTTGGATCGACTCGCGGCCGAGGGACGGCGATTCACGAATTTTCAAGTGCCGCAGCCGGTCTGCTCCGCCTCGCGCGCGGGACTGTTGACCGGCTGTTATCCAAATCGCGTGGGCATCGCCGGCGCCTTGGGACCAAACGCCAAAATTGGTTTGTCCGACAAAGAAATGACCTTGGCCCAACTGGTCAAGCAACAAGGCTACGCCACGGGCATGGCCGGCAAGTGGCATCTGGGCAGTCTCAAGCAGTTCTTGCCCACGCATCGCGGCTTTGACGAGTACCTGGGCTTGCCGTACTCCAACGACATGTGGACGCCGCCCGGCGCCGTCAAGGCGGCCGGTTATCCGCAGTTGCCGATGATTGAAGGCGACATGCCCATCAAAGTTGGTCTGACGCACGAAGATCAATCGCAACTCACCACGCAATATACCGAGCGGGCGGTGAAATTCATCGACGCGCATCACGACAAACCGTTCTTCTTCTACCTGGCGCACAACATGCCGCACGTGCCGCTGCATGTCAGCGAGAAGTTCAAAGGCAAGTCGGAACGAGGCTTATATGGCGATGTGATTATGGAGATCGATTGGAGCGTGGGCGAAGTGATGAAGGCGCTGGATCGTCACAAGATTGCCGACAATACCTGGATCATTTTCACCAGCGACAACGGACCGTGGCTGTGTTACGGCGACCACGCCGGTTCGGCTGGCCCGCTGCGCGAAGGCAAAGGCACATCGTGGGAAGGCGGCACGCGCGAGCCGTGCATCATGCGCTGGCCCGGCAAGATTCCGGCCGGCAGCGTCTGCAACGATTTGCTGATGACCATCGATCTGTTTCCGACCATCGCCAAGCAAATGGGCGGCAAATTGCCAGATCATGCGATTGATGGCCTGGACGTTTGGCCGCTGATCTCCGGCCAAGACGGTGCAAAAAATCCGCACAGCGCCTACTGGAATTATTACGAAGACAATCAGCTTCAGGCGGTTCGTTCGGGCGACGGTCGCTGGAAATTGCAGTTACCGCATAGCTATCGCACGTTGGCCGGTCGACCCGGCGGCAACGGTGGTGTGCCGGCCAAATACGAGCAAGCGAAAGTCGAAAAGCCTCAGCTTTACGATTTGACCAACGACATCGGCGAAGCCACCGACCTCGCGGAAAAATATCCCGAAGTTGTCCAGCAGCTTTTGGCTGAAGCCGAGAAAGCCCGCGCGGAACTCGGCGACACGCTCAGCAAACGTACGGGAACAGGCGTGCGGCTCGCAGGGCACGAGTAGTTGCGTTTTTTTAATCACGCATCGGTAATCAACGGCGCGACACAGTGATCCAGAGGGTGACGATGTTTCGCAGTAATCTCGGCTGCAGAAATTTTTTTCGCGTGCTCTTGCTGGCCATCTGCGGTGGTCGCGTCATGGGGGGCTTCGCGCTACTGTCTGCCGCGGAACCCGCGCCGCGCAAACCGAATATTGTGTTTGTGATGGCTGACGACCTAGGCTACGGCGATCTCGGTTGTTTTGGGCAGAAGATCATTCGCACGCCCAACATCGACGCCTTGGCCGCCGACGGCATGAAGTTCACGCAGCATTACGCCAACGCCGTCTGCGCGCCGGCTCGCTGCATTCTAATGACCGGCAAACACTCCGGGCATACGTTTGTCGGAGACAATCGCGAAGCCAAGTCGGAGGGCCAGTTTCCGATTCCGGCCGAGACCGTCACCGTTGCCAAGCTGCTCAAGGCTCAAGGTTACGCGACCGGCGCGTTTGGCAAATGGGGTTTGGGCGGGCCAATGTCCAGCGGCGACCCCATGAATCAGGGCTTCGACCGCTTCTTCGGTTACAACTGCCAGCGTGTGGCCCACAATTATTATCCCGATCACTTGTGGGACAACCAGCAACGAAAAGATCTGTCCAACGCGCTGTTTTCCGCCCATCAAAAATTGCCGGAGGGCGCCGACAAAACCAAACGCGAAACGTACGACCGCTATCGCGGCAAAGAATATGCGCCCGATCTGATCATGGAGCAGGCCCGTCAGTTTGTGAAAGATCACAGCCGCGAGCCGTTCTTTTTGTATGTGCCCACCACGGTGCCGCATTTGGCATTGCAGGTGCCCGAGGATTCGGCCGCCGAGTACTACGGCAAATTCGACGATCCGCCTTACGACGGCCACAACGCTTACTTGCCGAACTTTACACCACGCGCCACTTACGCTGGCATGATCACTCGCCTGGATCGCGAAGTGGGCCGATTGGTTGATCTGCTGAAAGAATTGAAATTGGAAGACGACACGATCTTTGTGTTCACCTCCGACAACGGGCCGCTCTACGATCAGCTTGGCGGAACCGATTCGGACTTCTTTCACTCGGCCGGCGGGCTGCGCGGCAAAAAGGGCTCGCTGTACGAAGGCGGATTTCGTGTGCCGCTGGTCGTGCGCTGGCACGGCAAGATCAAGCCCGGCACAACGTCCGACCGCGTCACCGGTTTGGAAGATTGGCTGCCGACGCTGCTGGACGTTTGCGGTGCCAACAGCGCTGTACCCCACGACGTGGACGGCATCAGTTTTCTGCCGACGCTGCTGGGCCAGGCTCAGGCCGAACGGCCGTTTCTGTATCGAGAATTTCCGTCGTATGGCGGTCAGCAGATGTTGCGTGAGGGCGACTGGGTAGCGGTCCGGCAAAAGCTGATTCCCGCCGGCAAACAGGGCAAAACGGACCTGAACACCGAGCTTTACAACCTCAAAGACGACCCATCGCAAGAGCACAACCTGGCCAAGCAGCAGCCCGCGCGGCTGGCGGCGATGGAAAAGCGGATGCAATCCGAGCATACGCCGTCAGCGGACTTTCCGTTTCCGGCGCTGGACGGCCAGGCGAGCAAGTAATTCGAAATGTGAGAAACCTTAGGCGAGCTCCCTAGCCGTAGTTCAAACGTCCGGGCACGTCGCGGGCGATGGGCACGTCGAAGAGTTGCGGCTTGTCGCCGGAGAGCGATTGGGCCACGCGCGCAGCCAGTTCGTCGGGCTCAGTAATGCGGTGCGCTTCAACGCCCAGCGCGCGGGACATGGCCACGATGTCGACTTCCGGTTCGGTCATGTCCAGACCCAGATATTGGCCCTGCTGGGCATGCGGCAAGCCCATGTTGCCCGCGCCGACTTTGAGAATTTGATATTGGGCGTTATTGCAAACGACAAACGTAGCCGGAATGCGATATTTGGCGGCACTCCACAAGCCTTGGATGCCGTACAGCGTTGCGCCGTCGCCGAGCAATCCGAGCACCGGCCGATTGGGCCAGGCGAGCTTGGCGCCAATCGTGACGCCCAAACCCCAGCCCAACGCCCAACCGCGATGCCCAAAATAGCCGGTGGTGTTTTTGAGCGCGGCCAATCGCTCGAAGGTGGTATTGGTGGTGGTCACCGCTTCTTCGATGACGGCCACGTCCGCCGGCAAAACGCCGGACAGCGTTTCCATTAGCGTCAGCGGCGTCATGGGCCGCGCGTCGCGCTGGGCGGCCGCTTCGTCGCGCAAATTGCGGCGAGCAATGGCATGCGCGGCTTCCCAGCGCTGCAGACGATGCCTGGCGGCCTGGCGCTGCTCGGAGTCGATGAGGCGGGCCATTTCGCTGTCGATTTCAGCCAGACCGGCTTTGCAGTCGCCAATCAGTCCGACTTCCAGCGGATAGTTTTTGCCAAGCTGGTAGGGGTCTTCGTCCAGGTGTACCAGCCGGCAGGTTTCGGGAATTGCGCGGGACGGTTCGTGATAAATGTATTGCCGCAGCAGATCCATGCCCACCACCAGTAGCACATCGAAGGGGGCAAGCCGCTCGCGAATTTCTGGCGACCACAGTGGCAAACCGGGCGCGGAGAGTGCGTGATCGCATGGAAATGCCAGCCGCCCATGCGTGGTACCGGGCTCGGAGATGACCGGCGCGCCGAGTCGCTCGGCCACCGTGACCAACTCGCTGACGGCGTCACCTTCCAGCACGCGGCTGCCGGCCAGGATGGCCGGGTTTTTGGCGGAAAGCAACACGTCAACCGCTTGCAGTACCGCGTCGATCGGCGGTCGAACGCGGCGATTCAACTTGGCTGCCGGTGTAAGATCCAATTCGGCCGAGGCCAGTTGAACATCAACGGGGATCGAAAGAAACACCGGACCGGTGGGCGGCGTGAGCGCCAGTTGCACCGCGCGGCGCAAGGCGGATGGCAAATCTTCCACGCGATCCACTTCGGCCGACCATTTCGTCCACGGCTTGGCCACCGAAACCAAATCGCCCCAAAGAATAGGCTCTTCGAACTTCAAGCGGCGATCGGACTGCCCGGCGGTGACCAGCAGCGGCGTGCCTTCGCGAAAGGCGTTGTAGAGCATGCCCATGGCGTTGCCCAGCCCGCAACTGACGTGCAAGTTGACCACGCCTGGCCTGCCGGACGCCATGGCGTAACCGTCGGCCATGGCCATCACCGGCACTTCTTGCAAGCCGAGAATGTATTTTAAGCGAGGCTCATCAATCAGCGCGTCATTGAGCGGCAGTTCGGTGGTGCCGGGATTACCAAAAATGTAGCGCACGCCGGCGTCGGCCAGCATTCGCAAAAACGCATCAATGCCGCGTATCAACATAAGCCGCTCAAAAAGTTAGACGCTCGAAACGGCCCGCAATTCTGGCGCGAGCTGACATCCAGACCAAGGGTCAATTTAAGCGCCACGGCCTTGGGGAGTAAGTAGCGCCGTGGCGAATAATTCGGTCAGCGCGCGGTTTGCATCGGCGATGCCCAAGCCACGCCGGGTGGCAAAAAAAATCGAGCCGTCGCAGGAAGCGGACTTCCTGCGACGGCTCGCTGTAAAAATGGCGTGATTGCGTGAGGTCGCCAGGCGACCCTAACGCGCGGCCAACTTGGGCACAACCAGCCGGACATAGTCCAGCGTGACGGCCAGCGCCTCGTTAAAGTAATAGTCGCGCTTGACGACCGGACGATTCGGATCGTCGAGTTCTTTCAATTCTTTTTCTTCTTCCTTAGCGGAGTTGTTTTTAGTCCGCTCTTCCATGAACTTGGTTTCGTTGAGCGAAACCATTTTGCGCTTCTTTTGCGCTTCGTAACGTTCGATGGTGGCGGCCAGTTTCTTGAAGTCTTCCGACTTGTCGGTCCGCTCGATCGACTGATTCTTGAGTTCGGTGACCATTGCCGGCGAGACCATGCTGGTGACGGCGAATGGCGACCCGGCCACTTGATCGAATTTGAGGGCGTAATCCAAATCTTTTTCGCCGACGTCCAGATGCGAGGTCAGCGAGGGCAGCGCCACATCCGCCACCACGCCACGATTTTGCGTGCTGACGCCGCTGGGGCGATAGAACTGCTGCATCGTGATTTTAATGGAGCCCAGTTTGGGCGGATTCGCGGAAAACAACTGCTGACCAACATCCAACAGGCTTTGCACTGTGCCTTTGCCGTGCGTGGCCTCGTCGCCCACAATCAGGCCGCGATGATAGTCTTGGATGGCACCGGCCAGAATTTCGCTGGCGCTTGCGCTGAACTTGCTGGTCAACACGACCAACGGCCCTTCCCAAGCCATACCGCGTTCGGGATCGTCAAAATGCTGCACGCGGCCGTCCGAATCCTTGACCAACACCATCGGGCCTTGGTCAATGAACAAGCCGGTGAGGCTGATGGCTTCTTGCAACGATCCGCCGCCGTTGCGGCGCAGATCGAGAATCACCGCGTCGACGTTTTTGCTACGGAAATCGGCCAGCAGCTTTTTCACGTCGCGGGTGGTGCTTTTGAAATCGGCGCGTCCGTCATGCGCGGCCGCCATATCCATGTAAAAGCTGGGCAGGTCGATCACGCCGACCTTGTAGGGCGAACCATTAGCCTTTTTGCCGTCCTCAATGACTTCGCCGCGGGCCTCACTATCTTTCAGTTCGATGCTGGCCCGCGTGATGTCGTAGACTTTCGGGACGGTCTGCCCAACCGGCAGCACTTTGAGTCGCACCACAGTACCGGCCTTGCCGCGAACGAGTTTGACGACATCGTTGAGGCTCATATCCATGGTGTCGACAAAATCGCCAGCCTCATCCTGCGCCACGGCAATCAGCCGATCTTCTGGCTTGAGCCGCCCGTCTTTTTCGGCCGCTCCGCCGGGAATCAGTTTACTAACCTTGGTGACGCCATCGTCAAATTGCAGCGAAGCGCCGATGCCGTCGAGCTTCAAACGCATCATGATGTCGAAGTTTTCGACCGAGCTGGGCGACATGTAGGTGGTGTGCGGATCGAAACCCGTGGTGAGCGCCGTGAGATACATTTCCAGCAGTTCGTCACCATCGATCTGATGCATGCGTTTTTCGAAGCTGTGGTAGCGACGCGTCAGCTTGTCGTGCGCTTCTTTGTCGGCCACTTTGTCCAGCTTTTGGACGAGCAAGTCGTACTTGAGGCGTTTGCGCCAGCGATCTTGCATTTCGCTGGCGTCTTTGACGTAGACAATTTCTTTGGGATCGGTTTGCATTTCCTCGTCGATCGTGAAATCCGGCTCTTTAGCCAGCAGGTCGTCGATAAGCTTCATGTTGTCATCCACGCGCGCCAGAAATGTGCGGAAGATGGTGTAAGCCAGCGAAATATCGCCGCGCTTGATCTGCTGGGCAATGTCTTTCTCGTCTTGCGCCTTGTTGAAAGTGTCTACGTCCGACTGCAGAAAGTAAACTTTCATCGGATCGAGCGTTTTCAGGAATGTCGTTAGGCAGCGCTTGGACATCTCGGCATCCAACGGATGCTTGGTGAGATGGCCGCGTTGTAACTCGCCAGCGACGGCCATCGCCACGTAGCGATCAGTCGGGCGCGGATCCTTCAATTGAGCTTGAGCGGGCAGCGCGAAAACGGCAAACCCCAACAGAATTGCAGCCAGTGAAGTGGCGACTGGCCGGCGGGCCAGGCTCAAAGAAAACAATGCGTGGCTCATTACAGTCCCTTAAAGACAAATGGCGAGAGCATCAATGCTTAAGTCGCATCGAAATAAGAACTTAAAAGATGTTATACATTTGCGCAATCGAAAGCAAGTCGGATGTTTCGCCTGCCTGACGGTCGTCAACAATGCCTGAGCAGCGGAACAATTGCAGCTAAAGAGCTAAGCGTAACGCCAACGAAAATGTTACTGCAAAATTCCGAAGGATTCCGCCGGAATGATTGCCTGTATTGCTAGCTCAGCCAAGGTGCGCGCCAGCAACACGTCGACGCCGAGCGGCGCCGTCACGATCCATTGTATACGCGACTGCGTACGCCGAAGTTCATCCACCTGCCGATGCAAATCCGTGAGGATCTGCCCAGCGAACAGCAAATGCGGCTGGACGACAATCCGTGCCAATCCGCTAGCGGCTGCGGCGGCCAGAACTGCGGCGGTTGTCGGTTGAGCCATGGCCACAAAACCGAGCCAGGCTTGCGCCACCGGCGACTGCGTCCGTCGCAGCGCCAGAAACTGCTGCATTTCGGCGGTGGCGACCTGATCGCGACTGCCACGCCCAATCATCACCAGGCCCGTGGCGTCCGCGCTGAAGTCAACCGCGGCTGCGGGGATCGGATGCGATTGGGCTGCGTCCTCGTATCGTTGCCGCGACAGTTCGACAACCAACGGATGACATCCTAAATGCGCTGCTTGCACCACATCGAGACGGGCGCCGCCCAATTGATTCACCGCGTCGCGGACGGCAACCGGAATATCGTGCTGAATATGGCCCGCGGAAAACAATAACGCCGGCGAGACCACAATTCTGCTGACGCCACGGCCGACCAACCGCTGCAGACCAACTTCGATCGTTGGCTCGGCCAATTCCAAAAAGCAGGGTTCCACAGGCGTATCTGGCAAGCATTGCTGCAGCAGCGTGGCCAACTGCAAAAATTGCGAGGTTCCGGCCGCGTCGCGCGTGCCGTGACCAACAAACAGCAGGCCACAATCGGCATCCAAGGCGGGAGTTGACACGGAATTACTCGTCGATCAAGTGATGGTCGGAACCCGCTTATCGCAGCGCAGGCTGGGCGACAGCCAGAAAGTTTTCCAAAATTCGCACGCCGTTTTCCGTCAGAAAACTCTCGGGATGGAACTGCACGCCAAACAGCGGATGTTGGCGGTGCCGAATGCCCATGATTTCGCGCTCGCCGTTGGGCATCACCGACCAGGCGCTGACGACGAAGTCGGAATTCAACGTCGTCGGCCGAATGACCAAACTATGGTATCGCGTGGCGGAAAACGGGTTTGCCATGCCAGCGAACAGCGCCTGGCCATCGTGATGAATTTGATCGACTTTGCCGTGCATCAGTCGCTCGGCCCGCACGATTTGGCCGCCGGTGGCTTGTCCGATGGCTTGATGTCCCAGGCAGACGCCCAGGATTGGCAGTTTGCCGGTGAACCGCTCGATGGCCGCGCAAGAGATGCCGGCTTCCAGCGGAGTGCATGGTCCGGGCGAAACGATCAAGTGCGTTGGCGTTTTGCGCTCAATTTCCGCCAGCGTAATTTGATCGTTGCGGTGAACTTCCAAATCCAACGATGGATCGATCTCGCCTAAGCGTTGCACCAGGTTGTAGGTGAACGAGTCGTAGTTATCGATCAGCAGAATCATGGATAGCACCGCGGCAATGTACCGAGCGCGCGGCAATGAAATGGTAGCCGAGCGCAACGCGTGTATTATTGCCTGCATCAATGCCGGAGTCGATGGCCCTGGTTTGGCGCTTGTCGTGCTGGCGTGACGTGATTGCGGGCATATCGAGACTGTCGGCTGCCCGATAGAATGAAGCGATCCATGGTTGCCGCAATTTGAGTCACTTACGTTCAGGCGGAGATATTTCTGATGCCCCATCGTGCCGGCGAAAATTCTTACTGCAAGGCGATTCTCTCTGTTCCTCGCCGACGCGACGTTGCGGCCGTACCGAGCGCGGTTGTGTTTGCCGCGCTGATCGCGCTAGTCAGTTGCGCAGGACCGGCTTCGTTCGCCGCCGCCGCCGAAAATAACAACTCCGCGGCGGCCGTTGAAGCGCGAATTGCCCAGTCGGCCAAGTTGTTTGCTTCCGACGAATTGGAAGGCCGCGGCGTGGGCACGGCCGGAATCGACAAAGCGGCCGATTACATCGCCAACCGCTTCAAGCAGTTGGGGCTCAAAACCGAACTGTTCGACGGTCAGCCGTTCGAAAAGTTTTCGCTGGTGGTACGTTCCGAACTGGGCGACGCTGCCAACAACAGTTTGAGTTTTCGCGACGGCAACGAGAACGCATCCGCGGCCGCGCTATCGAGCATGCAGCTCAAAATGACCGACGATTTCACGCCACTGGCCGCCGGTGGCTCCGGAAAATTCGACGCGCCGCTGCTATTTGTCGGTTATGGAGTCACCGCCAAAACTGAGAAATACGACGATTACGACGGCGTCGACGCCAAGGGCAAGGTGGTGGTGATCTTGCGTCACGAACCGCACACCAAAAATCCACACAGCTTTTTTAATGGCCAGAAAGACTCCCAATATGCAACCATCAGCCGCAAGCTGTCCAATGCCTACGAACACGGCGCGGTTGCCGTGATCATTTGCAACGACGAAGCCGAGCTGAAGAAGAACGTGGCCGACGCCACCAAGCGTTGGCGCGTGGATCTCGACGAGCTGAGTAAGTCCATCGAAGAGTTGAAAAAGCTGGAAAAAAAGCCCAGCCGAGACGCCGTGGACGCCTTGCGTAAAAAGATCGATGACTTGGCGGGGCAGGCCCAAAAGCATGGCCAGCAAATGGCCGAGGCACACGATCCGGTGTTCAAGTTCGATCGCTTTGGCGACGGCGCCGAAGGCCGCGAGTTTCCGGTGCTGTTTTGCCGCCGCGGCGCCATCGATCCGATCGTCAAGGCCGCGCTAGGCAAGGACTTGGACGCGATCGAAGCCCAAATCAACGAAGCGGCAACTCCCAAAAGCGAGGAGCTCGGGCGCTGGCGGGCCGTAGGGCAAACCGAACTCAATCACATCAAGGCCGAAGTCAAAAACGTCGTGGCAATTCTGCCGGGCGAAGGCCCCAAGGCCGACGAAACCATTGTCATCGGCGCGCATTACGACCATCTGGGCTACGGCGGCCGCGGATCGCTCAGCGGCAGCACCGAAAAAGCCATTCATCACGGAGCCGACGATAATGGCTCTGGCGCGGCAACGTTATTGGAAGTCGCACAAGAATTGGCGACACGCGGCAAACCGTTGCCACGCCGGATCGTGTTCATCGCTTTTACAGGCGAAGAACTGGGTCTACTCGGCAGCGCCCGTTACGTGCGTGAGCCGCTGATTCCGCTGGATAAAACCGTGGCTATGCTCAATATGGATATGGTCGGTCGGCTGGCGGACGAAAAACTGATTATCTACGGCACGGACACGGCGACCGAGTTCGAGCCGCTGCTCGAACAATTGAACGAACATTACGGCTTCAAAGTCACGCAGCAAAAAGGCGGTTATGGGCCAAGCGATCAATCGTCGTTTTACGCCAAGAATATTCCCGTGCTGCATTTTTTCACCGGCACGCACAAAGATTATCACCGCCCTTCGGACACTTTCGAAAAGCTGAACATTTCCGGCATGCGCCGCGTCGGGCAAATGGTGGCCGAGACCGCGGTTCGTTTGGCCGAAGCGCCCGAGCGACCCACATACACCGAATCTAAAGTGGCGCACGTCAAGTTGCTTGCCAGCGGTGCAGGCCTGGGCGACCGGCCGTACTTCGGGAGCATTCCGGACTTCTCGCAGGACCGCCCCGGCTATGCCTTGATGGGAGTCACTAAAGATGGCCCCGCCGAACGCGCGGGCATCAAGGCTGGCGACATCATCGTTAAGCTTGGCGAGAGCAAAATTGGCAACCTGGAAGACTTCGATAGCGCGCTGCGGAAATTCAAATCGGGCGATAAAGTGCCGGTCACGGTCAAACGTGGCGAGGCCGATCAAACGCTGGATGTGATTCTCGATCCGCCGCGCGAATAGCGCGCGTGGGCGTCTCAAAGCGCGGGCGAATCGCCGGCAGGCAAATTGTTGCGCGGGCGAACCGGCAGGTGAGCGTACTCGCTCACAGTCATTGATCCGCGCCGGTGAATTGCTTGTAGAAGTAGAACGTGGCTAGCGAGAATCCAATCGCCACCACCACGCCGCGCACGGCGTTCTTGTTCATTCGCTGCGCTAACCGCGCTCCCAGCCAACCACCGAGCATGCCGGCCACGCACATCGGCCAGGCGGTGTGCCAATCGATCTTGCCAGTGACAATGAACACCACGACCGAAATCCCGTTGATGCATGCGCCAAATAGCGATTTCAGACCATTCATTTGATGGATGTTGCTCAAGCCCAGCAGCGCCAGTCCGCTGAGCATCAAGATGCCAATGCCAGCGCCAAAATAGCCGCCGTACACGGAGACAAAAAATTGGCAGGCGGCCATCGCCAACCGCATCTGCCGCGTGGCTGGCGCGTGCGCGCGACCAATGCCGGTCCAGCGCGCAATTGTCGGCTGTAAGGCGAACAAAATGGCGGCCGTGAGAATCAACCACGGCACCAAACGGGCGAACGCCACGGGAAACGCCACCAGCAGTAGCGAACCAATCAGTCCGCCGAGCAAACTCGGACCAATCAGCAGCGCAATCCACTCGCGCGAGTCGGCCATCTCGCGGCGGTAAGCGCTCGTCGCCGCGACCGCGCCCGGAAACAACGCGCAGGTACTGGTGGCGTTCGCAACCGCCCCGACTAGTTCGCGTGGGTAACGTCCGGAGGTGAACAGCACGTGATTCAACGCCGGAAAAGTCAGCAGCGTACCGCCGCCGGCGATCGAATTGATGGCGCCGCTGGCCAGCGCCGCGCCGCAGAGTAACAGCAAGTCTTGCATGAGATCCAACAAAAAAAGTGGACGGCCAATCTTGCGACTGACCGTCCACTGTTCAGCTCAGCGATTCGCAACTTGGTGAAGGCGATCCGTTATTTAAAATGATACGCGGGATTGTTGACATCAAAATCTTGATCCTTCAAGCCGACATTCAACTTCAAATCCACATAGGTGTATTCTTCCAGCAGTACGGGCTCGGTGCTGCCTTTGGCGGGCCATTCGTAGGCTTCGTAACGAATCGGCACATTGAGTTCGTCGTCGAGATAGATACGGGCTTTGTGAAAGCGGAAGTTCACGCGGGGCACGGGATGCGTGACTTCGATGCAAGTGACTTTGCGAGCGTTAATCGTGGCGCCGGGGAAGAATTTGACTTCGCACTCGCCAAATTTCTTGTCGTTGTCAGCCACTTCCAGCAGGCGGCGAGTCAGATTGGCAATACCGACTTCGGTAATCGGATAACGCTGGTCTTTCATCGCCATCGGTCCGACCGGATCCAGCCAGACGGTGCCGAAGCGGGCTTGTAAGCCGGAGCCAGCGTGCGCGGCCATCTTGCCGCCATTCTTGCCAGCCAAAAACATCACTTCGCGTCCCTTGTCCGGGACCATGAAACTCATGTAAACGCACAGCGGATCGTTACGAACCTTCATGGCGATGAATTGATTTTCACCGAGTTCCTTGCCAATGCGTTCGCGCTTGATCAGCGTGCAGGTGTAATCTTTCACATCCTTTTGGATGTGATCTTGCACTTTCTTGGCCATTTCAATGGCTGGCACCAGCGGGTGCTCGGCCGGCGTGGCCGCCGCATTGCCGCCATCGGCGACGGGCATGACTGCCGACCTGGGATTCGTATTTGTGGCCGTGCGAATTGGCTCGGCTGCCCAAACGCAGCTCGCTCCCAACAGCAGCAGCGTCGACTGCAGAATCAATGGCCGCATGAATTTGCGAGGGATCATCTTCAAGACTCCTTTTTTGGATCGCCTGAAAAACGCCTGCGTCAAAACAAGACCGCAGCGCGTCATCCGGTAGCCTCCCTGTTCGGATTGAAATTTTCGACCGTCATCGTACACAAAACACCTTATTTAGCAAACACGATGCCGACGGCATCGCGGCCTGCGAAAAACCGAATTCGTCCGTCATTGGAGCCGCGTATGGTCCACCCGCACACGCGGCCAACCCTCCAGCAAACGTCCCGCGGAGCACGTCGCCGTGCGCAGCGGGCAAGTTACCTACACTCCCGTCCGCTGGCATGTCTGGCCGGAAAATTCGGCATATCTTGCCGGACAGGCCCCGCCTAACTGCCCTAGCCCGTTGATCTTAGTTATCGCCACAGTATTCGACGATTGTCTAGTTCTCCCCTCCGAGTCGCTGCAGTTTGACAGCAACCTGCGGTCCGAGGGCCTGCGTTCGCTATCTTCGCTACAAACTGCCAAACGTGGCGTGTGCCTGGCCCTGCCGGCGTGGCCGAATCGAGCGACCGAGGCCAATTCGTGGGGTAAAAATTGCTGCCAAATTTGTAGTTTCTACACCGGCACCGTGCGGCGCGGCGGCGAAAAGTCCGATTGTGCCGGTCATGCCAGCGACCGAACGTGGCAACGCGTGCAGCGGCATTTTGAGAACTATAGTTGCCAATATCGCCGCGCCTTGTATCCAGCACATCAATGGTCGAGCCCGCCATGCACTCCGCTCAATTTCAGCTTCATGCCGATATCGAACAGCGGCATTGGTGGTTCACCGCGCGGCGCGAGATCATGCGGCATTTGGTTCGCCAAGTGCTGCCGCCGGCCACCACCGCGACGGTCTTGGATATTGGTTGCGGCACCGGCGCGAATATCGCTGCCCTGGCCGATGAGTACCGCACGATTGGCATCGATACCTCGTCCGAAGCGATCGCCCTGGCGCGGCGAAATCAGCCCAACGTCGAATTTATCCGCGGCGCTGCGCCGGACGATTTGCACGGCGCAATGGCCAATGTCGACTGCGTGATGATGATGGATGTGCTCGAGCATGTGCCCGACGATCTGGTGCTGTTTTCGCGGATTTTGGCGGAAAGCAAGCCAGGCGCGTATTTCTTGCTGACCGTGCCAGCCGACTACGCGTTGTGGAGCCCGCACGACGAAAGTTTTGGCCATTACCGCCGCTACGATTCGCAGCGATTTGCGGCCATTTGGCAGGGATTGCCGGTGCGGCAATTGTTACTGAGCCACTACAACGCGCGGCTCTATCCGCTGGTGCGACTGATTCGCGGCGTGAATCGCTTGCGGGGCAAGTCCAGCGGCGCGGCCGGCACCGATTTCTCGATTCCGACTGCGGCGGTCAACCGATATTGCCAGCGCCTGTTCGCCAACGAAGCCAGCCGATTGACGCGCGTCATGAGCGGTCAGGCAAAACCGTACCCGCGTGGCGTGAGTCTGGTGGCCGTGCTGCAGCGTACCGCAGGCGAGGTGCGCGTTCGTAGCAAGCCGCCGCAAATGGCGGCCGATTACTTCGACCCAGCCACCGGCACGTACACGCCGCGCGCGGCGCGCGGATCATAGATTGTGCGCTCTCGGCAACGCTAGTGAGTCACGTGTTCGCCGGCCGGTTCTTTGGCGGCCGGCGTTTCCTTGCTGGCCGGCGTTTCTTCGGCTTTGCCGTGTTTCGCAGCAGCGGCCTGGGCGGCTTCTTCAGCCTTGGTGGGAATCTTCGGTTCAACCGCCAGTGCAAAAATGAAAATCCCCACGCCCGCGACGCCGATCGCCAGGCTAAACAGCCAGACGATCTTCCGCCGCGTCAGCGCGGCCACGGCGGCAATGGTGATGGTCACCTGCAACAGCGCGATGGAGTAAGTGGTTGTCACGTGCCGCGCGAAGTGGATTTTCGATTCGTGCTCGAGTTCTTCGGCTTCTACTTTGATTGGTTCCTTCTCGGCTTCGTAGCGATTCAATCGTTCGCGATCTTTCTCCGTTACAGGCTTGCCCAACTTTTCGACGATGTTGAGCGCATTCTCCTCAAGGTTCTTTTTGAGCCCTTTCGAGTTGAAGTAAGACCATTTATCCGCAGCGCGAATCCGTTCCAATGTCGCATCGTTGGCGTAGTGGCCGCTGAGCATGATGGCCACCGCGGCGATGGCGGCAAACACGGCGGTGCTCAAGGCCACGCCCGATATCCAACGTTCGCCACCGTGTTCGGCCGCGTGGTGAATTTGCTCGTGGACGGCTTCGATCGGTGGTTCAACTTCGTGCATGCCAGAAACTCCGCTGAAAAGACGCGTGCCGGCCATTGCGCCCGGCGAGGGATTCGATGAAACGTCAAGCCGCCGCGTTCGAAAACGAACATCGGGCGAATGACAACCACTTGCGGCCCATGATAAGCGGAAGGCCGCCGCTATTGGAAGCGCAGTCGGCGGTTTTGACCACAATCGCGCTGGGCTCTAGAATTCAAGAAGCATCGTCGATGCGCAGTTAACCGCTACGCGCGGCCGCTCGACGATGGATCCAACCGAACGTGACCGTTTATGCCAACTGATCGCCGCTTCGAAATCCATCTGCCTGCCAACGCCAAATTTTGGCGTCGCTGCCTGGGCCTATTGTTCGTGCTGTTGGCGGGATGGATTCTGCGCGGCCAAGCGACCGGCGCGCCGCCGCAAACTCAACCCGCCGCGGTCGGCGATGCAACAGCGGCCGAAGCGCCCGTGCTCGATGGCCAAGACGGTCGTAACCTGGCGCTCGACCAGTTTCGTCCAAAATCGATGCTCAAACTGACCGAACATCGGCCGCCGCGCGCGAAATTTCCGGTGGTGGATGTGCACATGCACCCGCGTATCAAAGGGCATTCGAATCCCGACTTACTCGACGACTATGTTCGCCAAATGGACGAACAAAACGTGGCGCTGTGCGTGAGTCTCGATGGTCAGTTGGGAGAGCAATTCGACGAGCATGCCAAATTTCTGTGGACCAAGTACCGCAATCGCTGGGTGATCTTCGCCAACATTCCCTGGCAAGGCAGCGGTCAGGCGAGCGACCCGGCCAGTTGGGACTGCCAGCGCCCGGACTTCGGCCGGCGGATGGCCGAACAGCTTGCCGCCGTGAAGGCCAAGGGCGCGAGCGGTTTGAAGATTTTCAAAGACTTCGGTTTGAGTTACAAAAACCCCGATGGTTCGCTGATCAAAATCGACGACCCGCGGTGGGATGCCATCTGGGACGCTTGTGGCAAGCTGGGCCTGCCAATTTTGATTCATGTGGGCGATCCGGCCGCATTTTTCGAACCCATCGACCAGCACAACGAGCGCTGGGAAGAACTACGGCGGCATCCGGATTGGAGTTTTCGACGCCCCGGATATCCCACGTTGGCGGAGATTCACGCGGCCTTTTTGCGCGTGGTGGCCCGCCATCCGCAAGCGGTGTTCATTACGGCCCACCTTGGCAACAGTCCGGAAGATTTATCGACGCTGGCCGGTTGGTTGGACAAGTATCCGAATCTCAATACCGAAATTGCCGCGCGCATTGGCGAACTCGGACGACAGCCCTACACGGCCCGCAAATTCCTCACGAAGTATGCCGACCGCGTGATGTTTGGCACCGATGGTCCGCGGACCCGCGCCCGACTGCTGCCGCACTGGCGACTGCTGGAAACCGACGACGAATATTTTCCGTACGCGGAAGACGACGCCTATCCGCCGCAAGGCCTGTGGCGAATCTACGGTTTAAATTTGTCGGACGACGTATTGAAAAAGATTTACTCCGACAACGCCGCGCGGTTGATTCCCGGTGTGAAAGAAAAACTGGCGGCGCAAACCACGGCGCACGAACCAACCGCGGAAAAAAACTAAGTCGCTAATAGGCGTATCACGTCGCGTGAAGCGCGAGGGCGTCGCCGGGCTTCACCATGCA
The DNA here is from genome assembly GCA_038205115.1 of Pirellulales bacterium. Taxonomy (GTDB): domain Bacteria; phylum Planctomycetota; class Planctomycetia; order Pirellulales; family JBBRCE01; genus JBBRCE01. The sequence continues at coordinate 31,616 of JBBRCE010000007.1, forward strand.
TTGCCGGCAGCCTTTTGTCATTCGGGCGCAGACCGGTTATCGTATGAATGCCCGCAGTTGCGCGGCGGCGTCGAATTCACCTGCGAGCGAGTTGCCATGAATGTTGTTGGAATTGGCACGGACATCATCGAATGCCTGCGCATTGCGCAAATGATTGAAAAGCATGGCGAGCTATTCATTGGCCGCGTGTATACGCCCACCGAAATTCAGTATTGCCAGCACCGCAAAGCGTCGACGCAGCACTTTGCCGGTCGCTGGGCCGCCAAAGAGGCAATTCTCAAAGCGCTTGGCACCGGTTGGCGACGTGGCATCAGTTGGCGCGATATTGAAGTTCGCAACGAGCCCGGCGGCAAGCCCGTGGTGGCGATGCGCGGCGGAGCACGCGACATTGTCGAGCAACTGGGCATCACGCAAATGCTGGTCAGTATTTCGCACTGCCGCAGTCATGCCACGGCCTACGCGCTGGCCATCGGCCGCAGCAAAAAGAAAAAGAAGCATCGCGAATGACCACACCCATCAGCGCCGCATCCTGGAACGACAAAGTCGTGCTGGTGACCGGCGGTTCGGCTGGCCTGGGTTTGGCGATCGCCACGGCGTTTGCCGCAGCGGGCGCCAATCTGGCCATTGCCGCCCGCAATCCAGAAACTCTGGCCACGGCGGCGCAAAGCCTGGCTACGCATGGCCGGCCAGTGCTGCAGATTGCAGCCGACGTCACACAACAAGCGGATGTCGAGGCGATGATTGCCCAAACGATTGCGCGCTTCGGCCGGCTCGATGTGCTGGTCAACAACGCCGGGCGTTCGACGCGGGGCTTGGCAATCGACACCACGCCGGAAGCGTTTCAGCTATCGCTGGATCTGAATTTCTTGGCACTGGTTCGCTGCACGCGGGCCGCGATGCCGCACTTGCTGGCGCGGCAAGGGCACCTGGTAAACATCGGTTCGCTGGCGGCAAAAACGGCCAGCCCGTTTGTGGGCGCGTACCCCGCAAGTAAATTCGCCGTGGCCGCTTATACGCAGCAATTGCGGCTGGAAATGACCGCGCAGGGCTTGCACACATTGCTGGTGTGTCCCGGTCCAATCGCCGATACGACGCGCAGCGAATCGCGCTATGCCAGTCAGGCCGCGGACTTGCCGGAGTCGGCCAAAAAGCCCGGTGGAGGCGTCAAAGTGCGAGTGCTGCAACCGGACCTGGTTGCCCACGCTATTGTGGTGGCCTGTCAGCGGCGTCGGCCCGAGTTGGTGTTTCCGCCCAAGGCGCGGCTGCTGTTTGCCATCGCGCAGCTTTCTCCGAGTTGGGGAGACTGGCTACTAAAACGCTATTTTTGAAATGGCGTTGTATCGTTGCCGACGCTGCCAGCGTCGGTATCTGCTGCCAAAAGGCGTTAATCACACGATCAAATCGCACGGCCGAAAATTGGATGGTAAAAAATCGTCGCGAGTAATACCTACCGACGCAAGCTGCATCGGTAACAGACTGCCGCCCAACGCGTTCGTAGACGCCGTGGGCGAACGAGATTAAGCTGAATGAAAATTCTCTGGATCGCTCAACACGAATTCGGATATACGCCGCACATGACGACCACATTGCATCTTGGCACGATCGACTTGCGTTTTGTTTCTCAATTTTTTTGCGCACTGTTAACGCTGGGAGCAACGGCTGCGCAATTGCCGGCAGCCGAAAAACAACCGCCGAACATTGTGTTCATCCTGGCCGACGACATGGGCTATTCCGATCTCGGCTGCTACGGTGGCGAGATCGAAACGCCCAATCTCGACAAACTCGCGGCCGGCGGCTTGAGGTTCACGAGTTTTTACAATACGGGCCGTTGCTGGCCGTCGCGGGCCGCGCTGCTCACCGGATATTATCCGCAGCAAGTCAATCGCGATCCGGCAAACGCGCGGCCACGCTGGGCGGCGCTGCTGCCCGAACTACTCAAGCCGGCCGGTTATCGCTCGTACCACTCCGGCAAATGGCACGTGGATGGTCCGGTATTGGCGGGCGGATTTTTGCGTTCGTACAACACCATCGACTACGATCGGCATCTGAATCCCAAGCGTGTGGAAATTGACGATCACGCCGCGCCCGTACCGAAGCCGGGCGAAGCCTACTGCGATTCCACAGCCATTGCCGATCACGCGATAGAATTTTTGGCAAACCACGGCAAGCAGCATGCCGACGCCCCGTTTTTCATGTACGTGGCGTTTATTTCGCCGCACTTTCCGCTGCAAGCGCCGGCCGATGACATTGCCAAATATCGTGATCGCTACAAAGACGGCTGGGACGTTGTGCGCGCGCAACGCTGGAAGCGAATCCAAGAATTGAAATTGACCAGCGGCGAAATGGCCGCACGCGAGCCGGAGATCAAACCGTCGTGGAATTTGTCCGAGGCCGAGTTGCAAAAACGCATTGGCGCGGGCGAAGTCGGTAGCGCCGTGGCCTGGAAGGATTTGACGCCCGAGCAACAGAAGTTTCAGGCCGCCAAGATGGCTGTCCACGCCGCAATGGTCGATCGCATCGATCGCGAAGTTGGGCGCGTCGTCGAGCAACTGAAAGCCATGCAGGCGCTGGACAATACTGTGATTATGTTTGCCTCGGACAACGGCGCCAGCGCCGAGCAGATCATCCGTGGTGACGGCAACGCGCCGGATGCCACGCCCGGCGCGGCGAACAGTTTTGTCGGCTTAGGCCCAGGCTGGTCGACGGCGGCAAACACGCCCTTTCGGCTGCACAAGTCGTGGGTTCACGAGGGCGGCATCAGCACGCCACTGATTGTGCATTGGCCAGCCGGCATCGCGGCCCGCGGCGAATTACGGCACACTCTGGGGCATTTTGTCGATCTGACGCCCACCTTTTTGGAACTGGCTGGAGCCAAATCGCCCGACACCTGGCAAGATCTTGCCCGCCCGCCGCTACCAGGCCGCAGCCTGATGCCAACATTTTCCAAAGACGCCATCATCCAGCGCGATCCGATTTTCTTCAGCCACATCGGCAATCGCGGATTGCGTGATGGCAATTGGAAGTTGGTGGCGCTCGGCGCCAAAGGTCCTTGGGAACTTTACGACATGGCTCACGACCGCTCCGAGTCGCACGACGTTGCCGCCGATCATGCCGATATCGTGGCCAAGATGTCTGCCCAATGGACGCAGCTTAGCGAAAAGTTTGCCGAGCAAGGCAAAACCGCTAAGTCCAACGACAAACCGGCCAAGCCGAAGAAATAAGCCGGGCAGCGGAGATTGTGGCCTGGCAGCGCGGCGCTACGACGCTTTGAGCTTGGCGAGTTCGCTTTCGGCGGCCGCAATCTCGGCCTCGATGCGTTTGATGTCGGCCGGGTCGTCGACTTGCTGCTTGGCGCCGGCCAGTTGCAGCCGCAGTTTTTGCAATTTGGGCTGCAGCACTTCGATCCGTTTTTTGGCTTTCTTATCCATGCGCAGCATACTCCGTGACGTGCTGGGCAACCGCCGGCTTATCGGCCGTAGGCTTGTAATCCTTCGGCAGCACGTGCGTGCCACGCAGCACGTTGGAAATTGCCACGATGGACAGCAACAGCAGCAGATTCACGCTCAGCCAAAACTTGGCATTTAGTCGCATTTTTTCCGTCGCCTGCCCGCGTCCGACCAGTGCGCTGGAAATGAAAAACACGACCAGCGCCAGCAAAAACTTGATGCCGAACAGGGCATTGTACATCACCGGCAGCTTGCCGGCGGTGGTCTGCATGAACATCTGCCGGTTGAGAAAGAAATTCACTAAACCGCTGACTAGTAAAAAGGTGATGGCCGCCATCACGACTTTCGACCAGCGTCGCCGCACCTCGCCATGCAGTGTTTTGCGGGCGCCGTCGTCCAGCACGGCGATCGAAGGCGCCAAGGCCAAACGCATGAACAGCGTGCCGCCCAGCGCGGCGCTGGCCGCCACAATGTGCATCCACCGCAAAACCAGCGACAGCCAATCGATTTCAAGATCCATGTTGCTTCCCGGAGAATCGCGCGCCCAAGCAAATAACATCGCACGAAACGGCGATGAAAAAAGATCGTAGGCTGCAGACCGCTCGCTGTCCAGCAGGGCCGGCGGCGAAAAACGCGTCCAGCCAAATCTGGGCAAGTTAGTTGATGGCGCGCTGCCGGTAGCCTTCGGCCAGGTTCACCATGACTTCCAGTGCGAGCAAATCGGCGCGGGTCATCACATGCCGGGCGCTGCGGCTGCCGAGTCCGCGGATCATTTCTTCCAGCACTTGCAGGTGCAGCAGCATGGTTTGCTGCGCGGAAACGCCGGATGCAACCAGCAACTGGGCCAGAGCGCCCATTTCGTGCGTCAGATTGCCAGAGCCCATAATCACGTAAGCCCGCAGCAGTTCGCGATAATGCGATTTCAGCGACTCCGGCAGCGGCGCATGCGGTTCAGGGTCGCCCGCAGGTGCGAGCGCAGTGGCCGATAGCCCAGCGGTTTGAACAGACGAATCCGCGTGGCCGCCAAGCTGCTCCAGGTCCGAGATCAGCGCCCGCTGCTGGGTGAGAAGGTGTTCGGCTTCGACGTGGTCGTATTGTAGACGTTGGTGTTCAGCTTGCAGCAGCCGGCGATTTTCGCGGAGTAGCTGATGCCGTTCGATGGCCTGCGCGATGGCCCAGACCATGGCGCGAATGGTGGTCGAGTGGACGCATAAATATCCATCGGCGCGAACTTCGAACGCCGCTGGCAGCAAGTCTTCGATCGACTGCGCGCCCAAAATGATCATCGGCTCCTCGGCGCCGCCGGCGCGCAATCCGGCCACCAATTCCAGTGCGTTAAGATCGTAAGGGTCGTGGCTGATCAGCAGTGCATCGAAGACGTCTTTACGCAGCCGATCAATGGCTGCTGGCACGCCGTGCGCTTCGACCAGCGAGATTTGCCCGGCGTGTTCGGTTGCTAGGGCTTCAGCCAGCCAGCCGCCGGTGCGATCGGCGGTGGTGATATACAGGACGCGCATTCTGGCCGGCAAACTGCCCCTGGCGTTGGGCAGAGGCTGCACATTTTCAGGCAAAATGGCGGTCATAGGCGGCAGTTCGAATGGCAACGCCTGGCAGGCTTGCCATGCGTAAATTGTGGGGCCGTAGGATAAAGAGGCCTGACTGATGAGTCAAGATCGGTCGATTTGCTCGGCCCCGCGCAACTTGCGGATGCGGCCCGGCGGGGTTGCCGCTTGACGATTAAGCTAAGCAGCGATAGGATTTGCAGCACGCTCGGCCATTGGGACGGGCAATTTTCCGAGCGGAGTTTGTGACAAGATTCACAAAGTCGGCATTTCGGATCGCTTTTGCGAGGATTCTTCGTCAATGGACATGCCGATCATTCCGGTGCTGCTCTTTGCGTTGTGCGCCGTGGGTCTTTCGGTTGCGCTAATTGCGGTGCCGAGTATGATCGGGCCGCGAGGTCGCGACACGGCCGTCAAACAGATGCCGTACGAGAGCGGCATGGATCCAATCCACGATACTCGCCGCCGTTTTGACGTGCGATTTCATTTGGTCGCCATTGCCTTCTTGCTATTCGACGTCGAATTGCTGTTTCTTTATCCCTGGGCAACGGCCAGTCGCAACCCGCTGGGACAAGGCATCGACCACGCCGTGGCCGAACATTGGGTTTCCAGCCGCGGTTTGGTGTATGGCGAAGCCATGAGTTTCATTGTGTTGCTGGCGGTCGGTTTTGCCTATGCGTGGCGCAAGGGGGTTTTCAAATGGCGTTAGAACTTCCGGAAAACGTGGTGGTCAGCAAGCTCGATTCGCTGGCCAGTTGGTGCCGCAAAAACAGCTTGTGGCCGATGCCATTTGCCACCGCCTGCTGTGGCATCGAACTGATGGCCACCGGTGCCAGCAAGCATGACATTGCTCGGTTTGGCGCTGAGGTTTTTCGGTTTTCGCCGCGGCAATGCGACCTGATGATCGTCGCGGGCCGAGTGGTCATGAAGATGCTGCCGGTGTTGCAGCGAATCTGGCAGCAAATGCACGAGCCCAAGTGGTGCATTTCGATGGGTGCCTGTGCTTCCACCGGCGGAGTGTTCGATACCTACAGCGTGGTGCAAGGCGTCGACCGATTCATCCCCGTGGATATGTACGTGCCTGGCTGTCCGCCGCGACCGGAACAGTTGATTCAGGCCATCATCGATTTGCAAGACAAAATTCAGGCCGAAGGCACGCTCTCCGGCAAGGAATTCAAATACTCTGCCCGGCAGCAGCCGAAGCGCGCCTTGGTGGAGATCACCGGACTACCTGGAATGGATGGCGGTCGGAATCCCGTGTTGCTGGGCAACGATAAACGAGGCCTGCGACATGGCTAACCAGGCAACTGTCGATCTGATTCACTTGGTGTCTTCTGGCGCGAAGGTCAGCGAATACGCCGGCCAAACGCGCGTGGTTGTGCCTGCTGACGTGCTGTTTGTGGTCATGGAACGGCTCAAAAAGCAGCGCGGTTTCGATCTGCTGGTTGACGTGACCTGCGTCGACTACTTGCACTATCGAGACGCCACGGATCGATTTGGATTGGTCTACCTGCTTGCGTCCACGGAATCCAACGAACGCTTGACAGTGAGGGTATTTCTCAACGAGCCGGACCTGGTTGTGCCATCCGTGGTGGCGTTGTGGGCGGGGGCGGATTGGTTCGAGCGCGAAACGTGGGACATGTTTGGCGTCACTTTCAGCGGCCATCCCGATCATCGTCGCATTTTGATGCCTGACGACTTCACCGCGTTTCCGCTCCGCAAAGATTATCCGCTGCAGGGTCGCGGCGAACGTCACAACTTCCCCGTCCTCGGTCGCGCCGAGTCCTGACCCCTAACCTCTGACCTCTGTCCCCTAACCTTTAACCTCTGACCCCTAACCTCTGCCCGTTCATGCCGCTCACTCCCGCCATCACGACGCACGATATCGCGCACGACGAGCCGCAGGATTATCTGTGGACGTTGAACTTCGGTCCGCAGCATCCGGCCACGCACACGACGCTGCGGTTGGTGTTGAAGCTGGACGGCGAGCGAGTCGTGGAGGCGATGCCGGATATCGGCTATTTGCACTCGGGTTTCGAGAAGATCGGCGAATCGCTGAACTTCAACCAGTACGTGACGGTCACGGACCGGATGAATTACATTTCGCCGATGGCCAACAATGTGGCCTGGCACGGCGCGGTGGAGCGGTTGCTCGGCTTGGAATTGCCTAGTCGCTGCCAGTACATTCGCACCATCATTTGCGAACTGGCCCGAATCAGCGACCACCTACTGTGCAACGGCGCCGTGGGCTTGGATACCGGCGCGTTTACGTTCTTCATGTATGCCTTCAATCAGCGTGAAGCGATCTACGACATTTTCGAGACGCTCTGCGGTGCGCGGTTCACCAACAGTTACACGCGCGTCGGCGGTTTGATGTACGACATCACGCCGCTGGTGGTCGAGAAGATTCGCAAGTTCTGCAAAGAGTTTCCCAAGACGCTCGACGACATGGAGCGGTTGTTGAATCGCAACCGGATTTTTGTCGATCGCACCAAGGGCGTAGGCGTGTTGAGCAAGGCCGAAGCCACCAACCGCAGCGCGACGGGGCCGATTGCGCGGGCCAGCGGCGTGACCCGCGATTTACGCAAAGACGATCCCTATCTGGCGTACAAAGATTTCGACTTCAAAGTCTGCTGCGCCACGAGTGGTGATTGCTTTGCGCGGTATTTGGTACGCATGTCGGAAATGCGAGAAAGTCTGCGAATCGTCGAGCAAGCCATCGAAAACATTCCGGCTGGTCCGGTCAATGTGGCGGTCGGCGAGCGGACCGCGCTGCCGACCAAGCGGCAAGTCTATTCGACGATCGAAGGTACGATCACGCACTTCGAGTTGTCGATGGCCAACCGCGGTTTCGAGACGCCCAACGAAGAAAGCTATTTTGCGATCGAAGCGCCCAACGGCGAGCTTGGATTTTATGTGGTTGGCGACGGTACGGACGTGGCCTACCGGGCCCGATGCCGGCCGCCTTCGTACATTCACTTTTCGTTGTTTCCGTATTTGATTCGCGGGCACACGCTGAGCGACATCGTGGCGGTGCTCGGCAGTTTGAACATCATTGCGGCGGAACTGGATCGGTAATTGGGCGGCGACTCAAAAAGTCGCGCTGATCAAATCAATGTCTACGGCAACAGCAACTCGCGTTTTGACGGACGAAATGGTGGCCGCCATTCAGGCGTTTTTCCCACGCTATCCAACCAAGCAAGCGGTCACGCTGCCGGCGCTGCATATCGTCAACCAGCGGTTGAAGTACGTGCCGCTGCAAGCCGTGGTGGAGATTGCCCAATTGCTGGAACTGGCGCCGGCGCAAGTGCAAGACACGCTGTCGTTTTACGGACTGTTTCCGCAAGACGAGCCCAGCGGTCGCACGCGGGCCTGGGTTTGCCGATCGATCAGTTGCGCGCTGCGTGGCGGCGAGCAAATTTTGGAGCACATGTGCCACCAGGAGCAGATCCATCCCGGCCAAACGACGGCCGATGGCGCGTTGACACTGGAATTTGGCGAATGTTTGGGCGCATGCGAATTCGCGCCGTGCATGCTCGCCGGCGACACGCTGTACAAAGACCTCACGCCCGAATCCGCCAGCGCGTTTTTGCAGGACTGTCGCCAGAAAACGTAGTCCCCTGATATTGGCTTGCCGCTGGCTGCTTTACACTCCGAATCTTGACGTCGCAAATCGATCATGTTTCAACCCGTACTGCTCGCCAACGTCGACAAACCCAATAGTCATACGCTCGCTACGTATGAAGCCGCCGGCGGCTACGCGGCCATGAAAAAAGTCGTCAACAGCATGACGCCGGCCGCCACCATCGAACTGGTGAAGTCCAGCAATTTGCGGGGACGTGGCGGGGCAGGATTTCCGACCGGTCTGAAATGGACGTTCTTGCCCAAGGACGCCACCAAGATCTACATGTGCATCAATGCCGACGAGAGCGAGCCGGGCACGTTCAATAATCGGATTCTGATGGAAGAGGATCCGCATCAGATCCTCGAAGGCATCATCATCAGTTGCTTTGCCACCAAGAGCGATACGGCCTACATTTACATTCGTTACGAATATCCGCTCTGTACGCAACGGATTCAGGCGGCCGTGGACGAGTGCTACGCCAAGGGCTACCTGGGCAAAAAAATCCTCGGCTCGGAATTCTCGCTGGATATCTATCTGCATCGTGGGGCGGCCGCTTACATTTGCGGCGAAGAAACCGGCCTGATCGAGAGTCTGGAAGGCAAACGCGCCTGGCCGCGAATCAAGCCGCCTTTTCCGGCGGTCGAAGGATTGTTTCGTAAGCCGACGGTCGTCAACAACATCGAGACCATGTGTTGCGTGACGCAGATTGCGGCGCGCGGCGCGGAGTGGTTCAAGTCGATAGGCGTTCCTTCCGATCCCAAGAACCCGCGCGATCCCGGCAGCTACGGGCCAAAACTGTATTGCCTCAGCGGGCATATCAATAAGCCGGGCTGTTACGAAGCGCCGCTGGGGATCACGGTCCGCCAGTTGATCGACCAATACGGCGGCGGCGTGTGGAAGGGGCGTAAGGCCAAGGCCGTTGTGCCTGGCGGCATCAGTATGGGCTTGATGAGCGGCGATGAACTCGATACGCCGCTGGATTTTGCCGGCCCCGGCAAAGTTGGCTGTTTGGGGTTGGGCACGGCGGCGGTGATTGTGATGGACGATCAAACCAGCATGGTTGACGTGCTACACAATTGCTGTCGGTTTTTCCAGCACGAAAGTTGCGGGCAATGTACGCCGTGCCGCGAAGGCACAGCCTGGTCGCTGGCGATGCTGGATCGGATTCGCGCCGGCCGCGGTCGGCTGCGTGATTTGGATTTGCTGCTGGAAATTGGTGACTCGATCGGCATCATTCCCGGCACCACAATTTGTGGCCTTTCCGATGGCGCCGCCTGGCCCATCAAGAATGCCATTCGCAAATTTCGTGGCGAATTCGAGGAATACATCAAACGCACCAATCCCACGGGCTATGCGGAAGTCGAGCCGGTGCCGGCGCTGGAAACCAACGGCCACGGTGGGCATCACGCGCTGCCGGTGATCAATCAGAGCGTGGCTTGGGGCGGAAATGCGCGGCCAGCATTTCCAGGTCCGGTCGAAGGGGGCAAAAAACTTTAGCTTCTGGTTTCCGTTCTGGTTTTTACTAATCCACTGACTTACGTGATTCGAATGACATGGGCATCGTCATCGTAGATGGCAAAGAAATCGAAATCGGCGATCAAGAGCGCCTCAACGGCATCCAGATTGCGCGCCGGGCCGGCGCGGAAGTGCCGCACTATTGTTGGCATCCGGGGCTGAGCGTGGTGGCCAGTTGTCGGATGTGTCTGGTGGAAACCGGCACCCGCAACGCGGACACCGGCGTCATCACCATGATGCCTAAGCTCGTGCCTGCCTGCCAAACGCCCGCCAAAGACGGCACGGTGTTTGTCACCAGCAGTGATTGGGTCAAACGCAGTCGGGCACAGGTCGAAGAGTCGCTGCTAATCGATCATCCCATCGATTGTCCGATCTGCGACAAAGCGGGCGAATGCTTGCTGCAGGATTATCACTTCGAACACGGGCAGGAAAAACGCCGCGCGGATCTCAAGCCGTTCACCAGTCGTAAACGCGACATGGGCGATACGGTTACGTTGTTTGTCGACCGCTGCGTGATGTGTACGCGTTGCGTGCGTTTCACGCGCGAAATCACCGGCACCAGCGAATTGATGGTCATTAATCGCGGCAGCCACGAAGAAATCGATGTCTTTCCCGGTTATCCGCTGGATAACAAAATGTCGGGCAATGTGGTGGATCTCTGCCCTGTGGGCGCGCTGGGCGATAAAGACTTTCTCTACCAGCAGCGCGTGTGGTTCATGAAGAAGCACGACAACGTCTGCGCGGGCTGTTCGACGGGCTGCTCGATTTCGATCGATCAAAACCAAGACAATGTTTATCGCCTGAAGCCGCGAGAAAATGCCAAGATCAATGGCTGGTGGATGTGCGACGAGGGCCGATACGGCTTTAAGCATGTTCACGCGCCGCAGCGATTGACCGAACCGCGCAAACGCGCGGGCGCGGGTTACGCTAATATCGAGTGGTCGCAGATTCCCACGGAGTTGATGCACGACTTCTCCACGGCCGGTCGCTTGGGCGTGGCTGTCTCGCCGCTGTTGACGGTCGAAGAGGCTTACCAGCTTTGCAAATGGGCGCGGCAAATCGATCCAAATGCGGTGCTTGCTCTCGGCTACTTGCCGGTGATTGGTCGCGACGAGAAATATCCAAGCGGCTTTACGATTCACGCGGAAAAAGCCCCGAATCGCCTGGGCGTGGAAAACGTCATTGCGCACTTCGGCGGCGAAGTGGCTGTCTGGGACGAATTCGTGGAGCTTGCCGCGCAGGGGAAATTTCAATCGGCCTGGATTACGGCCGGGTATCCGCTGCCGTGGATCGACGAAGCGACGGCCGCCAAATTCGCTGCGCTGAAATTGTTGGTGGTGCAGGATATTTTCGATTCGCCGCTGTGGCAGCGCGCCCATTATCAATTGCCGGCCGGCACGTTTGCCGAACGTGCGGGCTCGTACGTGAATTTCGATCAACGGTTGCAGTCGTTCCGCTATGCGATCCGTCCGCCGGCGGGCGTGTGGATTGAAGGCCAACTGTTTTGGCATTTGCTTGCCCGCCGTGGGCTATATAATCCACGCCTGCTGTTGAGCGAATTGGCGACCGAGATTCCGTATTTTGCGGCTGCGACGGAAGACGTTCCGGCCATTGGAGTCGAGCTCAAGGCCAAGCAACTGGCCGCGGTCAATTAATGTCAGATCGGTTTGCGTTTCGAATTTCGTTTTTGTCGTCATAGAACATCATGCAATTTGCTCCACTGATTGTCGCCTTGGTAAAAATCGCCCTGCTGGTCGGCGGGCTGATGACGGCGGCTGCCTATTTGGTGCTGCTGGAGCGTTGGATTGCGGCCTGGGTGCAAGATCGGCTCGGACCGAATCGCGTGGGAATTCCGCTGACCAAGATCAAGATGTTTGGGCTCGGCCAGCCGATGGCGGACGGACTGAAAATGATTTTCAAAGAAGAGTACACGCCGGCGCATGTTGACAAGCGGCTGTTTGTTCTCGCGCCGATGACCATTATGGCCGCGGCGCTGGCCATTTATGCCGTGGTGCCGTTCGGCAGCGTTTTGCCGCCCATGGATTTGCAAGGCCGTGGCGTGCAGGAGCCGATCGAGTTGGTCGTTGCGCCGGGCGTGGATGTCGGCCTGGTGTACGTGTTTGCGTTGTCTGGCATTGCGGTTTACGGCGTGATCCTCGGCGGCTGGTCGAGTAACAACAAATACAGTTTCTTGGGCGGATTGCGTTCCAGCGCGCAGCTCATCGCTTACGAAATTCCGCTTGGCCTGGGCATTTTGGGAATTGTGCTTTACACCGGTTCGCTGCGGCTGGATCGAATCATCGAATTCCAATCTCAGCACGGCGTTTGGAACGCGTTTTTGCAGCCCTTGGGCATGATTGTGTTTGTGATCGCCGCGTTTGCGGAAGCCGCGCGGTTGCCCTTCGATTTGCCGGAATGCGAACAAGAACTGATCGGCGGTTATCACACCGAATACGCCGGCATGAAGCTGTTGTTGTTTTTGATTGCCGAATTCTTGCATATGGTGACCGCGGCGTTTTTGATCACCATTTTGTTTCTGGGCGGATGGCATTTTTGGGGCATCACCGGCGACGGTACGGAAAAAAACATCACCTGGGTGGTGGCGATTTTACGGATCGTGGTGCTGACCGCAAAAATCCTGGGCGTGGTCTTGTTCTTCATGATTGTGCGCTGGAGCTGGCCGCGGTTTCGCTTCGACCAACTGATGAGCTTGGCCTGGAAGGTGATGTTGCCGCTGGGTTTGGTGAATTTGATTGTGGTGGCCACGGTGGTGGAATTCTCGCGCGGCGAAAATAATCAGCCTGGCAATTTGTGGTTGGAGTGCGGCATCGGCTGGGCGGTGATGATCGTGGCGGTGGTGGTGGCCGGTTGCTTTTCGCCGCTGGCGGAAGATAACCGCCCTCGCGATGTCAGCCGCATCGATCCCTACGATTCGCCCGACGGTATTGCCATGGACCAGCGTTCGACCGGTTCAGATTGGCGCAAACAGTCTGTGGAGATGGCCCAGCGATGAAAGCGATCAGGCGATGAAATCTGACGATCCGAACATTCAGTGGGTGGCCGAACCAAAGCTTGGGCTGGCGGGCAAAATGTACTTGCCGCTGCTGGTGCAAGGTCTGACGGTGACGACCAAGCATCTGTTCAGTAAGAAAATGACGGTTAGCTTTCCGGAACAGCGTCCGGAGATTGGCAACCCGTTGATCTATCGCGGCGTGCACCGCTTGAACAAGGACGAGCAAGGCCGCGTGAAGTGCGTGGCCTGCTTCCTGTGCGCCACGGCCTGCCCCGCGCACTGCATCGATATCGTCGGCACGCAGAGTCCTTGGCCCGATCGCGAAAAGTATCCAGAAAGCTTCTCGATCGATGAGCTACGTTGCATTTTCTGCGGCATGTGCGAAGAAGCCTGTCCGGTGGATGCCATCGAATTGACCAGCTATTTCGATTTGACCGGTCGCAGTCGCGAAGAAATGATCTTCGACAAAGAAAAACTGCTGAGCGTTTACGACCGCACCAAAGATGCCGAACCGATGAAGTCGGCCTCGCTGGGAGGCACCGTATGACGACGCCTCAGGCGGTGGTTGGCATGGGCACGCTGCTCTCTGGCGGTGGCATTTGGTTGCTGCTGCCCGGAGGTAGCGCTCGATCGCGGTTGCTCGGCTTAGTGCTGGGGCTGGCCGGCGCGGGCTGTCTGGCCGCGTGCGGGCTGCCACTTGGCGATCTAGCCCGTGCCGAGAGTATCGTGTTTTGGTCGTTGGCCGCACTTACGGTGGTCGCCGCCGCTGCAACGGTCACCGTGCGGAACCCGGTTTATTCGGCAATTTGGTTTGCGCTGTCGTTGATCGGTACGGCCGGACTGTTTTTCTTTCAAGGCGCGCAATTTCTGGGCGTGGCGACGATTGTGGTTTACGCCGGCGCCATCTTGGTGACGTTTTTGTTCGTGCTGATGTTGGCGAGTCCCAAAGGGCACGCCTATTACGACCGCGTCGGCTGGGAGCCACTGCTATCCGCTGCCACCGGCGCGGTGCTGGTGGGGCTGTTGACGATGACCATTTCGAATTTGTTGTTGTCTGAAGTCAAAGCGCCGACTGCCGAGGAGTCCAAAAATCTGGCTACGGCCACGCACCAACCGGGCGGCGTTTTAAACGACGAACATGTCGCCAGTTTGGGCGCGCAGCTTTTCAGCAAACAACTGGTGGGCGTCGAAATCGCCGGCACGCTATTGCTGGTGGCATTGGTTGGCGCCGTGGCGATCGTGGCGCACGAGAAACAGTATCGACCATCGCCGACAACTCGTGGAGCGCAGCGATGAACGAATCGGCCCTGCTGCATAATTCCCTGCTGATCGGCGCCATTCTCTTCAGCCTGGGCGTGGTTGGCTTTCTTTGTCGACGGAACATGATCGTCATGTTTCTTTCGGCCGAGATGATGCTGCAAGGCGTATCGGTCAGCCTCGTTGCCTGGGGCCGTTACCACAACAATTGGGATGGCCAATCGCTGGTGGTGTTCATTCTAACCGTCGCCGCCTGCGAAGCCGGTTTGGCGCTGGCGCTGGTGTTGATGTTATTCCATCGCACGGGCAGCTTGGACATTGCCATTTGGCACCAATTGCGCGAGGCGGATCAGCCAGCCTACGCCGATGCGGAATTGCCGGAAGACACTGACGCCGCGCCGCGGCATTGGCCCAAGCTCACGCCTGCAGGGCACGAACCGCAGCATTCAGAAGAGGAAGAGTTGCACCGCAGCCATGTCTAATCACACCTTATTGCTGCTGATTCCCAGCTTGCCGCTGGTGGCCTGCCTGCTGGTCGCCACGTTTGGCACGGTGCTGCGCGAAAAAAGCCATTGGCCGGTGATCGCCGCGTTCATCGGTTCGTTCATTTGCAGCCTGATGCTGCTGAACAATGTGCAACACGCCATCGCCGCGGCGGGCGAGCACGCGGCTGGCATCGGTTATGAAGACACCTTCACCGTGTGGACTTGGGTGCACGTGCCGGATGCGTATCAGACTTCGCGGGATGTTTCGCCCAGCGATTTCACCGTGGATATCGTGTTTCGCGCGGATCCGTTGACGTGCATGATGCTGGCGATGGTGACGTTTGTTTCGTCGCTGGTGGCCATTTATTCGGCCGGTTACATGCACGGCGACCCGGGCTATTGGCGATTTTTCGCGTACATAGCGTTGTTCGTGTTTTCGATGACGATGCTGGTCTCGGTCAGCAACTTTGTCTTGCTCTACTGCTTCTGGGAAGCGGTGGGCGCGTGCAGTTATTTGCTGATTGGTTTTTGGTATCAAAAGCCGGCAGCGGCTGCCGCCGGCAAGAAAGCCTTTTTGGTTAATCGCGTGGGCGACTTCGGTTTTGCGCTTGGCTTGTTTCTGCTATGGACCACGTACGGCACACTCAATTTTCACGATACGATGGGCTCGCACGGCGAGGTGCATGGCATTTTGGGCCAGTGGCGGTTGGAGCACGGAGCGTTTGTCAGTGGTGGCGTGGGAATTGCGATTTGCCTGCTGCTGTTGATGGGCGCGTGCGGCAAAAGCGCGCAGTTTCCGCTGCACGTTTGGTTACCGGACGCGATGGAAGGCCCCACGCCCGTGAGCGCGTTGATTCACGCCGCCACGATGGTGACGGCCGGCATTTATATGATCGCCCGTTGCACGCCGCTGTACGCGGCGGCGGCAGAGGGTTTTTCCGGTTTCGGCGCACAGCAGGCGGTCGCGGTGATTGGCTGCTTCACCGCGCTGCTGGCGGCGCTGATCGCGCTGACGCAAACGGATCTCAAACGCGTGATGGCTTACTCCACGCTCAGTCAACTCGGCTACATGTTTTTGAGCTTGGGGACCGGCACGCTGCTGGGCATCACCTCTGGCATGTTCCACCTGTTTACGCACGCGTTCTTCAAGGCGTTGTTGTTCTTGGGCTGCGGTAGCGTGATGCATGCCATGGGCGGTGTCATCGACATGCGGCGATTTGGCGGCTTAAAGAAATTAATGCCATATACGCGTTGGACGTTTTTGATTGGCTGCTTGGCGCTGGCTGGCATCTTTCCGTTCGCCGGCTTTTGGAGCAAGGACGAAATCCTGGCCAGCGTACACGACAAAATGAGCGGCGGGGCGAATCAATCGCTGTATGCAGTGTTGTACTACGCGGCGGTCGTCACGGCTGGCTTGACCGCGTTTTACACTTTCCGAGCCTACTTCATGACGTTCCATGGCCCGGAGCGTGTGCCGGAAGAAGCGGGCCATCATGCGCACGAGTCGCCGGCGAGCATGACCGGGCCGTTGGCCATTTTGGCCGTCTGCGCGCTGCTGGTGGGCGCTTATTTTGGGATCGGAAAAGTCAGCCGCTTTGAAGTTTTTCTTGAGAATGCGCCCTCGCTGGCTTATTTGCACCACCAAGAGCAAAACCTTAAAACGGCGGCCAATCTGACCGAAGCGGAAGAGCAAGCGTTCGAGTCGCGGCGCGAGACCGAACATCACACGATTGCCATCGTCAGTTCGCTGATCGCGCTGGCCGGAATCGGTTTGGCGGCGATGTTCTACTTGGGAGATCGCAAAGCCATCGGCCGGATTGCCAACGCTTTGGCGCCGGCCTACAAACTTTCTCGCGGCAAGTTTTTCATCGACGAAATTTACAACACGCTGATCGTGTTTCCGCTATTCCTGTTGGCGCAGGCCAGCTACCTGTTTGATCGCTGGATCGTCGATGGGCTGGTGAACCTGGTGGGTGCCATTCCGCCGCTGTTCGCCGGCGCGTTGCGGTCGCTGCAGAGCGGTCTGGTGCAGTTCTACGCAATGGCCATGGTTCTGGCCGTGCTGGTCTTGATTGGCGCGCTGTTGATGTGGCAGTAAGAGTCCGTTTCGAAACTTTCCGCTTCTACCGAAGCGACCTGAAATCCATCGATGTTTGATCACCCCGAAAATTTGCTGTTGCTGACGTTGTTGCTGCCGGTGCTGGGCGCCGTCGTGGTCTGGGCGATGGGCACGCGGGGCCGCTCGGCGGTTCGCGTCACGGCGCTGGTGTTTGCGCTGCTGACGTTGGGCAGCGCGGCGTACTTGATCAGTCAATACCCGGCTGGCGGCAGCCAGAGTTTTGCCGCGAGTTCGCTGGGTGAAGTCAGCGAATCGCTGAAAGTACAATTTACCGTGGGGCTCGACGGCCTGAGCATTTGGATGTTTGGTTTGTCGGCGCTGCTGACCATCACCGCGATTCTGGTCAGTTGGGAAGCCATCACCGACCGCGCGGCCGGATTTTATGCGCTGTTGCTGCTGTTGGAAGCCGGCATGCTGGGCGTGTTTGCCGCACGCGATATCATTCTGTTTTACATCTTCTTTGAGTTCACGCTGATTCCGCTGTTCTTCTTGATCGGTATCTGGGGCAGCGAAGATCGCCGGCATGCGGCCATTAAGTTTTTCATTTTTACGTTTTCCGGCAGCGTGTTGACGTTTCTTGGTCTGCTGACGATCGTGCTCTGGGATCAGTCGCAATCGGCAACGCACGAACTGACGTTTTCGATTCCGCAATTGACGGCCAATTTGCTGCAGCATCCGCTGCCGATGGATGCGGCGCATCACTACCTGCAGTTGTGGGTGTTTCTGGCGCTGTTTGCCGGCTTTGCCATCAAGGTTCCGCTGTTTCCGCTGCACACCTGGCTGCCGCTGGCGCACGTACAAGCGCCCACCGCCGGCAGCGTGATTTTGGCCGGCATTTTGCTGAAGATTGGCACCTACGGTTTCATCCGTTTCAATTTGGGGCTGCTGCCCGAGGCGTCGGCGGCGTGCGTGCCTTGGATTTTGTGGCTCAGCGTAATCGGCGTGGTGTATGGCGCCCTGGTGGCGCTGGCGCAAAAGGACATGAAGCGGCTGATCGCTTATTCCAGCGTGAGCCACTTGGGTTTTTGCATGTTGGGCATCTTTTCGCTGAATAAACTCGGCATGCAAGGTGGCGTGCTGCAGATGATCAACCACGGCCTGTCGACCGGCGGATTGTTCGCCGTGATTGGCATGTTGTACGAGCGCTATCACACTCGTGAAATTGCCGCGTTCGGCGGGCTTACCCGGCGGTTGCCGCGGATGGCGTTTTTCATGGTGCTGTTTACGATGTCCAGCATCGGTCTGCCGGGCTTGAATGGCTTCGCGGGCGAGTTCCTAATTCTCTGCGGTTCGTTCCAGCGTGGCTGGCAGCAATGGAAAGATACTTTGAGCCCCCAGTTGCTGGTGATTGCGGTAATTTCCGTTTCCGGAGTGGTGCTGGGCGCTTGGTACATGCTGTGGTTGGTGCAACGCGTGTTTTACGGTCCGTTGCGAGAACCCGCCCCGGATGCGAGTCATGGCCACGCTGGTCATGGTCACGCCGATGAAAAACATGCCTCGCATGCGACGGTAAAATCTGGCAAGCACGACACTCACGTCACTCACACCGCTGGGCACGGGGACGATCACGGTGCGCATGGCGCGTTGCCGGCGCTGCCGCCGGGACCAGCCGATTTAAACCTCCGCGAAATCCTTGCGCTGGCGCCGCTGGTGGTCTTCATGTTTTGGATTGGTCTGGCACCAGGCTATTTCCTGCGGGGAATGACCTCAACCATTGATCCCATCGCGGTGCAGGCGGGCAAGCCACTGGATGCCGCTGCCGGCAACCTGCCCGTTGGCACGCCTCCGCCCGCGGCTAAAAATGCCGCAGTGCCTGCGGATGTTGCAGCGCCTGAAAGCTTCGCAGTGCCGGCGTCTGCCGAATCCGTTTCGAGTGTTTTCATTCCAACTCACAACCGGTCGGTCGTGCAAGCCGCGACCGACTCACGTTAAGTTTTTCCATGACCGACAGTAACACAATCAATTTGTTGATTCCGGAGATCCTGTTGGTCTTGATGGCCACTTGGATCTATGTGGGCGGTGCGTTTTTTCCGAGCCGCAAATCGTGGAGTTGGACGGCCGCGGGCGGCATCGCGCTGGCCGCGGTGGCGCTGTATCGGCAGCAATTGCCCAACTACTCGTTAGGCGAGACCAGCGTGCCTGTGCTGCTGGGGCCAATCGTTCAGGACGGATTCGGGCTGGCGGTGCGGTTTGGGATTTTGATTGCCGGTTTTCTGTTTGTGCTGCTGAGTTCGCAGTCGGAAGAAGATCCGCCGACGCCGGAATACACCGGCTCGCTGCTGTTGGTGCTGGCCGGCCTGATGATCACGTCCGTCGCTGCCGATTTGACGCTGCTGTTCCTGGGTTTGGAACTGGTTTCGATTCCGACCTACGTGCTGCTGTTCTTGGGTCGTCGCGACGGCGCGGGGCAAGAAGCGACGATTAAATACTTTTTCTTGAGCATTTTATCGTCGGCCATTTTGCTGTACGGATTCAGCTTTCTGTACGGCGTTGCGGGTTCGACACAACTGTCGGCGCTCTACAATCGCTTGAGCGAAAACAGCGAGACGGTTGTCGCCTTGATGCCTGCGCTGCACCTGGGCTTGGTGCTGGTGATGGCCGGATTGGCATTTCGATTTGCGGCGGTGCCTTTTCACTTTTACGCACCCGACGTTTACCAGGGCACCAGCAATGTCAACGCCGGTTTGCTGTCCACCATGCCCAAGATTGCCGGATTGGTGGCCGTCACGCGGGTTGTCATTGCCGCCATGCCGGAAGCGGGCGCGGCCACCAATCATTTCGGCTGGAAGTTGGCCATCGCCATGGCCATCATGAGCATGACGGTGGGCAATCTCCTGGCGCTGTGGCAAGATAACATCCGCCGGCTGTTGGCCTATTCATCGATTGCCCACAGCGGGTACATCTTGGTGGGCGTGGCCGTGGCGTTGGCTGGCTGGCGTGTGAACAACTCGGCCGCGCTGGATCAGCAACCGGAAGGGACCGACGGGCTGAGCGCCGCGCTGTTTTACTTGGCCGTGTATGTGACGGCGACGACTGGTACGTTCGCGGCCCTGGCTTATTTGAGCCGCCGCGGTCGGCAAGTTGATGGCGTTGACGAGTTGGCCGGCCTGGGGCGCACGCACCGCTGGATTGCGCCGGCGTTGGCGCTGTTCATGTTCAGCATGGCTGGCATTCCGCCGCTGGCTGGCTTCTGGGGTAAGTTCAGCTTGTTTTTTTCGACCTTGGGAAGTGTACCGCCGGAGTTACGGAATTGGTTTATCATGTTGTCGGTGGTCGGCGTTTTGAATTCGGCCATTTCGCTGGCGTACTACCTGCGTGTGGTGAGCGTGATGTACTTCCGCCCACCGCTGGCCGCGCCTAAGGCGCAAGGCGGCATGGGCGCCTTGGCTGCCACGTTGATCTGTGCCGTGTTGGTGTTGGTGCTGGGCGTCTATCCGGCACCGCTGGCGCGGATCACACGTAGTGCGGCTCGAGCGGCAATGATTCCGCCAATGCCGCCGGTGATCGAGAGCTTGCCTGCGAAGGCAGCCAGCGCGCGTTCGGAATAAATCCCGTATCGCCGCTCGCTTGTCGCACACTTGTGGCCGAATTGCCGCCGTGCCACTTGCTGCGGCTGGCAGATTTGCCAGACGGCGAACTATTCGATCACGGTCGACCGCGGATACGATCCCAGCACGGCCAGCCGCACGGCTTTTCGCTCGAGCGCCGTGATTGCTTTGCGAACTTTGGCATCTTGCTGATGGCCTTCGAATTCGACAAAGAACAAGTAGCCGCCTTCGGGACGAGCGATGGGAAACGACTCGATCCAGGTGAGGTTGAGATTGTTGCGCTTGAAGATTGCCATGGCGTCGGCCAGCGCGCCGGGCTTGTGGTGGATTTCGAACATGGTGGCCGTTTTGTCGCGGCCGGTGCGCTGCCCTGCGTGGTCGCCAATCACCGCGAATCGCGTGGCATTGCCTTGGTTATCTTCGATCTTCTCGGCCAAGACGTTCAGGCCGTAATGTTGGCCCGCTTGCTGGCTGGCGATGGCTGCCGCGCCGGGCTTGTCTTGGGCAAGTTGCGCGGCCGTCGAGGTGCTGGTGACTTCCACGGTGCGGGCCAGCGGTACGTGTTTGGACAGCCAGTTGCGGCATTGCGACAGCGCTTGCGGCTTGCTGTAAATTTCCTGCACGTCGCCCCGGGCACACTTGCCGAGCAAATGGTGGTGAATGCGCAATTGCACTTCGCCACAGATTTTAACGGACAGCCGAGTGAACATGTCCAGGGTGTCGGCGATGCGACCGTCGGTGGAGTTTTCGATCGGAACCACGCCGTAGTGGACATGGCCTCGCCGGACTTCTTCGAACACAGCAGTGATCGTGCCAACCGGTACGAGTTCGACACTTTGCCCAAAGCGTTGCAGTGCCGCAAGATGCGTGTAGCTGTACGCTGGCCCCAGATAGGCCACGCGCATGGCGCGCTCGAGCGCGCGAGAGCCGCTAATGACTTCCCGGAACACGGCCCTCAGGCAAGCGTTATCCAGCGGCCCCTTGCTCATCTCGACCACGCGTGCCAGAACTTCGTCTTCTCGGACCGGGTCGTAAGTGGCTTGGCCGTTGGCGTCCTTGATTTTGCCAATCTCGTGCGCCAGACGAGCGCGATCGTTGATCAGAGAGACAAGGTCGCGATCAATTTTATCGATTTTCACCCGCAAACTGGCAATGCTGGCTGGACGTTGCGCGGGCTTGCTTGATCGCTCGGTAGTCTTCCCCTTGGCCATTGATGAGTTGCTCGTGAAGGTCTTAATGGTCGAGGTTGTTGGGGGTTTGCGGTGTCCGGGGGCATCCAGATTGCACCGGAATCTCTTGTACTTGGCTAGCATCGGGGTGTCAAGCATTCTGGGCGAGTTTTTGACGTCCGGGCAGAATGCCTTGACTTTGCTGGCAAGCAGGCCTGAGAATGAGGTGGCTGCCCGCCCGGAGTTCTGTGCCGAGCGCGGGCAGAATGCCCTACCCGAATCGCGACGGGACGGATATTATTCCCACCGGATTGAATTACTCGCCTTGAAATAAGGATTCTAAAAATGAAGACTCGGATGTTGCTCGCAGTGGCGTTTGCCGCCGCTGCCATGTTGATTTCGCAAGGTTTGCGGGCCGAAGACGCCAAGGAGCCTAAGTTGGACGGCATCAAGTGCCCGATCACTGGCAAGGCTGTGGTTGCTGACAAGTCGGCCGAATACATGGGCGGCAAAGTCTATTTTTGCTGCGGCAACTGCCTGGCTAAGTTCAAAGAAGACCCTTCGAAGTTCGAGGCCAAGGCCAAGGCCCAGATGATGGAAACCGGGCAACTTAAGCAAGTCGCCTGCCCGATCAGCGGTAAGCCGGTGAGTGCGGACAAAACATTGGATGTGGCCGGCGTCAAAGTGGCTTTCTGCTGCAACAACTGCAAGGCGAAGGTCGAAAAAGCCACGCCGGACGAGCAGTTAAACCTGGTGTTCGGCAAGGACGCCAAGACGTTTGTCGTCAAGTAGCCTGCCGAGACGATTCGCACTCCAGTTAATTCACCAGCGCGGGAATGCTTGCTCAGGCAGCCATTCCCGCGTTTCGTTTTTTTCAGGACGTTCGTTCCGCGGAACAATGATCGCCCGTCTTGCTGGCGGCAGATATCGTGCGGTGAAAAGCTTGCCGAAGGATGGAACTCAACTGTTGTGAGAATTGCTGAACTTTATGCGTCGCGACAGGGTGAAGGCCTGCTGACCGGCACGCAAAGCGTGTTCGTGCGGGCCAGCGGTTGCAATTTGCGCTGTTGGTTTTGCGATACGCCGTTTGCGTCCTGGACGCCGGAAGGCGAAGATCTGTCGGTGGACAAAATCGCTGCTCAGGTGCAACTTCTCAATTGCAAACATGTCGTGCTGACCGGTGGCGAGCCGATGCTATTTGCAGAATTGGTGCCGCTGAGCGAACTACTGCAAAGCGCCGGATGCCACATTACTATCGAAACGGCCGGCACACTCGACTTGCCCGTTGCCTGCGATCTGATGTCGCTCAGCCCCAAGCTGGCAGGCAGCGGCCCGACGGTCGCGCAGGATCGGCGATGGAGCGTCCGCCACGATCGCAGTCGGCATCGCCCCGAGGTCATCCGGCGGTTATTGCGAGACTACCAATACCAAGTCAAATTCGTCATCGACTCGCCCGCCGACTGCCGCGCCGTGGAAGCGTATTTACTCGACTGCCCGACGATCGATCGGCAACGCGTGTTGTTGATGCCGCAAGGCACCGATTCCGTTGAACTGGCCCAGCGTGGCCAGTGGCTGCAAGCCTATTGCCAAACGCAGGGTTTTGTATTTTGTCCGCGTATGCAGATCCAGTGGTTCGGGCTGGCGCGCGGAACCTAACGACGAATTGCTCCGCGTACCGAAACGCCGAACAATCTCCAGTACGCAAGGCGCGCGCTAGACGCTTGCCAACTCCGCCGGCATGGCACCGTCGGCCGAAGCGCCTTCGACGGTGCCGGTGACTTCGGTTTTGGTTTTTTCGGGCAGCGGGTGCGTTTGCGGCGCAGGCGGTGTCGATGCGGCGGCCGGCGGCTTCTTGGACGCTTTTTTCGGTGCGCTCTTCTTGGCTGCTTTTTTGGCGGGCGCGGCCTGCTTGGCGGGCGCGGACTTTTTAGCCGGCATCGCCTTTTTGGCTGGCATGGACTTTTTGGCTGGCATCGCCTTCTTCACTCCGCCGGCTTTGGCGGGCGGCGCTTTTTTGGCAGCGACTTTCTTCATGGCCGGCTGCTTTTTTGCAACCTTCTTGGCGGGCGCGGCCTTTTTGGCGGGCGACTTCTTCATGGCTACCTTGGGCTTGGCAGCGGATTTAGCGGGTGCTTTCGTTGTCGCGGCTTTCTTCTTGGCCATCGCAATCTCCCTGAAAAAGTGAATCGCGTGAAACGTCTTCCAAAGTCTAACTCTGCGCAATCCAGTTTCAAAGCGCGATCGCGCGAAATTCGCGCGGGAACTTTTTCCGTTTCAGGGGTGACGAATGCGAATGTCTGCTCGGCAGAAAAATCCATCGAGAGTCAGTACCGCCTGAGGGCGCGGCGCGGCTATAATTCGCCTATCGCAAGCCGGAAGGTCACGGTCCGGGAGCGCGTCAGGTTTGACGATCAACTCAATTTTTTAGGAGGTGCAATCGTGGGACGTATTCTACTCACCGGTCTGGCAACGGTCGTTTGTTTGGCCATCGTCGGCGCAGCGCGGGCCGAAGTCGATTCTGGTCCCAAAGTGGGCGAGGCCGTTCCGGAACTCAAGGTGCTGCCGCTGACTGGCGCGCTGGAAGGCAAGGAGTCGGATTATGTGGCCGAGCGAAAAGACAAGCCGACGATCTACCTGCTGATTCCGGCCGAGACGTTCGACCGACCGATTGCGCGATTCGTGAAAACGCTGGACGGAAAAGTCACGGACTCCGCGGACGTGGTCGCCGTCTGGCTGACCGCCGATCAAGCAGCCACCAAAACCTACCTGCCGCGGGCGCAGCAATCTTTAAAGTTGGAGCATACG
Organism: Pirellulales bacterium; assembly: GCA_038205115.1. Lineage (GTDB taxonomy): Bacteria > Planctomycetota > Planctomycetia > Pirellulales > JBBRCE01 > JBBRCE01. The sequence goes on from JBBRCE010000007.1 coordinate 56,160, forward strand.
CCGTTGACGGTCTATCCAGGCGAGAAGTCCGGGCCGGGCGCTTGGGCCATCGACTCCCGCGCGCATCTAACCGCGGTGGTCAGCGACGGCAAAAACGTCACGGCGAAGTTCGGCTTCGTTTCGACCAACGAGACCGATGTGCCGGCCGTGCTGGACGCCTGGAAAGCGGCAGCCAAGACCGCAAAGAAAGAATAGTGGGCCGCTTGGCCGGATTTTGAATCGGCAACTCGGGCGCGAGTGGCAATTGCAGCCAGTGCGCTTCGTGCTCAGAAAGTTGACTCGCCCGCGTTTGCAGAATGCCTCAACGCTCGCGCGCTTATCGGCGCGTCGCATCATGGCGTACGCCATCGTTGCGCGGGCCGACCCACGACTATTTCTTGGGTTTCTTCTCGATCGGCATTTTGGGCTCTTTGGGCTTCTTCTCGACCGGCGGCTTCTTTTCGCGGGGGGTGGCTGGCGCTTTTGCTGGGGCGGTGCGTGTGGCGCCGGCGGTCGCCGTGGAAACCGTGCTGCCGAGCTTTTCTTTGACCGGTTCTTTTACGACTTTGACTTCCGGCGCCGGCATGTAATCCAGCGGCTTGGTCGATTGAGCGTCGTGCAAGGCTTCGATCACGCCGGAGCTGGACGCTAAAATCACGCGATCGGTCTGGACGTTGGCCGGTTTGAGATTCAAGCCGCTGGCCAAACTCATCGTATCCATCACGCCGCCGGCGGTTGCGTCTAAAACGGCCAGTCGGCCGATCTTGTCTTCGGCGTAGACTTTTTCGTTGGAGGCCGCGAGAAAGCGACGAACGTTCGGCGTGTACCACTCTTCCTGGCCGGTATCCGCCGAAACGCGGAACATGCCGCCCGACTGATTGGTGATGTACACGCCCTGGCCGACTGCCGCAGGCGAATTGACCACGCGATCTCCGGCCGAGAACTGCCAAACCACGGCGCCGGAACCTTCGTCCAACGCGTTGACGTATCCGTCCTGCGATCCAACATAGTAAGAACCATTGTCGTAACCGGGTGGCGCGGCAACTTTGCTGCCGGCTGTGAACCGGAAAGCCAATTTATGGTCCGTCGTGCGAATGACCGTCAACACACCGTCCTCGCTGGTCCAACCAATCGTTTTTTGCGTAATCACTGGCGGACCGGTGATCCGGCCGCTGGTCCGGAATGAACAGGACACCCGCTTGCTTTTCACAGGATCGATGGGCAACGCCTCGACTAATTCGCTATAAGTCGGCACGTAAACGAATTCTTCGTTCATGGCCGGACCAGCAATGGGCGCGGCGTTTAGCCCTTGCTTCCAAACGACGGCGCCTTTGTTGTCGCGATCCAGCAAATAAACCTGAGAGCCGTAAAGTGCGGCCACGTAATGCGCATTGGCCGTGGGCGTGAAACCGGCGAGATTGCCGCCATCACCGAGTTCGGTTTGCCAGGCGATGTGACCGGTCTCGATGTCGATCTCGTAAATTCGACCCTGCTTCGACTGCACGATCAACGTGTTGCGAAGCTGGCCGATGTACGCGAGTTGATCGCGCGAGCCATCGACATCCAGATGCGCCAGCAGCGGCCGCTTCATCCCATGATGCATGGCCGTGGGCTGCGAAATAATCAGCGAAGCCTCATCCGCACCGGCCGACTTGGTCAGCAGCAACCATAAGATCGCCAACGCCAAACGCCATTTGCCCGAGAAATGCAAAGACACGTAACCGCCCTCCAAAGAGCAGGAGTTGAAACTCGAAGTGATCGGACAATGTCCGCGTCCGCGCTGGCCGCCAGTCCGCAGCGCCGAATGCCGCTATCCGATGATAATTCAAACCGCCCACAAAGTCACGAAAAAACTAGCTGAAATCGCTTGAAATTGCGGAGCGCGTTGGCCATGAAAGTACCTGTCTGCCAATGACTTATATTACACGACCTGCACGTGCCAGGCGGATACGAAAACCCGTTATTCGTCGGCCGCGCTGGGCTTGCCGGAAACTCGCCAGCGCAGGTATGCGTCGAGAAAACCCTGAATGTTGCCGTCCAACACGCTTTGAAAGTTGCCGACGTAATGCCCGGTGCGCTGGTCTTTGATGCGTTGGTCGGGATGCAGAAAGTAGTTGCGAATTTGCGATCCGAACCCGGTGCGGGCCTGGTTTTTATATTTGACGGCCATTTCCGCTTCGCGCTTTTCTTCTTCGAACCGGGCGATTCGCGAAGCCAGCATTTTCATGGCCGTGGCGCGGTTCTTGTGTTGGCTGCGTTCGTTCTGGCACTGCACGACGATCCCGGTAGGATAGTGAGTGATGCGAATGGCGCTGGCCGTTTTGTTGACGTGCTGGCCGCCGGGACCGCTGGCGCAAAACACGTCTTCGCGGATATCGTCGTCGAGAATTTCGACTTCGGCCGCGTCCGCCAATTCCGGCGAAACGTCGATGGCGGCAAAACTGGTTTGGCGTTTGCCTTCGCTGTTAAAAGGGCTGATCCGCACCAGGCGATGCATGCCAGTCTCGCCTTTGAGATATCCGTAGGCCATGGGGCCACGAATGGCAATTGTGGCGCTCTGGATGCCTGCCACGCCATCGTCCTGGCGATCGAGAATTTCTGTGGTGTAATCGTGTTTTTGCGCCCACTGGATGTACATTCGCAACATCATTTCGGCCCAATCGTTGGCGTCGGTGCCGCCGTCGCGGGCATTGATCGACATGATGGCGCCGGCCGCATCGTGCGGGCCAGAGAGTAACGACTTCAATTCCAAATCGTCGAGCAGGGTTTCGCCGCGCTCCAATTCCTTTTGCAATTCCGGAATGAAACTGGGGTCTTCATCGCCCATTTCGACCAGCGTTTCCAACTCGGATTGCAGACGGATGGCTTCTTCCAGCGGTTTGAGCGTGGCGTTTAGACCCTTGAGTTCGGTGATGGTGGCCTGTGCTTGCTCCTGATTGTTCCAGAAATCCGCCCCGGACATCCGCTCTTCGACCTTGGTCGCCTTGGCCCTTTTGCCAGGGTAGTCAAAGAGAGTCTCGTAGTTGGACGATTCGCTGACGCAGCGAATCCACACGATCGGTCAATTCTTTTTCCATGACGAGGGCTGGGCTCCGAGCAGTATTGCGAGGTGACGAACCAGCGGATTATACGCATTCCGCGGCCCGGACGAAATGACGCCGGCACGATCTGCCTGGCGGCCGCGACCTCTGCAACGGAAGTGTCCGGCAGCCCAATTCGACTGCGAATCCTAGGCGGCAGACTGTTGACTTGAATCTTGTGGCGATAGTTTCTAGAATCATTATTAACAGCATTAGGTCGCATTACCGCTCATTTCTCGCTTTTTTCCATGCAAAAACCCGTCGAGACTGTCTCAACAACCGCACAGGCTTCGCCAAACCACGATTTTTCGTTGGGTAAGGTGCAAGTGGCTTCAACGCCGCTCCAGCGGTTCGAAGAGTTTTTGCAGAGTCGCGGCAAGCGGATCACGCAGCAGCGGCGCATTCTGGTTAACCAAGTTTTTTCGCGACACGAACATTTCGACGCCGACGGTCTGTTGGCCGATCTCGCCAAGTCGGACGAAGCCCGCAATGTGAGCCGCCCGACTGTTTACCGTACGCTGGCCGAGTTGGTTGACGCCGGGTTGCTGCGAAAAATGGTGCTAGCCAATCGCTCGGTCTACGAGCATGATTACGGTTACCCCCAGCACGACCATTTGCATTGTCAGCGGTGCCAGCGGCTGATTGAGTTTCATAGCGAAGAGTTGTTGAAACTGCGTGATGCCGTGGCGCAGGAACATCAGTTCCGCGTCACCGGTCATCGGCTGATCGTCAGCGGCATCTGCAACGACTGCCGTCAGGTGCGGCAGAAGCTGCGCCGGCTGGAATTGGTCTGAGACTCGCGGGTTGGGGATTGTCGGTTTATCACGTTCGCCGTGGGCCACTGGCTCGCACTGGCCGCTTTGGGTTTTTGAGTTTGCATGAAAAAAATTCGTACGTTCGTGGGAGTCGAATTGCCGCCGGATATTCGCCAGCGGGCCACGGAGTTAGTCAAGAAATTGCAGGCCACCGAAGCCACGGTTCGCTGGGTGGAGTCGCACAATTTGCATCTGACGCTCAAGTTTTTGGGCGACGTGGCGATGGACGAAAGCGCGGAAATTTGCGACGTGGTGCAAGCGGCCGTCGAAGAGCTACCGCCGTTCGATATCGAATTGTTCGGTGCCGGTGCGTTTCCGACCGGCGATCGGCCGCGGACCGTTTGGCTGGGTGTCGGGCAAGGCACCGAACAAATGGTGGAACTGCACGATCAGGTCGAGCAAAGTTTGCTGCCGCTGGGGTTCCGCAAAGAGGGTCGGCGCTTTCGCCCGCACATCACGCTGGGGCGCGTGCGCCACAGCCCCGAGCAAATTGCCGAGCTAGGGCAACTGCTGCAGGCATTTACCGAATTTTCTGGCGGGATCATGCAAGTCAACGAAGTGACGGTGTTCTCCTGCCAGTTGGAGCGAACTGGCCCAACTTACGAGCCGCTAGGGCACGTGGAGCTGAACGGCTGATCGCCAAGGTTACTTGGCAAACATTTTATCTTCCGGGTTGCCGCCGCTCAGCAGGTAGGCCAGCAGATCGCGAATTTCGTCTTCGTTCATGGTGTTGAGCAAGCCCAGCGGCATCATGCTGACCGGGTAGCTTTTCTTGCTCTCGATCTCGCTCTTGTTGATTGCCACCAGCAAGTTCGGCGCAAAGGGATTGGTCATGACGTTCAGTTTGCCATCCTCTTCACCAACGATCCGACCGATCACCACGCTGCCATCATCTTTGAAAATCTGATCCGTGCCGTATTGATCGCTGATCACTTTGCTCGGTTCGGTGATGTTCTCGACCAGATCGCGGAGTGTGTACCGATTGCCCGCTTTGGTGATGTCCGGGCCGATGTTGCCGCCTTCGCCGTTGAAGTGATGGCAGGCGGCACACATGCCGGCGGCGAACAAATTCTGGCCAGATTTGAAATCGCGGTTTTTCAGCCCGCCTTGCGCCAAATTGACGATGTCGGTGGTGGCGTAGTTACGGCCCGGTCCCTTGGGCGGCTTGACGCTGGCTGCGACGCCGTTTTGATTTTTTGTGGCCAGCCCTTCCAGCTTGGCACGTTCGTCAGCGGGCGCGAATTTGGCAAGTGCCTCGGCCCGGGCTTTATCCAAAAAGCCGCGAAAACTATTGCCGCCTCGCCAATTGAGCGTGTGCGAAAACCAAGAGAAGTACGTCTGGCGCAGTCCGGGCGTCCAGCCGGCGGAGCAATTGCGGAGCGCAAACATTAGCGCCATTTGCTGTTGGTTGGGTCGACTCTGATGCGACTCAGACGCGGCCTTGCCGTAGTGGTCGTTGCGTTTCAACAGCGCGTCGCTGGCAATTGCCGCGGTATCATCCTTGGCTACCGCCATCAGGTTCAACGTTTTGGCGGCGACCTGCTTGGAATCGAGGAACACCAACAGTTGGCAGAGTTCCCGATTCAGACGGTCGTCGCTAGCCGGATAAATCGCATCGATTCGCTTGGCGAGTTTGGCGCACGCCGCCGCGTCGGGCTTGCCGAGGCGGGTGAAGGCCAACTGATAAGCACGAACGAGTTGCAATTGCAGATCGATGTTCAGCGACTTGAATTCCAGCCGATTGAGGCCTTCAATCAGCTTGGCCTGTAACTGTCCGTCGGCGGTATTCGTCGGTCCGATACCGGCCGAGGAACTGCCAGGCGTTGGCTTTTTCTTTTCGTCGGGCTTTTCGATGTGGTGCTCGGTACGACCCATGCGGGCCAGCGCGATCGAGCCTTCAATCAGCGTCTGCGGATCGGTCTCGGCCAGCACCTTTTCCCGCCAAGAGTCGACCGGCAAGCGTTCGATAGCAATTCGCGCGGCGAAACGCAAATTGCGATCGGAACTGCCCAGCAGCGGCCAGGCCTTGGCCAGCGCGGCCGGATTGGCTTCGCCATGATGAAATGCTTCAAGCTCGCGACGCTCGGTCATTTCTTTGGTCAGCGTATACGGTTTGACGGGCGCCGTGCTCTCTTTGCCTTGATAAGTAACCCGGTACAGCGCGCTTTGCGTGCGGCGGCCACCGACCGCAAAATACATGGCACCATCGTGCGAATTGATGACCACATCGGTCAGCGGCAGCGGTTTGGCGTACACGAATTCTTCTTTGGTGGCTTTGAAGCCGGCACCGCTGGGCTCGAAGTGAATGGCATACATCGTGCCGTAGGTCCAGTCGTTACCGAACATGGCTTGCTGATACTTGGCCGGGAATTTCGCACCGGTGCCGAAGATGGTTCCGGTTGGTGAGCCGGGGCCGATATCAACCACGGCCGGCAAACTGTCCTCATAATACGCGGGCCATTTACCGCTGCCGCTACGCCAGCCAAATTCGGCGCCGCTCACGCAATGGTTGATGCGCGTGGGCCGATACCAGGGCGCGCCGATGTCCCACTCCATATCCGCGTCGTAACTGAACATTTCGCCGTTGGCGTCAAACGCGTAATCGAACTCGTTGCGAAAACCGCTGCTAACCAGTTCAACCTGCTTGCCGTCCGCGTCGGTTTTGCAAATCCACCCGCCTGGCGCGAGAATGCCGCGGGCGTGCCCGTTGGCGTCCCACATTCGCGGCAGAATTTGGTCTTCGTCCCAGGAATTCATAACAGCTCGCGAAAGCGTCAGGTTCTTCGGGAGCTTGGTGTGATTGCCGGCATTGAAATAGATACTACCGTCGGGGCCGAGCACGGGCGAATGCGGGCCGTGCTCGCCGCCGCCGTCGCATTCGCTGAGCAAAACCGGGTCGGCGAAGTGATCGTCACCGTCTTTGTCTTTAGCACGATACAGACCGTGCGGCTTGCCCTTGGTTTGTGGCGCGCCTTCGTTGAGCATGAAGTACAACGAATCGTTGGCATAGAGAATTCCGTGCGCGCCGCCGATGGCGGCATCCAGCGTTTCGACCTTGGCGGCTTCCGACGAACCGATGGCTGGCGGAGTGACGCGGTACAGTCCGCCGTACTGGTCGCCGCAAAGAATGCGCCCCTGCTTGTCGACCGTCATCGAAACCCACGACCCCTGCTGTTCCTTGGGGACCGTGTAGAGCAGTTCGACTTTAAAACCTGGCGGGGCGGTGACGTCGGCGGCAGCAGTGGCCGGGCTGTTCTGGGCGGCTGCCTTGGCCGCGCGGGCCTCAGCTTTCTTTGCGGCGGCATTCGGTGCGGCGGCGGCAAATACATTGCCCCACGGCCCTGCTCCATTTTTTGCGATCACGACCGGCGCTTTCCAGTCACGACTGCCATGTTTGGCGGCCTGCCACTGATCGCTGGATTCGATCACGGTTTTTTTGCCGTCGCTGGTTTCGATGGTCAGCGTGGCAATGAGTGCCGCGCCGCCGCCATGATTGCGGGCCTGCACCAGGATTTCGTTCTTTCCGCTCTTCAAGGCCGCTGTGACATCGGCCTGCGAAACCTGCTGCCAATCGGGGTTTTCCAGCACTTGCCGGCCATTGACCAGCGCCGTGGCGCCATTGTCGCACGTGAGCCGGAGCGTGGCCGTTTTGACGTCACCGGCAACCTCGAATTCTGTTTTGAAATCGGCCTGCTCGTGCGAGTCGGCATCCTTCTTGGTCCAGATCCAAACCGGTTCGGCCAGCAGGTTGGCGGCGATGGCGAGAATGAAAACGAAGAATGTCAGTGTCCGTTTCATGATTTTTGATTTCGGGCTAGGGCTGGCGACATGCTGATATCGCCTGCCAAACCGTTGGCTTGGCGGGCAATTCGCAGCGAGGTGGGGCAATTTCGAACATGCTGGGCTGCGGACGCGGTTCGCAACAATCGGCCGCTGCGGAGGCCGATCGCAAACGCACGTGGATCGCAACTAACGCGATTCTACTTGCCGTCGCGACGTGTCGCAACAGTTGCGCGGTCAGTGCGCGCTGTCTGCTGCAAAGCTGGCCACGGCAGAGAACATGTGATTTTGCCATTCCGCGTCCTGCGACTGGTCCCCAGCCGCCCAACCGCGTATCCTGAAGAGTGCCAGACCGTTGGCCGGTCAACCGCGTTTTCGACACTCGCTCGCCTGGTGTACGCCGATGAATTTGCGATATCTGACGATCCTGCTGGGTTGGTCGTTATTCGGCTTGCTGCCGAACCATGCGACGGCCGAAGATGCGAAAACCACGAACTCCGATTGGCCGCTGGCGCGGGGCGACGCACAAGCCACCGGCGTGGCCAAATGCGACTTGCCCGCCAAGCCGGCGGTGCTCTGGAAATACACAGCCGAAAAAGTTTCGTTCGTGGGCACGGCGGCGATCGTCGCTGGCGACGTTTACATTGCTGACGCCGATACCACGCTCTACGCGCTGAGTCTCAAAGACGGCCAGCTCAGATGGAAGTTTCAGACGCCGACCGGCTTTAACGCTTCGCCTGCGGTCCGCGACGGCTTGGTTTACATCGGCGACATCGACGGCGTGTTTCATTGTCTGGATGCAACCAACGGCAAGGAGAAGTGGCAACTGAAGTCGGATGCCGAAATCGATTCTTGCGCCAATTTCTACAAAGACAATGTGCTGGTCGGATCGCAAGACGCCACGTTGTACTGCGCCAATGCCAAGACGGGCGAATTGGTTTGGAAACACGCCATCGACGATCAAATTCGCTGCTCGCCTACGCTGGCCGGCAATCGCGTGTTTCTGGCCGGTTGCGACGGCAAACTGCACGTGGTGGATGTCGAAAGCGGCAAGGAGTTGGACGCGGTGGCCATCGATGCGCCCACCGGTTCCACGCCGGCAGTGCTGGGCGATATGACGTTTTTTGGCACGGAAGGCTCGGTGTTTTTTGGTCTGGACTGGAAGCACGGCAAAGAAATCTGGCGCTACAAAGATCCCGAGCACAACCTGCCGTATCGATCCTCGGCGGCGGTCAGCAAAGAGGCCGTGATCGTGGGCGGACGCGATCGAATCGTGCGTGCCTTCGAACCCGCCAGCGGCAAACTTCTGTGGTCGTTTACTGCCCGCGGTCGGCTGGATTCATCGCCGGTGATCGTGGGCGAGCGAGTGTTTTTCGGCGGTTCCGACGGTCGCTTGTACGCGATCGACCGCAAGCGCGGCGAAAAGAGTTGGATGTACGCGGCGGGCGGCAATTTTTCCGGTTCGCCGGCAGTGGCCGCCGAGCGACTAGTGATCGGCAACGAAAACGGCACCGTCTACTGTTTTGGCGCCGAGCCTGCGAGCAAATAACTCCGCCGAGCGGATGCCGCAGGCAGAACGCTTGCTCGAGCGCGATCGTCAGACGGCGGCGGCGGGGTTCGGCAACGTCCAACCCGGTTGCGGCGCAGAGACTGACCGGGCTTGAACAGCCACGGCCTGGGGCAGCAGTGACTGCACCAAGCCAGCTAAGAAGAATTGAAACATGTTCATCATCACCATGATCGAAACATCATGGAACATGCCGTTGGCCACCCAAGCGGCCAGAGATGCCAGAAACACCAGCCCTGCTTGGCGCGACCAGAGCGGCGCGGGGCTTTTCCAGAGCCGCCAGGCGTCGCGGGTCCAACAGCCGATGAGCAGCAGGTACAACGCCAAGCCGATCAAACCGTTTTCCACCAGCGCGGCCAGAAAGACATTGTGCTGCACATAGGGACGCACTTTGTCCAATGCGTAATCGGTCGTGCGGTCGGCCAGGTAATCGTTCTTGGCTTCGAAGTAACGCGCGTAACCGCAACCGAGCAGCGGTCGATCAAGAAACATCTTCCAGGCGACGGTGGCGAGGATCGGACGCAGCGCGGCCGACTCGGCGGACAGCGACGCATCCAAGTCTTTGTCGCGCTTATAAACCATCAGGTTGTCCCACTGGGTCACCACCACGCCCACAGACGTAACGCAGACGGCACCAATCATCAGTGTCCGCCAGAGCTTGGGCAGGCAGCAGAGCAAAACGACCAGGATGGTCAGCCCGATGCCGATCCAAACGCTACGCGTCAGTGAGTAATAGGCGCCGGCAAGTTGGACGGCCACGGCAGCCAGCACCAGCAGACGGCCCGCCGCGGCCGAGCGCGGCCAGAACATCAGCGTCGCTGCCACGCACATGGCCAGCGTGATGCCGTTGGCGATGGGGTTCAAAAACGGTCCGCGACCGCGACCGAGAAACTCTTCGAATTCGCTCGATGAAATATAGCGCGGAAATACCAGTTCGGTAAGTCCGCGGGCCTCGCAAACGGCCGTGGCACCGAGATACACGCCAAACAGCGTCAGCGTCGCCAGAATCCAGTGCAGGTGCGTTTGCTGCAAGCTCGTACGCCGCGCCATCGCATAGACGGCCAGCGGCAAAAAGTAGAATGCAAATAAACGCGGCAGCGGCGAGACGCCTTTTTCGCTGGCCGGTTGCACGATCGCACTCAACAGCAGCACCACCAATAATCCGGCCAACAATCGATCGGCGGTTGACCAGCGCACGGCCGGCGATCGCTGACGACGTCGGATCAGCAAAAACTGACCACAAACCAGGGCCAGCAGAATTCTGTCGGCGGTGAGCGGAAACGGCCAAAATGGCTGGCTCCACAGTGTCGCGCCGGCGCAACTACCAACCAGCAGCACCAGCAAGATGCCAACGATCGAGCCGCCGCGATGCATTAGCCAACCGCCCCACAGCATGGCGGCCAGCGCAAAAACGAGCAGCAAGAATTCCATGCGCGGACTCAGACCGGAGGATCAAAGGTGGCAGCGGCACAACAGATCGCGCCGACTGCATATGGAAATATAGCTTGACGAATGCGCGCCCGCCGGACGCCAGCCAGTCGCAATTGCAGGCTGCGCTTGCTTCGTGCGTTGAATCTTGCTCAGATGGGGGCACGAATTCGGCGCAATCGTTAAAACCGGAATCGGTGCAGATGGCGACCCTTTTTTTGCGCGACCCACGTCGATCATGAAACGCGACAATCATTACGAGACGGCCTTCGAAGAATTTCTGCGAGCGCGGCGAATGTCGTACGTTGCCGTGGACGAAACCCGCCGCAGCACGATGTCCGAAGGCACGCTGAAAAGCCTGGATTTCATCGTCTCCAGCCCTGGCGAAACCTCGTGGCTGGTCGATGTCAAAGGCCGCAGATTCCCTTCGGGCGAGCAAAAACAGTACTGGAAGAACTGGTCGACGCGCGATGATCTAGCCAGCCTCGCACACTGGGAGCAACTGTTCGGGGCGCGGTTCCGCAGCCTGCTGGTATTTGCCTACTATGTGGTCGGACAGCGTGCGCCGCTGCCGGCCGAACAGTTGTTTCAGCATCGCGGTCGCACCTACGGTTTCGTGGGCGTGCAACTGGCCGATTATGCTTACCACGCACGGGCGATTTCGGCCAAGTGGGATACGCTGGCCATGCCGGCCGCAAGCTTTCGCGCGCTAGCCAAACCGCTCGCCGACTTACTGGCCATGCCGGCCGGTAGCGCCGCCTGACGACTGGCGATTTGCCCTTACGTGGGCGACGGTTTTCAAAGTCACCGGCCAATCATCCGTACCGCAGTGATTTTTGCGCGGCTGCCTGGCGTACTTCCGTACTTTGCGGTCGCTCTTTCCGTCGTTCTGGCGCCGATGCCAATCTCTTGTAGCATGTGCAGCATTTCGGGATGACATGCTGCTTCCACGGCGATGATCGAGAGATCGTACTCTCTGGCAACGCACAAATTTTGTTCACCGCGAAGAACAGACGATCGTTTAGAACGGACGATCGTTAAGCAGGGCTCATTCGAATTCCGCGGTTTCCCGTCAATTGGCTCGGAAATTAAAAGTCGATCACGCGTGATTTGGGCGCCATCGGCAAGACCATGATCTTGCCGTCGCCCATTCGGCCAGTGCGGGCGACTTCCACAATTTTGCGGACCAACTCTTCCACGCGGGCATCGTCCACCCACAGCGTGATCTCAACTTTGGGCAAAAAGGCCTGCGAGTATTCGCTATCGCCGTACTGGTCGAGATAGCTTTTCTGGCGGCCGTAGCCTTTGACTTCGCCGACGCTGCAAGCCTCGAGCGGCGCGCGCCGTAAGCTTTCCAAAACTTTTTCGGCCAGGTAGGGCTTCACGATGGCGACAATTTGCTTCACGGTTTGATCCGCCCCGCGGCATCGTCGCAGCCAGCCGAACATTCGGACTGCCGCCCACGATCAGCTAAAGAAGTTTTCGCCGCAAAGATTCATCGGCGGCCGGGTTTGCACTTCGATGTCACCGTTGACGAGTGTTTGGCAAGACAGCCGCATCGTGCTTTCGTTGCCGATGTAGGCCATCGAAACTTTCAGCCGGGCCGATTCCAACAAGCCTTGGGGGCTGGCGTGATCCATGCCCTTGGTCACCAGCACGCGGCAGGTTCCGCAGGTTCCGAGACCGGGGCAATGCAAGACCTGATGAATGTGCGGGTAAATTTGCACGCCTGCATTGAGCGCCGCTTTCCGCAAATTCGCGCCGACGGGAACCTGGATCTCTTTTTTTTCGTTGGTGAATTTGATGATCGGCATGAGTAGAAAAAAACAGAGGCGAAATCGATGAACCGATGGTCAGTCTGGTCATCGTAACCAGTTTGCTGGCAACAATCCAGTCCAGGACCGAATTCGAGCCCGCCGACCAAACGAAATCGTGCGCGGCATCATCGGGCGGCAATTCAAACACCGTCGCTGCCAGCCGAGGTCGGGGCAAATGCTTATTCGGAGTGTAGCGCGATCCGGTTGCCTTCGCTGTCTTGGATCAACGCTCGCCAGCCGTAGGGACCAATTTGATGCTTGGCTTTCACGATCCGTCCGCCATAGCGCTCGGCTTGAGCCACGGCGTCGTCAAGTCGGCCCTGCACGTTAAAGTACAGCAGCGGACCGTGGTCGGAAGGCCGGTCTTCGCTCTGATGCAGACAACCGGAAACGTCGCTTTCGCCGTGCTCGATCACGGCCACCGGTTGACCGGGAAATTGTTTCTCAACTTTGGCCGACAGCACGTGCGAGTAGAACCCTATCGCGCGGTCCAGATCACTGACCGGAATATCGAACCAAATCACTCGATGCGGCATTTTAGAGTCCCTTCGTCAAAGCGACACAAGGCAAGATAGGATTCTTTGCTAGAACACTGAGAATATAACGATTGCGTCGAGTTCGTAAAGTGTCCACGCCCTGGCAAAGCAGCTTTTTTACGCCGCCGGCTTCGGATGTCGCGCAAAAAACTCCCAGATCAAGTCGTTGGCGATGATGTTTTGCGTCCAAGGCCCCAAGTAATTGAGCGTGGGCTGACGACCGGGCCAAGTGTGTCCCATGCCCGCGATCAAATACAGCAGCACCTCGCTGTGATTGCGGCCGGGAGCGAAACGTGAAACCGTGACGGTCGTGCCATCGCCGGCTAGGTCCGCAAGCTGCGTGACTTGCGGCCGTGGCGGACATCCATTCACGTTAACCCAGGCGCGAATCGTAGAGTCGACGGAGAACTTGCTGGCCCGGTACAGACTTTTTAAGCCGATTCCACCAGCGAGCGGCGCAAACTCGTCTTCGCTGCCGTGGAAGTGGATGATCGGCACGGGTCGGCTGGGCGCGACCGGGTCGATGGCCATCGGACCTGCGACGGCGGCGATTGCGGCAATCCGCTGAGAAAGTTCCGCGGCCAAGCGATAACACATCATGGCTCCGTTGGACATGCCGGCGGCGAACACGCGGTTCTCGTCATACGCCACGACTGTCGCCAAGTCGTCCATCAGTGCGTTGACATACGCGACATCGTCCACCCGCTGGCGCTCGGCGTAACCGCAGCAGTTGCCCGCATTCCAAGTCAGCAGATCGTCGCGACGCCCGGTGCCGCTGGGGTAGACGAGCACGAAACCGTTTTCGGACGCTTTTTCGTCCAGCCCACAAAAAGCGCGCATCGCCTCGGCGTTGGTGCCCGCGCCATGAAAAGCGATTACGACCGGTGGGCGACCGCCCGCTGCGCTTGGCGGCACATACAACAGGTAACTGCGCGGACGGCCTTCGACGGTAAGCGTACGGAGTTGGACGCTGGATTCTAACATGCAGTTTTTCTACCATCTGGCCCAAGAGTTGCTAGCCACGGTCAGCCATCGTGAGCGTTTGCCGCGTGGCGTTCAAGACCAGTTGACGCGTCGGCCCTCCCAACAGCCGCCGGCGCCTGATTGACGCTACGTGGTCGCATTTTTTATGATTCGACTTACAAAGTCGATCTGCTACAGCACGGAAATCCAGCAACTTCGCGGAAAGTACTTCATGCCTACAATGCGTTTATGGCCCGGTCATCCTTACCCGTTGGGCACAACTTGGGACGGCCGTGGCGTTAATTTCGCCTTATACTCGGAAAACGCCACCAAAGTTGAGTTGTGCTTGTTCGATTCGGCCGACGATGCCAAGGAGACCCTGCGAATTGAAGTTCGCGAGCACACGGATATGGTCTGGCACGTCTACTTACCGGATATCAATCCGGGGCAGTTGTACGGCTATCGAGTTTACGGCCCGTACGAACCGGCCAATGGCCATCGCTTCAATCCAAACAAGATTTTGCTCGACCCGTACGCAGTGAGCATTGGCCGGAAATTGGTCTGGGCCGATGAGCATTTTGCCTACAAACTGAACGCTCCGGAAGCTGACTTGGGTTTTGACGACCGCAACAACTCGGCAACCGCCGTGCTCGCCAAAGTTGTCGACAACGCCTTTACCTGGGGCGACGACCGGCTGCCGCGCACTCCTTGGCACAAAACGCTGATCTACGAGATGCACGTCAAGGGGTTCACGATGATGAATCCTGAAGTGCCCGAAAAACTGCGTGGCACCTACGCCGGCTTGGCGACCGAACCGGTGCTGCGCCACCTGACCGATTTAGGCGTCACCGCCGTGGAACTGTTGCCCGTGCATTTCCATGCCGACGACCGGCATCTGATGGAAAACGGCATGGACAACTACTGGGGCTACAATACGCTCGGTTTCTTTGCACCGCATACCGAGTACGAATCCAAGGCCACTCCACTGGATTCCGTGCAAGAATTTAAAACCATGGTTCGCGGCCTGCACTCGGCCGGAATCGAAGTGATTCTGGACGTGGTTTATAATCACACGGCCGAAGGCAATCAGATGGGGCCCACGCTCTCATTCCGAGGCGTGGATAACGCTTCGTACTACCGACTCTCGCCCGAAGATCCTCGCTACTACATGGATTTCACGGGTTGCGGCAACACCTTCAACATGGTGAACCCGCGCGTGCTGCAGTTGGTGATGGACAGCCTGCGCTACTGGATTCAGGAAATGCACGTCGATGGTTTCCGCTTCGACCTGGCCAGCACTCTGGCGCGCGAGCTGCACGAAGTCAACAAGCTGGGCGCGTTCTTCGATATCATCCATCAAGATCCGGTGATCTCGCAGGCCAAGCTGATTGCCGAGCCTTGGGATTTGGGCGCGGGCGGCTATCAGGTCGGTAACTTTCCGATTCTGTGGAGTGAATGGAACGGAAAATATCGCGACTGCGTCCGCCGCTTCTGGAAAGGCGATGGCGGCGTGGTCTCCGAGTTTGCCACGCGTTTCACCGGCAGCAGCGATCTTTACGAATGGAGCAGCCGGCGTCCGCACGCCAGCGTGAACTTCATCACCTGCCACGATGGTTTCACGCTCACTGACTTGGTTTCCTACGACTCCAAGCACAATGAAGCCAACGGCGAGGACAATCGCGACGGCGCTTCCGATAACGCCAGTTGGAATTGCGGCGTCGAGGGTCCGACGGACGACCCCAAAATTCTCAAATTGCGCAAGCGAAAGATCTGCAGCATGTTGGCCACGCTGATTCTGTCGCAGGGCGTGCCGATGATCCTGGGCGGAGACGAGGTTGGGCACACGCAGCACGGCAACAACAACGCCTACTGCCAGGATAACGAAATCACTTGGATCAACTGGGATTTCAGCGACGAACAAAAATCCTTGCTCGATTTTACCAAACAGCTCTGCAAGCTGTTCGGATCGCAACCGGTGTTCCATCGCCGACGATTCTTTCACGGCAAGTCGATTCAAGGTTCCGGCGACGCGGAGATCTGCTGGTTGAATCCGGCCGGTCACGAAATGACCGACGACGAATGGGAAAACGGCTACGCGCGCTGCCTGGGCGTGCGGCTGTCCGGAGAAAACATCGACGTCGACGAGCGCGGCGAAAATATTAACGGCGATACGCTAACGATCTTGTTCAATGCCGATCACAGCAACGACATTCCGTTTGTGTTGCCTCCGCTGAAAGAAGGCGATCTGTGGGAGCGACTTGTCGATACCTCCGACATCACCGCCGCGCCGCGAATGTTTCCGCCGGATAAGCCCTACGACCTGAAGGCGGTCTCAGTGGCGGTATTGCGCGTGGTCCGTGAAGAATTGATGACGAAAAAAGCCTGATGCCGCACAGTTGTGCCATCGCGCGATGCCTTCGTCCCTCGCAACATGCTGGCCTTCCGTCGCTGGCCAACCCGCCAACGCAAAGCGTCGCGGGTTGGCCGTGCAGGCGGTGTTAGCGTTTGCCTAACTCGCCAGAAACGATTAACTTCAGCGTAAATGCGCGGCCATCGGACGCGGAAGACGGACATTTCGGAAGATCACAGTTCTGTTCTGCGGGAGTTTCATGAACCCAAATCTGGGACGCCAACGCGTCGTGGTGGAAAACGTACGACCGCAGGTCGACGCCGGTCGATTTGCCGTCAAGCGCGCGCTGGGTGACCGGATTGTCGTCGAGGCCGATTCGTTCGCCGACGGACACGATATCATGCGCTGCAACTTTCTGCTGCGTCATGAGTCGCAACCGCAATGGACCGAGTCGCCGATGCAGCCACAAGGCAATGATCTCTGGCGATCGGAGTTCTTGGCGGATCAGTTAGGGCGTTACGAATATTCCGTCGAGGCCTGGATCGACCATTTTCATACTTGGCGTTACGGCCTGCGAAAGAAGCACGAAGCGGGACAGGATGTCTCCGTGGAATTGCTGATTGGCGCCGAATTGGTCAGCGCCGCGCATCGCCGAGTGACGCAAATTGGCAAACGCAATTTATTCGCCGAAGACGCCAAGTATTTAGCGGCCGCCGCCAAGCAACTCGAAGAACCCGGCAAGCAACCGGCCGACGCCATTCAACTGGCATTGAGCGACGAACTGCTGGCGCGAATGGATCGATTTCCGGACCGTCAGTTTGCCACGCGCCATCCAACGCTGGCAATCACCGTGGACCCGCTCCGCGCGCGATTCAGCGCGTGGTACGAGTTTTTTCCGCGGTCCACGGCTACGCGTCGCGGCGAACATGGCACCTTCAAAGACTGCCTGTCGCGGTTGGATTACGTCCAGCAACTGGGCTTTGACGTGGTCTACTTACCGCCCATTCATCCAGTGGGCGAGGCCTTCCGCAAAGGAAAAAACAACGCCACCAGCGCTCGCACTGACGATGTCGGCAGTCCGTGGGCGATCGGCGGAGTCGCCGGTGGGCATCGTGAAATTTTGCCGGAACTCGGCACATTGGCCGATTTCCGCAGCCTGGTCGAGGCGGCACGCACGCGCGACATTTCGCTGGGCATTGATATCGCTTTTCAATGCTCGCCCGATCATCCCTACGTCAAACAGCATCCCAATTGGTTTCGCGCCCGACCCGACGGCAGCATTCAATACGCCGAAAATCCGCCCAAGAAGTATCAGGACATTTTCCCGTTCGATTTCGAAACCGACGACTGGCAAGCACTTTGGAATGAACTCACCGAAGTCGTGCTGTTCTGGGCGCGGCAGGGCGTGCGCGTGTTTCGTGTCGATAATCCCCACACCAAGCCGTTCGACTTTTGGGAATTCTTGATCGGTAACGTCAAACGCAACTTCCCCGAGACGATCTTTTTGAGCGAAGCGTTCACGCGGCCCAAAATCATGTACCGTCTGGGCAAGCTCGGATTCACGCAGTCGTACAGTTACTTCACTTGGCGGACGCTCAAAGCGGAATTCATCGAGTACTTCACCGAGTTGACACAAACGCCGGTCCGCGAAACCTTTCGGCCCAATTTGTGGCCCAACACGCCCGACATTTTGCCTGAGTATCTGCATTCCGGGAGCCCGCCCGTATTTTCCATGCGGTTACTGCTTGCGGCCACACTAGGCGCCAATTACGGCATTTACGGCCCGGCCTACGAACTTTGCGAGCACCTGCCGCGCGAGCACAAGAGCGAGGAATACCTGGATTCCGAAAAATATCAATTGCGCCACTGGGATTTGAACAGTCCGCGCAGCATCGCGCCGCTGATCACCAAAGTCAATCAGATTCGCCGACAGCAACCGGCATTGCAGAACGATTGGAATCTCGATTTTCATCCCACGGATAACGATCAGTTGCTGTGCTACAGCAAATCCACTGACGACAAATCCAACATCGTTGTGATGGTCGTCAATTTAGACGGCCACCAGGAGCAACATGGTTTCATCACATTGCCGCTGGATCAGTGGGGAATCGACCACAGCCGGCCGTTCGAGATCGAAGATCTGCTGACCGGCGCACATTACCAATGGCAAGGTCCGCGGGAATATGTCGAACTGCATCCCGACCAGCAACCCGGCCATATTTTTCGAATTCGCGGATAATCCGCTGCGGTGATCGCTGCCGGCTGGCGCCGCGCAGCGCTTGAGGATTTGGTTACTCGCTCTTTCACAACGGAGTCTTCATGGATCGGAGCGAACCCGGCGGCGACTCGTTGCCGACGTTGAAATTATCGTCCGACTTCGAGCAATCGCGGCAGCAGCTTTCGGACATGCTCAGCGAGATGATTCCCACGCGCCGCTGGTTTCGCAGCAAGGCGAGGAAGATCCTATCGACGGAAATCGTCGGCTGGTTCGAAGTCACCGCCAACGATGAAGACGATAGTTCCATCTGGATCATCGACGTCAATTTCGCCGAGGGCGGCCCAGAAACCTACGCCCTGCCAGTGACTTTTGGTTACGAAACGGATTTGCCGAAATCGCTGCCCATCAGTGCCCGGTTCGCCCGCATTCTGATCGACGACGATGACGAAGATGACGACGATGACGAGCGGATTCCGGTGATCGCTGCGAAGGAACCGTCGGAGAGCGAGCTACGCTCGGTAATTCTTTACGACAGTCTGGCCGAGCCGAAGTTTTGCGTCAAATTGCTCAAGGCCATTCGTAACCAAAAAGTTTATGAGCCGGTGGATGAAGATTACTCCGGCAAACTCGTCTGCTCTTCAACGCTGGCGCTGGAACGTATCCGCAAGGAATTGCCGCTCAACAAGCTGCCCGCCATCATTGGCGATGCCGACCAGAGCAACAGCATGGTCATCTTTGGCGACCGGCTGATTCTTAAAATCTTTCGCAAGTGTGAGCCAGGCGAAAATCCGGATGTTGAAATTGGTCACTTTCTGACCGAGGTCGTGACGTTTGCTCACACGCCGCGGGTGGTTGGCACCATCGACGGCATTGCGGCCGATGGCGGTGTTTACTCGTTGGCGATGCTGCAAGAATTTGTGCCCAGCCAAGGCCCTGCCTGGGCTTACACCTTGGCGGAAGTCGACCGCTACTTTGCCGCCGTGAACCGTCAAACCGATGCGCTCGGCGCGATTTTAGAAATGCCGGCCGAGGCATCGCTGGTGACGCTGGCTGGCCAACATTCGGATAGTCAGGTGGCTGAGTTGCTGGGGCCGTTTCTACAATCGGCCGAACTCTTGGCGCAGCGCACTGGCGAGATGCATCTGGCTTTGGCGTCCCGTCCGGATCTGCCCGACTTCGCGCCTGTGCCTATTGTGGCGGCGGATCAACAGTCGATGCTCGCGGCGATGCAAGCGCTGGCTGCGCGGCAAATGAAATTGCTGGCAGACCGGTTGCCGCATTTGCCCCTGGCCATTCATTCGGCCGCCAAGGAATTACTTTCGCGCAGCGCTGAGCTACAGAACAGCTATGCGGTGCTGGCATCGCAATCGCTCGGCGGTCAGTTGACGCGAATTCACGGCGATTATCACCTGGGCCAGGTACTCTATACCGGCACGGATTTTGTCATCATCGATTTCGAAGGCGAGCCGGCGCGCTCGCTGCCAGAGCGGCGGCAGAAGCGTCCTCCGCTACAGGACGTGGCCGGCATGATTCGTTCGTTTCATTACGCGGCCAGCACGGCCTTATTCGAACAATTGGCCGCAAGCAAACAGCCTGCGGCCGATAACCTTCGCCGCGCCGCAAGTTATTGGTATTTGCAAATCAGCG
This sequence comes from Pirellulales bacterium, assembly GCA_038205115.1. Lineage (GTDB taxonomy): Bacteria > Planctomycetota > Planctomycetia > Pirellulales > JBBRCE01 > JBBRCE01. The sequence continues at coordinate 76,340 of JBBRCE010000007.1, forward strand.
CGGCGTTTTTGCGCAGTTACTTTTTGACGGTTGGCGAGGCCGATTTTTTGCCGACCGATCGGCAGCAGATGCATACTCTTCTGAGCGTGTTGCTGTTGGATAAAGCAGTTTATGAATTGGGTTACGAATTGAATAACCGGCCCGATTGGATCGAAGTGCCACTGCATGGAGTTCTGGATTTGCTGAATACCATCCGCGGCTAACATTGGGCAATCGACGGCGCGAACAGGCGATGAATGTGAGCACGCGATGGAGTTTTTAACGCCAGCTTTGGAATTGGGCGCTCACTATTTGGGCGACAATCGCTGCCGTTTCCGCGTTTGGGCGCCCGTTGCCCAGCGCGTGGAAGTCTGCCTGCTCGGTCCGACCCCTCGGATCGTACCACTTGAACGTGAAGCCTGGGGCTACCATGCCGGCGAACTGGATGACGTCGCGCCCGGAGCGCGCTATCGGTATCGGCTCTACGGTCGCATCGAGCGGCCCGACCCGGCCTCGCGCTCGCAACCGTTGGGCGTGCATGGGCCGTCGGAAGTGGTCGATTTGCGATTCGCCTGGACCGATCAGGCTTGGCGCGGATTGCCGCTAGTCGAACAAGTTTTTTATGAACTGCATGTTGGCACGTTCACGGCCCAAGGCACGTTGGACGCGGCCATCGAGCAACTCGACGATCTCCACGCGCTTGGCATCACCACGATTGAACTGATGCCGCTGGCGCAATTTCCGGGCGACCGCAACTGGGGCTACGACGGCGTCTACCCGTTCGCCGTGCAAAATAGTTACGGCGGCCCACTGGCATTGCAGCGCTTTGTCGATGCCGCCCACTACCGCGGCCTGGCCGTCATGCTAGATGTGGTTCACAATCATCTGGGGCCAGAGGGCAATTACCTGGCCGATTTTGGACCCTACTTCTCCGATCGCTTCCGCACGCCTTGGGGACCGGCCATCAATCTCGAAGGTCCGCACAGCGACCCAGTCCGCGCGATGTTTATCGCCAATTCGCTGTACTGGATCGAAACTTTTCATCTGGACGGTTTGCGGCTCGACGCCGTTCACGCGCTGGTCGATCGCTCGATCAATCCGTTTTTGCGCGAACTGACCGCGGCGGTCCAGCAGCGCGCCAGCGCGCTGGGCCGCGCCATCCATTTGGTGGCCGAAAGCAATCAAAACGATGCCCGACTGACGCGCCCCATTCAACAGCAAGGCCTGGGCCTCGACGGACAATGGAACGACGATTTTCACCACGCCTTGCATGCCGCGCTGACCGGCGAAACCGGCGGCTACTATATCGATTTCGGCAGTCTCGCGCAGCTCGTCAAAGCCATCAGTCAGGGCTTTGTGCTCACCGGGCAGCACTCGTATTATCGTCATCGACGCTGGGGTCTGCCGGGCGATACGATTCCGCGCGGTCAGTTGATCGTCGCCGCCCAAAATCACGATCAGGTTGGCAACCGCCGCGAAGGCGAACGGCTGAGCACGCTGGTCGATTTCGAATCGCTCAAATTGGCGGCCGCCGCAACGTTGTTATCGCCGTTTGTGCCGCTGCTCTTCATGGGCGAAGAGTACGGCGATCCGTCGCCGTTTTTGTACTTCGTCAGTCACGGCGATCCCGAATTGATTGCCAACGTGCGTGAAGGACGCAAACGCGACTTTGCTTCGTTCCAGTGGCAAGACGAACCGCCCGACCCGCAGTCGCCCGAGACGTTTTATCGTTCGCAACTCCAACATCAACTGCGTGAACTCCGGCCGAAGCCCGTCGCCTGGCAGTTCCACCAGCAGTTACTGCGTCTGCGGAAATCGATTCCGGCGCTGGCCAGCTTGGACAACATCCACGTCACCGCCGGGCAAATTGCCGGCGCGAAGATTGTCTACTACGCAATTTCCGGCGGACCAAAAACGAATGACCGCTCCGCGCAACTCCAGCCCACGTCGCTGGTACTATTGAATTTTAACACGGTCGCTAGCGCGTTCGACATGCCGCGAATCGAGCAGATCGAAACCGCGGTTTGGCTCAAACGCCTGGATTCTGCCGATCGAATTTGGAACGGCCCGGGCGAACTTTTGCCCAGCGAAATCAAAATGGCCGAACGCGGCCTGCGAATGCCGCCACGCTCGGCCGCGATGTTTGTTGGCAGTTGACCTCCGCGTCAAACGTCCGCAATCCAGCCTACCCCGCATCGCCGCAGCCGCTGGCTTGCTTAAATCACATCGCTGGTGCAATGACCACATTTGCTGGCTTTGATGGGAATCGTCATCAAGCAGCGTGGGCATTCTTTGCTGGTCGGCATCGAGGCGGCCGGCGCGGGCGCGGCTTTCTTGACCATTGCCCCTACCAATTTCACCACGATCAAAAACACCACCAGTGCCACGATCAGAAAGTCGATCAGCGAGCCCAAAAACAACCCCGTCTTGATCTCGGTTCCCGGAACGACCCACGATTTGTAATCGTTACTGAGATTCAACATCGACATGATCTTGGCAATCAGCGGCATCATCACGTCCGCGACCAGCGAACTGACGACCTTGCCGAAAGCCCCGCCGATGACCACGCCTACGGCCAGGTCGATCATATTGCCCTTGAAGGCAAAGCTCTTGAACTCATCCAGCATCTTGACTTTCATCGCACAGACTCCAGTTGGTGGCAGACTTCCGCGCGCGACGCGGCGGCGCAGAACTGCCTTGGTTTTAGCATGCGCCATGCCCTTCGGCGATTGGAAATGCCAGCAAAATATCCAACTCCGCCAACTTGATAAGGCATTTTCCGGCACAAACAGCCCACACAGGCGGAGCGAGCACGCGCCGCGACATTCGCCGGTCGAGCAGCGGCTTGCGGTCCGCAACGGCAAAGTTCATTGCTTGAGAAACTCCGCGGCGGGGGTTATTCTTGAAACAGACCTGCGGCGCACAAGCGCGCCTGCTTGCTGGCAACGTCCTCCTGCCTGACAACCTCCCGCCCGAATGATAGACCCAAACTGGAACCCGGTCATGAAATTGCGATTAACTAGCTGCGGAATCGTGTTTGTAGCGTTTTTTGGATTCACATCTGTGGCCGCGGCCGTGGAGAACACTCCACCCGAAGGGTTCACGGCGCTGTTCAACGGCAAAGACCTGATCGGTTGGAAGGCCTTGGTCGAAAATCCGATTAAGCGGGCAAAAATGTCAGCGGAGGAACTCGCCAAAGCGCAAGCGGCTGCCGACGCCAAAATGGAAGGCCACTGGAAAGTTGAAGATGGCGTCATCACCTACGACGGCAAGAACAACAGCCTCTGCACCGCCAAAGATTACGGCGACTTCGAACTGTTGGTCGATTGGAAGATCGGACCCAAAGGCGACAGCGGCATTTATCTACGCGGCTCGCCACAGGTGCAAATTTGGGAAACCAACAGCCCTGGGCAGCGCAAACCGCCGGTCGGTTCCGGCGGACTGTACAACAATCAAAAGCACCCCAACGATCCGCTCGTCAACGCCGATAACCCGGTGGGCGAGTGGAATCACTTTCGGATCATCATGCAGGGCGACAAAGTCACCGTTTACCTCAACGATAAACTGGTTGTCGACAACACGCTGATGGAGAACTATTGGGAACGCGGCAAGCCCATCTATCCGACCGGACAGATCGAACTGCAGCACCACAACAGCCCGCTGTATTTCAAAAATATCTACATCAAAGAGTTGAAAGCGGAAGACGCCAAGTAACCGCCTGCGAGTTGCAGCCGCGATGCCGACCGGCAAAATGCCAACGGGCGCGCGAAACCGTTTTGTCAACCGATGCCCGAGATCGGTCTTCATCATATGGCTTTCCATTCGACGTCACGTTGGTGCTCAGTGGGCATCGTCGCCCTGCTGCTCTCTGGCTGCGCGCCTGCTACTGCGCCCGCTACGATGGTGACGCTGCCCGAGACGTTTGCACGCGTTGGCGGCGGCGAATATCATCTACCGGCCGAGCAGCAAACCAAAGGCATCGTGCTGGTGTTCATTTCGCACGAATGCCCTAACTCCAGCAACTATGCGCCGACGCTCATTGACCTGCATCAGCAATTTCAGAGTCGCGGAGTGGATCTCTGTCTGGTCTACGCGGAAACGGATATCACCGCGGACGAAGCAGCGCAAAACGCCAAGGAATTTGGCTACACGTGTCCGGCCATACTCGACAACCAACTCGCCTTGGCCCGCAAGTATGGCGTCACGACGACGCCCGAAGCGGTTCTGCTTTCACCGGCACGGAAGATGGTTTATCGAGGCCGCATCGATAACCGGTATCCGGCGTTAGGCAAGCGCGTGATCGATCCGACGCAGCACGATTTGCGCGACGCGGTGGAATCGCTACTGGCCGGCCAACAGATCGCTCGCTCGACAACGCAGGCCATTGGCTGTCCGATTCAAGAACTGGGCATCGGCGGCCCGCTCTGCCAACCGCCTGCAAATTGACGTTGCGCACGCCATAGTCCGAACGAACGCGTCCTGCGGTTCTGTGGCGTCGCGGGCATCTGCCGCTAACTGCCGCAGATGTATTTTCGCCAGCTATCGAGTTGCTCGGGCGTAAGGCTGTTTTCGCGCGTGATCTCGTGCGTGACTTCTTTGTCCGAGTTGGCGACGGCCACGGTAACGGTCAAGCGTCCGTTTTCCGCATAACGAAAACGAACATTGATGGGCGTCTGCTGCGGCAGGTCCGCCGGCAAGTCGCGAACCACGCAGCGCCCCAGTTGCGTGCAATCCTCAGGCGAAGCACTTTCGCCTTCGACAATTTGCACCAGGATCGAACGTTGGTTGACCTTCTGCGTTTTGAACACACGCTTGGCGCTGACCGGCAGTTGGGTATTCCGTGGAATTAAAATTGCGTTGCGCTGGCGTTTAGTCGCGGCATCGGTGGCCACGACGCCCAGGCTGTGCGAATTGACGTTTTTGATTTTGTAGGCCGGTTGTCCGCCTGCCTGCCGCATGAGCACCAATTGCGCCTGCAGCGCTGCGCCGTGGGCCACGGCCTCGTCGGCCGAGACGGAGGCGTCGGCCTCTTTGCCGGTGAGTTCCTTCAGCATCTGCTTGACCATCGGCATCCGCGTGGAACCGCCCACCAGCAGCACGCGGTCGATATCGGCCCAGCCGAGCCCGGCCGCTTGCAACGTCTGTTGCGTGGTGAAGCGGGTGCGATCGACCAGATCGAAGGTCAACTCTTCGAACTTTTCGCGCGTCAGTTCCACGCGTACCGCCAGGCCGCGAAAGTCGCAGGTCAGTAGCGTTTTACTGCGGGCAGTCAACGTGCGCTTGGCGTCCTCGCACTCGCGCCACAAGCGCCCGGCGGCGTTGGCGTCCGTCCGCGGGTCGGCGCCGTGCTGGGCCATGAACGCTTCGGACACGAAATCCATCACGCGCTGATCCCAATCGCGGCCGCCAAGCCGGACGTCGCCATCGGTGGCTAGGGCCGTGAACGAAGTGCCGATGATCTCCATCACCGTCACATCAAACGTGCCGCCACCCAGATCGTAGACCAGTACCTTTTGCGGCTTGACCGCTTCGCCCTTGGTATTCAGAAAGCCTTGCTGAAAGCCGAACGCCACGGCGGCCGCGGTGGGCTCGTTGATGATATCCAGCACGTCCAAACCGGCCATGTATCCGGCATCTTGCGTGGCCTTGCGGCGTACCTCGTCGAAGTAGGCCGGTACCGTCACCACCACTTTCGTAAACTCGCCGAGCTGACGTCGCGCGTCGTGCTTGATCTTGTTGAGGATCAAAGCCTGAATGGCTTCAGGCGGATACTGCCGCCCTTGCAGCACTTTATGGAACACGCGTTCGCCCAGATCGCGCTTGGCGCACTCGGCCACATGTTCTGCGTCGGTGGCCAGCGCCTTGACGGCCTCTTTGCCGACGATGGCCGTGGCGCCATCAAACAGCACGACACTGGGCGTAATCAAATCGCCTTCGGTGTTGACGATGGTGGTCGGCCGGCCCGCCGGATCAACGTAGGCCACGGCCGAGTACGTGGTGCCCAGATCGATGCCGACCGCGGGTGCGTTAAGTTCAGCCATGAAGTCGTGCCCAACAGGATTTTCTTGCAGATGACAGCGCTCATTGCGCAGGCCCAGGCGAATGCCGTGGCAGAATCAAAAACTCAACCGGCGCGTCACGGTTCCGTGTCGGTTGCGCTTGCTGGATCCAGCGGCGCGCGTTGCGCCGGCGGCAACCCCGGCAAGCCCATGTGGAGCGGATTCCAGTGCGTGACCAACGCCAATATATAATAACCTGCCAATAGCCCGATGGTCGATGCTACCACCAGCCCACAGGCCATCACGAGAACTCGCGTGCCGGAAGACGGCGGATCTTCCACCGTCTCTTCACGTTGCGGGCTGCCGGCGTGCTGCGACAGGATTGCCTGCCCTAGCGGTATTTGCGCGGGGAATTGCGCCGCAACGCCATACGCGCCGCCCGGCGGGGCAAGCGCCGCAGGCAGGGGCGTTTCTAGCGATTGCGCCAGCGGAATAGCGGGTTGCGGCAACAGATCGCCCACATTGCGGCGCGGCGCGGCGCTTAATTTTTGCGCCGCCAGCATTTCCGCATCGCGCTGGGCTTCGCTCATGCTGACCACTTCTTCCAACATTGATTCGAACGCATCGAACCCTGGCTGGTCGCCGGCGACGATTCGCTTCCAGTTGCCGATCGACTCCTGCGACATCCCTTGCTCGCGCTCCAGTTCGATCACAATTTCGCGCGGCGGATTGCTGGTGAGCCGTGCGAGAACTTTCAAACAGCCGTTGCGTTGATACTCGTAGGTGACATTGATGGGCGTGGCTTGCGGCAGGCCGGGCGGCGCCCGCAACACGGCCCGGCCGATTGGCGAACATTGATCGGGAAATTTGCTTTCGCCCTCCAGCACTTGCACCACCACCGAACGCTGATCGTGCCGTTTGGTCATGCATCTTTTGACTTTGATCGCTGGCAACGGAGTATTGCGGCGAATGACGTGCATGTTTTCTTTGCGACCGGTGCTGGTGTCGATGCCTTCGATGCCCAGCGTGTGCGAGTTGACATCTACAACTTTGAAATCCGCTGGCGGCAGCGATGCGTCGGCGCTGCTCAGTAAGTAGCCGGCAAAGATCGCGGCACCGCGCGCCACGGCTTCGTCGGGATGCACCGAGTGGTCGGGCGTAATGCCCGAAATGTCTTTCAGCATCCGCTCCACCATCGGCATCCGCGTCGAACCGCCAACCAGCAGCACGCGATCAATTTGCTTCCAGGTCAAGTGGGCCGCCGACAGTACCTCGCGCGTGGTGCAGGCTGTTCGTTCCAACAGATCCTCCGTCAGTTCTTCGAATTGCTGGCGGGTGATCGTCAAATCGGCCGAATGAATCGAATGTTTGACGTGCAGCGTAGCTTGTTCGCGGGCCGAGAGCGTGTGCTTGGCGTCTTCAACCTCGCGAAGTAGCGCGGTCAGCGACGCCAATTGTTTACGCGGATCGCTGCCGACTTTATCTTGAAACTGCTTGGCGGCAAAATCAACCATCCGCGTGTCCCAATCGCGACCGCCAAGTCGCACGTCGCCATCGGTGGCCAGCGTTTTCACGTCGCCCGGCTTGAGGTCGATGACGGTCACGTCAAACGTGCCGCCACCTAAATCGTAGACCAGCACTTTGATGGGCTTAACGGCCGTGCCGTGATTCAAGTAGCCCAGCGTTTCGCCAAATGCCAATGCCGCCGCCGTGGGCTCGTTGACAATATCGAGCACGTCCAGCCCCGCCATCTCGGCGGCCACGGTGGTCGCTTTGCGTCGCGGCTCATCGAAGTAGGCCGGCACGGTGATCACGCATTTGATGTCCGGCCCAAGCGCCGCCACGGCATCGTCGCGGAGTTTCTTCAAAATGTACGACTGAATGACCTCCGGCGGCATTCGCTTGCCGTTGATGGCCTTACTGAAAACCTGGCTGCCCATATCGCGCTTGACGCATTCGGCAGCCGCCTCGGGCCGCAACACGGCCATTTTCTTGGCTTGGCGTCCGACAATGATCTCGTGCTTGTCGAACAGCACCACGCTGGGCGTAAGAATTTCACCGTCGGCATTGCGGACAATCGCCGAGCGTCCGGCCGAATCGAGCTCCGCCACGGCCGAATAGGTTGTGCCCAGGTCGATGCCGACCGCGTGGTAATTGGGCATGGCAAGCGCAAACAACGGTGAGAAAAATGGGCGAACCAGGCCAGCGGACGCGGCAACGACCAACCGGCGCCACGATGGTTCGACTCTAACATCGGCACCACCGCAACTCAAGGCTCCTGCCGCCGGCTTTCCGGCAATACCGCACGATGGCGGATTTTTTGGCGGCAACCGATTGGATTCGCCGCTCGCGCGATGGACGCCACGCGTCGTCGATCCGCGCGCCGCTCACTTGCCCGGCAGCGTCCAGGCAACGTCAAATTTTGGATCGGCCTGCACCAGTTGGTTGACCGACCGCGAGAGCAGCAACAGCGACGGACCATCGTCGTGATGATCGGTGAGAATCTCGCCCAGCAAGGCGACCGCGCGATGAAATTGCTGCTGCTCGAAATGTTCCAAACACCGATGGTAGCGCTGGCAGATCGAACTCCATGCGTCGTCCGTGCAAGCGCGCAGCTCGAAGAGTTCGACAGCGTCGGGAATATTAACTACCCGCACATGGCACAGTCGCCGCAACGTGAGCGGCTGATTCAAGCGTTGCTGAGTGGCCGAAGTGATGATGATTTGCGAGCACAGATATTTCGTCGAGCCTTGCACCCGACTGGCGAGATTGACGGTGGAGCCCAGCGGACCATATTTGAATTTGCGATCCGAGCCGGTATTGCCGACCCGCGCGCGGCCGGAGTTGACGCCAATGCCCAGGTCGAACGGTTCCGCGATTTCCGCTTGCCAGCGGGCGTTGATCCGCGGAATGACGCGAATCATCTCGATGGCGGCCTGACAGGCCAAATCGGCGTGGTCGGGTTGCGCTTGCGGCGCGCCCCACATGGCCATCAGTTCGTCGCCAATGTAATCCACCAACACGCCTTGGCAGCGGACGACGATCTCAGACAGTTCGTTCATCACGTCGTGAATGAAGTCCAGCGTGCGCGTGGGGCCAATCTTGTGACTGATGCGGCTAAAACCGCGAATGTCGCAAAACAAGATCGAGACGTCCGCCTCGCGGCCGTTGAGCAGATCCGGTTCAAGTTCCAACTGGCGCGTCAGCTCGGGCGTAAAAAACTGCTCGAACCTCACGCGCGCGGCCATCGCCTTTTTCTGTTCTTCCTGCCGTGCCAGCCCGGCTGCCACGCCGCAGGCGAGGGTTTCGACAATCATGGCGTCGAGCCTTGAAATCGAAGGATCGGGGCCATGCTCCGAGCCGGTCCGGCGTTCGCCGTACATCGCGCCGATGACCTGACCGGCCGCATTCATCAGTGGAGCAACGACCACCGCTTCGACTTCGGCCAGGCTGTTCATGCTCGAACTGGCGCGCGGCGTGCCGGAATCCGTGGCGCTGGAAGGACGCTGCCAGAATGTCCGCTTCTCTTGCTTCATTCGCTTGAGTATTCGATTGCTGGGTCGGAACGGCGGTTGGTCGGCAATATGCGGCGCGCTGACCTTGGCCACGATTTCCCACTGGTCGTTTTGGGCCAGCAGCGCGCAGCCGGTGTCGAGCCCCACCAGATTGACAATCGCCGCAGCGCTACGCGCGAAGAAGTCGGACGAGTTGACCGCGCTTTGCAACACGTCGATGAACGTCTGCAGCCAACCGATGGCGCCCTCCGAAGCATCGAGCGAAAACGCGGCAATCGCGGCACTGGGGCGCGGCATCTCGGCCGAAGCCAACGACTTCGCCGAGTCGTTGACCAGCGTGGCGGTCAGTCGTGTTGGCGCGCCCGCAATCAGAACATCGGCCGATCGATTGGGAATCATCGTCGGCTGATCTAACGACAAGAACTCCCCGTGATCGACCCGCGGCGTGAACGGCTTGACGCGGACCGCCATTTCGCCCATCACGAATATGGCCGGCAGATCGACTTCGCAATTGTCGCCGGGCGCGAGCGGCGGATTGTCGACAACCTGGATGACGTTTTTACCGCGATTATCCGCGCGCACGCGATCGCCGGAACGCGGTTCCAGCCGCAGGTGCAACCGCGAGATGGTGCTTTGATCGCCAGCGGCAATTGCCAACCGCGTTGCGCCGCCCTCGCCCAAATGACTGAAGAACAGCGGTTCGGCCGGGTTTGCCTGGCGACCAATTAACACGGTGCCGCCAAAATCACCGCAGAACTTTTGTTCGGCTTTGCGATAAACTTCAATTCTCAATCGATCCGTCACGGCACGCCTCGACGGTTACCGGTGCCAATCCTCTTACGGCGAACTCACGCAGGCCATGATACTAGCCGGTGTGCCTGCCCGCCACCTGCGTGACGCGCATCGAATCCGCCCGCGCCCTCCGCCCCTTTCGCCCCTCGTTTTCCCTCCGCCCCATTCCTTTCTCTCACTGCCGCCATTCGTCAATTAGCGAAGCCACCAGCGCCGTCCAACCGGTTTGGTGCGAAGCGCCCAGGCCAGCGCCGTTTTCGGCATGAAAGTATTCGTAGAAGAGAATCAAATCGCGCCAGTGCGGATCGTCTTGAAAAATCTGCGTATCGCCATACACCGGGCGGCGACCGGCATCGTCGCGCGAGAAAATCCGAATCATCGACTCGGCCAATTCGCGGGCCAGGTTGGGCAACTCGACCGAGCCGCGCGGCAGTTCCACGCGGTACGACGAGCCGAACGCCTTCGACAGTTTTCGCAACGACTCGATCAGCAAGAAGCAGGTCGGAAACCAGATCGGCCCACGCCAGTTGGAATTACCGCCTTTGAGTTTCGACTCGGCTTCGGCCGGCTCGTAAATCACGGTCCTGCCGTCGCAGGCAAATGGTTGCAGGGCGTGCGCCTTGGACAAACTGCGAATTCCGTGCGGCGACAGAAATTCGGCCGGGTCGAACACGCGCTGCAATATTCGTTGGAGTTGCTGGCCGTCGAGAATCGTCAACACATGTGTCGTGCCATTGTCGTTTGGCACGTCGTGGACTACGCCTTTGACTAGGTCCGCGCGATTCTTCAAAAACCAATTCAGGTTGCCGCGGAATTCCTTGAACGGCTCGATCCACGCCGTTTCCAATCGCTCGACCGCCAATAGTGGCACCAATCCGACCATCGAACGCACGCGAAATCGCTCCGAGCGGCCGTCCGGAAAACGCAGCACGTCGTAAAAGAATCCGTCTTCTTCGTCCCACAACGGCGTGTTGCAATCGCACATGTGCTTCATGGCCGAAGCCACGTAGGCGTAGTGCTGAAAGAATTTGGTGGCCAAGCTTTCGTAGGCGTTATTCTCGCGCGAAAGTTCCAAGGCAATCCGCATCAGATTTAGGCAGAACATGCCCATCCAGCCGGTGGCGTCGGCCTGTTCGAGCGTGGCGCCATTTTCAAACGGCACGCTGCGGTCGATCAGCGTGATGTTATCCATGCCCAGGAAGCCGCCTTCGAATACGTTGTTGCCTTGGCGGTCGACCTTGTTTACCCACCAGGTGAAGTTGAGCATTAGCTTATGAAAGCATTTCTCCAAAAACTTGCGATCCGCTTTGCCGCTACGGATGCGATCCATGTTGTAAACCCGCCACACGGCCCAGGCGTGGACGGGCGGATTCAAATCCGAAAATTCCCACTCGTAGGCCGGCAGTTGACCATTAGGATGTTGAAATTGTTCGAACAGCAGCAACTGCAACTGCTGCTTGGCAAAGTCCGGATCGATGGGCGCGAATGCCACGCAATGGAAGGCCAGATCCCAGGTGGCAAACCAAGGATATTCCCATTTGTCCGGCATGGTCATGATTCGCATCGAATTCAAATGCATCCAATGCTGATTGCGAATCGACATCCGCGTGGCCGGTGGCGGAATCTGCGGATTGTCGCCCGTTAGCCAGCGATTCACGTCGAACAAATAGCTCTGCTTGGTCCACAGCAAGCCAGCGTAGGCTTGCCGCTGAATGAGCCGCTCGTCGTCACTGGCGCCAGGCTTTTGAATTGCAGCGTAAAACTGATCGGCCTCGGCTCTTCGAGTCGCCACCACGGCATCGACATCGGCCAACGGATCGCTGGCGGACAGTTGATCGGTCAGCCGCAATCGCAACACCACCGATTGACCCGGCGGCACGGCGGCAAATTGATAATGGATGGCCGCTTTGGTGCCGAGTTGCTCGGGGTTGGTGCTGTCGGCGCCGTCGACCACGCGGCGATGAAACGCGTCTTTCACGAATGGTTTGCGGCTCATGCCCTGGGCACCAAACACGCGTGGTCCGTTGGTTTCGTTATCCGTAAATAGCAACTGGCCGCCGGTTGGCCCAAACAGCGCGCGCGGTCCGAGTCGATACAGCACAGGGGCGTTCTGCAGGGTTTCGACCTTGGAATCTTCCGTTAATAGGCAACTGTAGCCGCGCTCGACGGAATCACGATAAATTCGCGGTTCGTTAACTGGGCTGCCGCGCCACGCTTCGGGCTGCCAACCCCACGTGTTGCGAAACCACAGATGCGGCAAAATGTGCAGTGGCGCAGGCTGCGGACCACGATTGAAGGCCTCGATCCGGATGCAGATATCTTCCGGCGACGCCTTGGCATACTCGACGAAAATATCGAAGTAGCGATTCTCCGCGAAAATGCCGGTATCGATCAATTCGTACTCCGGCCCCAATCCGCCGCGGCGCTGATTTTCATCGACCAAATCCCGGTAAGGATATTCGGCCTGTGGGTACTTGTACAGAAACTTCATGTACGAATGCGTGGGCGTATTATCGACATGAAAGTAATACTCTTTCACGTCTTCGCCGTGGTTGCCTTCCAGCGGCGTGACGCCGTACAGCCGTTCTTTCAGAAATGGATCTTGCTCGTTCCAAAAGGCCGGCGCAAAGACCAACAACTGGTAGCGGTCGCAAATGGCGGCAATGCCATCTTCGCCCCAGCGATAGGTTTTGCTGCGGGCCAGGTCGTGCGGCAAATAGGCCCAGGCGTTGCCGTCGGCGCTGTAGTCCTCGCGTACCGTGGCCCACGCGCGGTCAGAAACGTAGGGTCCCCAGCGACGCCAACCGCTGGTGTCGTCGTGAACGTCTTGCAGACGCAAATGTTCCGGCGTATTGGCCATGCTGAATTCGGACGCTGCCGAGCCGTGAGAGCGTGTGAGTACCGAGCATCAGTTTACTTAACCGAGATGCCAAGTCCACCAATTATCCGAAGTTGATTGGCGGGCGCGATGCGTGGGTGCGTGACATGTTGCCCGCTACGAAACGGCAACGCCGCGCCCATGCGGGACGCTCAACGCGCCAACACGCGGCAACGAGACTAAAAATGCCGTGCCCGAATCGCAGCGATCGTCGACCTGCACGTCGCCGCCGTAATGGTTGGCGATTCGTTTGACGATGGCCAAGCCCATGCCGGTTCCCTCGCCACCGGCGGTGGGCAGGCGACGGCCCGGAATGAAAATTTCCTGCCGCGCCGCCGGCGGTATGCCGGGGCCGTTGTCGTGGACGCGGAAACTTTCGAAGCCAGGCGTCGCCGTGGGCGCGGGGCCAATGGTAATTCGCGGCCGGATCGAATCGCAGCCATGTTTAACCGCGTTGCGAACCAGATTGGTGAGCACTTGCTTCACGCGATTTTCGTTGCACCACACGCTGGGCAAGTTCGGCTCGACCACCACGCGCACGCCGCAATGGTCGAGCAATTCCACCTGTTCTTGCAGCACTTCGTCCACCACGCTGGGTAAATCGACGCGTTGCGGCGCGAGGTGCACCGTGCCGGTCTTGGCCAATGTGTGCAGGTCGTCCAGATATCGTTTCGACTCGCGCAGGCAGGCTTCCACGTGCGCCAACGCCGGCGCTTCTTGGGCCGCTCCGTCCGCCGGCGTATGTCTGAGGACGTTAAACGAGTGCTCCAAAACCATGAAGTTGGCGTTCATGTCGTGCGACAGCGCGCGGACGAAATGATCGAGATCGATATGCGCGTTTTGCAGTTGTTCCAGTGTGTCGGCGTCTTGTCGCCCGTCGAGTCCGGCGCGATCCAACAGCGTGTTGATGTTCAATAGCTCGTTGACCTTGGCTTCCAGCCCTACGCGCACTTGCTGCAACATATCGACCTGGCGGCGATTGGCGGCCTCGCTGTCTTGTAACCGGCGAATGAAAGGGCTGGCTGCGCGCAGCATCAGCGTCCCACCGGCCGCCGTCAGCACCAGCGTTGTTCCTGCCGACAGCCAGCAAGCGCGGAAGAATCCGGCTTGCCAATCGCCACCCGGTTCGTCCCGCGAAACCGAAGCAAGCCCAAAGTGGATCGCCGCGCCTACCACGCTGGTCAGCGCCACGAGGCTGAGAATCATGGTCATGTAGACTAAAAGCCGTCGGCGATCGTTCATGGTATTCAACTTTCAACATGTAGCACGATTGGTCGCAAGGCATCGGGCGGGCGTTGATTTAAGTCAACGCAGATGCCCCATATTTACATGTAGGTTAGTTTTGGTCATATTAAAAACCTCGCCCCCACGCTGCATCGATAAGCTAAATACAGGTATTCGTCGTTCGGCCGTTTCGCCGCGGCGTCGAACGAGTCGCTAACCGATTGTCCCATCGGCACTTGCGGCAACCGGATGCTCGCCAGAACTGGCCGCCTTCGACCGGAAACGGCTCACCGTGGGGTTATGCCGGATGTTCGATTTTTTGGGATTAGGAAAGGTTGCTTCGATGAAACGCCCTTGTTTGTGGTGTCTGACGGTTTTTGCAATCGCGATTTCGGCCACTCTGTTTACCGGTTGCGCGCCTAGCGGTTCGTCGGCGCAGCCCACGACCAAAGCCGCGACAATTGACGAAAACGACCTTCACAAGCGCGTGCGGGATGTAGTGCTTTACAGCCGCGACGGTCGTCCGTTGAATTCCGAAGATCACAACGCCTGGCAGGTGGTACACGGAATGTTGGCTTACGGCCGCACATTTCCGATCATCGTCAGCGGCAAGTCGGTACCCGCGCTGGATTGGGTGCTCAAAGGCGGAAACCTCAAAGGCTGGGGTTTGAAACCTTCGGATCACGGCGTGGCTTCGACCATCATCGAAGGCAAGCTGGGCGCCGGGCACCCCGATCAGTGGCTGGGATATCTCTCGCAAGCCGGACTGAAGATCGACGATACCGTCGTGGTCGAGGGCAAGTCGTACACCGTCAAAGATATGCTCGAGCAAACCAAGTTCGATTTGTTCGAAAATAAAGAAGCGCCCTGGGCACTGATGGCCACCTCCACCTATCTGCCGATCGACGCCACCTGGAAGGCCCGTGATGGCCAAACCTGGAGCACGGAAAAGATTTTGGAGATGGAAGCCAAACGCCCGTTGGCCGACGGCGCGTGCGGTGCCACGCACAAGCTCTATGCCATCTCGGTGGCGGTCAATCGCTATTTGAACGAGAAGCAAATCAAGCCGGAACAATTGACCGGCGCTTGGAAGTTGGGCAACGACCGTGTCCAAGAAGCGATTAAATTGGCGCGCGAATATCAAAACCCCGACGGTTCATTTTCCGAAGCATTCTTCCAGCGTGCTGGCTACACCGACAACATCGCCCAACGGATTTACAGCACAGGTCACACGCTGGAATTTTTGGTTGCAGCCATGTCTCCCGAACAAATTCAGCAGCCCTGGGTGGCCCGCGGCGCGCTGGCGCTGACCAAAATGCTCGAGCTACGCAAGAAGGACGACGTCGAATGCGGCGCGCTGTACCACGCCGCACACGGTCTGCTGCTGTTCAGCGTCCGGCGCTTCAATGATCCGATCTTCGATCTGGATGCACCGCCGCCGAGCGACAAGCCCGGCACTCAGCCGGCCGACAAAGCGGCCGAGACGCCCGTCGCCAAAGCGGCCGATAAAGCCACCGATAAAGCCACCGACAAAGCCACCGACAAAGCCGCTGAGCAAGCCACCGACAAAGCTGCAAAGACGTCCGCGAATAAGTCTGCCGCTGCCACGGACGCTGTGCCCAGCAAAGAATAGCTCTCGGCCGTTTTTCAATCATTCAAAACGCAAACGCCCAGCATAGCCACCGAATTGGCTCTGCTGGGCGTTTTCTATTTGCCGTTGTGATTTCAACTACGCCTTTTTGCCAACAAACTTGGTGATACCCGGTAGGGCCACCGGCGGCACGGACAACGGACCGAATTCGTATTTGGCGGGCGAAAGATCTTCGTCCGAGTTGAACGCGTCGTCCCAACTGATGGTTTGACCGGTATAGCCAGACATCCGTCCGAGGACCGCCATCATCGTACTACGGGCCATGTAGGTGCCATTGTTGATGGTCTTACCGGAGCGCACGGCGGCAAACAGTTCGTTGTGTTCAACCTGGTACATGCTCGGCTTGGGGCCGCGATACTGCCAGGTTTCGCCGCCGGCAACAATCTTAGGCGCCGGTGCCGCCATCAGTTGTGCGTAGCCCTTGGTGCCGATGAAATGGTCGTTCACGTCGGTCGAACAGCCGGCTTGTTGGCGGCACGAAGAAAACAACTTCACGCCGTTGGCGTACTCGTAAACCGTGCTGAAATGGTCGAAGACGTTGCCATATTTTTCGTCCGTGCGAACCTGACGGCCGGCAATCGAAGTGGCTTTGACCGGCGGTTCGTCATGCATCACCCAGGCGGCTTTGTCCAAACTATGAACGTGCTGTTCGGCAATGTGATCGCCGGAAAGCCAAGTGAAATACAGCCAATTCCGCATTTGGAATTCCATGTCCGACCATTCCGGCTTGCGACCATGATGCCAAAGCGCCTGCGTGTTGTAGGTCGAATGCATGACTTGGACATCGCCAATGGCGCCGTCCAAAATCTTGCTCATGGCTTCGCGTTTGCCCAGATCGTAACGCCAGCACAGCCCGGAAACGACATTCAGATTCTTTTGTTTGGCCAGTTCGGCTGTCTCGAGCACCGACCGCACGCCTGGCGCGTCGACGGCCACCGGCTTTTCGCAGAACACGTGTTTGCCGGCTTCGATGGCGGCCTTGAAATGCATTGGCCGAAAGTGCGGTGGCGTGGTCAACAGCACGACGTCAATGCCGCTCTCAAGCACCTTTTTGTAGGCGTCAAACCCGACGAATTTATGGTCGTTGTCGACCGCCAATTTATCTTTGATGCGGGCTTCGTCCTGCAACGTCTTGAGACTCTGCTCCAGCCGATCCGCAAACGCGTCGCCCATCGCCACGAGCTTAATGTTTTTGTCCGCGCGCAGCGCATCCGCGGCAGCGCCGGTGCCGCGACCGCCGCAACCAATCAAGCCAATCTTCAAAGTGTCATCCACGCCGGCATGCACCATCCGCGGCATCGCCATGCTGGCCACTGCCGTACCGGCGACGACAATGCCGGAAGTCTTCAAAAAGTTGCGACGTGATGCGGGCGGCTCAGTGCCAATAACGCGGGGCATGGCGAGTCTCCAAACAGAAGGGTGTGTTTTTTCGGTGGGGAATGCAAGGCCGTCAAACCGCCAGCAAAGCGTGTGACATCCGCAGGCCGAGTTAATATTCAATTAGATATTTAAGTCGTCGTCTTGTAAAGCATTTCGGGCAAAATTAGATCGCTACGTCCAGCGGTATTACCTCGATCGACTCCCCAGCCCGATAGACCCGATCGCCAGCCGGAAAAATCGCCAGCGCGCCGGCGGCGCTGAAGCCACACAAATCGGCCGATCCACGCCAAGCCACGGGAGTCACGCGGGGCGGAATCGCTTGGCGATCCAGCGTGGCCGGAAAGTACGTATCGCGATCGCCGCGCTGCTGAAAATCGATGCTCAATACGGCCGTTTGACCAGCAACGGCCGCATACTGTCCGGACGATTTGCTCATTGCAGGCCGCACAAAAAGCTCGAAACATACCAGGCTGCTGACCGGATTGCCCGGTAAACCGAAAACCAGTTTGCAGCCGCCCTGCGCGGGCCGCAGCACGCCAAACCAGATTGGTTTGCCGGGCTTGAGATTCACTTTATGAAAGACTTGCCGCACGCCGAGGTTGGCGAGCACGCCTGGCACCAGATCCAAAACACCGGCCGAAACTCCACCGGAGAGCACGAAAATATCAGCCTGCTTGAGCCCGGTCGAAATTCGCTCTTCGAGCATTGCCGGCTCGTCGCGCGCAATGCCCAAGTCGATGGCCACGCCGCCGGCGCGTCGCGCGGCGGCCATCAGCAGCGGACCGTTGGAATTGCGGATCTGCCCCGGCTGCGGCGTTTGTCCAGCATCGACCAATTCATTGCCGGTGGCCAAGATGGCAACCTTGACGGGCGGAATGATCGAAATTCGCGCTCGACCCACTTCGGCCGCCACGCCAATTTCCGCGGGGCGCAGACGACGTCCGGCCGTAAGCACAATTTGCCCGCGACCGAGCGAGGTTGCCCGCCGCATGATGTTCTGCCCCGGCTTGGCAGGCGAATCGGCGATACGAACGTTGGCCGCATGATCCCCGCCACCAGGCTGGCTCAAATCGCCAGCGCAGATTTGCGTTCGTTCGATCATCACAACCGCGTCGGCGCCGTCCGGCAAGGGCGCGCCGGTCATGATTCGCGTCGCTGCGCCCAATTCCACCCGCAGACGCGGCACGTCGCCCGCGGTGACTTCTTCCAGCACTCGCAACATCGCGGAACCCGTGGCCAGATCGGCAGCCACGATCGCGTAACCGTCGACCATCGATTTATCGTGGGGCGGCGAATCAACGTCGCTGGCCACATCACTGGCCAGAATGCAGCCAATGGCATCCATCAGCGGCACAACCGTGGGTGGCAACGGCATGGCCTGAGCCAAGATCAGTTTCAGCGCCTCGGCGACAGAGAGCATGACGGAATCGCAAAGAACCACAGTTCAGAACAACGCGTCCGCGCGGCGGCAGCCTAGGCGGACTTGTTGAATTGTACCTGGTACAGACTGCGATACAATTCGCAGCGCGCGGTCAATTCGATATGCGTGCCAATATCTAAGATCCGACCGTGGTTCATCACCATGATCCGATCGGCCAGATCGAGCGTCGCCAGGCGATGCGTGATCATGATCGTGGTGCGGTTGCGCGTGAACTGCTCGAGCACCAAATGAATCAGTTGTTCGCTTTCGATATCCACCTGGCTGGTGGCCTCGTCGAGAATCAGGATCGCCGGATCACGCAAAATGGCGCGGGCGAGCGCGATGCGTTGTCGCTGGCCGCCGGAGAGCCGATTTCCGAGCGGGCCAACCACGGTTTCGTAACCGTTTTCCAGCTTGCTTTCGATGAACTTGTGCGCGTGCGCTTGCCGGGCGGCTTCGATCACTTGTTCGCGCGTGGCGCTCAGCGTACCGTAACGAATATTGTTAAAGACGGTATCGTCAAACAACAATGTCTCTTGTGTGACCACGCCAATCTGGCGGCGAAGTTCGCGAATGCGAATCTCGCGCAAGTCGACGCCGTCGAGCTTGACCGTGCCGCTCAGCGGATCGAAGAATCGCGGAATTAGATTGGCCAGCGTGCTTTTGCCGCAACCGTTCGGGCCGACGATCGCCAGCGACTCGCCAAACGGAATCGTCAGATTGATCTTCTCGAGCACCGGTTGGCTGGCGTTGTAGCCGAACGAAACATTTTCGAAGCGCAACTCGCGTGCGTGCCGCTGGATCTTGGTGGGTTGCGGCGTGTCGACCACCTTGGCTTGACGATCCATGAGCGAATATATGCGATCCGCGGCCGCCGAAGCGCGCTGCAAGCGGTTGAACACTTCCGACAATTTGCGGGCCGGATCGCTGGCACCAATCAACAGGCCGTAGAACAACATCAGGCTGCCCATATCCATCGGCCGGTCGCTCATGCGGATACCCAGCAAATGCGTTTGCCCTTTGAGCACCAAATATCCGCCAGCCAGCGAGGCCAGGCTAATGATGCTCATGCCCATCAGTTCGGTCAGCGGATTGACCATGGCGTCGTAGCGTGCGATCTTCATGGCCTTGGCGAGCAAGGTTTTGCCGTTGTGATGAAAGCGGCGACGTTCGTAGCGTTCCATGGTAAACGCTTTGACCACTTTGATGGCGCCGAAGGTTTCGCCCAGGATGCCGTACAGCAGCGACATTTCTTCCATCGCCTTGCGATTGGCCCGCTTGAGCGACTTCGCCAACGTGCCAATCAGATAGGCGGCCAGCGGCGCCACGATCAAACTCAACAGCAGCAAGCGCCAGCAGACCATCGCCGCGCCGATCAAGCAGGCCAGCATTTTCAGCGGCTCGCGGATCGCGCGCCCCAACAGCGTTTGCACGCCGGTGCTGAGGCTATCGATGTCGTAAGTAAAGCGCGCCATCAGTTCGCTGGCGCTGTTTTCGTTGAAACTGCCTAGGTCCAAGCGCAACGTGCGACGGTAAAAGCGCTTCCGCAAATCGAAGGTGGCCAGGTGTGTCAATCGATCGACCAGGATTGAATCGAACACCAAAAACACATCTTTGATCACCGTGCCAAACATCAGCAGGCCCATGATCAGCGCCAGCGTCCGAAACGGATCGTTGGGCAAATAATGTTCGATGTAGGGCTGCAGCGTCCGTACGCGGCTCAGGGCCGTTTGCTCGGCATCCAGACGACGCTGGCAGCGGCTTAATTGGTTGTTGACTCGGAATTGTTCGGCGGCGGGCGCGGCCGCCAACTCGGCCTGCAGCTCGGCAATCATTTGTTGCTGATGTTGAACTTCGAGCTGGCCTTTATCGATTTCGCTGGTCGCCCATTGTTGCATGGACTGGCCATGAAAAATCACTTCGACAATCGGGTACACGCCGCCGATGTTGACGCCCCACAGCAGGGCAACGCTCAGCGCGCAGCAGATCGACGCCGCAAACGTCAATCGATATCGAAGTGCAAGACGCAACGTCCTGCTGAAATTATTCATCCGTAAGCCGTCCCTGGCGCAGACCTGAGATTTCCACCGCTCACCATTTGCGCCAATGCCCAACCGTCAAATGTTAGGCATCGCGCGTGTTACCCCGGCGTGATCACCGCTCGACCCATCTTCGCAGTACGGCCGGCGCTACCAGAGCATCGTTTTTTAACAGATTCCATGCCCTCGTCCAATAGCGTCCTCCCGTGGCCAACAGCGGCAATCTGCTAGCAAACTGCCTCTCTGCGTGCGTTCCTCCTCTGACCTCTGCCCCTGCCGGATGTACTGATTTGTTGGATTCTGCCCAATCTGCCGCCGATAAGGGATGCAGGGGTTAGTTGGTCGCGCCCACAGTTGGCGATCGATTCACGCTGCCGCGCGCATCGTCAGTTCTCGCGCGGCCCAATCCCAGCCATTCTCAACTCAATTACGCGATTCTCGGGGGAATCTGTCGCCATGAAAAACATTCTCTTCGCGCTCACCACCGGCCTGCTGCTGGTGGGCGTCTCCGGCTGTGCCGGCAACATGTTCAACCACCGTTGGTTTTGGGAAAAAGGCGGCGAGGGCTGCCAGAGTTGCGGTGGCGGCGCCGGCGGTTGCACAGGCTGCGGCGACTGCAGCGAGCATGGCTTTGTTTGCCCACGCTGCGGTTGCCACCAAGGCGACCCGAGCGGCCATTGCAAGGCCTGCGGCGCAATGGGCGGCGGACAGATGGTCGACACTTGCCAACGCTGCGGCTCGGGCGATTGCGATGCCAGCGGCCACTGCGCTCATTGCGGCGGCTT
The DNA here is from genome assembly GCA_038205115.1 of Pirellulales bacterium. Classification (GTDB taxonomy): domain Bacteria; phylum Planctomycetota; class Planctomycetia; order Pirellulales; family JBBRCE01; genus JBBRCE01. The sequence goes on from JBBRCE010000007.1 coordinate 98,002, forward strand.
GTTCGGCCATTGCCACGGCAACCCGGGTGAAGGCGTCAACCCCGGCCCGTCGGGCGATGGCGGCGGCGCCACGGCCTATCCGTATTACACGAATCGCGGCCCACGCGACTTCTTCGCCAAGAATCCGCCCAGCATCGGACCGTAACACATCGTTGTTGCCGCCGCAGACAGTGATCGACTCAAATTTGCGTAGGCGGCGGGGTTGGCCCGCCGCCTGCCATTTTATGGGTCGAACGGCTCCATGTGGATCGAAGCATCGAGCACGGCCGGCACCGCCTGGCGAATGGCCGATTTGACTTTGCCGCTCAGAATGTGCGAAAAGTGGAGCGTGAGATTCGGATCGGCCTGCACGTGAATGTCCACGTAATAGCGCATGCCCAACTTGCGGACCTTGAGCTTTTCGATCGCCAGCACGCCTTCTACTGAGCGCGCCGCGGCGGCAATCTGCTGCACCACGTCGCCGTCTGGCATGCGGTCCATCAAGTCGTGAATGGCAGGGCGTAGCATCCGCACGCCGTTGAACGCCATCACGCCGGCCGCCACCAGCGCGGCCCAATCGTCGGCCGCGGCCCACTTGCCGAGGATGGCGATGGCAATGCCAATAAACGCGGCCGCCGAACTGATGGCGTCGCTGCGATGATGCCAGGCCTCGGCCTGCACCGCGCCGCTGTTGGTTTCTTGCCCAATCTTGATGATTCGCCGAAAGAGAATTTCTTTGACGATGATCACGCCTCCGGCCACGGCCAACGTAAACGTGTGCGGCACTTCATGAGGCGTGATGATCTCTTTAACCGCGGCCGCGGCAATGCCCACCGCCGCGAGAATTAGAATCAGCGAGACGGCCGCGCCGGCGATGGCCTCGGCCTTGCCGTGGCCAAACGGATGATCTTCGTCGGGCGGCGTGGCGGCGGCATTCAGGCCGCCCCAGACAATCAACGAGGAGAAAATATCGGTTGATGATTCGGCCGCGTCGGCCACCAGTGCATAGGCATGCCCAAAGAAGCCGGCCAGCAACTTGACCAGCACCAGCACGATGTTGGTGGCCAGCCCGGTCTGCGCGGCGCGAATCGCTCGGCGAATATCTGCGTCGGACATGTGGGGCGAGCAAAAGGTGCGGGGCAAAACATTGAAACGTCCTGCGACGAAGACCGACTGATGTTAACCCAGCGAGTTGTAGATTTAAAGTCGTTAGCCGCGCTGCGCGACGCAACGGCGGAACCAACTTCCGGCAAAAGAGTAGCAGCGGCGGAGGGCTAGAAATAACAACACGAGCATCGCGCCGGCCGCGGTGCCGAGCGAAAGCGGCACGGACAGAATCAGCACGTATTTGCCCCAGCGACGACGCTTCAACAGCCCAAACGCGGCGATCGCTTGCAATGCGAGTCCGATCAGCGCGGCAGTCACCAAAGCGACTTCGTACCAAGTACGCGCCCTGCCAGCGAAGGCCAAATCCGCCGCAGTCATCAGCGGCAGCAGCACCAGCAGCACGAACAGAGTGAAATCGATCAGCAAAAATTCCAAAAACGAACGTTGCGGGCGCGCGGCGGCGTGTAGCGGTGCGGCGGGCGGCGTGGCGCGCGGCAATGATGACTGGTTTTGCATTGGGCCTGCGGCGGCGAATGTTGGTTGGCTACTGATGGTTCGCCCAGCGAGTGCTCAAAGCGGCAGTTGATTCGTCGTGGCCACTGCCGCCGGACGTTTTCTGCCGACGAAGAAACTCGCGATCGCCAGCGCCACCAACGTCAGGAACACGCCGCCGTCCAGTAGGTTGGCTTGCGTGGCACTCATCACCACAACGCGGGCTGCTTTTTTGGCGGCAAATAATGTATAGCCGTCACTAGGTTCGCGAACTTTTCCAGGAACGGCAAGAAACAGCCAGCCTTGCGCGCGGCGGCAAATCTTCGGCTCAACGAATCTCGATTCGCCCGGAACGTAGCGCAGCATCACGATGTCGAATTTGTCGAAGTCCACATCTTTCTCCCAGCCGTGCTCGAAATAGTCATTGATCGGAGGTTCCAGAGCATGAAAGCGTTTCAAACTGTCCAAATCATTTTTCTGCTGGCTGAATTGGAGGTTGGTTTGAAACCCCTCAATGGTTTGCCAGCCAATTGGTAACCACCAGCAGCACGCGAGTCCAAACAAGAGGAAAAACCACAGCGCTTGCCGCAGCGAGAATCGCACGCGCTTCAGAGAGATCAGCCGTCGCTTGAGCCAACCGGCGAACAGGCCTATGAGGGCAAGAATGATCAGTAAGGTGGCGATAACGCCATCGATCCAAGCAAGGTAGCTGTCGATTAAAGCATAGCAATGGGCGTGCTTACTGCCGGACACCGCCAAGCCGGTATATGGCTGCTCTCTCTGCTGCGAATAGCAGACGAAGATCTGCGTTCCCCAGCCGCGGCTTTTAACCGCTGGCGTGGCAAAGTCGTCATCCGTGATGCCCGCAAACGGCGTGACGAAGACGTCGCGGCTGCCGAAGTCGACGCCGTCCAATGGCAGGGCGTCGACCGTCGGTTGAAATTGGATTACCTCGGCGACAGATTCTTTCGAAGGGCAATGCGCGATGTCGTCGCTCATGTTGAGGCACGATCCCAGAATCTTTGCATCATTGCCCGAGGGTAGCCACCACCAGCAAGCGAGGCTAATCAGCAGGGCGAACCATCTCGAATGGCGGACGGTAAGGAACGACCGAAAAATAACTTCCTCTGAGTGAGACGCCCGCTGCTCGTGATTGCGCGCGTCGACCCGAACGAAAAACGGAAGTTATTTTTCGGTCGTTCCTAAATCGCATGGCTGTGAAGATCTCCCAGTGGTAACGCGATGTGGTCGTTCGACTGCGTGCCGCGTGGCTCCAGTCACAATATGCAGACGACGCTGGAAATCGCATGCGTCGTCAGAGTTGATCATTGATTAACGATTAACGTCAAAAAAGCACTTCGACCTCTGACAGCCCGATTTATCATTTGCTTTTTGCCAAGCGGTTGCTCAAGTAAGTGGTCAGCGCCAAATCCAGCGGTTGATCCGTGCGGAGTTGTAGGTAGTCGATGTTGTGCTCGCGACAGCCACGCTCGACCGATTGCGTAAACGCGCGGAATTCTTTTAAGTACGCCGCGCGGAGCGAAACCGGATCGGCCAGCACGTCTGGCAGGCCTTCCAAACCTTTGAACAGCGAGGTGCGGCGGAACGGAAAATCGAGTTCGGCCGGGTCGAGCACCTGAAACACCACCACTTCGTGGCGACGATGCCGAAAGTGTTTCAGGCCCGCCAACATCGACGGCACGTTGTCGAACAGATCGCTGAGGATCAGCACCACGCCGCGTTTTTTGAGACGTTCGGCCAGGTCATGAAAAATCGGCCCGGTCGACGTTTTGCGTTCGGGCCGCGATTGATCCAGCACATGCAACAGTTGCTTAATGTGCGAAGGATTGCTGCTCGGCCGGACCAGCGAACGAATCTCGCGATCGAACGTGGCCAGGCCCACGCTGTCTTGCTGCTGCAACACCAGGTAGCCCAGCGCGGCGGCAATACACTGCGCGTACTCCAACTTCGACAGTGCCGCGCCGGGGCTTTTGTACTGCATGCTTTCGCTGGTATCCAACAGCGTGTAGGCCACCAAGTTGGTTTCTTCTTCGTACTGCTTCAAATAGAACTTGTCGGTCTTGCCAAACACCTTCCAGTCAACATAACGCAGGTCGTCGCCGGGCGCGTATTCGCGATGCTCGGCGAACTCGATGGAAAACCCATGGTAAGGGCTGCGATGCACGCCAGCCACGTAGCCTTCGACAATCATCCGCGCCCGCAGCTCGAGCCCTTGCAGGCTGGCCAGCGTTTTGGGATCGAGATATTTTTGGTAGTTATCCATGGGCGAATTCGAAGAACGTGCGCGTCAATTAATCAAGGGCATGGCGTCGACGCCGTTTTTGAATCGCACGCCGGTCCAACGCCAGTCATTATAGGCGGAAACGAGTGACGACAAAATTGCGCCACTCAAAGCCACCGCCGCGGATTCAAAGCAGATTGTCAGAGTCACGGCAACGAGCACGAACATTCCGGCGGGAATAAGGAACGACCGAAAAATAACTTCCTCTGAGTGAGACGCCCGCTGCTCGTGATTGCGCGCGTCGACCCGAACGAAAAACGGAAGTTATTTTTCGGTCGTTCCTAACCACCAGGCGGCTCAGTCGAAAAATCAAAATCTGCGTCGATGGCAAGTAGCGATTGAACTCGCTTCGATAAAACAGGCTCACGGCACAAAACACGACGAACGAAAAACATCCAACGATTGCCGTAGCAATATCGGAATTGATCTCGAAAAAACGACCTGCCGCAAAGCTTGAGCCCTGGAGCAGCGCTGCGACAGTTGCTGCCACCAGCGTCCCAACGAAAAAGGCGAAATTCCACGCCGCCCAGGTTCGTTCATGCCCCACCAAAGTTGGCTGCGTCGGTTGATTTTTCATAACGCGTTCGCCGCTCGAACTTGCCGCATCAATTCACGACGCGCCGTTGTGCCGTTCCAACGCTACGCCGTTTTGAAAACTTCCGGCAGCCCATCACGCGCGGCCTTGTCGGATTCGTCCGCCGGGATCAGTTCGATCAGGCGGCGAATGATTTCGTCCGGCTTGATGCCTTCGGCCTCGGCATTGAAGTTGGTCATGATGCGATGCCGCAACACCGGCGCGGCCACGGCGCGAATGTCTTCGCACGTGGCGTAATAGCGGCCGTGCAACAACGCGCGGGCTTTGGCGCCTAGCACCAGATACTGACTGGCGCGCGGCCCCGCGCCCCAACTGACATACGATTTGACAAAGTCCGGAGCGCTCGTAGCATTGCGGCGCGTGAGCCGCGTGAACTGTAGCGCATAACGCAGCACGTGATCGGCCACCGGCACCTTGCGGACGATATCGCCCAGCTTGATGATTTCGTCGGCGCTGAGCATCTGCGTGATCGGCGTGGAGACATCGGCCGTGGTGCGGCGGACGATCTGCAACTCTTCGTCTTCGTCCGGGTAGTCGACAAAGATGTTGAACATGAAGCGATCCAACTGCGCTTCGGGCAGCGGATAAGTCCCTTCTTGCTCGATGGGATTTTGCGTGGCCAGCACGAAGAACGGTTCGCTCAAGGTATGCCGCGTGCCGCCGACCGTGATCTGATGTTCTTGCATGGCCTCCAGCAACGCGGCCTGCGTTTTGGGCGGCGTGCGGTTGATTTCGTCGGCCAGAATGACGTTGGCGAACACCGGCCCCGGCAGGAATTTGAAGTCGCGGCGGCCGGTCGATTTATCTTCCTGAATCACCTCGGTGCCGGTGATGTCGGCCGGCATCAAATCGGGCGTAAACTGAATGCGACTGAACTTAAGCTGCAAGGCGTCGGCCAGCGTGCGAATCATCAGCGTCTTGGCGAGCCCTGGCACGCCGACCAACAGGCAATGACCGCGGGCAAACATTGCAATCAACAGTTCTTCAATCACCGCTTTTTGCCCGACGATCACCTTGCCAAGCTCGTCGACAATGCGGCGATAGGCTTCGTTCAGTTTGTCGACGGCTTGCAGATCGTCTTGCATGGCGGGCAGAGGTCAGAGGTCAGGGTCGGGGGGGGCAGAGAAAGGACGCACGGCGATGCTGACGCTATTGTCGCATCGGCGGGGCGCGGGATGCAACCGCGCGAGGAGTAGTTCGGCGCGAATTGGGCCGTAAGTAAGCGCGGGCTTACTTGCTGGCTTGAATCTTGCCCACAGCCTGGCGGCCGGGGAAGTTGGCGAGCAGATAGGTGTTGACGCCGTTGTGGATTTCAACGCTGGTGTGCTCTTCGCTGCCCAGCGCGATGGTGCCATTCGACGAGCGGAGGCCAATGTCGTGCGTACCTGCGGGCAGTTCGATGCGCATTACTTGAATTTGATTCGGCAGCAAACCCCAGCAGCGTGTATCGGCGCTCTCGCTGGCTTCCCAGATCACGCCGCCAACATCCGCCGCCAGGTTCACCAGCGAATGATTTTCGACGCCGCCAACTTCTTTGGCACCGTAAATGACGCCCTTTTTAACCACGCGGCGAACCACGGCCCGCGCCATGACCTGCGGAAAGATGGCATCGTACTGCTGCGTGGCCAATTGACCAACATCGGTGATCGTGGCCGTGTAGCCCTGCGGACGTTGATCGGCCGAAACCATGACCGTGCTGACGGTGTTCACCGGCACAACCACCTTGGGCACTTTGATGGGCGCAATGGTCGGCGGCAAACTATGTTTGCCGATCGCCGTGATGATGCGGTCGGCCACCAGCAGGGCCACGGTGCTGGGGATTTCTTCGCTTTCGATTTTGTACGGTCCTTCGCCCACCAGTGTGAAAACATACAGCACGCCATCGCCCGGCGCGCTGTGGTGGCCGGTGGTGGCGCGTTGCAGGTCGAACTTGCCAGGCGTAAAGCTGGGTTCCCAACTGCAGACGCGCACCATGTTGCGAGTGGCGTCGTCGAAATTCTGGTGCGTGGCTTCGGCCATGGCCGCGGTTAAGTACGAACCGAAGGCCACGCGTTTATAAGCCAGCTTGACGTTCTCGCCGTCTTTGTCGGCCCCGGCCTGGATGATCTGTTCTTGTTTTTCGGTGACTTGCAGGCTGTAGGCTGCGGCGTCGCTGCCGTCGTGCATCAAGTTGGAGATTGCCAAAAACGCGCGGAGCAGCACTTTTTCGTAGTCTTCGCCCGCGTACGAGCGATAGGTATCGTCGGTGAGGTACGAAAATGCATTTTCGCTGAGGCTGACTTGTTCCAAATGGTCCAGGCTGTCGCGGACTTGGCGCAGCGACTGCTCGGCTTCGGCCGGATGACCGGTTTGGAGCTGGATCATGGCTTTTTCCAGCTTATACATGTCGGCATTCTTGCCCGGAAAACGCATGGCGCTGGTCACGCGTTTATCGGCGGCGTCGAACTGCCCTGTAAAATACTCGGACCGCTCGAACTGCAGGTGATCCACGTAGGTGCTGCAGCCAGAGAGCGCGCAGGCGGTCAGCGTGGCGGCGAGCCAAAGCGAAGGTCCGAGTTGTCGCGCGGGTTGCATGACGTGGTTCGCCAAAAAACGAAGTTGCCTGAAACCGGATCGAACAGCCTTGACTAGAACCAGTGCTTGACTTTGGCGGTCAGCGAGCTGTTGTAGTCTTTGGTGAGCGTGGCCGACTCTTTGTCGAACGCGCCACTGCGGACGTTAACCATTTCCAGCGTGAGAATGTACTGCTTGGAAGAGTCTTTGTTGACTGTGGTGGTGCCGGAAGTGATTTTGGCGTAAAGCGCGTAATCGAAGGGCTGTCCCTGGCGTTCCATCACGGCCATGAACGTCCGCATGTTTTCCGGTACGAAAAGTTGGTCGGGCCGCAAGCGAGTTTCGGTCAGTCCGGCTTGTACGAAGCGTCGACTGATCGATTGATAGATGCCAGCGGCCAGAATTTTGGAGTCGATCATTTCGTAAATTTGTTCTTTGAAGTCGCCGAGTTCTTCGTTGCTGGCGTTTTCGACGCCGATGAAGCAGATGCGGCGAACTTGCGGCGTGGGCGGCGACGGCAATTGCCCCGCTTGGTACGAGACATTCATCACCGGTTGCGCGGCGTGGCGGCCCAACAATTTGCCGGTAGCTTCTTCGACCAGCGGTTTGAAGGTTTCGCCGCCAGCGGCATGGCTGCCCACCGCGACAGGATCGGTTGGCTTGACGATCGTGGCGGTTTGATTACCGCGGCAACCGCCGTAGGTCACCGCGCCCACAGCCAGCAGGCCTTGAGCCGCGCGGCCGAAGAAATTGCGACGTGTCAAACCGCTGTCCATAGGTGCCATCCTTGACATCGATTAGTTCGAGAAGCGAGCGCGTACGCATCCAGGCGGCGCGCGGGAGTTGCCTTGAAATTATCGGCATTCGAGTCCTGCGAAAATCGAGTGATTTTGACGGTTTTTACGCTAGCGACTTCGCGCTCGCTGCCGCGCACGCTGCCCACCGCCCGAAGCTTGCCCAAGCTAATTCAAACCGCCCCCGCGCGGCTCGTTGGGTTCTGCTGGCGGCTCGATGGGTTTTTTTGCCGCCCGATCACCGCTCGGCAGCGGTGTGGCGAAAAATCGATAACAACTCGCTAGGGCCCATGTGAGCGCCGCGACCGTAAACGCCAATCGTCGCCCTTGCCACAGGCTGGCAAACCAGGTTCGCAGTTCGGCGGCCAGCACATTCGCGGTGCCGCCGAAGACTTCCATTTGCCGTTGACCAGCCTTGGTTTCTTCCTGACCGTCGCCAGCATCGTCTGGAGTTGGCGGAGCCGCCAGAAAAATCAAAAACGCCGCGGCCAGACCAACGCCCAGAATAACGCGGCTGATTGCGCGAGTGCGGCCTTGGCCGGCGGTGAGTTCAGCGCGCATGGATTTGCTCAATTATGTTCGAATGCAGGTGAGACGGCTGCCTTGCGAAACGCCTTGTCGACTTGCCGAATTGTATGCACTCGCCCCGTCATGGGCGAATTCCGGCTGTTCGCAGCGAGTTCACGATGCTGTGTTCGCGGAGTCAGTTTTTCAGCGCGATTGACTTGCTGTTCAGAATTGGGGGCGTTAGGCTAACGAGAACATTCCTGCGGCGGTCGTGCATCCTCCGCTCCTTCGCGAGTTTTTTGCATCCCTGATTGGTCCGTTAAGAAAGGTTTCGATGAAGTCCAACCGAATCCTCGTCGCCTGCGCGCTGCTGTGCTCGGCGGTTATTGCCAGCTTTGCCCTAGCCGCTGATAAATCGGACGCTGATAAATCGGACGCTGGTAAAACGCCCGCAGCCAAATCGGACGTCAAGGTCCAAGCCCAGGCCGCTCCGTCAACATCAACGGAAGTCAAGCCGGCCGAAAAGCCGCCAATCAAAGCGCTGCTGGTTTGCGGCGGCTGCTGCCATGACTACGACCATCAAAAGTTCATTCTCACCAAGGGCATTTCGAAAATGGCCAATGTGGAGTGGACGATTGTCCGCGAGGGCGGCGCGTCGCTGGATCACAAAATCAGCATTTATAGCAAGCCCGAGTGGTGGAAGGGTTACGACGTGATCGTCCACGACGAATGCTTTGCCAACGTCAAGGATGTGGCGTTTATTGACGGCATCGTGGCTGCGCATAAGGCCGGTGTACCGGCTGTGAATTTGCACTGTGCCATGCACTGCTATCGTCCCGACGGATATCGCGGTTGGTTCGACATGCTTGGCATCGAGAGCCGGGTGCACGGCAAGCAAATACCGATCGACGTGACCTACCTCGACAAAGACAGCGCCATTACCAAAAACTTCGAAAACTGGACGACCATCAAGGAAGAACTCTACAACAACGTCAAAGTGCTGGAAAATTGCAAGCCGCTCGCCCGCGGTAAGCAAACCGACGGCACTAAGGTGACGGAGACCGTCGTGGCGTGGACCAACGATTTTCACGGCACGCGCATTTTTTGCACCACGCTGGGCCACAACAACGAAACGGTTGCCGACGATCGCTATTTGAACTTAGTCACGCGCGGTCTGCTGTGGTCGGTCGACAAACTGAACGACGATTACCTCAAGCCGTCTAAACAGGTTTACACCGACCCTGCCACCGACACTGAGAAAAAAGGCGGCCCGGAACCGACACCCGCCAAGGGTAATTAATCGACTTTTGAAATCCGGAAGTCGATCGTCCAGATTTTTGATGTTTTGTCGGCTGCCTTGACCTGGGACGCTCGAGGCTGGTTCGTGTAATCAGCAGCGGGCACTTTTGGTCCGCCCTGCCCTACATGGAGTTCAATGCTGCGTGTCCCATAAGCATCACCTCACCACAACCATTAACGGCGAGTCGCACGAGTTGCTCTGCGAGGCGCGGCAGAGCTTGCTCGAAGTACTGCGCGATGTGCTGCGACTTACCGGCACCAAAGAAGGTTGCAACAACGGCAACTGCGGCGCTTGCACGGTGCTGATGGATGGCCTGCCGGTCAATAGCTGCCTGGTGTTGGCGGTTGAGTGCGCCGGGGCGCAGATCGAGACCATTGAGGGTTTGGCTAATCAATCGCACCTGCATCCCATTCAGCAGTGCTTTCTCGAAGGCGCCGCATTGCAATGCGGCATTTGCACGCCGGGGTTCATTATGACCGCCAAGGCGCTGCTGGACCGCCACCCGGACGCCAGCGAACAGCAAATTCGCTTTGAACTGGCCGGCAACCTCTGCCGCTGCACGGGTTACGATAAAATCGTCCGCGCCGTGCAAGAGTCGGGCAAGCAGATGCAGGGCAGGAAAGAGGTCGGGGGACAGCGTTCAGAGGTCGGAACGCTGAGTTCGACGGCAACCGTTTGAGTCGGATGTTTCGTCGAACGCAGCGGAGGGGTTGCGCGGTGTGTTGATTTTCGATTCCTCCATTTGATCGTCGATTATGTCCGAATACAAAGTCATCGGCACGCGTCCCGTACGTCACGACGGCGCGGATAAAGTCACCGGCCGCGCGGTTTACGGTGCCGACTTGCAAATGGCCGGCCTGGTGTACGGCAAAATTCTCCGCAGCCCGCACCCGCACGCGCGGATCAAGCACATCAACCTAGACGCTGCCCGCAAACATCCGGGCGTGTTGGCCGTCATTACCAGCGCCGACTTTCCGAATCTGAAAGACAAAATGGCCGACCTGGGCGAAGGCATGGTCAATCTGGCCGACCTGGGCGCCAACGTCTTGGCTCACGACAAAGTGCTTTATAAAGGTCACGCCGTGGCTGCCGTGGCGGCGCGCTCGCTGCACGAGGCGGAAGCGGCGCTGAAAAAGATTCTCATCGAGTACGACGTTCTGCCGCACGTGATTTCGCCCGTGGATGCCATGCGTTCTGACGCCCCGCTGCTGCACGAGCAGCTTCGCACGTCCGACATGGGCAAGCCGTCCGACAAGCCCAGCAATGTCGCGGCGATTGTTCGATTCGAAAAAGGCAATCCCGAGCAGGGCTTTGCCGCAGCGGATGAAATCGTCGAAGCCACGTTCGAGACGGCCACCGTGCATCAAGGCTACATCGAACCGCAAGTTGCCACGGCCATGTGGAATCACGATGGCCACGTGACGGTTTGGACGGCCACGCAAGGTGCGTTTGCGGCCCGCGCGCAAACGGCCGAATTACTGCAGATTCCGGTTTCGCAAGTCACCGTGGTGCCGTGCGAAATCGGCGGCGGTTTTGGCGGAAAAATTGCCGTGTACCTGGAACCGGTGGCGGCCATCCTCAGTAAGCATTGCGGCCGTCCGGTCAAAATCGTGATGCAACGCGACGAAGTCTTCGAAGGCACTGGCCCCACGCCGGGCTCGCGCGTCCGCGTCAAGTTGGGCGCCAAACGCGATGGCACGTTGGTGGCCGGCGATGCCGAACTGATCTACGACGCCGGCGCTTATCCCGGCGGCATGATTGGTCCCGGCTGCATGTGCGTCTTCAGTTGTTACGAAATTCCGCACGCCCGCGTCATCGGCTACGACGTTTGCGCCAACAAACCCAAGACGCAAGCTTATCGCGCGCCAGGCGCCACGCAGGCGGCGTTTGCCTGCGAATCGGTGCTGGACGAACTGGCCGAAAAGCTGGGAATCGATCCGTTGGAAATGCGTCTGAAAAACGCTGCCCGCGAAGGCACGCGCCGCGTCGACGGGCCGGTGTATCCTCGAGTCGGTTTTATCGAAACGCTCGAAGCGGCCAAGAACAGTCCGCACTGGCAATCGAAACTTAGCGGACCGTACCGCGGCCGCGGTATCGCCAGCGGCTATTGGTTCAACATCGGTTTGAAATCGGCCGTTACGGCCAGCGTCAACGGAGACGGCACGGTCAATCTGATTGAAGGCTCCACGGACATCGGTGGCACGCGAACCTCCATCGCCATGCAACTGGCCGAAACGCTGGGCATCACCGCCGCCGAAGTTCACCCCCGCGTGGCCGATACGGACGGCGTCGGCTACACGGATGTCACCGGTGGCAGCCGCACCACGTTTGCAACCGGGCTGGCCGCCTATCACGTCGGCCTGGATTTACGTCAGCAAATGCGCGAGCGCGCCGCGCTGCTTTGGGAATGTCAACCGGACGAAGTGACGGTCGAAGGCGGCAGCTATCGTCGCAACGGTCACGCTTTGACTTTCAAGGAGTTGGCAGGCAAACTGCACGACACCGGCGGACCGGTGGTGGGGCGCGCCAGTGTCGATGCGCCGGGGCCTACCAACGGTTTTGGCACGCACATCGTTGACGTTGAAGTCGATCCCGAGACCGGCAAAGTCACCGTCTTGCGATACACCGTGATACAAGACGCCGGCAAGGCAATTCATCCCAGCTATGTCGAAGGTCAACTGCAGGGCGGCGCGGTCCAAGGCATCGGTTGGGCGCTCAACGAAGAATACGTGTTCGGCAGCGACGGCCGGATGCAAAACGCCAGCTATCTCGACTACCGCATGCCAACGGCCCTGGATGTGCCGATGATCGAAACCATCATTGTGGAAGTGCCCAACCCCAACCATCCCTACGGCGTGCGTGGCGTGGGCGAAACGCCCATCGTGCCGCCGCCAGCCGCCCTAGCCATTGCACTGCACCGCGCCACCGGCATCCGCTTCCGCAGCCTGCCAATGAGCCCGCCCAAGGTTTGGCGTGCACTGCAAGGTTCGTAAAATCCAGTCTTTCGAGCAAAATCGTACCCACACTGCTCAGTTCGGTGTAGTATATATACTACACCGAACTAATCAAGCTCGCGACGGTTCGAGCACTAATCGCCGACCAGGTAACGCCTTACACTATGTTTGAGCGAATCCATTGCGTGCATTCCAATTGGCATGTAGTATCTATACTACATGCCAAATGGTCTTATGCAGGCGGGTAGTAGGGGGAATGGTATGGCCGGAAAACCTCGGATCGCGTCTAGCCGTAACGACATCGCCTCGTTCTTTCAGAAATCGAATCGGACCGTATTTGCCAAAGCGGACATCGACAGGATCATCGATCAGAACCGATTGATCTGGAATTTGCCGAATTCGATCACCACAAACGGCTTTCTCCAGTTCGCGCTAAACTCAACCAGTTTGAGAATGGAGCAAATCCCGTTTGAATACCGGCCCGTCACGCGATACACCTGGGGCGAAGCGCCGACGTTTTCGCTGGTGCAATCCATCAATGCCAATGGCTACTTCTCGCATTATTCGGCCATGCATCTGCAGGACCTGACCGAGCAATTTCCAACGTCGATTTACTTCAACCAGGAGCAGCAAGCAACCGGTGGTGGTGGCGGGCTAAGCCAGCGCGGCATTGATCTTTCGTTCCGAGGCAAATGCCGCGTTACGACCAACGTTGCGCCATTCCGCGATCACCGCATCCACTTGCTCAATGGAAAAAACACCGGGCAACTTGGCGTCGTCGAAATCACCACGACGGCGGGCGAACATTTGCGAGTGACGAATCTCGAACGCACGCTGATCGATGCCACAGTGCGACCGGTCTACGCTGGCGGAATTTTCGAGGTCGCCAAAGCGTTCGTGCGCGCCGCTGATCGACTTTCCGTCAACAAACTCGTCGCAACATTGAAGCAACTCAATTTCACCTATCCCTATCATCAAGCGATCGGTTATTACCTGCAGCGCGCCGGCGCGTACACGTCGAGCCAACTGGAGTTGCTGCGTCAGATCCCGATGGACTGGGATTTTTACCTCGATTACGCGATGAAAGACCCGGCGTACGATTCGCAGTGGCGGTTATTCGTTCCCGAGGGTTTTTAAGCCATCGGCCACGAGTTGAGTGACAAAGTCATAATAGAAATCGAACTCTTGCAGCGCAAACTGCGGATGCACGGTGGCCTTGACTGCGGTAAAGTCCGGTCGATGAAATTCTCGCTGACCTGGAATTCGATGCAGCAGAGACAACGGCACTCGTTTCGCGGCGAAAATTTTAGGTAGCAGCGTCAGGATTTCGTTGCCGCCAACGTCGATGGGGTAACGCTGCGCGATGCTGTGGATATCGACAAAGTCGCGCGCCCGCGCGGATGCATGGTTGTGCATTTTCCGCGTGTATTCCGGCATTTGTTGGCAGATGGCGCGAAGCTTCTCACACACAATCATCAGCGGCGTGTAGGCGTAGATCGTGAGAAAATCGAGTTGCGCGGACTGTTTCGGTTCGCAATACTCGTGTTTGCTGATGTCAATTTCAAAGCGAGTCGAGCCTCGCTGGCCTACGCTGGCCGCATTCCTTCGCAACTGTTCGAGGTTGCCGGCGAACTTCCGAAAAAGTCGCGTCTCGATGATTTTGAAATCGATCTGGTAGCCGCCCCAGAAAGGTTTCATATCGTCGCTCAGTTTGTCCGGCTTCTCCAGAACATTGACGTCGAACACCTCGAACTGAACGTCCGCAAACGCGGATTTAAGGCAAAACTCGATGCGACGCTGCAATTCGACGGCCGGCCCTAGATCACCGTCGACGGAAAAATCCAGATCCGCCGAAGCACGCGCCGACAAATCATAGACCACATCCAGTAGGTTTCCGCCTTTGAGCACCAGGCGGTGCAGCAAACTGTCGTCAGAGAACAGCGCCTTGATCGTCAGCCGCTTGATCTTTGGGACAAAGTCCGCATCCGGCATAACTGCAGGCTTTTCGTTGGAGGACTGATCGTCTCAGACCGGCGTGAAATCCAAACCGCGGATCGCAACGTTCAAATACAAGCAACTCGCCGTGATGTTCGCCGCAAATTTACTTTTTCGAGGTTGCCTTCGATGGGACTTTCAGCTTTTGTTGCTTCACAATCCGACGCTTCGGCTTCTCTCCGCGGATTTTGCCGTTGGCGGTCGTCGGGGCGCTGATCAGCGGTTCGGGCGCGCCTTCTAATGCGTCGCCAGGGCGGACGGCTGCCAAGCGGGCCGTGCCACGCGTCACGTAATCTGCCGAAATGTCAAAGCCCAGGCAGCGACGATCCAACTTGCGGGCGACCACCAACGTGGATGCGCTGCCGGAAAACGGATCGACCACCAACTCGCCCGGGTTCGAACTGGCGCGGATGATCCGGCCCAGCAGTTGTTCAGGCATCTGACAACCGTGGTAGCCTGCCCGCTCTTTGAACGTGCCATTGACGCGCGGAAAGTACCAAGTGTCTTCGTCCGGCGTGAAGCCGTCGACGCAATCCTGTGGGCGGAGAATCCAGGTGTCGTCCGGCAGGCGGCCATCGGGGTTTGCCCGGCTGTCGGCGTAAACGAGTTGCCGCGCGGAGGGCACGCGGATCGCCTTGATGTTGAAGGTGAACTTCTTGGGATCTTTCACAAACTGAAACAGATGCGCGTGCGAGCGCGTGAACTTGTTTTTGCAGTTCACGCCAAACGTGTAATACCAAATTACCCAACTGCGGCAGGTAAAACCAATTTCGCGCGACGCCACTTTCAACTCCGCTGCGTATTCGTCGCCAATCGCTAGCCAAAACGTGCCGTCGGGCTTGAGCGCCCGATGCACGCCGCCAATCCACTGCTTGGACCAAGCGAGATAATCGTCACACTGTTTGGAGTCTTCGTATTCGTCGTACTTGTAGCCGATGTTGAAAGGGGGATCGGCAAACACGAGATCCACTGTGCCAGCCGACATCTTCGCCAGCGCCGTAACGCAATCGATCCGCTGAACGCTGTTCTCCTGATAGGCCACGGGGCACTCCAATTGCAAAAGCTGGCTCGGCGAATTGCCACGGCACGGCACGTCGTTTGAATATAACATTTTGCCAGCAGAATTCTATCGACCGTTTGCCCCGCGCCAACACGCAAGACCTGTTCGATTGCGGCGGCCACTGCGGCGGCGCGCGCCAATTCGCCTGGAGGGCGTACCACGTTATACTGGCCGCTGGCAATGCCGGGGTGGCTTCGCCCAACTGATCGAGAATATGACGATGGCTGACGACGATTTTGAGCTGGAATCTCTGGCCGCCTATTTGCATTTAGGCGTGGCGCAGGTTGCGCGACTGGTCGAACGCGGCAAGATCCCCGGACGGCGCGTCGGTGGGCAATGGCGTTTTTCGCAGGCGGAGGTCAACCAATGGCTCGAAGCGCGGATCGGCTTGTCTGATGACGACGATCTGCTGCAAATGGATTCGATTCTACAACTCGACGAAAGCAGTCCCGCGTTCGAACCGATTTCTCTGGTCGAAATGCTGCCTTCCGAGGCGATTGCCGTGCCACTCATGGCGCGGACGCGCGGTTCGGTCATTTCCGATCTGGTCCAGCAGGCCGCTCGCACCGGTTGGCTGTGGGACGCGGCAAAAATGATTGAGGCCGTACGACAGCGCGAAGCCTTGCATCCCACGGCGCAAGAAAACGGCGTCGCGTTGTTGCATCCGCGGCGGCCGCTGACGACGATCCTTGGCCACGCGTTTCTGGCATTCGGTCGCACCGAGCGCGGCATTCCGTTTGGCGGTCGTAACACCACCGACCTGTTCTTTTTGATCTGCTCGATCAACGATCGCAGCCACTTGCGGACTTTGTCGCGATTGAGCCAGGTGTTGATGAAGGACGACGTGCTGCAGGAACTGCGCCGCGCCGCCGACGCCGCAGGCGTGCGCGAAGTGATTGCCGCCGCCGAAAGCAGCACGTCATGAAGCAAAAGCAACTCGGCGCGAGTGATCCGCCATCGGTTTCCCAGAGCTGTGAGCGCCGTTTAAACATTTTGGTGTTAGGCGATGTCGAACAGCCGGAACTTGCTGACTGCATCGCTCAACTGCGGAGTGATGGCGCGCAGGTGATCGCTGGCATGCCACATTCACTGATCCACAGTGCGGCCGCGGCCGAGTTCGAATTGATTGTAGTTGCCGCCGCCGCGCCGGGTCGCATTGCGGCAGCCGACGTCCAGCAATTACGCCGTGCGGCACCGCTCGCCCGGATTGCCGGCTTGCTGGGCAGTTGGTGCGAAGGCGAAATGCGTTCCGGCAAACCGTGGCCCGGTGTGCCGCGCGTCTACTGGCATCAGTGGCCCCAGCGCTATCTGCGTGAAAGGACGGCTATGTTGGCCGGCAAACTTTCCGGTTGGACATTACCGCCCAGTGCCAGCGACGAAGAACGCTGGCAGCAGACTGCTGCCGCGCTGGGTGATCCGATCCGGTTGGCTGACGGCATAACCGCCATCGTAGCTGGCGACCTGCACACTTATGAGGCGCTGGCCGATGTCTGCCATCGTAGCGGCGGGCTAACGCAGTGGTCGCGAGGCGATTTTCCGGGGGAGATTGGTGATGTTCGCCGAGTGCTGGTCAGCGGACAACGGACCAACGACGCGGAGTTCGCGCGCTATCGCCAATTGCGCCAGCGACTGCCCACAGCGCGGATTGTGGCGTTGATGGATTTTCCACGTCACGACGACCTGTTGCGCGCACATGAGGCTGGCGTGGATGCCGTGGTGTCGCGGCCGTTTTCCGTCGATGAGTTGCGGGCCGTACTGTTCGACGGATGAGCGTGACGGGTGGGTGCGCGAGTCAATCTGGCCGCGATTCGGCAGAGTCGCGCGGTACGAGTTGAACGATGGCTTCTACCAAAAACTTGGCCAACCGCGTCGAGGCTTCAATGGCCGTCTCGTGCAGCTTCCACAGGTCTTTGATGCTCGAGGGCCGATGAAACAGCGCGCCCATCGCGGCGCCAAACCGCTGAGCGCCCGACGTGCGACTCATCAGTCGATCGAGATCGGCCGGCAACTCGTCATCCATGGCGTCGGAAATCACGCGAATCGAGATCAGTGGCTGCGCGAGTCGTTGGCAAACTTCGGCGACCGCCAGCGTCTCCATATCGACGGCCAACGCGCCGCTGCGCTGGCCGAGCAGGCGCTTATCGGCCGCACGATTGACGATTTTGTCGCCGGTCAGAATTTTGCCGCGATGCACCGCGGCGCTTTCAAGGAAACGGGCAAGTTTCTCCGGCAAGGTGATCGGAATATCTCCAATTTCCGCAGCCCCGGCGCGGCCCACCGCGTTGGCCAGCAGTCGATCGTTGCGGCGCAGTTCGGGCTGCAGACCGCCGGCAAACCCGCACGAAATCAGCCAAGCCGGGCGATGGCCGGCAATCAGTGTTTCGGTTGCTTGCGAGGCCGCTTCGCAACCCGCGCCGGAATTCAGCATCGTGATCTTCCGTCCCTGCAGCCAGCCTGAGGTGAGAGTGAAGGCGGCGGTTTTGAAATTCACGCGGTTCGCCAGGCAATCTGCAAATGCGCCGGATTCGAACGAGAGCGCAAAAACCAAGCCGACATCGCAGCGCGACGTAGCAGGCGGGCGGGGCGGTTCAGATGAGATCAAAGGCTGCATGCGGCGGGAAAAGATCGCGGTGGCGGAAATCGTAAGCTACTGTTTTTTGCCTGCATAACGTCACAATCCGAGCGACGCTTGCTCCGATTGTTCCGATTAGGCAGGCGGCGGTAAGTTTTTTGGATTGGCGAACCTTTCCGTGCCGATGGGATAGGACAGACGAGTCTCGGCGCGCCGCGAGCGATGGTGAATGCCGTCGATGCAGCCCCGAGTGTACCGCAAGCCACTCCCAATCCACCCTGGTTCGCACATGTTAGCACGTCAGCCATTCACACGAGGAGCGCAGGGGATGATCAACTTCGGCAGCGATCGGACTTCGATCTTACTCATCGACGATGAGCTGGACATCCTCAACGGCCTCTGCGCCCTGTTGAAGACTGCCGGATATCATTGCCATCCGTGCCAAGACGAGCAAGCGGCACTGACGACTTTGCAAGACGTCACGCCGGATTTGATTATCTCGGACATCAACCTCAACGGCCATAGCGGCCTGGCATTGTGCGAACGCCTGAAAAAGCGGCACAGCCTGAGCGATGTGCCGCTGATGTTTTTGAGCGGTGCGCAAATCCCCGACATTATTCGCCGCTCGCACGAAGCTGGCGGAACCTATTATCTCCGCAAGCCTTACGATTCCAGCGTGTTGCTGGAACTGATCGATAAAGCGCTGTGGATGCCGCACCTGGTGGGCGCGCACGGCCGAAGCTAGGGAATTCGCCGCGGATCGCAAACCAAAATTCAACTTGACGCCCGATTGTCGCAGCAGCCGACAATCGGGCGTCTCTTTTTTTCGCGACTACGAAACCATTGCAAAAGTCGCTGCCGAACGGCCCTTTTTCGCCCCAAGCTGCAATGCTGGCAGCAGTTAACGAAACAAGCCCAGGCGGTTTGCCTGGGCTTGGTTCGTAATCTGCAGTCTCGACGAGGCGGGAATTAGAACGTGTCGAGTTGGAAGTGCGATCCGCTGTAGTAACGGCGGGCCGATGGGTAGTAGTTCATCCATTGTTTGTTGTAGACCGGAATCCGCATCTCGGGAGGATAACGGTAATACATGTCGTCGGCGCTACGATAGTACTCATTCCCGTAGAAGTTCTGCGGGTAATAGACGTACGGATAATGATAAAAGCGATCCCAGTCTTGGGTGCTGCTGCTGGTCGACCATTGTCGACCGTACGCGTCTTCAGCGGCGGCTGGTTGGGCTGTGAAGGCCGAACCGAGAGCTGCGGCGCAGAATAGCGCGAGGATGCTCCGGCGAATCATCGAACTTTCCCCCTTTGGAACTTCGAAGCGAGTGGACGTGCCGCGCTCGACGGATCGAGCTGCGTTTTCCTGGGTCGTACGTCCGGACAGCTCGACCACGCCGTAAAGATTGCCTCGCCGACGCTAGCCATTCTCACTGCGATTCGCGGCGAGCCAGCAGTCCGGGGCGATCGACCGGTGATGTCTGATCGGACACTCAGTCCCAAACCTTGCCGCGGTGGCATTTCCGCCAGCGAGCAAACGTTCGGGCCTAAGAATACCTTCGGCAAGCGGCACAGCCGGCATTGAGGGAATATTCGTTAAAATCGACGCGACCGGAAACCGTCAGCGGCCCCGATGCTTAGCCCCAACTTGTATTCGACGGTCAATTGCGGGCAGAAAACCAGTTTGCTTTCGCCATCGTCACGCTAATTTTCGGCTGCCGGTGGCTGCTGCGCTGCCGTCTGCCGATGGCGTGACGCCGGTTTGGTTCGGTTGCCGGTCGACGCCCCACGGACGATCCAACAGCTTCAGCAGATACTCGCCGTAACCGTTTTTCATGCCGCGACCAATTGCCGCGACTTCGTCGGCCGTGATGTAGCCCTTGAGATAGGCAATCTCTTCCAGGCAGGCGATCTTCAGACCTTGGCGGGTTTCGATCGTTTCCACAAAGTTCGCCGCTTGAATCATCGAGGCATGCGTGCCGGTGTCGAGCCAGGCAAAGCCGCGGCCAAACAGTTCCACGTGCAGTTGCTTACGCTCCATATACTGCTGGAGCATATCGGTAATTTCCAATTCGCCGCGGGCCGAAGGCTGTTGGTTCGCAGCGAAATCGACAACCTGATTGTCGCAAAAATACAAACCGGTGACCGCGTAGGGCGACTTCGGTTGCTTGGGCTTTTCTTCCAGGCTGATTGCCCGGCATTGGCTGTCGAGCTCGACCACGCCAAATCGCTCGGGGTCGTTGACGACGTAGGCAAACACGGTAGCGCCTTCGGTGCGGGCGGCCACGCGCGTGAGCATGTCGTGAAAACCATGTCCGTAGAAGATGTTGTCGCCGAGCACCAAGGCGACGCTGTCGTTGCCGATGAATTCGCGGCCCAAGATAAACGCTTGCGACAGGCCTTCTGGCTTGGGCTGCACTTTATATTGGATCGAAATGCCCAGCTTGGAACCGTCGCCCAACAGCCGCTCGAAGCCGCCAATATCTTGCGGCGTCGAGATCAGCAGCACTTCGCGAATGCCAGCCAGCATCAACGTCGACAACGGATAGTAAACCATCGGTTTGTCGTAGATTGGCAGCAATTGCTTGCTGATCACCTGCGTCACAGGGTACAGCCGCGTGCCGGAACCACCGGCCAGTACGATGCCTTTGCGGCACGGTTGTGCAGGCGTGGGTTTGTCGTCGAAGATTCGCAAAACGGGCGAAGCGTTGTTTTTCATGGCATCCTTGCCTTGTGATAAGTCAGGCGTCCTGCCTAACGAAGTTCAGGTTGAACCGACGATTCGAATGCGTCGCGTTTGCCGTTAAATCAATTAGGCGGGTTGAAGTTCGCTCAGGCCCAGGCGTTGGCGGCGGTACTTGCCGCTGGTCACGCGCTCGACCCATTCCGGATTTTCCAAATACCAACGCACGGTGAGCAGCAAACCGCTTTCGAAATCTTGCTTCGGCTGCCAGCCCAGTTCGTTGCGGATCTTGCTGGAGTCGATGGCATAACGCCGATCGTGACCGGGGCGATCTTTGACGTATGTAATCAGCGACGTGCACGGCCCATGCTTGAGCCCCGGTTGCAATTGATCGACCAACGCGCAAATCTGATGGACGATGTCCAAATTCGTGCGCTCGCAGCTTCCACCGACGTTGTAGGTTTCGCCAACGCGTCCGGCTTCCAGCACGCGGGCGATGGCCGCACAATGATCGTCCACAAACAGCCAATCGCGGACGTTCTGTCCGTCGCCATAGACGGGCAGCGGCTTGCCTTCGGTGGCGTTAAGAATCATCAGCGGAATCAGTTTTTCGGGAAACTGATGCGGGCCGTAATTGTTGGAGCAGTTGGTGACCAGTGTCGGCAAGCCATACGTGTGATGGTATGCCCGCACAAAATGGTCGGAGGCCGCTTTGGAAGCCGAGTACGGCGAGTTGGGCGAGTAAGGCGTGTTTTCTACGAACAATCCGGTTGCGCCGAGAGAACCGTAAACTTCGTCGGTCGAAACATGCAAAAAACGAAAGTTCTGCTTGGCAGTCGCGGGCAGTTGGCTCCAATAGCCGCGCGTGGCTTCCAGCAGTTCGAACGTGCCGACCACATTGGTCTGGACGAATTCGCCGGGGCCATCGATCGAGCGATCGACGTGCGATTCGGCGGCAAAGTTGACAATCGCCGACGGCTCGTGTTCTTCTAGCAAGCGCGCCACCAAAGCGCGATCGCCCAGTTCGCCTTGTACGAACACATGCTGCGGATGATCCAGTGCGGCGCCCAGCGAATCCAGATTGCCGGCGTAGGTCAGCTTATCCAGATTGATCACGCGGGTGTGGCCAGCGGCGATCAAATTGCGAACGAAGCAGCTACCGATGAACCCGGCGCCACCGGTGACGAGAAGCGTCTGCATGTTTGGAACTCTCGCGTCGAGGGACAAAACTTACTGAAATCGCCGAAAATGTGCGCCCGAAGTCAATGCGTTGTCGGGATTGGGTTCGAAGTACGCGTCGTACTGGGTGGGCGGAGCGCGATAAGGTTTCCAAATCGAGAACCGCTGATTATTGTAGCACGACTTCCACTCTAACTCGGCCTGTTGATGTTCTTTGGCGAAGGTATCGAAGCACACGTTTTGATAATCGACGCTCATCAAGAACAGATCGCTACGGTTGATCAAGTCTTTGGCCAGGTCTTGAATGTGGAAGCGTTGTTTCATGGCCTCGTGAAACGGCGTGCGTTGCGGCCAGCCGAGCATCAACATGTGAAAGTGGTCAAACGTGTGAGGAACTTCAAAGGGCGAAATACTCTCGATCGGCATCGCGCCGCCCCAATTCACGTACAGTTCATCGTCCTGGGGCTTGATTTCCGCCATCGCGCGGCGCATCAGATGCGCGTTTTTCGCAAGCGTGCGGCCGTGCCGAAACTCGCGATTGTCGGTCATCACCGCGCCCACAATGGCAATCACCAACAATGCGGTGGGCACCAAGGCGTTTGAAAACGCCAAAGTCAGCACCAGCTCGCGCTGTCGCGCGGCATTGCTCCGAACCACTCCCAAGTGCAGCAGCAACCACTGCCCGGTGGCATGCGGCGACAAATTCGACCCCAACCGCCCCAGCAGTAGGCAAAACACCAATTGATTGGCCAGCAGCGGGTAATACACACGCGCCGGCGGCGGTTTGACCGTCAGCGAAATATACAGCAGCAGGCCCATCGCCGTGGCCAGACCCAGCATGGCAAACTTCAACGTCGTGCGTCGCGACAGGCCGCACCAAACAAACAGCGGCAACATCAACAGCAACGTCCACGTCGAATGATCGCGCACTAAACTCACGCAAAAGTCCGCCACCCGTTGCGATGCCGATGTCGGCGGCTGCCAGGCGCGGGCGTTGAGAATCGTGCGTAGCTTGTCGGCGCTGAACAATTGGTCGTCTTCGTAATACCAGTTGAAGACCATCGCATGATCGTTTTCCGACCAATGGACTTGATCGAAGATGGCCTTCGTCTCTCGATCGTAGTGTGTCCACTGATGGTCGTTGAACTTCAATCGCAGCGCGTTGTACTCAAAGAATTTGCACCAGGCCGGATCGCGACGAAAGTACGACGAATGAAAAACTTGCGTGCCGGCAATTAGCGCCAGTGTCAAAGCCAGCCAACTCGCGGCCGGTCGGACAACGCTGCGATTCCGTCGCTGCGGCCACAACAGACAAACGGCCACAGGCCCCGTTACCATTGCGGTGGCGATCAGCGAATCGATGCGGATCATCGAGCCGAGCAAAATCAGGCCGCCGGCGGCCAGCAACATCCGCCGAATCGGTAACGCCGGGTTGTCAGCCCGTTTGAATAGCGCCGTCAGGCCGAGAATAATTCCGGCTTCGACCGCATAACAGGCGGTAATCGTAAATTGCAGATTGGTTAAGTAGTAGACGCCAATCGTCAGCAAAAACAGGTAAAACAGCTCGGCGTAGCGGCGCGTGTAACGCCAGGTGAGCACCGAGTACAGCACCGCAACGTGCGAAAGGTACTGCGTCGCCACCAGATACGTGCCGTACCAGGGAACCGAACTGACGCAACTGTACAATCCTTTGAGAACCAGGCCAATCAGTACGTTGGTGAAAATCAAGTGCTCGTCGGGCGCGGTGCACATGCCCGTACCCGAAGCGATCATCATCATCGCCGGATCGTCGTTCGTCTGAAATCCGCACCGAAAGACCGACAACATCAGCGCAAAATACAGCGCAATGATAATCAGCGAAAAACGCAATGGTCCCGACTCGGCCCAACGCTCACATTGATTGAGAAATCGAGAAATCGACATGCCGAATCTACACTGGGGAGCGCCGTGGAATGTACCGCTCAGGAAAAACACCATGTTTTTCGAAGGCGGGCGGAAGTCTACTCGCCCGAGCCATAAGCTCAAAGACCGATTCGGCGACGAAATTCGCTCACGCTCGTCACGAGATGGCCACTTCCCCCCAGCTTTACCAAACTGACATTCCACGCCACACTGCGGCCCGCCGGACGCGCAGCCGCGCATCAGTGGCCCAATGCTAGCCCGTGAGCCCGTTCATGATTTTGACCAGCTCTTTCACGGCCTCGACGCTCTTTCGGAAGTCAGCTTGCTCTTGCGGCAGCAATTCCATTTCCACCACGCGTTCGACGCCGCCGGCACCCAGAATGACCGGCACGCCCACGAAGTAACCGCCCACGCCGTATTCTTTGTCGCAATAGGCGGCGCAAGGGAACAGGCGTTTTTTATCGCGGACAATCGCTTCGACCATTTTGGCCGTCGCGGCCGCTGGTGCGTAATACGCGCTGCCGGTCTTGAGCAAACCAACAATCTCCGCGCCGCCGTTGCGGGCGCGGGTGACGATTTCATCCAGTCGCTTGGAATCGATGAGCCGCGTGACCGGAATTCCGCCCACCGACGTGCAACTGGGCATCGGCACCATCGTATCGCCATGGCCGCCCATCAGCAGCGCGGTGACATCTTCGACGCTGACGCCCAACTCGGTGGCCAAAAAGGTGCGGTAGCGTCCGGTGTCCAGCACACCCGCCTGCCCGATGACCCGATTTTTCGGAAAACCAGAAACCTGGTAAGCGCGTTGCACCATGGCGTCCAACGGATTGCTGACGACGATGATGATTGCATTGGGGCTGCTGACTTTGATTTGTTCGGCCACCAGGCCCACGATCTTGGCGTTGGTGCTCAGCAGGTCGTCGCGGCTCATGCCGGGCTTGCGCGCGATGCCGGCGGTAACCACCACGACGTCGCTATTGGCGGTATCGGCATAGTCGGTGGTGCCGGTGATTTGCGAATCGAATCCCATGATGGGCGACGATTGCATCAAGTCGAGCGCTTTGCCGGCTGGCATCTTTTCCATTTGCGGAATATCCAGCAAAACGATGTCGCCCAACTCGGCCGCCGCGCACCAGTGCGCGGTGGTGGCACCGACATTGCCGGCACCAACAATTGTGATTTTCGCTCGTCGCATCGCATGTTCCTCGTGTTGCATCAATCGATTAAATTCGCACGTTCAACGCCGGATTTTTTCGGCCAACGCTGGGCATTGAGCCAGTTTGCCAGATTATCGCTTTTTCAGGCCGCTTCGCAACCCACGCCGGGGACAAACGCGGCCGTTAGCGAGTGTCCAAAGTCAACCTTCCCGAGCCGATCGTTGTCGATGATCGAGCAACTTTGAATGATCACAAATAAACCGCGGGCCGCAAAGCAGCAACTGCGATGACGAGAGGTGGAAGCAATACCGCGTTGTGACCCGCGGCCTGTCAAAGATGCATGGATCGAATCCTTGCCATTTTTAGGACATTCGCCGTCAATGACTTCACGGGCCTGAACGAGACGCGGACTCCCACAACGTCGATACCATTCCTGGTTTACAACCAAGTGTTCGAACGTGCGTGAATCGTCCGTCAACTGAGGCCCGACGTCAGGTCGTTCAAGTCCTGCGGAAGGAGATCGTGGCTTGTGAGGAAAGCACGCTGTTCCGTGTCGAGCAGAGTTGAGATGCCGACGAATTGCTTGTTCCAGCTATCGTACTTCGGCATTGCCTTGAGAAACCGCTCAACGTGCTGCTTGAAAATGTTCACATCGGACATCAGCTTTTTGGGCGACCGCTTGCACGATCCGAAGCGAATGGATTTCGTCGTTTCGTTGAAGGCCACCAGGTCGATCTCGGTGTCGGCTTTGTCCCAGTATCCTTGCACTCGATGAGTGATCGGGAAATCGCTGATTCCCCTGCGACTTCGCTCCTCGTAAAGTTGGCCGGCCAGTTTCTCCAGGGAGCTGCCTTCGACGACTTCAAGTCGCTGATCGGCCTCTTCAATCAGTTCGTCGAGTGGTCGAAACGCGATTGCTGAAATGGGGTTGGCCAACGCCGCCAGCCACGAGCGGAGAAAATTGTCGGTGACGTAATAGCGGCTGCGTTTTGCCTCTGGCTTGGCGAACACCGGCAACTTGCGTTCGATCAAGCCGAACCGCTCGATGAGAACCTTCAAGTAACCGCCAACTTGGGTATCCGCCGTGCCGCTTGCCTCACGAATTGCTTGCACCAGCTCCTTGTGCATTCGCCCTGGATTGCGGGCCACGAACTTCAAGACAACATCGTACCGGCCATGCAGTTCACGCAGAAACCAATTCTCGGCTTCTGACCTGAGCGGCGACGAACTGTCGAAGAAGATGCGACGGAGCAGGGCCTTGCGTGTGGCGGCAAGCACGTCTTGTTCGTAGCAGTCGCGGTAAAACTTCGGAACTCCTTCGAAGAGGTTCCAAAGGAATAGCAGCCGCTCGGGATTCGGCTCAGCATGCTCATGAAGAATCGACAGGATGGAGCCGATGTCGAAATGTGTGAGGTTGATGGTGTTGGTGACTCGGTTATAAAGCGGCGCCGTGCGATCTTCGAGTAAGGCCACCATCTCTGTGTGGATCGATCCCAGCACGATCAACCCGCCTCGAACCTGATCGGCCTTTGCTGCCAGGCGATCTACGCTGGCCTGCAAATACGAGCAAAACTCTTCGTAGCCTTTGCGATTGAAGTATTGGAACTCGTCAAGGATCAGGATGTACCCGCCCTCTGCCATCGCCTCCAGCAATTTTGCAAGTTGCAGTAGGTCTTTAGGGCGAGGATGCCGGTCAGCAGGCACTTGGAAAGTCTCCAAGGCATCGTTCACGGCGGAAAGCACTCCGACTGGCTCCGAGTCGGGTATCTGCACATAAAACACGGGCTGTCCGCTGCCAATGTCTTTCATCGCCTGTTGAATGAGCGTTGTCCTGCCAATCCGCCGACGACCCGTAACTTTGGCAAAGAACCAACGTTTGCGGTCGAGCATGCGCTCCAAGTCGGCGAGTTGTTCGCTTCGCCCGTAGAATTTCCAGTCGGCCATGTTATTTCAGATAAGATAAAGCCACTTTATCAAAATTAGATAAAGCCACTTTATGTCGGCAAATCACGCCATGCAAGTAGCTACAGTCAAATGGTTTGGGCGATAAATCCGCAAGCACGCGGTTGCCCGTTTTCCGTGATTGTTGCGTGACCTCTTCAGAATTTTAATGGCCACGCGGTTGCGGGCTTTCACGCATTCAGCCCGCCAAAACGCCGGTCGCGGGCGGCGTAGGCCGCCA
Organism: Pirellulales bacterium; assembly: GCA_038205115.1. Lineage (GTDB taxonomy): Bacteria > Planctomycetota > Planctomycetia > Pirellulales > JBBRCE01 > JBBRCE01. The sequence goes on from JBBRCE010000007.1 coordinate 125,317, forward strand.
GCGCTTCGTGCAGCGTGGCTTCGTCGAATTCCGGCCAGCAGTGGTTGGTGACCCAAATTTCCGCGTAACTGATTTGCCACAACAGAAAATTGCTGATCCGCTTTTCGCCAGCCGTGCGAATCAACAGATCCGGGTCCGGCATGCCGGCCGTGTAAAGATGATCGGCAATTGTTTGCTCGCTGAGCGATGCGGGATCGATGACGCCGGCACGCAATTTCTCGGCGATGGCGCGGAACGAATCGAGAATTTCCGCCCGCCCGCCGTAGTTGATGGCCAGGCATAATCGCAAGCCACGATTTTCCGCGCTAAGCTGAACGGTTTGGTCCATTTGGCCCAGCGTCTCGGACGGAATGCCTTCGCGGCGGCCGATGATTTTGACCTGGATGTTCTGCGCTATGATCGTCGAACGTTCTTCGATCATGTACTGCTCGAGCAGATGCATCAAAAAGTCGAGCTCGCCTTGCGGACGCTTCCAGTTTTCGCTCGATAGGCAATAGAGCGTCAGTTGCTCGATGCCCAGACGGGTGCATTCTTCGGTGGTGCGGCGGACGCTGGCCACGCCCCGGCGATGGCCTTCACTTCGCGGCAGTCCTTGGCGCTGCGCCCAGCGTCCGTTGCCGTCCATGATGACGGCCACGTGCCGTGGCAGCTTGTCGGAAGTGAGAGAATCGCTGGACATGCAAGGGGCGATTCCGCGCTTACTTCTTGAAGATCGTTTGTTCGCGATCCGGTCCCACCGAAACGACTTCCACTGGGCGCTGGATGATGGCCGAGATGCGGTCAAGATATTTCTTGGCGTTGGTCGGCAGATCGTCGTAGTTGCGAATGTGCGTGATCTCTTGCTTCCAGCCGGGCAGCGTTTCATAAACCGGCACCGCGCGGCGCACATCGTCCACATGGCTGGGGAACTGAATTGTCCGTTTTCCGTCGATTTCGTAAGCGGTGCAGATTTTGATTTCGTCCAACTCGCTGAGCACATCCAGCAGCATTACGGCCAGTACCGTAGCACCGCTCAAACGCGAGGTATAGCGCACGGCAACCGCGTCGAACCAACCGCAACGCCGTGGGCGGCGCGTGACCGTGCCGTATTCGTTGCCGCGGTCGCGAATATGCTGCCCCGTGGCGTTGTCTTGCTCGGTGGGCATCGGACCGCCGCCGACGCGCGTCGAATAGGCTTTGATCACGCCAATCACTTTATCCACCCAGCAGCCCGGCACGCCCGATCCGCTGGCCACGCCCACGCCGGAACTGTTGCTGCTGGTCACAAACGGAAAAGTGCCGTGATCCACGTCCAGCAATGCGCCTTGGGCACCTTCGTACAGCAGGCGCTTGTTGGCTTCCACGGCATCGAGCAAATAGGCGGTGGTGTCGGCCACGTAGGGTTTGAGTCGCGCCGCGTAGCCGGAATACTCGGCAAAGATTTGCGCGGCATCCAGCGGTTGCTCGCAGGCTTTTCCGCCTAGTGCGCCGAGCGCTTGATTCTTGGCGACGACAATATGTTCCACCTGTTTGCGAAACTCCGGGCGGTACATATCGCCGAGGCGAATGGCAAACGCCCGCCCGACTTTATCGCGGTAGCAAGGGCCGATGCCGCGCCCGGTAGTGCCGATGGCTTCGCCGCCGGCCACGCTGCCGTCGAGCGCGCGATCTTCCAGCATGTGCCAAGGAAAGATCACGTGCGCGCGGTCGCTGATCATCAAGTTTTTGCCAACTTCGACATTGCGCGAGGCCAGGCCGTCGATTTCCGCCAGAATGCTGGGCGGATTCAGCACCACGCCACCGGTGATCACGCACTGCACGTGCGTGAAGAAGATGCCGCTGGGAATCAGCGAAAGTTTATACGTCTGGCCACCGGCCACCACGGTGTGCCCGGCGTTCGCCCCGCCTTGGTAGCGGACCACCACGTCGTGCTGCTGGGTCAGCAAGTTGACCAACTTCCCCTTGGCTTCGTCACCCCACTGCAAACCGATAACGCATGTACCCGGCACGTACCACCCTCGCAAAAAACGGAAATCTCGCAAACGCCAACGCGGAAGCCCTGCGTCGCCGGCCGTTTCGATCAGCACAGCCGGCATAGGCGTCCGTGGGCAAACCCTACAGTTTACGGCAGCGGCAAGGTCGTGGCAAGTTGACTCGCGGCGAGTTGAATCCGTTCGCAAATGCGGTCGATAGAAGTAGGTGGAATCGCAATTTATCGAGCAGGCTGCCTCTTTTACGAGCCGTAAGTTATGAAGCGGAAAATGCTGTTTTCGTTGGCGCTGGCCGTATCGCTGGCGGGCCAGGCCCAGGCGGCCAATTGGTTCAGTGATTTTTTCTCCGATTGCAAACGCACCACGGACCGCAATCGCGCTTGGCCGGAGCCGTTTCAGTCGGTCGACCGTGCCTCGGCGACGGTGCCGTTCAATCAAATGGTGGCCAACGGCTGGCAGCGCAACAACCTGCTGGGCGACCCGCATTTCGAAGACGACGGCTTCACGCTCAATCAAGCCGGCAATCTGCTGATCCAGCGAATTTGCAACGAGCCTGTGCCAGAACATCGCGCGCTGTTCGTGGCCAAGGCGCAAACCGCTGCCATCAATGCCAACCGCATGGCCTCGGTGCAGCGCCAAGCCACGGTTTATCTAGAAGGCGAAACGCCGGTCGTCGTCGCCTCGCGGATGCAAGTCGAAGGCATGTCCGCCGATAACGCCGTGCGAATCAACGCCAGCTCGATCAAGAACCAACCGGAAGTCAAACTGCCTGCCGCCTCGGCCGGCGGCGGCGACGCCTCCGCAGCCAAATAACGGCCCGCGCGACAATTGCAAATTCGCCGGCGCGCCCCGCGCCCATCGCATACGCCCTCTCGATCGGCAAACTCTGCTTGCCAACTGCCGATCGGGAGGGTTTCGGATTTTTGCGGCTGGTGCACCGCACGCGGCGCGCTCAATGCCACAAGCCTGGCACTCGCGGACGCGAGATTGGGGTCTGTGCTCAAACGCACTTCACGCTAGGATTGTCGATAGCGCAACGGCTTGGCCGACCGCGCACCGAGACTTCGACCTGGAGACCAACGTGAGCATCTCGACCATTTCTCCCGCCGAACTTGCCGAACGCTGCGCAGGCGGAGCAATCGAACTGATCGATGTGCGCACGCCGGTCGAATTTCGCAGCGTACATCTGTCGGCGGCCCGCAACCTGCCACTGGGCGAACTCGATCCTGCGGCGTTGCTACGGGCGCGCGAGGGCGCGGCGGACCAACCGCTATACGTCATTTGCCAGTCCGGCGGTCGCAGCCGGCAAGCATGCGAACGCTTCGCTCAGGCCGGCTTCACGCAGGTGATCAACGTCGAGGGCGGCACCGCAGCTTGTCTGGCCGCCGGCCTGCCCGTGGTGCGTGGTCAGCAAGCGATTTCGTTAGAGCGGCAAGTCCGCATCGCCGCCGGCTCGCTCGTTGTGCTGGGCGCACTGCTGGGCTGGCTGGTGCACCCCGCCTTTGTTGGCCTATCGGCCTTTGTGGGCGCCGGCCTGGTGTTCGCTGGCATCACCGACACTTGCGGCATGGGCCTGCTGCTGGCCCGCATGCCCTGGAATCAAGCTGCTGATAACAGTCGCTCGTGCCGCGCCGGCTAAATCGGCCGGCGCGCCGTAAACTCGAAGTTGCCGCGCGGCCGCGGCCGCGGCCGATTTGACTAGCCCGGTTGCTGCACGCGATAATGCCCGACTGGCACGGACTGCGTTTTCCGAACCCTGTTTGCCGTGGGTGTATTATGACCAACAAAACGTTACCGATCGTGGCGCTGTCGGAACTGGTCAACGGCCAAGAGGCCGATTTCTTTGCGCTGCTCGCTCACAAAGAAGAGTCAACCACCCGCGACGGCAAGCCGTACTTCAAGATCACGTTTCGCGATTTTGCCCGCGAAGTGAGTTTTCCGATCTGGCAAGATTCCGCCTGGGGCGCCGAATGCCGCACCGATTGGAAACCCGGCGTGTTTTACAAATTGCGGGCAACCTACAAAGATTCCAGCTTCGGACCGCAGTTGGAAATCCGCAAAATTCGCGAGGTGATCGAAGCCGACGCGGTCGATGGCTTCGACCCGATGATGTGCTTGCAGCAGACGCGTTTCGATCCGCACGCCATGCTGGAAGAACTGCTGACGATTGCCAACCATCGGATCGAAAATTTCACGCTCCGTTCGCTGGTGGTCGATCTGCTGCAAAGTCACCGCGACGATCTTTTGCGGTTGCCGGCCGCCACGCGTAATCATCATGCGTTTGTCGGCGGTTATCTGGAACATGTGCTGAGTGTTACGCGAACCACTGTGATGTTGATGGACAAGTACGACGACTACTATCCCGACATGCAGCCGCGGCTGAACAAAGACGTGGCCGTGGCCGGCGCCATTTTGCACGACATCGGCAAGCTGCAAGAAATCGAGCAAGGCACGCAGGGCGCGGCGTACACGGCGGCCGGCACTTTGATTGGTCACATTCTGCAAGGACGCGATATCGTCCGCGAAGCGGCCGCCGGCCGCGATCTCGACTCCGAAACGCTACTGCGATTGGAGCACGTGATCGTCTCGCACCAGCGACTACCGGAATGGGGTTCGCCCAAGCCGCCGATGACGCCCGAGGCGCTGATCGTGCATTACGCCGACGATCTGGATGCCAAGTTTCACATGATGTACGTCGCCCTGCGCGACGCGCCGGCCGTCAGCGGTCCGATGACGTCCAAGAAAAATCAGCTCTATCAACAGGTCTTTCGCGGCAACTCCGGCGGCGTGAAATGAGCTGACGCCACGGCAATTTCAAGTGGCCGCCGCGCCACCAATCAGTGCCAGGAATTGGTCTTCGCTGATGACTTTGACGCCCAGCGATTCGGCCTTGGCCAGCTTGCTGCCGGCTTTTTCGCCGGCGATCAGAAAATCGGTTTTTTTCGAAATACTGGAGCCCGCGCGGCCGCCATGCTGCTCGATGAGTTGATGCAATTCGTCGCGACTGTGCCTGGCGAATGTGCCGGTGACGACCAGCGTTTTGCCCGCCAGCGGACCCGTGGCGACGGCTGCCGCTTTTTTCGGACCGTCGGTCACCACGCCCAGCGACTGCAATTCGGCAATCGTGTTGCGGCCGAATTCGCCGTGCAGATAATCGAACACGCTGTGGGCGATAATCGGGCCGATTTCGTCGAGTTCGCCCAGGGTTTCCAGATCGGCTGCCGCGATGGCGTCGACGTTACCAAAATGTTCGGCCAGCGTGTTGGACACGCGATGGCCCACATGGCGGATCGACAGCGCGTTGAGCAGCCGCGCAAGCCCACGCGCTTTGCTGGCCTGGATGCCGAGCAGTAGTTTTTCGGCCGACTTTTTGCCCATCCGTTCTAATTGCAGCAGTTGCTCGGCAGTGAGTCGGTACAGGTCGCCGTAGCCTTGCACGATCTTTTCGTTGACCAGTTGTTCGACCAGTTTGTCGCCCAAACCTTCGATGTCCATGGCGTTGCGGCCGGCGAAATAGCGAATTCGCTCGCGAACTTGCGCGGGGCACTTGAGGTTTGGGCAGCGAATGTAAACGCCGCCTTCGTCGCGAACCAGCGGCGTGCCACACTCGGGGCACTGCGTGGGAAACTGAAATTCCGGCAACTCGCCGCCGCGCTCGTGCTTCTCGACGCGGACGATATGCGGAATGACCTTGCCGGCTTTTTCGACAATCACCACGTCGCCAATGCGAATATCCTTGCGCTGGATTTCGTCCGCGTTATGCAAGCTGGCCCGCTGCACGACCGTGCCCGCCAGTTCGACCGGCTGCAAATCGGCGACCGGCGTAATGGCGCCCGTCTTACCCACCTGCACGCGGATATCAAGCAGCTTGGTTTTCGCTTCGTACTTTTCGAATTTGTAAGCGATGATCCAGCGCGGACTTTTGGACGTGCTGCCGAGTCTCTCACGCTGATCAAAACGATCGACCTTGAGCACCAGCCCATCGACTTCGAAGTCCAGTTCGTGGAGCCGCTCGATCAGTTGTTCGCAGTGTGCCACGGCCGCTTCGAAGTTCGGAAAACTGTCGACGTGCGGGGTGGGCGGAATGCCAAGCTGCCGCAGTTGCGCTAGAAACTCCGTGTGCGTGGTGGCCGTCAGACCTTCGCAGTAGCCGACGCCGTGGCTGAACATCCGTAGCCGGCGCGCGGCGCAAATCCGCGGATCGAGCAAGCGAATGCTGCCGGCGGCCACGTTGCGCGTGTTGGCATACGGCGAATCGTTTTTGCGCTGTTGCTCTTCGTTAAGCAGCACCAGGTCCGAGTTGGTCATGTAGATTTCGCCGCGAACTTCCAGCACGCTGGGAATTTGCTGGCCCGTCAGCCGCAGTGGCACGTCCACCACGGTGCGGACGTTGTGCGTGATGTCGTCGCCCACGCGACCGTTGCCGCGAGTGGCGCCCTGCACCAGCAGACCGTCGCGGTAGGTCAGCGAGACCGCCACGCCATCGATCTTGAGTTCCACCACCCAGGCCACTTCTTCGCCGGGCAGCAACTTGCCAATCCGGCGGCCGTAATCGCGCAACTCATCCACGCTGTAGGTGTTTTCGATCGACAGCATCGCAATCCGATGCTCCACTTGCGGCAGCGAAGCGACAGGCTGATCGGCCACGCGCTGCGTGGGGCTGTCGGGCGTAATCAGTTCCGGATGCGCGGCCTCGAGCTGTTGCAATTGCTGCATCAGGCGGTCGTACTGCAAATCGCTGATGGCCGGCGCGGCTTCGAGATAGTATTTGCGGTCGTGCTCGCGAATCTGCTCGCGAAGTTGCTGGATTTCAGTCGGGGCGGATTTAGGCATAAGTTACAAACCGCGTGAGAGACAATTGGCGACGGACTATTTTCGGACGCCAGCCGGGTTTGGTCAATCTGCTGGTAACTCTCAACCTCGATTGGCCAGCGTATCGATACGTTCCGACTGCGTTTGACCGGCGAAAATTCTTTTTCGGCTTCACGCGGGATTAAGGTATCCGGCGGTATATTTGACGCCGACAGGATGAGTCTGTTTTCGAAGCGTGGGGAATTCACAAGGGAATCGACGATGAAATTGATTGCCATGGGCCTGCTTGCCGCAGGCATTGTTTCCGGAGTGGTGGTTTTTGGCATGGCCCAGCCCAACCCGCGGCCAGACGGACCATCGCGCGAATCCGGCGAAGCGCGCGGCGCACGCGGTGAGCGCGGGCCACGCGATCCTGCTAGCGAGCAGGGCAATCGTGAGCAGGGAGAACCGGGTAATCGGGAATTCGGCCGACGCGAATTCCACGTGCTGCCGCCGGAAGCCAAAGACAATCTAAAACTTTCCGAAGATCAACTCAAACAGATCGTCGAGTTGGACAAAGACGTGCAAGCCAAGTTGGCCAAAATCCTGACGCCAGCGCAACTGGAACGCTGGAATCAGCCGTTGCCACCACCACCACGCGAAGCCGGACCGCGCGAAGCCGGACCGCGCGAAGCCGGACCGCGCGATCAACAAGGTCCGCCGCCACTGCGGGGCGAGCGTCGTGAAGAAGCCGGTCCGCCACCGCGCGGTGAAGATGGCCCGCCACCAGCGCGCCGCGGTCGTGACGAGTCTGGCCCCCGCGATCGTGGTCCGGCAGATCGTGGTCCGGCAGATCGTGGTTCGGCAGATCGTGGTTCGGCAGATCGTGGTCCGGCAGATCGTGGTCCGGCAGATCGTGGTCCGGCAGATCGTGGTCCGGCAGATCGTCGGGAACCGCCGAGCGAAGGCGATCGGCCCGCGCCGCGCGGAGAGAAACGTCCCGAACCGCGCGGAATTTCGACGTCCGCCGATGCCAATCCGCAACCGCCGTTGCCGCCTCCGCCACATGGGCCGGAAGAAATCGATCGCGCGCTGGATGAACTAAAGCTGGACGGCGCAACCCGCGACAAGGCCCATGAACTGATCAAGGCGCACCACGAGAAAGTCCGCAAGTTCATGGACGAGCAGCGGGCCGAACTGGTCAAGCAAATGAAACAACTGGTCGGCGAAGCGCAAGCGGCGGAGTTCGAAAAGTCGTTGCCGCTGCCACCTCCGCCCCCGCCCGAGCGTTAAGCCCGGCAGGTCGTCGCTGCATTGCTGAACAATGTTCCGCAATGCCGAAGCATTTGAAACACGCCGGCAGACTGCGAATCGTACTGCGGTCTGTCGGCCTTTTTATGCGCCGGCCAGCAATTCGCGCAAGCGAAAGTGAAACTTGCCGAGCTTGCCGCCATAATTTCCGGCGCTGATCCGATGTACGCCCGGCGCGGCCGCCGCGTGCATGGCGGCCGTCATTGCCGCCGCCACGCTCGCGGAATCGATGCCGTCAAAAACAATTTCGTACACGCAATGCGCCTCGGGATGCAATTTACTCTCCACGCGGCCGCGGAGCGTGGGACAAAAGCCGTCGGACGTTGAAGCCACCAGTTTTTTATAGCGCGAGCCCACCTTGCTGCCGCTGCGGACCACGCCGCCTGGAAAAGGCGTAATCACGCCGTGCTGTTGCGCCGTGGCGGCCACTCCGCGGCGTGCGGCGTCGAGCGCTAAGCTTTGCGTTTCGGCCTGAATCAGAATATTTCCGCCCGCCACGCCCTTGGCCGCACCGATCGATTCCTCCACCAAAAACTCGCCGTCCATCACCGGAATTCGCCAGTAGCGGCGCGCGTCGATCAACTTGCTCTTCTGAAAACCGTCGCCAAAAAATCGCAACAACTTGCCCAGCGGCAGGCGCTCCGTGCCACTGGGCAGACCATCGAACACGGCCGTCGTTGGGCAGGTCATTAGGCATTGCCCCGTGCGATTCAGCAGCGCCTTACCGAGCCGGTCGGCGGCAAAATGCACGGCCAGCACCGCAGCGCAGGGCCGGCCGTCGGGCGACTCGTCGGGACCAACGTGCCGCTCCAAGCCGATCTCGCAATCGCAGGCGATCACCGACGTGCCGTAGCCGGTCAGAGATTTTACGGCGATGTCCAGCCAGTAGTCGTCGGCCGCGGTGACCAGCAACCGCGCGTAGCGGACGCCAAACGCTTCGGCAAACGTATCTTCGATTTCGGTCGTGCCCAGCTTCATCGGTTGGTTACACCGCCGCTTTGCGACCGGGCTTGAGCTGCGCGAACGCCTTTTGCTCCGAACCGCATGCGCCGGCCGTGGGCAGCAGTTTGCCAGGACTCAGATTGCCTGTGGGATTGAACGCTTCGCGCAGATTCCGCATGGCGGTCAGATCATCTTCCGTGAACAAGCGATGCATGAAGCCGATTTTTTCCACGCCAATGCCATGCTCGCCCGTCACGCTGCCACCGCAGGCAATGCATTCATCGAGAATTTCTTCGCTGGCGTCCAGCACGCGCGCGGTTTGCTCGGGATCGCGTTCGTCGAACAGCAGAATCGGATGGATGTTGCCGTCGCCTGCATGAAAAACATTGACGATCCGGATGTTGTATTTGAGCCCGATCTCCGTGATTCTGCGCAAAATATGCGGCAGCTTGGTCCGCGGCACCACGCCGTCTTGCGTGCAATAACTGGGGCTCAGCCGGCCGACCGCGCCAAACGCCTGCTTGCGACACTTCCACAACAATTGCCGCTGCTTGGCGTCGTTGGCCTGTCGTACTTCGCGCGCGCCGCACTTGTTGCAGAGCTCGATGATCCGGTCGCGCTGCTGATCGAGACCGGCTTCCAGCCCATCGACTTCGATCAGCAAAATCGCCTTGGCATCCAGCGGAAAGCCGAATTTGAAGGCTTCTTCCACGGCCACCAGAATGCCTTGATCCATCAGTTCCAGCGCGGCCGGAACGATGCCGGCGCCAATGATTTCGCTGATGGAATTCGTGGCGTCGTCGCACGAGTCGTACACGCCCAGCATGGTTCGATAACCTTGCGGATCGCGCGTCAGGCGAACCCAAGCCTTGGTGACAATGGCCAGCGTGCCTTCGCTGCCCACCAGCGTGCCGGTCAGATCCAAACCGGGCGAATCTTCGGCCGGTCCGCCGAATTGCACGCAACGCCCGTCAGCCAGCACGGCTTCCACGCCCAGTACATGATTCACGGTCACGCCATACTTGAGCGTATGCGGGCCGCCGGAATTGGTGGCCACGTTGCCGCCGATGGTACACGCGCCTTGGCTGGACGGATCGGGCGCGTAATGAAAACCCGTGCCTTTGAGCGCTTGATTCAACCAGACATTGACCACGCCCGGCTGCACCAGCGCGTAGCGATCGCGGGTGTTGATCTCGATGATTTCCTTCATCCGCGTGAGCACGATCATGATGCCGCCGCCCACCGGCAAGCAACCGCCCGCCAGGCTCGTTCCGGCACCACGCGGCACGAACGGCACCCCAAACCGATTTGCCAATTTGACGATCCGCACCACCTGCTCGGTCGTCTTGGGAAAAACGGCCACGTCAGGGCAGTTCTTTTCGATCACAAACCCATCGCACTCGTAGACCAGCAGGTCGGAATGCGCGGCCAGCACGCCATCTTTGCCCAGCAAGGCGTAAAGTTCGTCAACCAGCGACGGCAAAGTTTGGGTGAGCATGCAGGGCCAGATGCAAAAGCGGGCGAAGTGTGAACGCGTTCAAAAATAACTCAGGCGGCGAGTGCGGTCAACGCGGCCGTTAATAACGCAAACCATTCTTGCGAATGTGAATCATCGGCTTGAGTTCTTCGCTCATCCGCCCACCAATGATTTCGGCGAGGATGATTCGATGGTCGCCGCTATCGACATGGCTGACCGGACGGCATTCCAAATAGCCAGGCGCTTCGTCCAAAAACGGCACGCCGGCTGCGGTGCGCGAAACAGCCAGGCCCTCGAATGCCGGCTCGTGCGGTTCGAAACCGGCGCCAAAGTGTCGCAGCATTTTTGTTTGGCCCTCGGCTAATACGTTGATGGCAAACAGCGCCCCGGCAGATAGCCACTGCTCGATATACCGGCCTTTGCGAATGGCGGCGGTCAACATCGGCGGCTCAAAACCGGCTTGCATCACCCAACTGCTGAGCATGCCGGTCTCTTGATCGTTGTGCCGCGCGGTCAGAATGTAGACGCCGCTAACCACTCGACCCAAAACCGGCGAAAGCGCTTCGAGCATGTTGACTCCCCATGAACGTTTTAACTTGTGATGGCGGCAATCGGCAGCCGGCGCGGCGCTCAGGCAGATGGCAAACGATTGAGTTGCTGGCGCACTCGGTCGACCTTGCCGCGCAGTTGGCCCGCCGGACCCTGACGATAATCGAGCTTGGCCGTGCAACTCACGCGCTGACAATCCACGGCCAGCGCCTCGATGCATTGCCGCATCAACTCCAGCACCTGCGGCAGTTCGCCCTCGACAATCGTGCCCATCGAGTGCAGTTCGTAATCCAAGCCGCTGGCCGCCACCAAATCCACCGCGCGGGCGACATACGAACTCATGCTATCGCCAACGCCTACCGGAGCAACACTGAATTCAAGCAGCACCATTTACATTCTCCTCAACGGCCCGGGCGACGACATGACAATTCCCAACTGATGTCATGATACCCGCGCCATGCGGTAGGGCAATGCGCAGCGGACGAAGCGACGCTGCGGGAGTAGATGTGTCGCGCAGCAAGATGCAATGCGCGACAATCGTTTTCAATCGTCCGGAAATCTTGCGGAACTAACGTCCGTAGCCGTGCCGACGCAGCAGCGCCTGATAAGCGGGCTCAGCGCGAATGCTGTCCAAATCCGGATCGACTTCCAAATGGCCAAAGTCTTGATATCCGTGGTCGATGGCTTGCGAAAGCTGCTCGATGGCCGCGCGGCTCTTGCCGCACATCGCCAGACTGCAGGCCAGATTGTAACGGGCAACGCCATCGGCCGGCAGCAACGTCACCAATCGGCGATCGACCGGCAGAGAACGTTCGTACAAACCTTTGCGGGCCAGCAGTTCGCCCAAGCAGCGGAGCACTTGCACGTAGTTGGGATTGCGGTCGACAATTCGCTGGAAGAAATCCAAATCGAAGTCAACCTGATCCAATTCGCCAAACCAGGCCGAGCACGGTTCGGGCGATTGATCGGCAGCCGAACCGGTCGGAAATTCGTTCGAAGCGGACATTCTCAAACTCCCTACTTGCACGAGCCCAACGCGGGGCGGGCATCGAATTCCATCGGCCTCGCGGCCGCCGGAAACCAAAACTCTCATCTCAGGTCCAAGCGAATCTGCGATCTTACGCCGCCATAACGTTCGGTCGCACGCTTGTCTGAACTGCCAGTCTGTACCGCTCCATCATAGTCACTCGCGGACGGGGCGCGCAGGGGATATCCACGCGCCGCGTCCGGAAAGTTCCGCCCAATTGATTTATCGTGCAATCATCACCGCCGAGTGAGCGTATCTTTTTCGCGCCCCCGAGTTTACGCTCGACCACGTCCGTAGGTCTTCTTCCACACCGCACGGCTTGCCTGCGCCGAACAAATCGCCAGTCTGCTTCGTACACGACGAACCGCCAGCGTTGCGCCCGCCGACCGCTCATCTTAAATTACGGCGAGTTGCTAGCGGCCGATGCGTAAAGATCCAGATTTTCGCGATCGCCAATGATCCTAAACAAGTCGCGAATCTGACGCAGTCCGTGGGCGATGGTGAACCGCGGATCACGGCCAAAACTCTTCGCCCCCAGAATATAGAAGTCGGGCTCTTTGGTGAGCAAATCCGACGGCTGAAATTCGTCGGGCGCAACATCGCTCGGTAGCGGCTTGCCGCGAAGCACGCGGCCCAGGCCTTCCGCCGCGTCGCTGGCATAACAATATTGCACCTGCAGTTCGCGCGCCAGCGACAAATCCGGTCGGGCGCCGACATTCAGCGCCAACACGTCCGCGGCAATTTCGCCCGCATGTTGTCCCTCGACAGTGACCGTGAACGGACCGCTCGCGTTTTGCGCTTCGAGCCGGGCGATCGAACTTCCCGGCAAATGCACGATCGCCGGATGCGCTTCGCGAACCAACCGATTCGCGCGTTCGCTCCAAGCATCGCGGCGCGGCAATCGTCCACCGTCAATCGGCAATACGGGACCAGGCTGATCCGCAGTTGTCTCGCGGCGCGTGACCCAAGTCAGGCGAGTTTCTGGAGCGGACTCAAACAGCTCGGCCAGCGCAATGGCGGTACTGGCCGCCGCACAGCCAGAGCCAACCAGCAGCGTGCTGCGGTTTGCAAATCGCGCGCGATCGTGACCGAGAATATCTGGCGACCAATTTCCGTGCAATGTTTGTGCGTACCGCGACTCGCCCGCCGCCGGCATTCCGCCCGCACCGGCCCAACCGTACGCACTGCGCCCCGTGCAATCGATGAGCACGTCCGAGGCAACGAACCGCTGTGATTTGCCGCTTGGCGGCTGCGAATCGCTGGCGGACGATTGCAGCAAAATCCTAAAATCGCTGGCCGCGCGATCGTCGCTGTCTGGCATTTCGCGTTTGTGCATCCACTCACGACCAACGCACTGCGCCGCGACCTGCTGGTGGATGAAATCGACGAGCAAGTCCGACTGCGCGAGCGGCAAATAATAACGCTCGACCAACTCTGCCCCGGTTAAAAATTCATCGTCGCCCGGTGGATGCCAGTTTTCGTCTTGAGCGCGCAGCGCGGCCAGCCCCAGCGGTGAGCGAATCTGCCCGAATGGCGAAAACAACGTCAAATGCCCCATCGACCGCAGCGTTTCGCACACCCGCGCCGCTTCGTACACACCGACGTCGTAGCCCAAGTAACGGGCGTACAACGCGGTTTCCAAACCGATCGGACCAGCGCCCAAAATGGTGACATGAGCAGGCGTATCAACGGACATGAGTTTCCTGATCTCTGGATATTAAATCGTGATCCATTCCATAGGACGTTTTTTCGAGCAAACAATTCACCGCAAAGACATTAAGGACGCGAAGCATGCCAATTTCGGGTGCGGCAGTTTTGCACGGACAGGATGAATGCTGCGATCATATCGATGTTTTATGGTTCGCAACTTGCTGCCGCCCGGCCGACGCGAAATGGCGACAGGTCGAACTGCGGATCGTCGCCCAACATCAGCCGGCGTATCAGAATGGCCGTGATGGGCGAAAGATGCAAGCCGGCCCGATAATGCCCTGCGGCGATGAAGCCATTCGCCAAGCCGGGCAGACGGCCCAAATAGGGCAGTCCGTCGGTCGTGCCGGGCCGCAACCCGGCCCAGCTTTGCTCAAGCGTCGCCTGCGCGAGTTGCGGTATCAGTTGCAAACCAAATTGCAGTAATCCAGCCACGCCGCCAGCCGTGGGCAGCGGCGCAAAGCCAACATCCTCCAGCGTGGAGCCAACGAGAATTCGCCCGTCGTCCCGCGGCACCACGTAGCGGCGGCCGACGTTAACGATCCGGTTCAGAATCGGACGCTCGCTGTGCAGCAGCAGCATCTGCCCACGAATCGGCTTGATCGGAATCGTCACTCCCAAAGTTTGCGCAATCGTTTGCGACCACGCGCCGCTGGCTAGGCAAATCTGGTCCGCGCGCCGCGTGCCTGCGTCGGTTTCGACGGCAACGATCCGGTCGGCAGTAACTTGCAAATGCGTTGCCGCCACGTCGGCTTCGATCTGCACGCCCAATTGCTGGCAAGCGGAGAGCAGCGCTTTGAGGTGCCGCGGATTTCGCAACTGCGTTTCTTCCGGAAGCGCGATGGCCGCGCGAATGCCGGCACCGCTGAGATCGATATTTGGTTCCAACTCGGCCACTTGCGCCAGCGAGATGTCGTCGATCTGCGCGGCAACCGCGCGCAAATTTGCCGCCGTGATTTGCAAGTCGGCCACTTCCGCCGGATCGCCACCGGCCAATGCCAGGCTGCCGGTGCGGCGAAAGCCATTGTCGATGCCGGTCAGTTCCAGCAACCGGGCCGACCAGTGCGGCAGCAGTTCATTACTCAGGCCAACCAACCGGCTGATTGGCGACGCCTGTGGCAGAAACTTGCCGGGCGGAAAGATGCCGGCACCCGCCCACGAAGCCGCTTTGCCCGGTGCGCCGCGGTCGATGACTCGCACGCGCTGTCCAGCCTGCGCGAGTTCCCAGGCCAGCGAGAGCCCGATCACGCCGCCGCCGATGATTAACGAGTCGTCCATCGGGCTATTTTAAACACACCGCCACGCAACGAACAGTAGCCACATTCCGCGGACCGCCGCTGGTCGGCCGTACGATCTCCCCGTCCGGGCGCGACGCAACGTTTAGGTCGCGCCCGGATGCGGAGAATTGCGATCACAAAAACATCGTCGACGCTATTTGACGCACGCCAGATCAAAGCGATCCAGGTTCATCACTTTATTCCAAGCGGCCACAAAGTCCTGCACGAACTTCTGCTGTCCGTCGGCGCTAGCGTACACTTCGGCCACGGCACGGAGAATTGAATTCGAACCAAACACCAGATCGACGCGTGTGCCGGTCCACTTGACCGCGCCGGTCCGACGATCGCGTCCTTCGAACACGTCAGCCTCGGGCGAAGTCGCCTGCCAAGCCGTGCCCATATCGAGCAAGATGACGAAGAAGTCGTTGGTCAGCGATTCGGGGCGCTTGGTCAGCGCGCCATGCGTTGAGTCGCCGGCGTTGACGTTCAACACGCGCAAGCCGCCCACCAGCACGGTCATTTCCGGCGCGGTGAGCGTCAGCAACTGCGCCTTATCGATCAACAGCGATTCGGCCGGCACGGTGTATTTGGCTTTGAGATAATTGCGAAAGCCGTCGGCAATGGGCTCGAGCACGCTAAACGATTCTGCATCGGTTTGCTCGGCCGAGGCATCCATGCGCCCCGGCGTGAAGGGCACGGTGATCGTGTGACCTGCGTTTTTCGCCGCTTGCTCGACGCCCGCACAACCGGCCAAAACAATCAGGTCGGCCAGCGAAACCTGTTTGCCGCCCGTTTGCGCCTGGTTGAACGCCGTTTGCACGCCCTCAAGTGACTTGAGCACCGTGGCCAGTTGCGCCGGCTGATTCACCTGCCAATCTTTTTGCGGCGCCAGGCGAATTCGCGCGCCATTCGCGCCACCGCGTTTATCCGAACCGCGGAACGTGCAGGCCGACGCCCAGGCCGTGGCCACCAACTGGCCAACGGACAGACCTGTGGCGAGAATCTTTGCCTTCAGTGCGGCAATGTCCTGTGCATCGATTAGTGGATGATCGATTTTTGGAATCGGATCTTGCCAAATCAGTTGTTCGGCCGGAACTTCCGGTCCCAGGTATCGCGCGCGCGGGCCCATATCGCGATGCGTCAATTTGAACCACGCGCGAGCAAAAGCGTCGGCAAACTGATCCGGATTCGCCATGAAGCGGCGAGAAATTTTCTCGTAGGCCGGATCGAGCCTCAACGCCAAATCGGTGGTCAGCATCGACGGCGCAATTCGCTTGGCTGCATCGTGGGCATGCGGCACCGTGCCATCGCCGGCGCCGTGCTTGGGCTGCCACTGCTGCGCGCCGGCCGGGCTCTTGGTGAGTTCCCACTCGTACTGAAACAGGCTTTTGAAAAAGCCCATGCCCCACTGGGTTGGCGTGGTGGTCCACGTGACTTCCAGGCCGCTGGTAATTGCGTCGCCGCCGGCGCCTTTGCCAAAACTGTTCTTCCAGCCAAAGCCTTGGCTGGCGAGATCCGCGGCTTCTGGTTCGACATCGACATTCGTAGCCGGCGCGGCGCCGTGCGTTTTGCCAAACGTGTGACCGCCGGCAATCAGCGCCACGGTCTCTTCGTCGTTCATGGCCATGCGGCCGAAGGTATCGCGAATATCCTGCGCCGCCTTGAGCGGATCGGGGTTGCCGTCTGGTCCTTCGGGATTGACGTAAATCAGGCCCATCTGCACCGCGGCCAGCGGATTTTCCAAGTTACGACTGTGCGTCTTGCCGTCGGCCGTGTCGTCGGAAACCAGCACAGCGCCTTCCTTGGCAACGCCTTCGGAACCTTGGGCGTAACGCTTGTCGCCGCCCAGCCAAATATTTTCCGTGCCCCAGTACACATCGTGGTCGGGCTCCCAGGTATCTTCACGCCCGCCGCCAAAACCGAATGTCTTGAAACCCATCGTCTCCAGCGCCACGTTGCCGGTGAGAATCATCAGATCGGCCCAAGAAATCTTGCGGCCGTACTTTTGCTTGATGGGCCACAGCAGACGCCGCGCTTTATCGAGGCTGACGTTGTCCGGCCAACTGTTGAGCGGCGCAAAACGCTGTTGGCCGCGCCCACCGCCGCCACGACCGTCGCCAGTGCGATACGTTCCGGCGCTATGCCAGGCCATGCGGATAAACAGCGGTCCGTAATGACCAAAATCGGCTGGCCACCAATCCTGCGAGTCGGTCATCAAGGTCGCCAGGTCTTGCTTGACGGCCGCCAGATCGAGGCTCGCGAATTCCCTCCCGTAATCGAATTCTTCGCCCATTGGATCGGACTTGGCCGAATGCTGATTCAGCAGTTCGACCTTCAACTGTTTTGGCCACCAGTCTCGATTCGTCGTGCCCGTCAGCCCATGCCGGATGGGCGGGGGATTCGAGTTAGCAGCGGTCACAGGGCATTTGCCGTTAGCGTCCATGGTTGTTCCTCCAACAGTTTGCCGAGCAGACGAAAATCGTCCGCGGGGCCGTTCGGGGCGAATTAACAAGTGTGGCAGTCCAGCGTCGGCCGCAGCAAGCCTGCGGCCGAGCCTTGAATCTCTCGATGGCCATGATATCGAATTGACCCGCCAAGCGGCTAGTCGCCCCGAGCCGGCTGCGAAAGATGGCTGGAAAACTCAGCCTAACGAATTTAAGATCATAGTTCCAATATCTTGTTCCTATGCAATCGATAGTTATTGACTATGGAAATACATCAGCTCCGGTACTTCGTGGCAGTAGCTAATTTACGGAGCTTCACCCGCGCCGCGCGACAGTGCCTGGTGGCGCAGCCGTCGCTCAGTCAGCAAATCATCAAGCTCGAGCGCGAACTTCGCCAACCGCTGTTCGATCGGCTTGGTCGTTCCATTCGCTTGACCGCTGCGGGCCAGACGCTGCACGCGCACGCGGTGGCGATTTTGGCGGCAATCGATGGCATTCCGGATCGCGTCAAAGCGGTCGCCGATCCGCATCAAGGCAAAATCCAAGTTGGTGCGATCCCCACGATTGCGCCGTACTTGCTGCCGCCCGTGTTGAAGGAATTCTCCAAGCGATTTCCGCGCGCCACGGTGATGGTCAATGAGAATCTCACCGACCATGTCGTCCGGGGTTGCCTGGAAGGCGAGTTGGACGTCGGCATCATCGCCTCGCCGGTAGCCAGCGAATTTTTCGGCAGCGAAGTTTTATTCAGCGAAGAGCTGCTGTTGGCGCTGCCGCCCAAACATCCGTTCGTCAACAAGCGGACCATCACCTGGAGCGATCTGGCGGGTCAGCCCTTTGTGCTGATGAACGAGCTACATTGCCTGGGCGAGCAGGCGATGGGCTTTTGTAAACAAAACGGCTGCTTGCCAACGATCATTTGTCAGAGCGTGCAACTATTGACGATTCAAAAACTCGTGGCGCTGGGGCAGGGACTGTCGCTGATTCCGGCGATGGCCTGCCACGAGCAGCAGGGCCGACGCTGCATTTATCGTCGCCTGGCGGCGCCGTCGCCGTCACGCAGCGTTCACATCCTGTGGCGCAAAGATCGGTTTCAATCGCCAATTCTCAGCGAGTTCGCGCAGGCACTGCGAAATGTCGGCGCTCCGTAAATCGCGCTGACAGCTTTCGAGCAATCGCGGCGAGCTTGCCCACGCTGCGCGATTTAAGGTTGCCATTCGCCTTCGAACCATTACCATCAAAGGCATGACCCTCAACCCTTCGCACCGAACCGCTCCGCCCAGCACGGTCACCCTGGCGCTGGTGCAGATGACCTGCACGGACAACAAGCCGGCCAACCTGGATAAAGCGCTCAGCCGCATTGCCGAAGCCGCCGCGGCCGGCGCCACCGTGGTCTGCTTGCAAGAACTGTTCGCCGGTTTGTACTTTTGCCAAACCGAAGATCACACGCAATTCGATCTGGCCGAATCGATTCCCGGCCCCACCAGCCAGGCGCTGGCCGACGCCGCGCGGCAGCACGGTGTGGTGCTGGTCACCTCGCTGTTCGAGCGCCGCGCGCCGGGCTTGTATCACAACACGGCGGTCATTTTCGAAGCCGACGGCAGCACCGCCGGCATGTATCGCAAAATGCACATCCCCGACGATCCGGGCTACTACGAAAAGTTTTTCTTCACGCCCGGCGATTTGGGATTTTCCGCGTTCGACACCTGCGCCGGCAAACTTGGTGCCTGCGTCTGCTGGGATCAGTGGTATCCCGAAGCGGCTCGGCTCACCGCGCTGGCTGGCGCGCAGATCATTTTTTATCCCACGGCCATCGGCTGGCAAGACCACGAAAGAGCCGAATACGGCCCGAGCCAACATTCGGCCTGGGAAACCATGATGCGCAGCCATGCCATTGCCAATGGCGTGTTTGTGGCCTGCGTGAATCGCGTGGGTCGCGAAGGCATCATCGACTTCTGGGGCGCGTCGTTTGTGGTCGATCCCAACGGCAACGTGCTTGCCCGCGCCAGTCACGACTGCGAAGAAACGCTGCTGGTGGAATGCGATCTCTCCAAGTTGGATTACGTCCGCACGCACTGGCCGTTTTTACGCGATCGACGCATCGACGCCTATGGCGACCTCACCAAACGCTGGCTGTCATGACCACGCCCGCGGCGCTGCACTATCGAATGCCGGGCGAGTGGGAACCGCACGACGCCACATGGATTAGCTGGCCGCATCGCCAGGCCACCTGGCCCGGCGCGTTCGAGCCCATTCCAGGCGTGTTCGCGCGATTGATCCAAACCTTGTCCGCGTTCGAAATTGTGAACGTGCTGGCCGGCGGCCCCGCCTGGCGACAAGCGCAAACGATGGTGGGCGACCTGCCCAACGTGCGGCTGCACGACATCGAAACCAACGACGCTTGGGCGCGCGATCATGGCCCCACGTTTTTGGTCGGACCGGCCGATCAGCCGCCGGCGCTGGTGGATTGGGGCTTCAACGCCTGGGGACGCAAATATCCGCACTTCGACAAAGACGACGCCGTGCCCCGGCAGATTGCCGAGCGGCTTGGCCTGCGGCGCTTTGAGCCCGGCATCATCTTGGAAGGCGGCGCCGTCGAACCCAACGGCCAAGGCACGCTGCTCACCACCGAAGAGTGCTTGCTCAATCCCAACCGTAACCCGCACCTCAACCGCGCGGACATCGAGCGCTATCTGGCCGAATTTCTCAACGCGCCGCACGTTGTCTGGCTAGGACGAGGCATCGTTGGCGACGATACCGACGGCCATATCGACGAACTGGCCCGCTTCGTGAATCCGACCACCGTGGTGGCCGCCGTCGAACACGATCCCGCGGACGTCAACTACCCCGCGCTGCAAGACAATCTCGCTCGCCTGCACGCCGCCACGGATCAAGCCGGCCGACCGCTGCAAATCGTTCCGCTGCCGATGCCGCGGCCCATGTATCAGGATGGCCGCCGCGTGCCCGGCAGTTACACCAACTTCTACATCGCTAACGGCGTGGTCATTGTGCCGCAATTCGACGACCCGGCCGACGCCGTGGCGCTGGGCATTTTGTCCGCGCTGCTGCCCGATCGCCGCGCCATTGGCCTGCCCACGCGGCAACTTGCCTGGGGTCTGGGCGCGTTCCACTGCATCACGCAGCAGCAACCGACGAATTCACTTGGCGGCGATCAACGGCACGTCTCATGATTGCAACGTCGCGTGGGTTACATCAAACTGTACTGAAAGTGAGCGGCCACGCCGCAGAGCATTCTCTTGGAGCATCCATGCACCGCAATCAAATCCGCTTAGGTCAAACGTTGTTACTTGCCGTGTCGGTTGGGCTCGTGTCGCGGCCGGCGCTGGCCGGCAAGCCGGTCGGTTGGTACGACGCGCCGCGTGCCGTTCGCGATGTTGTGGTTTCGCAAGGCGGTTTACCTAACCCGCTTGATCTGGAAACCGAGCAGAACGAAGGGCAGGCCGTTTACGAAGCCCAAATCACAGATCAGGCTGGCGTGGTGAAAGACCTGGTGATCCGCGCCGATGGCAAGCTGATCGCAACCAAAGCCGACGACGCCGCCGACAAGGCGACCGAACGGGCCGCACGCGGCAAGGCCGTGCTCAAAGGCGTCAAATTCAGCCATCCCACCAAAATCAATAACCCGTATCTGCCGCTGGCCGAACTCAAGCAAGACATTTTCGAAGGCACGGAAGGGGCCGAAAAAGTTCGCGTCACCCGCACCGTCCGGCCCGATCTGCACAAGACATTTACCATCGGCGATCAAAAGGTCGAAGCCTTGGTGGTTGAAGATCGCGCCTACGCCGACGGCGTGCTGGACGAAGTGGCCATCGATTATTTCGCCCAAGACGACGACGGCACCGTTTACTACCTGGGCGAAGAGGTGGACGAGTACAAAGACGGCCGAGTCGTGAGCCACACCGGCAGTTGGCTGCTGGGCAAAGACACGCCCGTGCCCGGCGTGATGTTTCCGGCCCAGCCCAAAGCGGGCCTGAAATGGCGTTCGGAAGATGTTTCGTCATCGATCGGCGAACTGGACGAAATCATGGCGGTGGACGAAACCGTGGTCGTGCCGGCCGGTACGTACAAAAATTGCATCAAGGTCAAAGAGAGTCTGGCCGACGGCACCACCGAATACAAATATTACGGCAAAGGCGTCGGCGTAATCCGCGAGCAGCCGACCGGCGGCGACGTCAAACTGATCTCGCACACCAAAATCGCGAGGTAAACCGGCCCTACGCCGAACAACATTCTGCACACTTCCAGCCAACGCAATCCGCACTTGGCGAAGGTCTTTTACGACCTGAAGTTGATGGAGCGGGAGGGCAGCGGCTACGACCGGATGTATGAAGTATTACTGGCCAGCGGCAAGAAGCCACCGGTGGTGAGCGAGAATAACGACCGCGTGGTCGTGACGGTAAAAAAGCACATCGCCCGCCAAGAGGTCGTCGACTTCATGGTGAAGGCGCACCAGACCTTCTATCCCACACAGAAAGAATTGATTACGCTCGGCTTGATCGCTCAGCACCAGGCTTTGACGGCCATTGAACTCGTCGATTTATTGGAACTTAAGAACGCAGATGATTTGCGACCGTGGCTCGGGCGGTTGAGGGGTTGGGGATTGGTTGGCAAGCGCGGCCACACTAAAGCGACGGAGTATTTGGTCGATCCCCATGTGCTAAGAAAGTTGGCATTCGAAGGTACCACCACGCTCAAGGGAATCGAGAAGCACCGCTTGCGGGCGTTGATCCTGCAAGATTTTGCGATTTACGGCGACGTGAGCATCGGCGACCTGCATCAGCGCATTGGGGTGGAAATCCCGCGACGCCGCATCCAGCGAGAATTGGTCGATTTAGCGACCAGCGAGCAGATTGTCGCAGTGGGGAGCGGGCGGGGACGCAAGTATCGAATCGCGCCAAACGAGGCCGAATCAACGGGCTCTGGCACAATTCCTAGCGGATAAAATTGATTCGTGGGGCGTAACGTGTTGTCGCAATTCGACTTGTAAATGTGTCAACGGCAGTCGAATCCTGCCAGCGCTCCGCATGCGACAGCGATCATATTAAGCGAATTTCACCCTGACGGAAGCGGGCAACCGCCCGCCATGCTGTTCGTAGCGATGCAGTAGCCAGTGGTTTTCCCGTTTACCAGATCCCGCTTTCGAAACGCACTGCATTCGAGGCTTCGTCTCCTGGCATCGGGGATCTTGCGCGGCGAGCGTCCGGATTTTCAATCGTTTACGATTTATCGGTTACGTTTGAATGACGCCAACCGAGTCGGAGCCTGCAATCGAGCAGCGATCCCGTTGACTTTTTCGCCGGATATAGTATACTATTGTACATATATCTCGCGGGCGGAAAGTCTGCCTAATGCGGGACAACGGATTTGAGGCCAACCCAGGGCTCTGACAACTCAGCGTGCAAAGGCAGGCACAACACCCGAAGGGGAAAATCGAGTTCGCAGCGGTCAGGCGAAATGCTTGAGCGGTTGAGCAATCAACGTTTATCAATCAACGTTGATCAATCAACACTGCGAACGAAATTTTCCGTCGGCAAACAGCCTGCGTGTGCATGAGACTGGTGGCAGGAGATGTCGTGTGGATGGTTTGCTAGACAAAATTAGGTTCGCCGGTGCGCTGGCCAACCGAAACGAACCGACACGCGGCCGCAACAATTAGCC
>JBBRCE010000008.1:0-139952 GCA_038205115.1 Pirellulales bacterium
ACGTGATCGTGCCGCCATCAAACCGCGCCGTGACTTGGCGGCTGCCGAGGGGCTGAAATTCGAACGTCGGCCTGCTACACTCTGTTTCCATCGGGCTGTCCTGCAGCGTGGGCGAAAGTCGTTTGTGGTAAAACAACTTATCCCACACCAGGCAGCCCCTTTTCAATCCCCATGTGAGAAATGCGGGCTAGGACTGACAATCAGGCAGTTGGTCAATCGCCAGGCCAAGCGAGCCACCAGGGCTATTTCGCCGCACCGCTCAAAACGTCCGGCCGACATCTGCCCCGTAGAAGCCGACGCGAATACCTCGGGCGCGCAGATAGGCGCGTGCCTTTCGGTCAACGTGGTAGAGCGCAATGAATCCAGCGACGGGGATGATTGCCAGCAAGATCGTCAGCACCCCCGCGCGCGGAGTGCAAACTCGTGTTACGACCGCGATCGCAGCCAAGGTGGCGATGATAAACGCCACGACGTAAACTGAGATCGCCGCCGCTTCAACCAAAATCGTGTAGACCAAATCATCAACCCGCGAATTCTGCCGTTGAAAATGCAACACAGGCACGCAGGTCAAAAGGATCAATGCGGCGACTTGTAACGTCGCACAGAGCGTGAGCAATCGTTGCGAAACGGCTACACGGCGGAGATCGTTGCCCGAAACGGCTTTGACTGGCGCGATGTCGTCCGCGACGGTGGCTGGCGATTGAAACGGATTTTGGTCGGGCGCGCTGGACATCAACGGCCACCGCCGAAAAATATTGCCTTAAAACCGGTTCACTTCTGTTGCACGGTGCCGGCGCTATCGGGTTGCGTACGGCAGGCCACTTCTTCGTCGCGGCTGACTTCGAAACCCAATTCGGCAATCATTTTGTAGTCGGCCTCGGGCGCCTGGCCGCTGGTGGTCAGGTAGTCGCCGACGAAAACCGAGTTGGCCGCGTACAGCCCCATGGCTTGCAGACTGCCCAAGTGCATTTCCCGCCCGCCGGCGATGCGCAATTCGCGCGTGGGATTGACCAGCCGCATCATGCACAGCGCCTTGAGGCAGTATCGCGGCGTGAGTTGTTGCGTGCCAGCCAGCGGTGTGCCGTCGATGGGGTTCAAGAAATTCAGCGGAATCGAAGCCACGCCCAACTCGCGCAGATCGAGCGCCATTTGCACCACGTCGGCGTCGGTTTCGCCCATACCGAGAATTCCGCCCGAGCAGAGTTCGATGCCGGCATTGCGGGCGTTGCGCAACGTATCGACTCGATCTTGATAGGTGTGCGTGCTGCAAATTTCCGGATAGAACCGCTCGCTGGTGTTGAGGTTGTGGTTGACTTTATCGACGCCGCAGTCTTTCAGCCGCCTGGCTTGTTCGGGCGTGAGCAAGCCCAGGCAGGCGCAGACATTCAGATTGTATTTGGCTTTGATCTCCGGCACGATTTGCGTCACGGCGTCGATTTCACGCTCGGTGGGCGCGCGGGCCGAGATCACAATGCAATACGTGGCACTCTTCCGCTCGGCCGCCACACGGGCGCCATCCATCAGTTTTTGGCGGTTCAACAAGTTGTATCGCGGAATTTCAGCGTCTGAGACCTTCGATTGCGAACAGTAGCCGCAATCTTCCGGGCAGAGCCCGCTCTTGGCGTTCATCAGGAAATACAACTGCACGCGATTGCCAAAGTACCGCTGCCTGACGCGGTAAGTGGCCGCCAGCAAATCCAGCAGTTCCGCGTCGGGGCAGCGCAGCACCTCCAACGCTTCATCGTGCGAGAGTTCGACGCCCGACAAAACGCGGTCGGCCAGCGCATGCCAGCGTGCCTCGGGGCGAACGTCGGACGGCGCGGAGGTTCGATTTGCAAGAATCATAATTTCAATAAACCCACAGCGGAAATCAAAATTGGCGAGATCGCTGCCGCCCGCCGCATCGCGGTAACCCCGACGGCCGCAAGCGACGGAAAACGCTTGGTACACGGCCATTAGTATCTTTGACGCCCGGGCCGCAAGCAAGGCGAAATCGATCGGCCGCGGCCGTGTTTGCCGTGTGGCAATTCTTGGCCGGCGGCTTGTAACATCGCTGGCTGTTCTCCGCTCTGCATATTGGCGGAAGTCATGAAGATGAAATCGAGACGACTGCCGAGACAGGTATTTTCGCCGCCAACGCCGTGAGTTGCCGGCGACAGGCAGTTGAACAACGTAGGACGGCTTTTCGTCCGAAACACATAGCTTGGGCTTGCGGCCAGCGGAAACGAAAATGTCATCTTTTCACATTTTTGCTCCGTGATTGGCCGCAGGCGACTTTAACGTTCTGTTTTAAATGCCACTTGCGAATTGCCCCGCGAGAACTTCGCCGCATTTCCGATGGCAATCGAAAACGGCCGAGAGAACCTGGTGTTCTCTCGGCCGTTCTATTTTTTGACGTCAGTTCAGTTGCCGCAAAACGGCGCCCGCTTGCGATTAGGCAAACAGTTCTTTGATGACCTTGCCGGAGTTGGCAATCTTCATGGGCCGGCCATTGCGGCTGGTGAAGGTGGTATCTAGCGAGATGCCCAAGGCCTTGCAGGTGCTGGCCATGAGATCTTGCGAGGTGTACGGTTCGGTTTCAACCGAGGTGCCGTCGGCATTGGTGGCGCCAACCGCGATACCTTCTTTGAAACCGCCGCCACCGACCACGGTGCTCCAGCTTCGCGCCCAGTGATCGCGACCGCTGTTGCCGTTGATTCGCGGCGTGCGGCCGAATTCACCCATCCAAATCACAACGGTGTCTTTCCACATGCCGCGTTCGACGAGGTCTTCGACTAATGCGCTCATGGCCTTGTCGAGTTCGGGCAGTTTGGTCTGCAGCGAAGTGAACACGCCATTGTGCATGTCCCAGCCGCCGAGATCGACTTCCACAAACGGCACGCCCGCTTGAACCAAGCGGCGGGCCATCAGGCAGCCCTTGGCAAAGCCGGTGGTGCCGTAACGCTCTTGAACTTCCTTGGGCTCTTTGTTGACCTTGAAGGCTTCCATCTGCTTGCTAGTCAGCAACATGGCGGTCTTTTCGATCGCCTTGCGGTGCTCGGAGGCCGAAGTGACTTTGCCGATGGAGGAGCGACCGTCGGAGCCTACGCGTGGCGATTCGCCAGTGACTTGCGTGATGAAGCCGTCTTCAATGGCGGCCAGCATCCGCATCCGCTGTTGGAGTTGATCGTCTGGCATGCCCATGCCGAGGTTGCGGACATCACCGTTGGAGCTGACGACAAACGGGGCGTACTGCATGCCCAAGAAGCCGGGACCAACGCTGCCGCCGCCAACCGAGACGAACGGCGGAATTTCCAGATCCTTCGGCGTCAATTCATGCGCCACAACCGAGCCGTAGCCTGGATGATCGATATTCGGATTCGGCACGTAGCCGGTGTGCATGTAATAACGACCACGATTGTGATCGGCTTCTTTGGTGCTCATCGACCGCACGATGGCCATGTGCTTCATCTGCTTGGCCATCAACGGCATGTGCTCGGTGATCTGCACGCCATCGGCACTGGTGGCAATGGGCTTGTGCTGACCGCCGGTCGCGGCGCCTGGCTTCATGTCCCACATGTCGATCGTCGGTGGTCCGCCACCCATCCACAATAAGATGGCCGACTTGTGATTCTTGGACAGCGAGCTGGAATTGGCTGCCAGCGCCGACGTGAACGACATTGCCGGGATGGCCATCGCCGAAGCGCCAGCCAAGTGACTCATGAAGTGACGTCGGGACATGCCCTCGGGCGTGGAAAACAGGCTCATTGCAATCTCCGGGCTACGGCCGTGATAGAAGTTCTGATCGTTATGGTTGAGAGTCGGGGAAACAAATTCGCATAGCAGGCGGTTCGGCGAATGACCGAACGACAACTACTAATGATTGAGGATAAACTCGTTGCTGTTGAGAATCGACCACCAAATATCCTGCAGGGCACCAACCACGTTGCCCCGCTTGGCGGCCAGTAATCCGCTGGCAGCTTGCAACTCGCCATTGGTTGGTTTGCGGGCCAGTCCGGCCATGTAGAGTGCGTTGATCTTGGCGGTGTTGTCGCCGTTGGCGCTGGCCACGCTGTGCAAATAGCCGCCTTGGTCGACGCTGCTCGCCTTTTTAACCAGATCGCCATTCATCATCATCAAGATTTGCGGAATGCTGCCGTTGAATGTCGTGGTATCGTCGCCTTCGTCAGTGCCGAAGGCGATTGTGAATTGCTTGAGCCATTCGTTCTTGGTGGCTTCACGCTGTTCGACACTGCTCTTGGCAGCGTCGGCGCGGGTGGCAACCAGCAGCGATTCATAGAGTTCTTCTGCCCGCATTTGCCGTAAGTAAAAGTGACTGAAGGCCGGCTTTTCGCCAATCGACGGATCGTCTTGCTTGTTGCGAGCATTGAACTTGGACGACAGCGCGTAAGGCTCGCTCAATACGATCCACTTAATCAATTGCTTGACATCATATCGACTATTGTTTGGAGTGCCGGCGCTGGGAGTCTCGCTGGTGGTCACCGTCACCTCGCCAGCAAATTCCTTGGCCAAACGATCCAGCAATTCTGGATGCGTGGGCTGGTTGTGCGGGCCCATGTCGTCAATTGGCTTGGTGAAACCATAACCGTTGAAATGCGCCCAGGTGCGGTTGACCATAATCTTGGCCATGTACTCCGAACTGAGAATCATCTTGGCCAGTTCCTTGCGGCGGTTGGCCTGGCTGATGTTGGCGGTATCCGACGGATTCGACAACTTCAGCACTTCATGCAACTGACGGCCGTCAACAAATACAGGGTAGGCGGAGCCCATCTTGCCGTTGCGCATCTCGTAGTAAACTTCGCCGCGTTCGCCTTCGACTTCGCGTGCCTTCTTATCCTCGTCCATACCACTGATCTTGAAGCCGTCGTCCTTCAACTCAGCGCTGTCCACATTGCGGCGCGTGCCGATCTTGTGGGCGTGTGTCTGGCGAA
This sequence comes from Pirellulales bacterium, assembly GCA_038205115.1. Taxonomy (GTDB): domain Bacteria; phylum Planctomycetota; class Planctomycetia; order Pirellulales; family JBBRCE01; genus JBBRCE01. The sequence goes on from JBBRCE010000008.1 coordinate 4,932, forward strand.
AGAACGCATTGAACTCCCAAAACTGATTTTGCTTATACTCGTTGAACGGATGATTGTGGCACTGCGTGCACTGCACTTGCATGCCGAGGAAGATTTGTGCCGTTTTAGCCGTGGCCTGCAGACCGCCTTCTTCCATATTGCCAACGAGGAAGTTCGTCGCGCCATTGAATTTCATCTTGTGGCCCAAATCGTCGCCGGGTTCCGATCCTGGCGTGGTGGCACCGGTGGCCGTGACCAGTTCCGATACGAATTTATCGTAGGGCATGTTGCGAGCAAACGCGTCGCGCAACCACTTGGACATGCCTTCGCGACTGACCAGGCTACGCATCTCATCGCGCGCACCCTTGGGGCGGCCAATCAACGTCACACTCCACAACTGAGCCCAGTTGCGGGCGTATTCTTCGGTATACTTGTCGTCGTCCAATAGACGATCGATGAGTTTTTGCTTGTCGCCTTTATCCTTGCCAAGAAACTGAGCCAGTTCTTCACCGGAAGGAATGCGGCCGATCACGTCCAGATAAACGCGACGACACCATTCACTATCGCTGACCATTTGCGACGGCGCCAATTCGCGGTCGGTCCAGCCTTTGCGAATCAGTTCGTTGATCATTTCAACTTGGGGAATGCCGTACGACTTGACGCCACGTTCGGCGGCACTGGCCGTGGTCCGATCTCCGACGCCGACGAGCGTGACGGCCGCGCCACAGAATGCGGCCAGATAAATGCGTTGGGCACGAGACATGGATTTCCTCTCCAAAAGATACGCTAACCCAAAATTCGTCGAAAATGAGGCAATCTCATCGTAATGGTTGCCCACGGACTGTCAATTCATATTGCTCAAAAAATTGCGTTTCTTAGAAGCTGCCGTCCTATCGGCCATCGGCCGCATACCGAAATCGAGTCGCCTGCCGAACACCAGCAAAGTATCGATTCTGACCAAAACCGGATTCGCCTCATGAGTGTCCCGCGCACGTCCTATTCGTCCGGGGTCGCCTAATTTATTCCAGCGATGAGGATTTTATTCTCCGCGAGGCCCGGCGACCAAATCCGGTGGCCGCTGCTGCTGCCAATCAATTCGCGCGATCCATCTGCCGTCCGAAGTTCAACATTCCAGCTTCCGAAATCGCAGCGATTTTTATTTTTTACGAGAAGTCATGTCCCGCGGAGGCCGATTGCCGATGTATCGATTTGCTACGTATGTTGCAAAACGATACAGCCAGAATGCAACAGGCGAGTTGAGAACCGCTGTGCGCTGCGACTCTCAACTCGCCATGTCATTCGCCTTGGTTCGCCAGAAGTTGCCGCTAGTTGTCGATGGCATCGTCTTGGTTTTGTCACGCAACCAACGTCATTTCCGGCTACTGCGGATGTGTTGCCTTTGCTTCGTCTGCTCACCCGCCCCGTTTCCAAAACTGCTCTTCTCTGTTCCGGCCCCGAGGAGCAATGTCGCAGATGATCGCAGCCTTAAAGCAAAGCCAGTGCCAACTCGTCAGCGTGCCTACACGGCGGAGGGCAATTGCACTCCGACGTTCGGCCCATGTCAAAACGACTCCGGCGGCCGTGATGTGCGGAGGAGGCAGGCGAGCGTCAGTTCCGCCGACGCTGGAAGCGTCGCCAACCAACGACTCGAGCCGGTGGTTAAAGCCCATTCGCTGGACTGCAGCCGTTTGCCGGCGAGTGTTTGAGCGAAAAACGCCGCGGGAAACCCAGCAAAAGCAGGGCACTGGCCCGACGCTGCCAATTTGGTTGAATTTTCGGCCGGCAGCCGGACGATAAATCCTGCGAAGGCCATACAACCGGCACAACCGCTCAGGTCTTGCTAGCGGTATTCGCAATGATTTCGCCCTAAGGAACATGCAAATGTTCAAACAGATTGCAATGGTATTTGTCGTCGGATATACGCTGTTTGCGTCGACCGGCTGCTACGTTTGCTTTAACGGCCCGCGCGGTGGCACGGGCTGGTGGTCCAGCCGAACGGCCACTCTGCCCAAAATGGGCGGTAACTGCGCCGATGGCAGTTGCTCGGGCGGCTGCGCAAGCGCTGCACCTGCCGAGAGCGGTTGCACCAGCGTATGCTCCGCATGCACCCCACACACTTCGCCGGCGTGCGGATGTTCCACAGGTCATTGCGGCGGTGATGGTTGCGGTAGCACGCCGCTTCAATATCATGCCGGATGCAAATGGTGCAACTGCGGCTGTGGCGAAACGTACTGGAGCGAATGGTTTAACGATCCCCCAGAATCGCACGATCCCTGCGATCATTGCGGCAATTGGACCGGCGATCACGGCAACCCGGTGCGCGTACCGCACGCCTGGGAAAAGCATGTGCGTTCGACTTGCACCGAATGCGGCGAATAGCAGCTTTAAAAACGACTCATTAATTCGAGCCTGGCCGCATCTGGCCAGGCTCGATTCGGTTTACCGCTCCGTCCGCCACTCGTGCCCCGTTGCACTCGCCCACTCGCTCACTAGCATGCTTCGCTAGCATTCCGCTGCGATGGACGTCTGCTCCACCCGGCCCTCTCGCGACTCGCAATCGATCTTGTCGATTCCGTCCCCGCCGCTTAGCATGGCAGGGCAATTAACCCAACATTGCGGCCACGGATGGTTGCGCCGCGCAGACCCCGGAAAGGACTCCACGCCATGGCAACTCGGTTGGCGGAATTAGCCGAACTTTTGGGCGGGCAACTGCTGGGCGACGCAAACCTTTTGATCGAAGGCGCTGCCACGCTGGAAGTAGCACGGGCGGGCGAGATTTCGCTGCTGGACGCCGCGGATAAACTGACGCGATTGGCCCGCAGTCATGCCTCGGCCGTCATTGCGCCCAGGTCGTTCAACCCGACAGAAATTGCCGCCATTCTGGTGGACGATGTCCGCGAAGCGTTCGCCAAGATTGTTAACCATTTTTATCCGCCCCGCGCCATCGTGCGCCGCGGCGTGAGCCCGGCCGCTCACATCAGTCCTTCGGCCAAGCTGGGCGCGAATCTCGAAATTCATGCCGGCGCCACCATCGACGACGATGTCGAAGTGGGCGACGATTGCACCATTTATGGCGGCGCACGAATACTGGCCGGCAGCAAGCTGGGGCCAGGCGTCACGATCTTCTCCAACGCCGTGCTGTACGAAGGCACGCGCGTCGGAGCGCGGTCCATCATCCATGCCGGCGCCTCGCTGGGCGCGCACGGTTTTGGTTACCACAGTTCCACCGGCAAGCACGTGCTCTCCGCACAACTGGGATACGTCGAACTAGGCACAGATGTTGAAATTGGCGCCAACACCACCATCGATCGCGGCACGTACGGCCCAACGGTGATCGGCGACGGCACAAAAATCGATAACCTGGTGATGATTGCCCACAATTGCCGGCTCGGCAAACACAATTTAATTTGCTCGCAGGTCGGCATCGCCGGCAGCACCACAACCGGCGATTACGTGGTGATGGCGGGCCAAGTGGGCGTGCGAGACCACGTACACATTGGCGAACGCGCCGTGCTGGGCGCCATGGCAGGCGTGGTCAACGATGTTCCGGCAGGCGCTCATATGCTGGGCGCGCCGGCCATGCCAGAACGCGAACAAAAAATGAATTTCGCCGTGCAGGCCAAGTTGCCGGAAATGCGCCGCCAACTCAAGGAACTGCAGCGTACCGTCGATCAACTGACTGGCAACTCGGGACGCGACAATGCGGCGGCATGAGGCGCTTCGATCATGAGCAATAACGTCGGACTGGTGGCCGGCTGGGGTCGATATCCGATCCTGGTCGCCGAAGCGCTCAAACAGAGCGGACATCGTGTCTGCTGCCTGGGCATTAAAGATCATGCCGATCCGGCCCTGGCCGCCATTTGCGACGACTTCGATTGGCTCGGCTTGGCGCGGATGGGCAAGGCCATTCGATATTTCTCGCGACAAGACGTGCAACTCGCGACGATGGCCGGCAAAGTTCATAAGCTGCTGCTGTTTCAGCGCGGCGCGTTTTTTAAGCACCTGCCAGACTGGACCGCCGTCAAAACGTTTTACCCACACTTCATCAGCACGCGGCAAGATCGTCGCGACGATACGTTACTGGGAGCCGTCGTGAATCGCTTTGCACAATCGGGCATTACCATCGCGCCGGCCACCGACTTTGTCCCAGAACTTCTGGTGTCAGCCGGTCAGCTTACGCGACGCGGCGCGACGCCCGCGCAACTCAAAGATATTGCTTTCGGTTGGAATTTGGCCAAAGAGATGGGCCGGTTAGATGTTGGCCAAAGCGTGATTGTCAAAGATCGCGCGGCCATCGCCATCGAAGCCATCGAAGGCACCGATCAGTGCATTCGCCGCGCCGGCGAACTTTGCCCCAAGGGCGAGTTCACGCTGGTCAAAGTCGCCAAGCCCAAGCAAGACATGCGGTTTGACGTGCCCACCATTGGCCTGTGGACTGTCGAAAATCTGCATGCCGCTGGCGGACGCGTGCTGGCCATCGAAGCCGGCCGCACGATCATCGTCGATCAGGCGAAAGTCGTCGAATTTGCCGATCGCCACAAATTGGTGATCGTGGCGCTGGAAGAGCAATCGATCGAGCCGGCGTAAGCGATTGAAAAGCGGCGACGATTCGCCCCGGCAACTATTGGGCTTCGATCACGTTTTCGATCGCCACCGGCAGGAGCACGCGGAATGTCAGGCCGCGATCGGCGTTGGCTTCGGCCGTGAGCCGGCCGCCATGTTCGCTGATCAGCGATTGGCTGATGGCCAGTCCCATGCCTAGGCCGTTGGCTTTTGTGGTGTAGAACGGATCGAACAATTTGCGGAGTTGTTCGGGCGAAGCGCCGTGACCGGAGTCGATGACGGCAATTTCCAAATGGCTCGCATCCACGCGGCACGCGGCGACGATCACCTCGCGGCGGTTGCGAGGATTGTCGGCCGATGCTTCCACGGCATTGCGCACCAAATTGACCAGCACCTGCTGGATCTGCACGGCATCGGCCAAGATGGTGGGCAGGTCGGGGTCGATTCGTTTTCTCAGCAGCACGCTCTCTTGCCGGAGATCGAATTCCAGCAGCCGCACGACGTCGCGAATTAACTGCGCCACCTCGATCGGTTCGCGCTTGGGTGGCGTTTTGCGAACAAAGCGGCTTAAGTTACGGACAATTTCGCCGGAGCGTCGCGCCTGTTCAGCGATTTTGCGCAGCCAGTCGCGCGCTTGTTCGATCTCCGCGCCGTGTAGCGGCTGTAACTTTCGCAAACTGGCTTCGGCATAGTTGACGATGGCGTACAGCGGCTGATTGATTTCGTGCGCGAGTTCGGAAGTCATCTCGCCCATCGTCGCCAAACGCGTGACGTGAGCCAGCTCGTTGAGATGCAGGCGGGCGCGTTCTTCCGCTTGCTTACGGTCTGTAATATCGATATTGACGCCGACGACGCCTTCAGGACCGTCTTTGCCGTGAATCGCTGCCAACACGTTGTAGAACGTGTGCAGTTCGCCGTTGATGCGAAATTCGACTTCGCCGCGGATAATCTCGCCGGCCATCGCCCGGCGATTGTTGGTTTCCCAGATGGCGAGAATTTCGGGCGGAACGCCCACTTCGGCCGGCGTGCGGCCGATCAACTGGCCCCAATGTTCCAGCGTGGTGGCGTTTTGCATTGTGTAGCGACCGTTGCCATCCAGGGCAAATACGTCGAACGGTAAATGCTCGACCAGCGCGCGGAGTTGCGCTTCGGAGCGGGCCAGCGCTTCTTCGATTTGCTTACGCTGCGACACATCTAAAAACGTCAGCAGCACGCCGCTGACTTCGCCGGTTTGCGGATCGAAGAGCGGCGCGGTGTTGACTAATCCCCATTGCGTGCGGCCATCGGGAAAACGCAAGCCCAGCAGTTCGCCCGACTGGGCCTGGCCGGTATTCAAGCAGCGATCGACGATCGAGTCCGTGATGGTGTTTCCGTGCTCGTCGACACTGTTTTCCGTAAAATGATCGATCGACAGAGTCTGTAGAACTTCGAGCGGAATGCCGGTGGCCCGCGCGGTTTCGGCATTGGCGCGGACGATCCGTCCGGTTCGATCCACCTGCAGCAATCCGCCCGGCATCGACTCCACGATTTGCCGGTTAAGTTGCTCGCTGGTGGCCAGCGCCAATTCCGCCTGTTTACGGAGCGTGATATCGGTTAGGGCTCCCACGAATCCGGTCACCAGGCCGGTCGAGGTGCGTTCCGGCACCGCGTTGGCACAGACCCAAACGACGCGGCCGTCGGCGTGCAAAAACCGCCACTCGGCTTCGCCCGGATTTTGCAGCACGACCGTCTCGCGCCACACGGCTAGGAGTGCCGGTAAATCGTCGGGGTAGACGGCTCGCGCCCAGCCGTCGCCCAATGCTTCGTGGCGATTCAAGCCGCTCATTTGGCACCAGCAATCGTTGACTTCCAGCAGGCGGCCATCAATGTCGGCGTAAAAGATGCCGACTGGCGAAATCTGCGAGAGCGCCAGGTAGCGGCGCTCGGTCACACGGAGCGCGCGCTGGGCTTCGTCCAGGCGACGTTGGTTGTCCACTTCTTGCAGCAGGTTCTGCACCAGCGGCGGAAGCACACTCAAAAACGTGTCGTTAATCAGTAGATAGTCGCGTGCGCCCTGCTTCATCATCTCGACGGCGACCGCGGCGTTGCCGTTGGACGAGATGACGATGAATGTCGAGCCGCAATCGCGATCGCGCAATTGTTGCAGCAGGATTTCGGCCCCCATGTCCGACAATTGGTCGTCAAGAATCAGCAGATCGACACGATTCTCGGACAGATAATCCAGCGCCGCGGCACCTGTGGCCACGGCCGCCACGCTGCGTCCTTCGGCCACCAGCGCGGACTCGATCTTGCGGCGCAAGCTGCGTTGCGACTCGACGATCAGCAGGCTTCCCCACCAAGGCTGGGGCGGCGAGGTTTGGGTCGCAATTTTGAGGCTAATGGCACACCGTCCAACTTTCGAGACACGCCGCGCAAACCGGCCGCGAAATCGGCCGCATGGCGGGGCCGCATCGCCGCAGGCGCGTGAGCCGTTTATCGTATCGAGATCGGCTCCGGGTTTCCATCCAACAGGGCCGTGAGTTGCGGCAAATTGGCCGCAGCGGATGGTTTTGTTGTAACAATCCGAGACCCGTTACGCTGGAATCCTGCGGCGGTTATACTACTTGGCCCGGCGTTTCGTCCAACAATCTGCGATCTTGGTCGAATCCGGCGGCGTCTGACACCTTTATTGCGGTTTATCGAATAGCCATGATCATCATCCTGAAACCCCACGCCACGGACGATCAAATCAATCACGTGGTCGAGCGCGTCGAATCGCTCGGCCTGCAAGCGCACCTCAGCCGCGGCTCGTATCGCACGATTGTCGGTGTGATTGGCGACGAAGCCAAATTGCACGTCACGCCGCTGATGGCCATCCCTGGCGTTGAGAAAGTCGTACCCGTGTTGCCCGCATACAAATTGGCAAGTATCGAAGCCCAGCGCGAACCGACGATTGTGGATGTTGCCGGAGTCAAGATCGGCGGCGGCCATCTGGCCATGATCGCTGGTCCCTGCGCCATCGAAGGCGCGGAACGCTTGGACATCATCGCCGCCTCGATCAAGGAGTCGGGCGCCAACATCCTTCGTGGCGGCGCCTTCAAGCCCCGCACCAGTCCCTACGCTTATCAAGGGATGGGCGAAGAAGGCTTGAAGATCCTCCGCGATATCGGCGACAAACACGGCATGCCGATCGTCACCGAGGTCATGGACACTCGCCGCGTCGAGTTGGTGGCCCGTTACACCGACATGATCCAAGTGGGCGCCCGCAACATGCAGAACTTTTCGCTGTTGACGGAAGTGGGGCAGACCGGCAAGCCGGTGCTGCTCAAGCGCGGCATGAGCGCCACCATTCAAGACTTGTTGATGAGCGCGGAATACATCCTCTCGCAAGGCAATCCCAACGTGGTGCTTTGCGAACGGGGCGTCAAAGGCTTCGACAACGCCACGCGTAATTTGTTCGACGTGGCCGCCGTGCCCTGCGTCAAGGGTCTGTCGCACTTGCCGATCATCGTCGACCCCAGCCATGCCACCGGCCGGCCGGACTTGATTCCGCCGTGCGCGTTAGCTGGCGTGGCCGCCGGCGCTGACGGCGTGCACATCGAAGTTCATAACCAGCCCGAAGACGCCATGTCGGACGGGCCGCAAGCCTTGCTGCCGGAACAATATGCCAAGATCGCCAAGCAAATTCGCGATCTGGCCCATCTGCTCGGAAAAGAGATTTCTCCCCTGCCTGGAGTGCACGTATGAGGAAGAAGCTGATTGCCGGTAATTGGAAGATGAATCTCAACGAGTCAGAAGCCGTGGCCTTGGCCGAAGCCGTGGCGGCCGGCGCTTCGGCGGCCGGTCATGTGGAAGTGGCCGTCTGCCCGCCCAACGTCTACCTCAAGGCTGTCAGCAAGATTGTCGGCAAGACATCGGTTGGACTTGGCGCTCAGAATATGTATCACGAAGCCAAAGGTGCATTCACCGGTGAAACCAGCGCCGCCATGCTGCTGGATGTCGGTTGCGAGTACGTGATTTTGGGCCATAGCGAGCGTCGGCACATTCTGGGCGAGACCGACGCCGTGATCAACCTCAAGGTTAAGGCCGCCTTGGCCGCCGGCCTAAAGCCCATTCTTTGCGTGGGCGAGACGCTCGAACAGCGCGAAGCCGGCAAAACGGCCGAAGTCAATCGCACGCAAATCGAAGGCTCGCTAGCAGGCATCACCGGCGAGCAAATGCAGCACGTGGTCATTGCCTACGAGCCGGTTTGGGCCATTGGCACCGGCAAAACCGCCTCGCCCCAGCAGGCCGAAGAGGTGCATTTGGACCTTCGCAATTTATTGACCATTCGTTACAATGCCGAAGTCGCCGGGGCTGTCCGAATTCAGTACGGTGGCAGCGTCAAGCCAGACAACGCCGCCGAATTGCTCGGCCAAAAGAATATCGACGGTGCGCTGGTCGGCGGCGCTGCCCTGAAAGCCAGCGATTTCTTGGGAATCGTTCGCGCCATCTCGGCTTAAGTTCGCTGTCGGCTACGGCAATTTGACGTCCACACAAGCTTCGTTACTTTAACGGCACGTATCTCATGATTTTCCTGTTTGGCTTTCTGCTCGTCGTCACTTCGTTATTCATGATTTTGTTGATTCTCATCCAGCGGGGACGCGGCGGCGGTCTGACCGGCGCTTTGGGCGGCATGGGCGGCCAAAGCGCCTTCGGCACCAAAGCCGGCGACTTGTTCACGCGGATCACCATGGGCACGGCCATCTTCTGGCTGCTGCTCTGCGCTCTAATGCTCAAAACGACCAATCAAGAGCAATCGAAGTTCAACGCCAAAGCCGGCGCCAATGCGCGCCAAGAGCCGCAAGTCGAATCGCCCAAGGGCATCCGTAAAGCGGGCGAAGGAGAATCGGCAGCCGGTAAAGATGCCGCAGGCAAAGAAGTCCCGTTCAAAGAAACGACGGGCAAAGACAAAGCCACCGATGGCACAACCCACGCGACCACACCCTTAAAATCCGAGAAACCGGCCGCTTCGCCCGAGCAGCCAGCAACGGCCGCGCCCGTCGAGAAGTCCGCGCCCGTCGAGAAGTCCGCGCCCGTCGAGAAGTCCGCGCCCGTCGAGAAGTCCGCGCCCGTCGAGAAGTCCGCGCCCGTCGAGAAGTCCGCGCCCGTCGAGAAGGCTGCGTCGGATTCAACCGAAAAAACTGACAAGCCGGCGGAATAGTCGTCGACATGTTCCCACGCGCCGCCGCGTTCAACGACCCTGGCCTTGCTGTTCAATTTTCGACTCTAGCTCCCTGAAAGTTCTCCCGTGCTGCTCAGTATGACTGGCTTCGGCGAAGCGCATTCTCAGCAAGCCGGGCTGGCGGTCACGGTTGAACTGCGGACCATTAACAGCCGCTATTTCAAATTGTCCGTTCGCTGCAGCGATGGCTACGCTCAGCTTGAAGCGCAAATCGAAGGCGCGGTCCGCGAGCAAATCAAACGCGGCACCGTGCAAGTCAATATCCGTGTTGATCGGGCCGCCTCGCCCGACGATTTTCGTATCAATGGCACAGTGCTGGAAACCTACCGCAAGCAACTGCTGGCCATCAACAAGAGTTGGGGAGCAGATAGCGCCATCACTGCTGAGTCGCTACTCAGTCTGCCCGGCGTGGTGGACGAGCATGCCGCCGGCATTCGCGAAGTCGAAGCCGATTGGCCTATCCTTCGGGATACGCTCATCGAAGCCATGACGCATCTGCACAAAATGCGCAACGACGAAGGCCGCAGCATGGCCAATGATCTCAAGGCCAATCTCAAGGCTGTGGGCGAGGAACTCGGCCATATCGAGCTTCGCGCGCCGCTGACCATTGGCGCGTATCGCGCGCGGCTCGAAGAACGTCTCAAGCGGGTACTGGCCGAATACGAGGTTTCGCTCAGCGCCTCGGATCTAATCCGCGAAATTAGCATTTTCACCGAGCGCAGCGACATCTCCGAAGAAATCGTGCGGCTGAAAAGCCATCTGGAACAATTCGATTCGATCATGGATCAAGAGGATTCCGCCGGGCGTAAGCTCGAGTTCCTCACGCAAGAGATGCTCCGTGAGACCAACACCATTGGCTCTAAGTCCAGCGATCTGGAGATTGCTCGCCACGTGATCGAGATCAAGGCCGTGATCGAGCGGATTCGCGAAATGATTCAGAATGTGGAGTAATCCGCTCTGCTGGCGGTCAAGTTCGAGTCTCCGTACGGCAATGTGAAAAGATGCGGTTATGAGTAGTTCGCCCGGCAAGTTAATTGTGATCTCCGGGCCATCCGGCGCCGGCAAGACCACGGTGCTGCGCGAAGTTTTCCTCCGCTGCCCGCAGTTGCTGCCCAGCATTTCGGCCACCACGCGGCCCCCGCGCCCTGGCGAGCAGCACGGCGTGGACTACTACTTTCTGACGGCCGAGGATTTTGCCGCCCGCCGCCAGCGCGATGAATTTCTGGAATGCTTTGAGGTTTTTGGCCGCGGCTACTGGTACGGCACGCTCCAAAGCGAAGTCACCCCTAGACTTGCGGCCGGAAACTGGGTAGTCTTAGAGATTGATGTTGATGGCACGCTGGCCGTTCTGCGGAAATATCCGGATGCTCTGACGGTCTTTGTTCGTCCCGAATCGGTCGACGAATTGGAGCGGCGTCTACGCTCGCGCGGCACGGAATCCGATGCGGCCATTCAGCGGCGGTTAGAAGTCGCGCGACACGAATTGCAGTTTGAAGATCGCTATCGATATCAAGTTTTGAACCAATCCGTCCCCGCGGCGGTTGAACGAATCTGTCAGATCTTACGGCAAGAGGAAACATCGCGATGATCGAAGCGCTGCGTGAAGAAGCCATTGTTAACAAAGTGGGCGGACGGTTTAAACTGTCGACCTTGATCCAAAAGCGACTGGTCGCCATCAACGCCGGCGCGCGGCCGTTGGTCGATATGCCGGACGATAACAAGCTGGAAATTGTCATCCAGGAAATTCTGCAAGACAAAATCTATCTGGACTCCAGCGCTTCGGTCCGCGTCACCGGCGATTCGCCCGAAGGTGCCGATGGTCCGGAGTTGGATCTCAACAACCTGTAATCGCTCGCCGACATCATTGTTCGAATTTGTGCCGTGGGCGGAAACTCCGTCCGCGGCTTTTCTGTTGATAGCTTAAACGAATGATCGGATTTCCGATCGGCTGGCTCACTATGCACGGCGCGCGAATCGTCATCGGCATCACCGGCGGAATTGCGGCTTACAAAACGGCCGCACTGGTCAGTCAACTGGTGCAAGCCGGGGCCGAAGTGGACGTGGTGATGACGGCCGCCGCCACGCAGTTTATTGGCGAAGCCACCTTTGCCGCGCTGACGGGCAAGCCCGTTGCCCGACAATTGTTTGCCGCCGACGAGCATCCACTGGGCGCGCACATCGAATTGGTAGACAATCGGCAGTTGTTGTGCATTGCGCCGGCCAGCGCCAATTTTTTGTCGAAGGCGGCGCACGGCGCGGCCGACGACTTACTGAGTACGTTGTATTTGGCTTTTGCCGGCAAAGTCGTGATGGCCCCGGCGATGAACAACCAGATGTGGGCAAAACCAGCCGTGCAGCGCAACATTGCCCAGCTCAAAGCGGACGGCGTGCAAATGATTGGCCCGGATGAAGGTTGGCTCAGTTGCCGGCAACAAGGCCCAGGACGCATGTCCGGCCCCGAGCAAATCTTTGCCGCGATCGAGCAATTACTAAAACCTGCGGCCAGCACTTAATACCGAGGCGCCTATGTGGCTCGCCACCCGCTACGGATTCTTCAGCGTCGTCTGTGGCAGCCAGCAAGCCGGCGCGGGTCGCGGCCAGGTTGATCCCGAGGTGCGAATGATTCGCGCCCGCTGCGAAAGTCACCTCGCCGCTCTCCAGACCAACTTCGCCGAACTGCTGGGCGGAATTGAAATCGTTTCGCAGGCTGGCACGGACTATGCCTTTCGGATGATCGTGCCGGCGGTGACATTCGCCGCGCTGATGCAGCGGTTGGTGGCCGATCTGGACTACGGCAACTTCAAGAACGCCGCGCACGCACAAAACCCGCAAGACAAACGTTACAACCAGTTTTTGCATGAAGTTTGGCACGTTGGCGTGGACCGATTGCAAAATAAGTCCGGTCGGTAACTCTCGCCCGCAAGCCAGCGCGCCCGTTTCCCATGAGCCCAGCACCGCACCTGCCCGACGATCCAACGGCCGAACCCGCGCCCAGCCGGTATATCGTCGGCGTCGATTTAGGCACGACGAACTCGGCAATGGCGTTTGTCGATACGACCAAAGAGCCGTGGCGAATTCAAACCTTTGCCGTGCCACAACTCACGGCCGCCAACGTGGTGGAAACGCGTGAGACGTTGCCATCGTTCCACTACCAACAAGCGCCCGATGAATTCGCGCCTGGCGCGTTGCGATTGCCTTGGGATGTGGAAGCGCCCCGGCACGTCGTCGGCTTTTTCGCGCGCGATCATGGCGGTGGCGTAGCGGCGCGGCTGGTGGCGTCGGCCAAGTCGTGGCTCTGCCATACCGGCGTGGATCGCTTGGCCGAACTGTTGCCTTGGCACGGCGCGGCCGACGTGGATAAACTCTCGCCGGTCGAGGCCAGTTCGCGATACCTGGCGCATCTGCGGGCGGCCTGGAATCATCGTTTTGCGCGTTATCCGCTGGAGCAGCAGGATGTGGTACTCACGCTGCCGGCGTCGTTCGATGAGATTGCCCGCGATCTGACCGTCAAAGCGGCGGCTCGAGCCGGCTTGCCGCGCGTGGTCTTAATTGAAGAACCGCAGGCGGCGTTTTACGCTTGGATTTACGAGCACGGCGCCGACTGGGAACAGCGCGTTTCGCCCGGGCAAAAAATCCTGGTTTGCGATATCGGCGGTGGCACTTCGGACTTCACGCTGATCCGCGTGCGACAAGAAGCCGGCGGCAAAGTGCAGTTCCACCGCGAAGCGGTCGGCGACCATTTGATCCTCGGCGGCGACAATCTCGACCTCGCGCTGGCCCATCATCTGGAGCAGCGCCTCGTCGCGGGCGGCAAACTCGACGCGCGCGGCTGGGGCGTGCTGCTCCGCAGTTGCCGCCAGGCCAAAGAGACGCTGCTGGGAGAAAACCCGCCCGCCCAACTGACGGTCAACGTGCCGGGCGGCGGCTCGCGATTGATCGGCGGCAGCCGCCAAGTGGAAGTCACGCGCGAAGACGTCGAGCAGCAGTTGGTCGAAGGGTTTTTGCCGCGCGTGCCGCTGGATGCACGCCCCAGCCCACGCCGTTCGGGATTTCAGGAATTCGGCTTGCCGTACGCCACGGATTCGGCCATTACGCGCTACCTGGCCGCGTTTCTTTCGGCACACCGGCGGGCGCTGACGGCCGGCAAGTCTGGCGATGCCGTTCAATCCGCCATCGGTAACGATTCGGCCCGCCCTGACCTGGTGCTATTTAACGGCGGTCTGTTTGCGTCGCCGGTGTTGCGTCAGCGGTTGCTGGATGTGCTGTCGGATTGGTTCTCGCCGCCGGATGCTACAACCGCAAATCCGCGCTGGCGACCAGAAGTGCTGCAGAACCAGCGGCTGGATCTGGCCGTAGCCTGGGGCGCGGCCTACTACGGCATGGTGCGCCGCGGACAAGGCACGCGAATCGCCGCCGGGCTGCCACGCAGTTATTACATTGGCGTCGGCGATGGCCAGCAAACCGAACCGCAGGCAGTTTGCCTGTTGCCTGCCGGCTTGGAAGAAGGCCAGAGCGTGGACCTGACCGAGCGGCGATTCGAATTGCTGATTCGCCAACCGGTGGAATTTCCGCTGTTGGTTTCCAGCACGCGCTTGTCGGATCGACCGGGGCAACTGATTTCGATCGACCCCGAACAAATGACCGCCTTGCCGCCGATCCGCACGGTGCTGCAATCCAGCAAAAAATCCGCAGCCGCCGACGCGATCACCGTCAACCTCCACGCGCGATTGACGGAAATTGGCACGCTGGAACTGTGGTGCAGCGAACTGGCCGGACCGCGCACCTGGCGACTGCAGTTCGACGTGCGAGCGACCACGCAAACTGATCGCACCGCGCACGATGGAGTTGCCGAACAGTTGGGCATTGTCGACGATCAAACGCTGGTCGACTGCCGACAGATCGTGGCGGAAACCTTTGGCCCCCCGGCCAATAAGGACAAGCAACTGCCCGAACAAATCATGAAGCGTCTGTCGCAGCGGATCGGCAGCCCGCGGCAGGAGTGGCCGCCATCGCTGCTTCGCAACTTATGGGAAACACTGCTGGAGTGCGAAGCGGGCCGCAAGTTCAGCCCCATTCACGAAGCCCGCTGGCTCAATTTGCTGGGCTTTTCGCTACGGCCCGGCTATGGCCTGGCCGTGGACGATTGGCGCGTGAGTCAAACCTGGCGGGCCTTGCACGGCAAACTCGTCAACGCCAATCCGATGTGTCGCGCGGAACGCTGGATACTCTGGCGACGCATTGCTGGCGGACTGACCGCTGGACAGCAGCGTGCGTTGGCCGAACCGCTGATCGCCGAATATCGCCAGTGGAGCCAGGCGCTGGCGAAAGGTCGCGGCGGCGAGTTCCGCCCCGGCGCGCACGAAGCGGCCGAACTGTGGCGGTTGCTCGGCGCGCTCGAACTGCTGAGCGTTGCCTGGAAGATCGAACTGGGAGACATTTTGCTCGGGCTGGCCGCGCGCGAGAAAGCCGATAACGTCCGTAACGCCGCCATTTGGGCGCTCGGCCGGCTGGCGGCCCGCGTGCCGATGTACGGGCCGTTAAACATCGTCGTGCCGGTGGAAGTGGCCGAGCGCTGGCTGCAGCGACTGCTGGGCTTGCGAAGTGAAAGCGAAACCGCCTCGTTCGCCGCGATGCAGGCCGCGCGGCGCACCGAGGATCGCTATCGCGACGTCTCCGACCCGCTACGACAAGAAGTTGCCGCCTGGCTCCGCGCCCGTAACGCACCGCAGCATTACGTCGAACTTGTGCTGGTGGGCGGGCAACTTCAGGCAGAAGAGCAGGGGTTGATGTTTGGCGAGAGCCTGCCGCAGGGCCTGCGATTGAGCACGGGTTGATGGTGCCTGGATTCGACTCAACGAAAAAAGCCCCGCCAAACTGGACGGGGCTTCGTATCGCGGAGCGATGATCTTCGCCACGCGATGATTTTTAATTTGTGCCCGACTAGCGGGCGGCCGCCGTGGTCTGACGCGCGGTTGTTTGCTTGGCGGCTTGCAGGCCGGCGGTCAGCACCGGATCGTCGTCCACTTGTTGAGCCAGCATCAGACGATTGTCGATTGGCTTGGCCGTCTGCCGCACTTGGACGTCGGCTTCGACGCCCACATGAGCATATGCCTTGCCGTTGGGCGAGTAGAACTTGGCAGTGGTCAATCGCACGCCGCTGCCGGCCACGTTGAGCGGAAAGATGCCTTGCACGGAACCCTTGCCGTAGCTGCGGACGCCGACAATCGTACCGCGATGTTGGTCGCGAATGGCGCCGGCAAAAATCTCGGCAGCGCTGGCACTATCGCCATCGATCAGCAGCACCAGCGGCACGCCCCAGGTACCTGCCTTATGAGCACCGTAGGTGTAATCTTCTTGCGGATTGCGTCCGCGAGTCGAGACGATCGTACCTTGCTCGATGAACTTGTCGGCCACTTCAACGCCAGCCGTTAACAGACCGCCGGGGTTGCCGCGCAAGTCGATGATCAAACTCCGCATGCCTTTGTTGTGCAAGTTCCACAGCGCGGTGTCCAGATCTTTGCTGGTGGTCTTCTGAAAGCACGACAGCTTGAGGTAGCCCACGCCGTTGTCCGCGTCAGCAATCTTGACGCGATCCACGCTTGGCACGTCAATATGCTGCCGACGAACGCTTAAGTTGCGGGGCGACTCACTGCCGGTCACAGCCACCAACTCGACAATGCTGTTTTCTTCGCCTTGCAGCAATTCGGCCGCCTGATCGGTGGTCAAATCGATAGTCGAACGATTGTTGACGGATTGAATGTGATCGCCTGGCTTGATGCCGGCTTTTTCTGCCGGGCTGCCGGTGATGACATTCACGATCAACAGCGAATGGTCGTGCGCCTTGAGTTCGATGCCTAGGCCGACAAAGTTACCTTCGATTTGCGAATACAAATCGTTGAGTTGGTCGCCGGTCAGAAACGTGGAGTACTCGTCCAAAGCGCCGGTGGCGCCGCAGGTGAACTCCAAGATCGTGGCGGCGGCTGGCATGCCCAGTTCCTGCAATCCCAGGCGGGCAGCGTAATCGGCCGCTTCGCGCACATCCTGGCGGTCGCGAATGGGGCGGGTGGCCAGCCCACGACGCAAATCCTGGCGATACGTTTCGATACGCTCGGCCGGAATGTTCTTCAAATTGTTTTCAACGAATGCCGCTTCACCCAGCGCGGTCTCGAGCGTCAGCGTTCCGTGTTCGAACAGGTCGCGCCAATTGGGCGCATTGACGTAATGCGTATTGATCTTGAGCAGCACCTGGGTGTAAAGGTCCAAGGCTTGCGACTCGGTCAGCGTGACCGTGGCCTTGCGAAAGCTGGTGTCCAGGTAACGCCGGCCCAAATCGTAATGGATGCGGGCGGTATCGACACGCTGTTCGAGCGAGCGTTCGCCCGGTCGGTTATGCAAGGCTTCTTCGTACAGCGCGAGTGCGTCGCCCCAGCGACGTTGCCCTTCCAGCTTGCGACCCTGCTCCAACAGCGAGACGAGTTCTGCTTCCGCGGCTGGCGGAATGATTTTGACCGTCGACTGGGCCGGCAAACTGCCGGACAGACAGCAAACGCTCAATAGTAAAACGAGCGATAAAACGCGAGCAGTGGCACAATGGCCAAAAATGACCCGAGATCGCATGAGGTAGGGCACCTGAGAGGGCACAACCACGCGGGCAGAACTTCGCAACAGGCTGCGGCCTTTGCGTTTCCGTCCGCGAGGCAAGGGGAGTATGAGCAATCAAATCGTTGGCCAAAAAACGGGTCAGGCTCCGTGGCCAGAGTTACTATAGGTTACGTTTTGGCCTCGGTCAAAAAACCATCGGTAACTTTCGCAGATCATAAGCCCTAACTCCGTTATAACCCTACTATGCCTAGGCGAAGGCAACGTTTGGATTTGAAAAAACGTAAAGAACGACCACACCGATTGACTCGCTTGCATGCGTCCGTACCGATCGTGACATAACGCGATAGCCGCTCTTGAGGATTGACGGCAAACAGTCCGCGGATTCGCATTGCCACGCCGGTAGCGATCGGGCGAAGTTTGTAACGCTTTGAAAAAACTACACGATTCGCCACTCCTTCGGGAAAGGAATGGCGAATATTTTTGACGTCAAATTTTGCCGCCACGGGACAGTTGTTCGTTGCCGCGATCCGAGAGATCACTGCAAACCGGAAACGCGCAGGCAATACCGATTCGCTTTGTTAAAATTTCGGCACGACCGCGACTCGTCCGTGCCTTAACTCCACCAGCCGTTCACCACGCGGCCGCACAATCGCTCCGATCATTACCGCAGGCAATCCATGCTCGTTCGCATCAACGTCCATCAACAAACCGGCACGATCATTCTCGATCGGCCCGACAAGCGCAATGCTCTGTCGCGACAACTACTCAGCGATATCGATCAGGCGCTGAGCGATCTGCACGGTGAGCGCAAAGTGCGGACGGTGATCCTGACCGGCGCTGGCCCGGCATTCTGCGCCGGCATGGATCTGGCGGAAATGCGGGCCACCAGCGTCGAGCCCGACGCCCAAGAACAGTGGCAACAAGACGCCGAACAATACCAAGATTTGCTGCTCAAGATGCTCCGCTTTCCCAAGCCGTTGATTGCCGCCGTTAACGGACCGGCCTTGGCCGGCGGCGCCGGTCTGATGTTGGCTTGCGATCTTGTCGTCGCGGCGCAGACCGCCAGTTTTGGTTTGCCGGAACCGCGCCGCGGCTTGGTAGCCGGCATCGTTGCGCCGCTACTGGCGTATCGAATTGGCGCTGGTCGCAGCGCGTATCTGATGCTCACGGCACAAACCATTGACGCCGCCGAGGCGCATCGCGTCGGATTGTTTCACGAACTGATGGGCTCGGATCAACTCTGGCCACGCGCCGTAGAATTAGGCGGAATGATTGCCGCCGGCGCGCCGGAAAGTCTGCTGATGAGCAAACGGATGCTGAACGAAACCATTGGCGAGACGCTGGCCACGCAACTGGCCACAGGCGCGGCGCTGAGCGCCACGGCCCGCACCACCGAAGCGGCCGCCGAAGGCCTCCAGGCGTTTTTGGAAAAGCGCGAACCGAAATGGCTGTAACGCGGTCACAAATTTTAAAACTCCCGGCAATACGCTGATTGCGATAATCATGGCAGTTGACTTGACGGCACGAGAAGCTGAGTTGCGGAAATGTGTGCGGCGCGTTTACCAAGTGTTTGGCAGCTACAAACTGGCGAGGTACATCCAGCCAGATAGGTGTTTTCCGAACTTTTGCGATGATCGGCCGCTGCGGGCCGATTCACTGTGTCGCTTACCCGCCGCCGCATTTAAAAATTATCAATGGAAAGCCATCACAACTTGGGGCACTGTTGATGACTTCAAGCACTTTTTGCCGCGAATGCTCGAACTGATCGCGTTTCCAAATTCGGATCCTCAACCGACGCTTGAGCATGGAGTGCCAGCTTGCGTGGAACTTGATATGGTCAGCGGAAAGCTGGAGTATGGCCAATGGCATCGCTGGCCAAAGGCTGAACACAATGCGATCCAGGAATATTCCGAGTCGCTGTGGGCCAGCATCCTTGCCACGATGCCATCCACGGAGCCATGTGGCGTTTGGACGGCGCAGAATGAGCTTCATGTTCTGTCGAGCTTTCACGAAGATTTGACTCCATTCTTATTGCGCTGGGAGACTGACGCCGCCGATCCGACCGATGGTTTTATCGCGGCCGCGCATCTGGCCGTGTCGGTGCTTGATGTTCAGCGCCGCCTGCTCGATCTATGCTCGACCAAGCGCGAGCTCGCCCCGCCGGCCGGCACAACGAATGACCAGACGTTGAACTGGCTGGCTTCGGATCGCGTGGCCGAATTGCTGGAAGCGGCGTTCTTCCGCTGGGCGGAATCGCCATATGCCGAAACCATTTCGCAAGCGCACGATTGGCTAGGTTGGTGTCGACGGCGCTGGAACGATGCTTAAGCAATTTTGAACAAGAGCGAACTTCGCGTTTACGCTGGGTCGTGGCCCAGGTTGAGCGCGCACCACTTTTCAATTTCGGCTAGCAACATACCTCTAAGTGCCGCGTGGGCCTTGTTCTGCCCACGCGTCAGGCGGCTGGACGCGACAATCCTTGCCGCTCTCGATCGTTGCGAAGTGGCACTATTCATCTCATAATGACTGGCGATCGACGATTGCGAGCAGGTAGAGGAATCTTACAATTCGGATCGGAGCAGTTAACCTTCCCGCGCCACAAGTCTCCGCAAGATTGCGATCAATCGTGTGAATCGTGTTCCAATCCGATTAGAAGGCCTGCGCGGAGTCGCCGATGGGACGTTTGCAATTCACGACATTGACAGCACAACTTTGTGATTCATCAGCACTGATTTTGGGACAGAGTCGCACTGAAGAATGGCTAGGATTATTATGCTCGATGGCGGTGAGCATATCTTGCATGTTCACTTGGGCACACGGACTTCGCGGTCGCGTTGTGAACGTATTCGAATTGTCGCTGTTAATCTTGCTCTTCTTCTTGGGCTCCGAATTCGGATTGATTTACATTCATTCTAAATTGGGATGGGGATTCGTGCCCTCGATCTTGGTCGGCGGTGGAGTCGGCGGCAATATCGGACTCTTAATCGGAATCGGCCTGGTCCGGTTTGGATACGGCGGGATATTGGGACTTAGGAACGAACGAACAATAACTTCCGTTTTTCGTTCGGGTCGACGCGCGTTATCACGAGCAGCGGGCGCCTCACTCAGAGGAAGTTATTTTTCGGTCGTTCCTTATTGTCTGCATGTTGGTACTTCCTGTAATCGCGGTGTTTTTCGGCATCGATTGGTTGACGGGGCTTCCCAGACGAATCAGTCGACGAATATTCAGGAAGAGATGAATGATCTTGTCCGTTGCTGGGCGCGGCGTTGCTGGCCAGCAATCGGAGAAATTTTCATTGCTTGACGGTCAATGCGGTTGACCATTCATTTACGCTGGGTCGTAGCCCAGGTTGGGCGCGAGCCATTTTTCGACTTCCGCCAGCGGCATGCCTTTGCGGGCCGCGTAAGACTCGGTCTGCTCGCGCGTCAGCCGATCGACGGCGAAATAGCGTGCCTCGGGATGTGCAAAGTAAAAACCGCTCACGCTGGCGGCCGGCCACATGGCAAAACTTTCCGTCAGCCGCATGCCGGTGGCCGCTTCGGCCTGCAGCAGATCGAACAACGTGCGCTTCTCGGTGTGATCCGGGCAAGCCGGATAACCCGGCGCGGGACGGATGCCGCGGTACTTTTCGTCGATCAGTTCTTCGGTCGAAAGACTTTCTTCGCGGCCGTAACCCCAGTCGTCGCGGGCTTGCTTGTGCAGCAGTTCGGCCAGCGCTTCGGCCAGCCGATCGGCAATCGCTTTGGTCATGATCGAATTGTAATCGTCGTGGTCGGCGTCGAATTTTTTGGCCAGCTCGTCGCAGCCCAGGCCTGTGGTCACGGCGAATGCGCCGAGATAGTCTTGCCGGCCGCTGTCGCGCGGGGCGATGAAATCCGCCAAGGCGTAAAACGATTTTTGTCCCTTACGTTCCCATTGCTGCCGCAGGGTGTGAATCCGCGCAATCTCCTGGCCGCGCGTGTCGTCGGCATAAATAGCCAGATCGTCGCCCACCGCGGCGGCCGGCCAAAACCCATACACGGCGCTGGCGCGGAGCAGTTTCTCGCTAACAATTCGCGCAAGTAACGACTGCGCATCGTCGTACAATTTGCTGGCCGCATCGCCAAGTTTTGCGTCCTGAAAAATCGCCGGGTACTTGCCTGGCATTTCCCACGTCAAAAAGAACGGTGTCCAGTCGATGTACGGCACGATCTTTTCCAGCGGAAAATCGGCCAGCACGCGGCGACCGATGAAATCCGGCTTGTCGATCCGCACGTTGGACCAGTCGCAGGTAAATCGCTGCTCGACCGCCTGCCCATATGGCGCCAGGTTGACTTGTTGGCGACGATTGAACGCTTCCACATCGCGGGCTTGCTCGGCGCGATTATTGCGATCGAAATCGGCGCTCGACTGCGGATTGAGCAGCTTCTCCACCACGCCGGCGCAGCGCGAAGCGTCGATCACGTGGACGGTCGAATGCTGATAGGCCGGCGCAATTTTCACGGCCGTATGTTTGGCGCTGGTCGTGGCACCGCCGATCAGCAGCGGCTTGGTAAAACCTTGACGCTGCATCTCGTGGGCGACATGCACCATCTCGTCCAAGCTGGGCGTGATCAGGCCGCTGAGACCGATGATGTCGCAATTTTCTTTGACGGCCGTCTCCAGGATTTTTTCGGCCGGCACCATCACGCCCAAGTCGACCACTTGATAGTTGTTGCAGCCCAACACCACGCCGACGATGTTTTTGCCAATATCGTGAACGTCGCCTTTGACGGTGGCCATCAGGATTTTGCCGCGCGGCTTTTCGTCGACCTTGCCGGCGGCGATTTTTTCTTGCTCCATGAACGGCAGCAAGTAGGCCACGGCCTTTTTCATGACCCGCGCGCTCTTTACTACCTGCGGCAAAAACATCTTGCCGGCCCCAAACAGGTCGCCCACAATGCTCATGCCAGCCATCAGCGGACCTTCGATGATCTGCAATCCGGCCGGATAATTGGCGCGGGCTTCTTCGACATCTTGCTCGATGAAGTCGGCAATGCCTTTGACCATGGCGTGGCTCAAGCGCTGGTCGACCGTGTCTTTTCGCCAGGCGAGTTGGTTATCGTCTCCGCCCGTCGCTTTGGCTTTGACCGATTCCGCCAACGTGACCAGCCGCTCGGTGGCATCGGGCCGGCGATCCAGCAGCACGTCTTCGACATGCTCCAGCAGTTCCTTGGGAATTTCGTCGTAGTTGGCTAATTGACCGGCGTTGACAATGCCCATGTCCATGCCGGCTTTAATGGCATGGTACAAAAACGCGGCATGCATGGCCTCGCGGACGACATCGTTACCGCGGAACGAAAACGAAATGTTGCTAACGCCGCCGGAAATTTTGGCCAGCGGCATGAGTTGCTTGATCCGCCGCGTGGCCTCGATGAAATTGATGGCGTAACGGTTATGCTCTTCGATGCCGGTGCCGACAGTCAGAATGTTCGGATCGAAGATGATGTCGCTGCCTGGCATGCCGACGACTTCGGTCAGCAGTTTATAAGCGCGCAGGCAGATGGAGACTTTATGTTCGACCGTGACGGCCTGCCCCGTTTCGTCAAAGGCCATTACCACGGCGGCCGCGCCATAGCGGCGCACCAAGCGAGCGTAATGCAAAAACGCCTCTTCGCCTTCTTTGAGGCTAATGGAATTCACCACCGACTTGCCTTGCACGCATTTCAAACCAGCTTCGATCACCGACCACTTGCTGCTATCCAGCATGATCGGAACGCGGCTGATATCGCTTTCGGCGGAGATCAAATTCAGATAGCGGGTCATGACCGCTTCGCTATCGAGCAGACCTTCGTCGAAGTTGATATCGATGATGTTGGCGCCGCCGTCGACCTGCCCGCGCGCCACGGCGGTGGCTTCTTCGTACTGCTCGTTTTTGATCAGTTTGGCGAACTTGCGGGAACCGGTGACGTTGGTGCGTTCGCCCACCATCGTAAAATTACTCTCGGGACGCAGCACCAACGGCTCCAAGCCGCTGTAGCGTGAGAGCGGTTCGATCTGCGGAGGCTTGCGCGGCGCGCGATCTTTGACCGCGGCGGCAATCGCCTTGATGTGCGGCGGCGTAGTGCCGCAACAGCCGCCCACGATGTTCAGCCAACCGTTATCGGCATACTCGCGCAGCACCACGGCCATGTCGCTGGGCGATTCGTCAAATCCGCCAAACGCGTTGGGCAGCCCGGCGTTGGGGTAGCAACTCACATACACCGGCGCGGCGTTGCACATTTCTTCCAGGTACGGCCGCAACTGCTTGGGGCCGAGCGCGCAGTTGATGCCCACGCTGAGCAGATCGGCATGCGAGATCGAAAGCCAAGCCGCTTCGGGCGTTTGCGCCGAGAGCGTTCGGCCACCTTGAAAAATGGTGATCGAGGCCATCACCGGCAGGCGAACATTATGCTCGAGAAAATATTTTTCAATGGCAAACAGACAAGCTTTGAGCACCAGCGTGTCGAATGCCGTTTCGGCCAGCAGCAGATCCACGCCGCCATCGACCAGCGCCGCCACTTGCTCGTAATAGTTGTCCACCATTTGATCGTAGGTCACGGCGCGGTGCCCCGGATCGTTGACGTCGCCGGAGATCGACAGCGTGCGATTCGTGGGACCGATGGAACCCGCCACAAAGCGCGGTTTGTCCGGCGTCAGGCGATTCATCTTGTCGACCGCGCGACGGGCAACGGCCGCAGCGGCCAAGTTGACCTCGCGCACGTCGGCCTGCATGTCGAAGTCGGCCATCGAAATGGCCGTGGCGTTAAACGAGTTGGTTTCAATGATGTCGGCGCCAGCCGCCAAGTATTGCGTGTGAATGTCTTCGATCCACTGCGGCCGCGTGATCGCCAGCAGGTCGTTGAAATTCTTGACGTCTTTGTGATGATTGATGAATCGCTCGCCCCGATAGTCGGCTTCGGTGGGGCTGAGCGCCTGAATCATGGTGCCCATCGCGCCGTCGAGCACGAGAATTCGCTCGCGCAACAACTGCCGCAAGATTTGGCCAGACTGAGAAGGCGAGTAGACGGGCGCGGTGGAATCAGGCATCAGTGCAAAAACTCGGAAACTTGGGGCATTCGGTAAGGTTCAACTATCCCATGCAGTGTTAAAATTGACAAGCGAAGTTTGGGCCAGGCTCGCGCCGCAGGGCCGATTCGCGGATGTTTTTGGCGGGCATTTCCGGTCGGCATCCGTCGCCCGCTGCACTGCGCAATCGCCAAAGTTGACGCTGCGCCAGTTCGCCGGAATTCGTTATCAATCATCGTCTGATTCACTCAATTCACCCCGCTGGCATGTCGGCCCGAAATGACCCGTGATGTTTTCGTTTGCGAACAGGGCTGGGAGCACGTGGCCAGCGAGGAATTGCACCGCGCTCTGCCGCAGGGCGAAGTGAAAACCATCGCGCCGGGTTGGTTGGAAGTCAGCAGTCAATTGCCTAGCGATCAGGAACCGCCCTGCGTTGCCTTCTGCCAACAAGTGCTGCCGCAGGCCACGGACGTGCGTGATGCTTCGATTTCCGCTTGGGCCGCGCAGGCCGGCGGACAGTTGCTTGACACGCTGGCCGAGCACGAAGGCCCGTGGCGACTGCACGTGTTCAACGTGCCTGAGGCCGGAACCAACTCCGGCGCGCGGCGCTGTACGCTGGTGTACGACGCCATCGGCGAACTGCTGCGAAAAAAACAACGGCGGTTGCTACGCAGTCTGGTGCCTGCCGCGCAAACGAACTTTCTGCCCGAAGAAGCAATCGTGCAAGTGGGGCTGGTCGATCCGACGTCGGGCTTCGTTTCGAGCTGCTTGCCGGCTGCGCGAAAACATTGGCGACGGTGCATCAGTCGCCTGCCTGGCGGGCGCGTGGAGGTTCAATCGGAGCGCGAAGCGCCTTCGCGGGCGATGATGAAGCTCCGCGAGTCGCAAATTCACCTGGGACGCGAAATTCAAGCGGGCGAAACTTGCGTCGATCTGGGCAGCAGCCCTGGCAGTTGGGCCTGGCTGGCGCTGACGCACGGCGCGACACTAACCGCCGTGGATCGCAGCCCGCTGCGCGACGACTTGATGGCCAATCCCCATCTGACGTTTGTTCGCGGCGACGCCTTCGAATTCGAGCCGGCGGCGCCTGTCGATTGGCTGCTGTGCGACGTGATTGCCTTTCCGCAACGCAGCGGGGCGCTGCTGGAAACCTGGTTGCAGCGGCGCTGGTGTCGGCGGTTTGTGGTGACCATCAAATTCCGCGGCGTGGACGATTATCCGCGATTGGAACCGATCAAACAGATGTTGCAGGCGTCCGGTGCCGAGTTCATGATTCGCCGCTTGGCCAGCAACAAGAACGAGGCCACCGTGATTGGAGAGTTTCCATGATGGAAAATTCGCCCCCGCCAATTCTGCCGGACCAGCGCCCGCGCCCTCCCGGCTGGCAACGCGTGTGGTTGCAACGCGCGCTGGGCGCGTTCAGCTTGGCGCTGGTTGGCGTCACCTGGCGATTGTGGACGCCGCAAACGGTTTTTCCCCAAGTGCCGTGGCTGGCAATGCTCAACGCCTGGCCGGCCGGAGTGCAATGGGCTGGACTGGCCGCGATCTTATTGGCTTCGCTGGCGCTGGTGGCGCTACCGCGCCGTTGGGGTGGCTGGAATTCGTGCGCGCTGGCCTGTTATGCGGCGGCGATGAGCGGCATGATCTTGCTGGATCAACAGCGATTGGAGCCCTGGGCGTTTCAGTTTGTGACCATCGCCGTATTGCTGGCCGCGCTGCCGACGACGCGTTCCCTGTGGCTGTTGCGATTGCTGACCGCCAGTTTGTATTTTTACTCGGCGCTGTCAAAGTTCGATTACACATTTCTCAACAGCCTGGGTCAGGATTTTTTGCAAGTCTTGGCCGGCAAAATTGGATTTACGCCGGCCACTTGGCCCGAGTCGTCGCGATTGATGGCCGCCGCGTTTTTTCCGCTGGGCGAATTATCCGTGGCAATTGGACTGCTGTTGCCGATCAGTCGCCGCGTGGCTTTGGTTTGCGCGATTGGCATGCACCTATTGCTGCTGATGATCTTGGGCCCGTGGGGTTTGCAACATGGCCCGAGCGTGCTGGTTTGGAATGTGTTTCTGATGTTGCTGGACGTCTTGCTGTTTGGCTGGCCGATCGTGCTGGACGATATGCCGGTCGCCGTGCAACCGCCGCCACGCGGATTTTTCCGTGGTGCGCGGATCGCCTTCAGCGCGATGGCCATCCTGCTGTCGGTTGCCGAACTGATTCTGCCGCCACTGGCCTGGTTTGAAGTTTACGATCATTGGCCAGCCTGGGGCTTGTATTCGCCCAAGGCGCAACGCACGATCGTGCTGGTCCGCGTGTCCGAAGTGCCGCGATTGCCGCCACGCTTGCAAAAATACTGCGTGCCGCCCGACGCCTGGGACGACATTGGCTACCTGCATTTCAAATTGGATCGCTGGTCGCTCGATGCGCTCGGTGCGCCGCTCTATCCGCAAAATCGCACGCAGTTGGCCATCTCGGTGGAGCTTGCCAAGAAATACGATCTGCCCAGCGATATTCTCGTTCGCCGGCTCGGAGTGGCCGCGCCGCTTTCTGGCCTGCGCGAAAAGGCTGATCTCGACGGGCAGGACGCCATTGAGGCGGCCGCCGATGTTTATTGGCTGAACGCCCGCGCGAAAGGCAATTTGAAGTGATGGCACGCAGTAGGTCGGATGCGATTCGTGTCCGGAAACTCCGGTGAAAATTCCGCATCTGGGCGACGGATGATTTCTTGATATGCCGTAGAGAATTAAATGAGTCGTGCTTATCCTCCCATCCACTGTCTTGTCGCCCAACTGCGGGTCCGAACAAGAAAACTATTTTGTGAAACTGCGTAACCTTTTCGGCCGCGGCGTCATATACTGGTGTCGTTTCGCCGAATACCTCCCGCCCTGGCTCGCCTGTGCCCTCCCGCCGCAAGCTGATCGCGCTGGCTCTGTGCCTGGTAACTCTTGTTGCCCCGGCCTGTTATGCTGCGCCCAAGGATAGCGATTGGGAGATCACGCCAGACAGCGAGCGAGCGCTGGACCGCGGCCTAAAATGGCTGACCGCCAATCAAGGCAGCGATGGCAACTGGGGCTCCAACGACCTGGGCCTGGTTTCGATGGGCACGCTGGCTTACTTGGCGGCCGGACACACCCCGGGACGCGGCAAAGAATATGGGCCGGCGGTCGAACGTTCGCTTTCGTTCATTCTTAAAAAGGCCAAGCCGTCCGGGCTGCTCAACATCTCGGACGGCCAGCGCGATATGTACAACCACGGGCTTTCCACCTTCGTCCTCGGACAGGCGTACGGCATGTCCAACGATCAGCGGATTGGTCCCGTGCTGGACCGCGCGTTGAAGTTGATCGCCGCCACGCAATGCAAAGACGGCGGTTGGGACTACCGCGCCGCATCGCAAGAACGTGGGCATGACCTTAGCCTGGTGGTCATGCAAGCCAAGGCGCTGCGCAGCGCCGTGGATAGCGGTTTGGAAGTCTCGCCAGAAGTGACCGATGCCGCCATCAAAACCGTGCGCGAACATTACACCCCTCGTGGCGGACGCTCCGCCGGCACGGACGTCAAAAAAGAGCCCGGCCAGTTCACCTACAACGCCGGTGGGCAAGGTACAACCGCCATGGCAGCAGCCGGGGTAGTCTGCCTGCAAGAGTTCGGGCAGTACGACGATTGGCGAATTGCCAAGAGTATGGAATACGTCACCATGCGGATCAAAAACAAAGACGATCTCGATAAATTCGACGCCTACACGCTGTATTACGTGGCCCAAGCGCTGTACCAGGTTGGCGGCAAAGATTGGCGCGAGTGCTACCCGATTTTACGCGACCACCTGGTTGCCAAGCAGATCCGCAGTAGCGAGCGCGCCAGCGACGGCAAATGGACCGGCGAGCATCGTGTGGGCGGCCTGCCGGGCGAATTGTATATCACCTCGGTGTCCTGCTTTGTGCTGGCCATCCCCAACCGTTATCTGCCCATCTTGCAAGAAGGCAAAATCGGCAGCCTCAACAGCGCGGCCGCTGCCAAGCCGTAACTCCACCGCGACGATCTCGCGCCGTTTCGACTCGGGTTGACGGCGGTATACGTGAACTTGTTTTGAGTTTTGGAATTCATGCCCAGTTTTCTTCCCGGATTCGCCGTGTTCGCTGTGGCCGGCGCGATTGCCGCCAGCGGCCCGGTGATCATTCATTTGCTCAATCGCCGGCGTTATCGCGTCGTCCACTGGGCGGCCATGGACTTCCTGCGCGAAGCGATGCAGCGGAACCGCAAGATTCTCCAAATCCGCGATCTGCTGCTGCTGCTGCTCCGCACCTTGGCGGTGCTGCTGTTCGGCCTGACACTGTCGCGGCCGTTTTTTTCGAGCAGTTCTGCCGATGTGGACGCCAACCAACCGCTGCATGCCATTTTGATTGTCGATAACAGCCTGAGCATGGGCTATCACGAACTGCCCACCGAGACATTACTCGATGCGGCCAAACGCCGCGCAGGCGAGTACATTGCACTGCTGCCCGAACGCAGCCGAATTTCCGTCATTCCGCTGTGCGGCTCCGCGTCCGGCGAAAACTTCGACCCCTACCGCACCAAGGAAGACGCCCAGGCAGCGCTCGATAAGTTGGAAGTCGTCGATCGACGCGGCAGCGCAGGGCTGGCGCTGGACTTGGCGCGCAAAGCGGCCACACAGGCCGGCGACATCAAAGCCAAGCGGATTGTGTTTCTCAGCGATCAGCAGGCCGACAAATGGAAGGGCCAGTCGCCGGATTTGCTGAACGATTTACCGCCCAACGTCGATTTGCAAATTGTCAATCTGGCACCGCTCCGGGCCGAGAACAGTTGGGTCAGCGATTTGCAGGTGCAAGACAGTATTGTCAGCATCGACACGCCCACCAAGTTTGTCGCCACCATTCGCCATCAAGGCGCCGCGCGCCTGAACGTCCAGGTGATGCTGTCGGTGGATGGCGTCGAAGTGCAAGCGCGGACCATCGATCTCCAGCCCGACTCGCAGGTGGAAGTTCCGTTTGCGCCGTATCGCTTCGAACGCGGTGTGGAAACCGGCAAGACAACCTTTGTGCCCGTTAACGCTGCCTTGGTCAACGGTGATGGCCTGCCGGCCGATAACCAGCGATATTTGGTGGTGCCGGTGACGTCGGGCGTGCCGGTGGTGTTTGTCGACCAATATGGCGCCGACGAAAAGCCCAGCGAAGATCGCTACGGCGAGACCTACGAAATTCGCCATTTGCTGACGACGCAAACGCCCAGTGGCGAGACCGGGCTGATTCAGGTCCGCCATGTGAAGATCGATCAACTGGACGTCAACCTACTGCAAGACGCTCGGCTGGTGGTGATTGCCGGTGTCAAGCAACCCGGCGCTTCGATCCCGCTGCTGCGCGATTACGTTCGCCAGGGTGGGCAATTGTTACTTGCGGCCGGCGCCGAGTTCGACGCGGCCGCCTGGAACCAGGCCGCTTGGTTAGACGGAGATGGCATTCTGCCTGGCCCGCTGCAAGCGCCGCCTGGCGACTTGGCCGAAATTCAAGTGCAGCGGCTGGATTACGAAACCATGTCCGGCGGTTATTTTGATCTCGCCGACAATTCGCGGGCGGCGCTCAGCGCGCTTTACAGTGAGCCGCTGTTTTTCAAGTCGGTGGGCGTCAATCTGGACGCGTCCACTTTCGCCACGCTGCTGGACACCCAGCGGCGCGAACTGACCAGGCGTCAGCAGGAACTGAAAGCATTCGAGACTCGCGAAAAATCGCGGGCCGAACTGGCCCGGCAAGGCAAGTTGGATGAAGCCAGCCGGCAGCAACGCGAAGCCGACCAAATCCAGCGTGCCGCCGTTGCGCCCCATTGGTTGCAATGGGTCGAGCGAACGCCCGACGATTCGCAAACGGCCATCGACGAGCAACTCAAAAACATCAAGCCCATTGTTCTGGCCGCATACGGCAATCGAACGCCGTTCATGATTGAGCAAGCCATCGGTCGAGGGCGCGTGGTCACCGTCACCACCGGCCTGTTCACGCTGCGTTGGAACAATTTGTCTAAGACGCAAGCCTACGCGATGTTCGATCCCATCGTCCGCGGCATGCTGAAATCCACGTTGCCGCCGCGCAATCTGGCCACCGCGGATCAAATTGTCTTGCCCATCGATGCCACCGATCGGGGGGCGCATTTTACCGTCACGCGGCCGGACAGTTCGATCCAAGAATTGCGTCCCGACTCGCTCGACGCCGACACCTACGCGCTGAACATCAACCATGCGCTGCAGCGCGGAATCTATCGCGTAAACGCAGCCCGCTCCGACAGCGCCAATGCGCAGGCGTCCGATTCAAAACTGTGGGAGATTCCGCTAGCCGTCAATGGCAGCGAGGCCGCGTCGGAATTAACTTACTTGAACCAGCAGCGCGTCGCGAGCTTGCTTGCGCCGCCTGCGGAACCCGCCAAAGAAAATTTCTTGTGGGTGCAGCGTGGCGACGCCATCTCTCTGGCCGGCGCAAAAACGTCGGGCCTGGAGACGTGGCGCTGGTTGGCGCAACTCGTTTTGATTTGTCTGCTGGTCGAAATGGCCGTGCTTGCCTGGCCGCTACGGCCGTTACAACTTCTGACCGGCATTGCCCTGGCCGTGGCCATCATCGCGGTGACGGGCGGAACGCCGGTCGGCCTGCTTGAGAACGTCGTGCATTATACCGTGCTGGTCGCGGGAGCCCTGGCGGCGGTGATTTTGATCGGCCTGACTCTGATGCGCCCGCGGCAACTGGGGACGCCATCGTGAAAATGACCGCACTGTTCGGTAAGTTCTTCGGCCTGAAAGATGTCGAATCGATTGACGAGATCAGCGGCTCGTTCAAGGCCGAGTGGGCCCGCGGCGCGCCGGTCTGGGTGCTCTTTGGCATTGCGGCTCTGACCGCGCTAGCGCTGGCCTTTTACTTGCGACATCAGCCGCGTGCCCGGCGCGGCGTGAGAATCGGTCTGGCCATCGCCCGCGCGCTGACGCTCGGGCTGCTGCTGCTGATCCTGGCCGATCCCATGGCGGAAATTCATACGACCAACAACCCGCCGCCGATGGTTTATGTGTTGTTCGACGGCACGGACAGCATGAACATCACGGATGAATTGACCGACGCCCAGCGAGCCAGCCTCGGCGCGGCGCTGGGCATCCCAGCCGACGGCGCAACCGCGTCGAGCCAGTCAACTGCGGGAGCCGGCAAGCTGTCTCGCGCGGACTACGTGCGGGCGATGCTCCAGCAAAAAC
Organism: Pirellulales bacterium; assembly: GCA_038205115.1. GTDB lineage: Bacteria > Planctomycetota > Planctomycetia > Pirellulales > JBBRCE01 > JBBRCE01. Next base: position 36,537 of record JBBRCE010000008.1, read on the forward strand.
AGCAGAACGTCATTCGTCGTCTGGAAGAAAAATATCGCGTCAAGGCCTTTCGTTTTGATCAACCGGAACGCGGCGTCAGTGAAATTCATCTTGACGATCCCAGCACGGAGCAGTTCGATGCCGCCACGGCCGTCAAACAACTCACGGCCGACGGTCAAGTCACGGCGCTCGGCCGCGCGCTGGACGACCTCGGCCAGCGACACGCTTCGAATCATTTGGCTGGCGTGATTGTCTTCAGCGACTTTGCGCAGAACAACGGTCCAGCGCCCGCCGGCGGCGATCAATCGCCCGCCCGGCGGCTGCGCGTGCCGGTCTACACCGTGGGCGTGGGCCCCAAAGCGGCCATCGATATCGGTGTCGATCTGCAGGCGCCACTGCTCATGAAAAAGTCGGAGTTATCCAACCTGACCGTGGCGCTGCGTCAATCCGGACTCGATGACCGCCTGATAACCGTCAAAGTCATGCAGCGTCGCTTGGGTGGCGACTCCAGCGCCACCAGTGATCAGTGGACGCTGGTCAAATCGCAAGATGTCAAGTTGGACGGAGCAACGGCCTCGCTGGAAATCCCTTACACCCCGCGCGAAGTGGGCCGCTTGGAATTCCGCGCGGAAGTCGATCCGCAGCCCGGCGAAGTGGCGCTCGATAACAACCGCTCCTCGCGCGAAGTCAGCGTTCGCGATGACTTCTTGCGGCTGATGTTCGTCGAGTTCGAGCCCACCTGGGAATGGCGATTCATCAAAGAGGTTTTCCATCGCGACAGCCTCGTCGGTATGCGCGGATTTCGCACCTTCTTGCGTTCGTCGGACCCCAAAGTTCGCCAGACCAACGAGCTGTTTCTGCCCACCATGACGCCGCAGCGCAGCGATTTCTTCTTGAACGACGTGATCTTTCTGGGCGACATGCCGGCCAATACCATCACGCCGCGGTTTTGCGAAATGACCAAAGAGTTTGTCAGCAAATTCGGCGGCGGCCTAGTGGTCATGGCTGGGCCTCGGTTTGGCCCCAGCCAACTTGCCGGCACGCCGCTGGCCGACATGCTGCCGGTGGTGGTTGACCCCAACGGCCGCCTGCGCGATCAAGCCGCGTTCGAACTCCGGCTCACGCCCGCCGCGCAGCAATACGACTTCATGCGACTGGGCGGCGCCAATGCCGAGAACGATCACAACCGCGCCTGGGCGAATCTCGGCAAACTGCCCTGGTATCAACCGTCGCTGCGCGTTCATCCGCTGGCGACCGTGCTGGCCGAACATCCGACGGACATGTGCATCGATAACAAAACGCCCCAGCCGTTGATTGCCATTCGCCGTTATGGAAAAGGCGAAGTCATCTATCTGGCCTTCGACGAAACCTGGCGACTCCGCCGCAAATACGGCGAAACGTACTACAGGCAACTTTGGGGCCAGATGATCCATCGCTTGGGATTAAGCCATGCCATCGGCACGCAAAAGCGGTTCGTCGTGCGGACCGACCAACAGCAGTATCAAGAAGACGATAAAGTCATCCTCACGGTCGAAGCCTACGATGCCAACTTCGAACCGCTCAGCGATCCCAAAGTTCTGAGCGGCGAACTGATTTTGCCTTCAGCTCGCGGCGGAGCACCGGAGACCCGCGCCATCAGTATTCCGCTGCTCTCCCCGCCCGACTCGAGCGCCGTCAAAGGCAGCGAAAAGACCGGCTTGGATCGTAAAGAGGGCGTGTACGAGTTGCGAATTCCGGTACTCACCGGCGGCGAGCATCGCATTCGCGTCAAAGACCCCGTCGCCGAAGCGGGCAAGGAGGGCGGGGCCGGCGCCGCCTTCAGCGAAGTCGTTTTTCAAGTCACGAACCTCTCCGTCGAACGCCGCAGCGCGGTCCGCAACCTGCAACTCGAACAACAAATTGCCAGCGAAACCGGCGGCAAATCGTACGACCTGGAAACCGTGGGCAAACTGCCCGACGAAATTCGCTTGCCCTCCGTCAAAGAAACCGAAGTCAAAAATATCTCGCTGGCCAGCACCTGGCTGTGCTTTGGCCTGGCGATGGTGTTCATGCTGGGCGAGTGGTTGGTGCGTAAACTCGTCAACCTGGCCTAGCAGAGCCTGCATACCGGCCGAGCCAACAGAAGTTCAATGATGACCAAACTTGCCGAACTCCGCAGTCAACTGTCCGCCTTGCGCCACCGCCGCGCCAGCGCGCGGCGGTGGACGGCAGCATGCGGCTTGCTGCTGGCTGTGGTGCTCGCACTGCTGGTTATCTTTGCCGTTGACGTACTTTTCTCCATGACCGTCATGCAACGGCTGGTGTCCATCGGCATCGGACTAGCGGCAATCGCGTGGGCGTTTCGCAAATTCGTGGCACCATGGCTGGGCCATCGCGAAAGCGATCTCGACATGGCGCTCTTGGTCGAGCGACAGCAGCGGATCGATACCAGCGATATTGTGGCCGCCATACAATTCGACTCGCCTGCCGCGGCCGCCTGGGGATCGGGCGAATTACGCTCGGCGGTAATCGATTACGTTGCCGAATTCAGCCACGGCTGGAACGTGTTCGAAGGCTTTTCGCGCAAGCCGCTGGCGCGCCGCGCGGGAATTCTCGTTGTGTTGCTGCTAGGCATTGGTTTAGCGGCGTTCTTCTACCCGGCGTACGCCACCACGTTCTTGAATCGTCTAGCGCTGGGCGCGCGACATTACCCCACCTTGGTGCGCATCGATCGGATCGAAATCAACGGTGTCGAGAATCCGGCCCGCGCCGCATATGGCCAACCGCTGCAATTCAAGTTGTTTGTGAGCCGTTCCGATGGCGGTCGACTGCCCGTGGATGGCCGTATCGAGCTGCACGAATTGACGCAGAGCCAGCGCGGTCGCCCGCTGGATTTGCAGCCCAAATCCGCGGATCGCAGCTTAAAGCGGGATACCTACGAAGGCAAGATGTCCGCGCTGCTTGAGGCCATCGAATATCAGGCCTTCGTCGGCGACGACTGGACAGAACCAACTCGGCTGGACGTGATTCCGCTGCCGCTGGTGGATGTGAAGCTAACGCCCCATCCGCCCGAGTACGCGCGTCGCGCGCCGCAAGATCCGGAAATGCCCGGATCGCGGCAACTGTTGGTGTTTGAGGGTTCGCGTGTGGATCTGCAAATCCAATGCGGCAATAAGCACCTCAAGCAAGCCGAGCTCACAATTGGCGAAGAGAGAATTCCGTTGACGATGATCAAACCGTTCTCCGCTGGCCGTGGCGGCGAGGAAATTTGGCAATTGCCAGCCAATCGGCAATCGCCACTGTCGAGCGTGACCGCGACGCTCAACTATCAACTGAATGTCGTCGACGAAGATCAGCTTAAGCCCGACCATCCCATCTCCGGATCAATACGCATCAAAGCGGATGGCAAGCCGACCATCACGACCAAGCTGGTCACCAAAAATGTGCTGCCGATCGCGATTCCAAAAATTGAATATACGATCGACGATGATTTCGGCGTCGCCAAAGTGATCTTGCGGGGACAGCTCATCAAGCCCGACGGCACAACGACCGACATCGACGAAGTCACGCTGCTTGCAGACCGCGTGCTGGCCGACCGTTTACCGCAAACGCTCGGTTACTACTGGAAGCTCGAGCCGCTCAAATTGGCCAAAGACGACCAATTGCGAATCAAGCTCGAAGTTTGGGACGATCGCGGCGGGGTTGCTGGCCAATCGGTGGAGAGTCAGGTCATGCAACTCAACGTCGTCGATATCAGCGATGTGCTGGCTGCGCAACAAGAATTCGACAAAGCGGCTGATCGCGGAATCGAAAATATTAGTGACCTGCAAACGGGTAAGAAACCACAAGCCACGGGAGGATCCAAATGATCAGGATTTCGCGCTACGTTATCGCCTCGGTTTCAATGATCGGTTTGTCGGGCACAATGGCGAGCCCCGGTTGGTCGCAAACCAAGCCGGCCGAAAACGCCCAGCCGGCCGTGCCCAACGCCGTTGCCCCGCCCGAGTCGTCGGATGTCGTTGCCGCCATCAGTCCCGAAGCGCTGCGTGCTAAGCGAGATTCGCAGCAACGCGCACGTGGGCTGACCAACGAGTTGCTGTCGTCGATCCTTGACGTGCAGTTGCAGCAGCTCAAAGAAAACGGCATGGAGAAGATGGAAATCTATCGCGATATCAGCCTGATGCGCAACAACGTCCACGCCCTGGTCGAAGGCGAAATGCAAGACGTGGTTGCCATTTTGGAGCACGCGCAGACAGCCAGTGCCGACCAGAAAACCAAGGATTTCGAATCCGCCCGCGACAAAATTCGCAATGTGGTCATGCGGCTGTCGATCGAGCGGCAGAATCTGGCCAAGCGTTTGAAGATTGCCGCGCTCGCCGCAGAGGTCAAAAAATTGATCGATCTCGAAGCGGATGTGCTCAAAACCACGCAGCACATTCCCGCCTTGGCCACGCTCAAGCAAGGCGCAGCCACGGTCAGCGTCATACACGATCAACGCGACGTGCAGTCGCTGTTCATCGCGCTGGTGAAATCGTTGCACGAAGTCAGCAGTTGGGAAGGCGCGGTCGGCGCCGGCGCGGCCGACGGCCTGCAGATTCTCAAAGCGGCCCAAGTCGGTCTGGAACTCGACGCGGCCGACAACCAATTGCAAGCCAGCCAACTGGCCGGTGCCGCCAACAGCGAAAAAGCGATCATCGCCGGTCTGCAATCGCTGCTGAAAAAATTGGAAGAAACCCAAGGCTTGATCTCGACCGATCAAGAGGCCGCCTTGGCGTTGGTACGCGAATTGACCAAGCGCGAAGCAGCGCTCCGCAACGAAACCAAAAACGCCGACCTGGAAAAACAAGCCGACAAACTGTCCGACGAACAACAGAAAATCCACGAAGATCTCGGCAAACTGACCGACGCCTTACAAAAACTGCCAGGCAGCCTCTCGCTGCTCGAACAGGCCAAGGCCGCGGCGCTGGAAGCCCGCACCGACCTGTTCGAAGCCAAACGACCCGAAGCGGAAGCCCAAGAAGCCCGCGTGCTCGGCAACCTGGCGCAGATTGAACAGCAATTGCAATCCGCCATCGACGCCACGAATTCGGACAAAAGCGCCGATCAGTTAGCCCAGCAAGTGCGCGACCTGGAAGCCGCCAAAGCTGACTTGAAAAAAATCGCCGAAAAACAAGCCGCCGCCACGACCGCCGCCAAAGAGCAACCCAGCCAAGCCAAAGCCACGGAACAGCAAGTGGCCCAAGATCTCAAACAGGCCGAAGAAAATCGCCAACTCGGCCCGGCTGTCGAGTCGCGGATCAATCAAGCGGCCGATGCCGCCAAGGAAGCCGCCGCGGCGATGGACGAAAAAACCAAGCCAGCCGTCGAGTCGGCCAGCGAAGCGCTCGAGCGGGCAACGTCCGAAGTCGACGCTGCTCTAGCCGACTCGCAACGTCGCGCGCTGGCCGTCAAAATTGGCGAACTGGCCCGCGCGGCCGAGGCGCTGGAGCGCGCCGCCGCCGCGGAAAAAGACATCGCCCAGAAAGCTGCTGCTGCCGCCCAGACCGCGGGCCGGCCGGCCGAACAAGCCAAAGAACTGGCCAGCGAACAGGCCGACGTTAAGGACGTCGCTGAGAAGCTCGCCAAGGGCTTGGAAAAAACCGCGCCCGAGGCCGCTAAAACACTGTCCGAAGCTAAGCAACCGATCGACCGCGCGGCCGCCAAGCTGAACGAAGCTGCAAAAACGCCGGGCGAATCGTCCAAGCCTGCCGCGCAAAGCGTCGCCAAAGAGGGCCAATCGGCTGCGGAAAAATTAGAAAAAGCAGCCGCGCAATTGCGGACCGAAATCGACAAGACCGCCGAGCAGCTCAGTCAAGTTGCGGGCGAACAACTCGCCCAAGTTTCCAAAGCCCGCGACGACGTTGAAAAGGCGGCCGACAAAGCGCCCGAGTCGATCGCCGAGCGGTTGGAAAAACTGTCCGCCGCGGAAGAAAAAGTTCGTGAGGCCGCCGCGGATCAGCAGCGTGCCGCCGGCAACGCCGAAGCCGCCAACGCCAAGGATCTGGCCCGCGAAATCGATAAAGCCATCGCGCAACAAAAAGCGGCCGATCGCGCGGCCAAAGACTTGGCCGAGGGCCGCGCCAACGATAACTTCGACGCCACGCTCAAGCAGCAAAAAGCGGCCGACAAAGCCGGTGAAGTTGCCAAGCAAGCCGCCGAACGTCCCACGGCCAAAGACGCCAAGCCCGACGCGCTGACTGAGGCGCTGAAAAAGGCGCAAGCGGCCGGCAATCAGGCGGCTAAAGATGCGCTGAACGGCAAATCCAAAGAGGCCGACAAAGCCCGCCAAGAAGCGCATGCCGCGCTTGAACAAGCCAAGAAGTTGGCCGCTGCCGATGCCCAAGCGGCTGCCGAAAAACCGGCCGGCGCGCCGGACGCTGCGGCTCAAAAACGCGTCAGTGACGCTGCCAAGCAGGCCGCCAAACTGGCTGCCGCAGACGCACCCCTGGCGGCCGATTCGCTCGACAAAGCTCACAGCGTCTCGGCCGAGGCTGAAAAAGCGGCCAAGGCCGGCGACAAGCAAGCCGCCGCGCCGTCGCAAAAAGCCAGCGGCGAACAACTCCAAAAAGCGGCCGAGCAAATCGCCGCCGCTCGCAACGAACTGGCCAAAAAAGAAGCTGCCAAAATGCAAGCCGCCGGCGAGCAGATTGCCCAGTTGGCCAAACAAACCGCCCCCGTTGATCCCAGCGCCACCGCCGCGCTGCGAGCCGCAAAAAAGGCGGCCGACAAAGGCGCGGCGGAAAACAAAGGTGATAAACCCAGCGGTGATAAGCCCAGCGGCGATAAACCAAGCGGTGATAAGCCGTCCGGCGATCCATCTGGCGATAAGCCGGCTCCAGCGGACGGCCAGCCCTCCGCCGACGGCGTGGCCGATGCACAAGCGGGCGTCGAGCGCGGCCTGCAACGCGCGGCCGCCAGCCTGAACGCCCGCGAACAACAGATTCAGCGCGATAAAGCCATCGCCGACGCGCTCCGCGGTTTGCAAAAGGAGCAGCAAAAAGATCGCGACCAAATCGTCGCCAAGGCCGAACAGCTCAAAGCAGGCCTCGCCGAGGATGCCGCAGCGGCAGAAAACACGCCCGACGCCGCATCTTCGGCCGATGGCCAGCCTGCGGGCGATATGCCGCCATCTGCTGCCGGCAAAGCGGCCGGCGCCAAGCCCCCTTCGCCCAAAACGCAAGCCGCGGCCCGCGACCTGGTGGCCGCACAAAACCGCTTCGCCCAAGCGCAAACGCAAACCGGACAAGCGGCCGCGGAAGTCTCCGGACAACAAGAAGTTGCCAATCAACCCATCAAAGAAGGGCTCGAAGCGGCCAGTCGTCTGCCCGGCGCTGAGCCCATGGCCGATGGTTCGCAACCCGGCGAAGGCCAGGGAATGGGTGAAGGCGAAGCGAAAGGCCAGGGCGAAGGCAAAGGCCAGGGCGAAGGCAAAGGCCAAGGTGAAGGAAAAGGCCAAGGTGAAGGAAAAGGCCAAGGTCAAGGCATGGGGCAAGGTCAAGGCATGGGGCAAGGTCTCGGCAGTGGACTTGTGCCTGCCTCGCCGGAAGCCACGGCCGCCGCAATCGCCGGCGCTGAAGCCAGCGCCGCCGCGGCAGCGCTCGGACAAGGCCAGGGCGAGGGACAGGGCGAAGGCCAGGGAAAAGGAAAAGGCAAAGGTAAAGGCAAAGGTCAGGGCGGTAAGGAGCCTGCCAGCCAACCCGGCGAAACCGGAGTCGCGGGTGCCGGTGGCGCGCCCAAAGGTGGCACGGCCCAGCAAAACCCGGACATCCCGCCCGGCGCGCTCAAGGAAGCGCCCACCAAAGGCGACGGCGATACACGCACCGCCAATTCCGATCGCGATGCCAATGTCGTCGCGCGCAAAACCACCAAAGAAGAACCGTGGATGGCCAAGCTGCCGCCGGAAGTGCGCGAAGCCATTCGCACCGGTTCGCAACGACCCGCTCCGCGCGGCTACGAAGAGCGGATGCGCCGCTACTTCGAAAAGTCCGAGTAAATCCGCCAGCACATCAACATCTCAAATCGATCGATCATCGGAGACTCTTTTCATGAGCGCCATTCCTGAAGACGACATTGCCGCCGTGCAACGTTGCGAACAAGCGTATAATCGCATCCGCGATGAAGTCGCCAAGGTCATCGTCGGACAAGACGAAGTCATCGAACAAGTCCTCGTCGCCGTGTTCGCCCGTGGGCATGCACTACTGGAAGGCGTGCCGGGCCTGGCCAAAACGCTGCTGGTCAGTTCGCTAGCGCAGGCCTTGCATCTATCGTTCAAGCGCATTCAGTTCACGCCGGACTTAATGCCCAGCGACATCACCGGCACAGAGGTCATTCAAGAAGACCTGCAGACTGGCGCCCGACGTTACGAGTTTTTGCCGGGACCGCTGTTTGCCAACATGATTCTGGCGGACGAAGTCAACCGCACTCCGCCCAAGACGCAGGCGGCCATGCTGGAAGCCATGCAAGAACGGCAGATCAGCGCCGGTGGTCAGGTGCACAAACTGCCGGCGCCATTCTTCATGCTGGCCACGCAAAATCCGCTGGAGCAAGAAGGCACCTACCCCTTGCCAGAAGCGCAACTCGATCGCTTCCTGCTGTACATCAAAGTCGGTTACCCTAGCGGCGCGGAGGAATGGGAAGTTGCCCGCCGCGTCACCTCTGGGCAGTTGGGCGTGATCTCGCCGGTGATGACGGGCGAAGATATCATCGGCTTTCAGCAGTTGGTCGGTAAGGTTCCGGTCAGCGACCAAGTGCTGGGATACGCCTGGGCACTGGTCCGCGCCACACGGCCGCATCAGCCTGAAGCGCCGGACTTCGTCAACAAATGGGTCAGTTGGGGCGCGGGACCGCGAGGCGTGCTGACCCTGGTTTCGGCCGCCAAAGCGCGGGCGCTGCTCTACGGCCGTTATCACGCCACGGTGGCCGACGTGCAAGCCGTCGCCAAGCCGGCGCTACGGCATCGCGTGGCCAGCAACTACGCCGCGCAAGCCGCCAACGTCAACAGCGAGAAGCTGATCGAAATGCTGATGGAGTCAATGCCGGCGGATCGCAAGTATGAGAAACCGGCCGCTTAATGTGGGAATTGCAAATTGCAAATTGCAAATTGAAAATTGAAAATTGAATCAACTGCCGGCAGATTCCGCAAGGTTCACCATGCAGCCCGATGACTTGTCCGAGCGACTTTCGAAGTTTGCCGCTCGTGCCGGAAAAGTCGTAGACGCTTTGCCCGACTCTCGGCTTGGGCGGCATGTTGCCGGACAACTCGTAAGGTGCAGTACGTCGCCAGTGCCGAATTACGAGAAGGGACGAGCGGCAGAAAGCCGCGCGGATTTCGCGCATAAGCTCAGTATCTGCTTGAAAGAGTTACGCGAAAGCAGGGCGTGGATCCGCATGATTGTCGAGGTGCAACTTTTGAAAAAGGCGCAGTTGGATCAACTGCTCGACGAATCCGAACAACTCAGTAAGATCGTCGGCAAGTCAATCGTGACAGTAAAATCGAACTCCCACAACTTAAAAAAATAGCGCCTGCTTCATTTTTCAATTTGCAATTCCTTCCGCCGCTCCCATCGCACAGTATCTTCCCATGGCAAAATCTGTCTTGTCTCGCTATCTCGATCCGCAGACGCTCAGCCAAATGGCCGATCGGCACATCCAGCCGCGCGGTTTGGTCATCGGCAATCTGGCCGGCGCGCACAAAAGCCCGTTGAGCGGTTTCGCCGTCGAGTTCGCAGGGCATCGCGAGTACGTGCCCGGCGACGATCCCAAGCATATCGATTGGCGAGTCTACTTCACGCGCGACAAATACTTCATCAAGCAGTACGAGATGGAGACCAACTTCAATTGCCACATGGTCATCGACGTCAGCGCCTCGATGCGCTATGGCGATGACGGCGCGCAAAAGATGTTGTACGCCGCGCAGATGGCTTGCTCGCTAGGCTACTCGATCTTGCGACAGAGCGATAAAGTTTCGCTGGGTACCTTCGACGATCAGGTCCGCGGTTTCATACCGCCATCCAACAGCATGGCGCAAATGCTGCGGATGACCGGCCACTTGGATCAAATTCAACCGGTCGAAAAAACGCGGATGGCCGACTGTCTGAACGAACTGCTGGGCCGCATGCGCAGTCGCGAAATTATCATGGTCTTCAGCGACTTCTTCACGGATCTCGACGCGCTGGAAGAAGTCCTCCAGCGGATGCGTTACAATCGCCACGAGGTCGTGCTGTTTCAGGTCATGCATCACGACGAGTTGGCGTTCGAATTCGACGGCATGATCAAATTCATCGGTCTGGAAGCGCCCGACGAACTGCTGGCGCAACCCGACGATCTGCGCCGCGGATACCTGGCGGCGCTCGATCGCTTCAATACCCGCTTCGAAGACATCTGTCAGCACAACCGCGTGGAGCGCGTGTTGGTGGACACTAGCCGCAACATGGGCGAGGCGTTTGTCGACTACCTCAACCAACGCAGCCTGCTGAACCGCGGCCGATAAAGAAGTTTTGCATTGCCAGGCGCGAGAGATTTTGCCATGGCCGGCGAACGAGTGCTGATCATCGTGGGCGACGCCAGCGAAACGCTGGACACCCTGTACCCCGATTACCGGCTGATCGAGTCGGGCTTTGTGCCGGTGGTGGCCGCGCCGGAACAGCGCACATATCAAATGGTGCTGCACGGAGTTCAGCCCGGCTGGACCATCACCAAAGAGTGGGCAGGCTCCAGCATCGAAGCCGCCATCGCCTTCAAGGACGTACGCCCCGAGGAGTATGCCGGCATCCTGTTTTCTGGCGGCCGAGCGCCGGAGTACCTGCGCTACGACGCAGACCTGGTGCGGATCACGCGCTACTTTTTTCAATTCGACAAGCCCATCGCCAGCGTCTGCCACGGCGTGGAGATTTCGGCGTATGCCGACTGCGTGCGAGCGCGGCGGATGGCCACCGTGCCTAAGTGCCGCTTCGATCGGGAAGTGTGCGGCGGAATCTACGTGGACGAGCCTTGCGTGATCGACGGCAACCTGTTCAGCGGCCGCACGTTTCACGATAACGGCCACTACGTTGGCCCCTGGATTCGCGCATTGGAAGCCCAGCGTAAACGCTGACGGCCAGGCGGAACCCGACGGTGAGTTTGCGGCGCGAATCACGCCTATTCCAGCAATCGCTCCGGCTGCCTGCGGTGGGTACGAACTGCTCTGACGTCAAGCCGTAGGACCGCGCTGCCACTTGGTCAGCCGTTTGCGCCAAGCGATTAAATTTCGCGGGTTTTTTCAACAATCGCTTGACGTCATTCTGGCTGCGGTTCATAAACTACGTTGCCAGGGAATGTCCTTGAGTGGAACGCGGTGATCGCGCGCAATGTGTGGTCAATGCTTTCGTCGTCTGTCTGACAAAGAGTAAGAAACATGGCAAAAACACAAGAACTGGATCAGGAACTTGTCGAAGGTCTCAAGTTGGCGCGCACCAAGCGAATGTATTTCGCGGCGGTGCTCAAGGGCGGCAACGACGGCGCGCTGCTCGTCAAGAAAACCAAGGTGCCGCCCAACGCCATTGCCGAAGCCAAAAAGAGCTGCGGCGGGTCGGCGGTCGTCAAAGGCTTTGTGTTTGGCGAAGAAGGCAAGCTGATCTTCGAAGTCGGCAAAGAACCGCCCGGCACCATGGCCAACGCGCTCAAAATCATTGCCAAGCGCGATAGCGGTCTGTCAATTCATCCGGAATGCCGGGTGAGTTCCGATCCGGAACTGATGGAAGAAGAATCCGAAGAAGCAGCCTCCAACGGCGCTCCGCAAGGCAAGACGGTTGCGCCAGAAGGCACGTCGACGGCCACAAAAACGCCCGCCAACAATTCCGTGCCAGGCCCGCTGCCGCATGCCGAGCAGTACGCAGCCGCGCAGCAGACCTGGGAAAAAGCCAGTTCCGCGGCAATTATCGCCACCGACAAACTGGTCTCGTCGATGCGCGGCATCGACGATGAAGTGGCGCAGGCCATTGCCGACATCATCGAGCAAATGCGCAACGACTTTCCGGACACGCTGGATGACGCCCTGACCGGTTTGGCCGCGGCCGCCAAACTCGGCAAAGAGGCCGACGCGGAAGGCTTCCGCAACAAAGCCGAAATTGCCGTTCGCGCCGCGCTCGCTTATTTGAACAACAACGCGCAAACCATCGAAGGCTGCGAGCAAAACCCGTTTGGCGTGACTGTCTCGTTCCGTGCGCCGCTCACTGAATCGCTCAAGCAAGTGCTGACCAGCATCAAGAAATAAGGAACTCGTCGTGTCGACCAAAAAAGATGAACCGCAGAAAAACGCGCCACAGTTCGATCCCGTGAAAATTGACGATTGGAACAATCGCTATTTCCTCGTCGACCGCCGCATGCAGCGGAAAGTGAGTTTCGAGCAGCAGAAATTCAACGAGAAAACGCCCAATCAAGTCAATCGGCCCGTCAAAAACGATCCGCCCAAACAAGGACTGTCGCCACAAGACAAACAGCTCATCGAGCAGCGCAAGAAAAGCTTACTGGAAGAAATTAAAGCCATTCGCGACATGGTGAGTGTCGCCGAGAAAACGCCCGAAGACCAAGGCCCCGTTTCGCAAGCCTTGGTCGGATTCCGTCAGGCCATGCAGCAAATGAGCCTGGCGATCAAGCTGGAAATGACGGAGCAAAACTTCAACGCCGCACTGCTGACGGTTCGCGCCACCGACAAAGCCGCCCGGCAAGTGCTCGCCGCGCAGCGCGTTTCTCAAAACCGAAAATTGCGGATCGCGGGTTCGAAATCCGCGATCGGCGTGTTGAATATGAATCTGCAACCGAACGAAACCGGCACGTTTCCGCCGGGCAGCACCAAGCAAATCAGCAAAGACACCGATCGCACGGTTCTCGGGCATGGCGCGGTTTTCAAGCCGGTGCTGCTGGCGCTGACGGCGGTGGAAAATTCGCCGGAAGAAAAGAATCTGCTGCAATTGGAGGGTGCCGCCAAGAATTACCTGGCCGATTTCGATCGCCGCGTCAAAGAGGGCGAGCAATCCAAAAAGCCGTTCAAGCCAGACAAGATCACCAGCACTAAGGCGCAGACCTGCCGCGACGCGCTGGAGAAAGTTCGCCGCTTGCGGGCCACACGCAACATTCAGCAAGAGTTCAACAACCTGCCGCAGAATCCTAAAACGCGCGACGAAGAAAACTCGCTCAGCCGCGTCCGCGCCAAGATGATCGTCGAGTCCGGCGGCAGCAAGCAATTGGGCGTAGGCGAAAGCGGCGCGTCGGAATCGTTCTTTCTCACCGATCCCACCACGGGCCAGAAGAATTTCATCTTCAAACCGTCCGACGGCGAATTCGACGCCGGCTACGGCTGGCCCAAAGGCGGCGGTGCCCCGCGCGAAGTTTCGCTGAGCGCCGTCAGCGATATTCTGCGCACCTCCACCGGCCTGGATTGCGGCGTATCGCCAACCACGCTGGTTTCGGTCGATAGCCCCAGCGTGGCCACCGAGCGGAACGGCAACAATCCCAAACGGACCGGGGCGATTCAAAACATCGTCAAGGCCGATCCGGTGCTGAGCGGCAAACTGAATTTCTCCAGCGACAATTACGACGCCAAATACATCGACCAATTCCCGCCGGAAGAGATCGAAAAAGTCGCCATCTTGGACTTCGCCACATTGCAAATGGATCGGCAAGGCAGCAACTTGCTGGTTAGCCAAGACGATCCGAACAAGCCGCCAAAACTCACGCCCATCGATGCCGGCAATGCGCTGCCGTCGCGCAAGGCCTTTGAAGCCGGCCGACGAATGTTTGCCAATAACGCGGCCCTGTCGGGCGCAGAAGGCAAAAAGCCGTTCTCCGGCGAGGCGCTCCAGAAGATCAACGACATCAACGAAGACGAAATTTGCGAAGGCCTGCGGCAAGCCAATCGCGACATGGCCAACATCGATCCGCAAGCGGCGCAAGCCGTGGGCGACGAAAATATCGAAATGACGCGACGCTCGATTCGCTTTCTCAAAAAGGCCGCCAGCGCCGGCTTGAGCAAGGCGGAAATTGCCGACGCTTACGCCAACTTGTTCTACAAGGTTTTGGACGCTAAGCCAGCCAACAAAGTCGATGAAGTCATCGACCTGGTCGTTAAGCAGCAGCAGGCCAAGCCGGGCGTCATCCAGCAGATCGACCAAATCAACAAAGCGCAAGACCTGTACGCGGAGCTAGGCTGGCCGAGGGATGAATTCCCCATTCAAAAGGCGGAGAACCCCGAGCGTCTGCTCAAGCTGCTCACGCAGCGGCGCGAGAACCCGGCGGCACTCAAAGAAATCGAAAAGATCGTCAACGAAATCGGCCAACAAAACCTGGGCTTCGATCCCTCGGCGGTTCCCTCGGTTTCCGAACGGCTGCGACAAGTCCGCGGACGTCAAACCGCGGTCAAAGAAGATCGATTGCTCGACGATCCGCAAACCGCCCAGAAAATGCAGCAGCTTGGCTGGACGTTTACGTTCGTCAACGATAAAGGCGATACCAAAACCCTGCCCGCCAAGTATCAAAAAGCCAAACATGCCCAGCGGTTGAACGATTACGTGGAAGCTGGCGGCGATGACGCGCTCAAGCAGCGTGGCCTGGTTCCCGAAAAAATGCACGTCTACCAAAAGGTTTACGAAAGCTTGGGTGGCGACGCCGCGATCGCGGAGTTGGATCGCAAAGGCTACAACCCTTATACCGGCAACAGTTTGGAAATCCGGATCGCCGATCTCGAGGACGCGCGCGAGTACGAAAAGCTCGGTGGCGACGACGCCTACGTCAAAGTGGGCGGACCGCAAAATAAGGAAGTCACGCTCAACACCCGCGTCCAGTTGATGAAACAAAAAGCGCTGGCCGTGGTGACCGACGAGGCCGATTGGCTCAACGCGGATCAGGCGTTGCAATCGATCGTCGATTTGCAAAACATCATCCGCACCACCGCCCAGAAGTGCGGCCAGGCCGAACAAAGTTTCGAGAAGAATCGGCCGCTGTACGCCCAATACGCCAAAGAGTCCGATCAGCCGATGGACCCGCAAGTCAAGCAGCAGCGGCTCGTCGAAATCAAAAAGGCGGACGACGAAGTGGGCGAACAGATGAAGCTATTCGGCAAGTGGAATCGAGACGTCATTACGCCCTGGAAGGATTTGCAGCGGTTGGTCCTCACCAACAAACTGCAAGCCGAACCGCGTGTGAAGAAGGCCAATCGTCAACTGACCCAAGCCTACGACGCCTACGTCGTCAACTTTGGCGCAGCGGACGACCTGGGCAAAGATCAACTCGATCTGCTTCGCGGCCTGAAGAAAAAACTCGAAGGCCAGCGCGGCACCGTCGAATCGGTATTGGAAGAAATCCAAAAGCTCGGCGAGCAAATGTCCGCGCCGACTTTTGGGGCGGCCACCAAGGTCAATGCGCAGCTCGAGGAAATCAATAAGTTCGTCGAACCCGTCAAAGCGGCAATCGGCAAGACCGATCAATACAGCGAACAGCAGTGGGACGAACTGGCCGAGTGCGATACCAAAATTCGCCAGGCGCTGGAAATCGCTAAGGCGAATTATCGTGCGCTACTTCGCGGCAAGTTCAACGCCAGCGAATATCTCAAGCAATGGAAAGACAATCGCGTGGTCGAAGCCATTCGGCCGATCGCCGGGGCCATCAAGCAGGCCGACGAGAATTTCAAACTGTTGGAATCCAACGCCGATAAGCTGGTTCGCGCGATTGAAAAGCTGGAATCGACGCGGCCCAAAGTCGATATCTGATCGCGCTGATTTTCGTCCCCCTCGACCGAAGTACCGCGCCGCCTGGCGGCGCGGTTCTTCGTTTGTTTAATCGGCCGAACGCGGTAGATCGCGCGGATACGGCGGATACTCGCGCTCCGGCATGCCGTCCGGAAACTCGTCCGCCCAGGTGATGCGGTCGTCGTCGCTGGCGTAATAACGCAGCCACACTTCGGGATCGCCGCTCATGTCCGCGCAGTCCCAGTGCAGGTAACTGCGGAGGTTATCGAGCTTTTTTTCTGGCTCCGGCAAGATGTCTCGTAAAATCAGGCAATACAACTGGCGGTCGCTGAGATGGTCGGTAAAGTCCAGCACGATGCGCTTATCGTACAGCTTGTAAATCGTGTTCCACAGAATGTCGTGCAGTTCGCCGTCGGACAGTTGATCCGGTTGCGGCAGTTTCAGCTCTGGCTGCCACCATTCGCGAATCGGCAGGATGGGCGCTTTTTCCCAGGCCAACATCGACGCCAAAAATTCGTTCTCCACCGGCGTGGTCATTTCCGTCACGTTTACGCGGACGATCGACTCATCGAGGTACGGTTCCAATTCGTCGCGCAGCTTGGCGTTCAACAGGAGTTGATCGACTTCGTCAGGGCGAGGCCGCGATACATGGCTCATCGGTGTCCACCTTCAGGTTGCGTAGCGCAAAAGTTGGTCGTGCAAAGTTGGGGAGAAACTGGCGTGACCGCTGCCGGTTCTGGGGCCTAAAAACCACCGGAAAGGCGGCCGATCTCGCGCACTGGCGAAAGGGCCATTTTCCCGGCTTCCTTTGACTCTACCAACAATCACTTGGCCATCAAGTATAATCACGGCTCAAATGCCCCCAGCTAGCTGCTAGCCTCTAGTTACGACCGTTACAAACATGAATTCTTCGCCTGCAAAGTCTGAAAAACTCGCAAAGTCTCTCCGGGGGCGGATTGCCGGCGAGGTTTTTGTCGATTCGTATCGCCGCGCTTTGTACAGCACTGATGCCAGCCCTTACCAGTTGCAGCCGCTGGCCGTGGTGCTGCCCCGGAACCGCGCCGACGTAACTCTGGCCCTGGCAGCCGCCGCCGATCTGAACATGCCGCTGATCGCCCGCGGCAGCGGAACCAGCCTCTCGGGGCAATCGATTGGCGAGGGCTTGGTGCTGGACTTCAGCAAGTACATGAACCAAATCGTGCAGATCGATCCGCAGCGCCGCACCGCGCGCGTCCAGCCCGGCGTTGTGCTCGACGCACTCAACGCCGCAGCGGCGCCGCACGGCCTGCAGTTCGGTCCCGATGTGGCCAGCGCCAACCGGGCAAGCATCGGCGGCATGATCGGCAACAACTCGGCCGGCGCACGCTCCATCGTCTACGGCAAAACGGTCGATCACGTCATCGCCTTGGACGTCCTGCTGTCCGATGGGCAAGAAGCCCTGCTCGCGCCGCTGGACGCCAACGCGCTCAAAGCCGTGGAATCTCGCCAAGATCGGATTGGGCAAATCTACCGCGACGTCGCACGCATCGTGGCCGAACATCGCGACGAAATTCTCGCCCGTTTTCCGCGCATCGTGCGCCGCGTGAGCGGCTACAACATCGACGAGTTCCTGCCGGAGTTCCGCGAGTTGGTGCCTGTCATGCCCGGCGTGCAGGCCATTCGCCAGGCCGAGCAAGCGCTGTATCCGGGCGCGAATTTCAATCTCGCCAAGTTGGTGGTCGGGGCCGAAGGCGGTCTGGCGTGTGTGGTCGAAGCGATGGTGCATCTGGTTCCTCTGCCTAAGCATCGCGGAGTGATGGTGTTGCATTTCGATTCGATGACCGCTGCGGTGGCCGCCCTGCAAACCGTGTTGGCCGCACAGCCCAGCGCGGCTGAACTGCTCGATGGCGAAATCGTCCGCATGGCGCGCAAAAGTTTGGAATACAAACACTATTTGGATTTCGTGGTTGGCGATCCCGACTCGCTGGTGCTGGTCGAAATCAGTCGCGAAACCGCCGCCGAAGTTCATGAGGCCGCCAACGAATTGACCGCGCGACTCACCGATGTGCCGGGCCTGACGCACGTGTTGGCCGCCTTGGAACCCGCGCTCTGCAACCACGTTTGGGCCTGTCGCAAAGCGGCGCTGCCGCTGCTGATGGGCGTGCCTGGCGCCCGCAAGCCCATCGCGTTTGTCGAAGACACGGCCGTCGATCCCGCGCGGTTGTCGGAATTCGTGGCTCGCTTTCGCAAGATCATGTTGGAAAACGGCACTGACGGCGCGTACTACGGACACGCCTCGGTGGGCTGTTTGCACATTCGGCCGATGTTGGATATGTCCAGTCGCAACGACATCGCGCGGTTTCAGCGCATCTCGCGAAGCGTGGCCGACCTGGTGATCGAGTTTGGCGGATCGATGAGCGGCGAGCATGGCGACGGCTTGGCGCGGAGTTATCTCAACGAGCAATTGTTCGGTCCCAAACTTTACAGGGCGTTTAAGAAAATCAAAACCGCTTTCGATCCGGCCGGCATCATGAATCCCGGCAAAGTGGTCGATGGTCCTATGCCTACCGAGCATTTGCGTCGCGCGCCCGATCAGCGTTTGCTGGATATTGCCACGCACTTCGATTTCACCCGCGAAGGCGGTTTTGCCCGCGCCGCCGAACTGTGCAACGGCTCAGGCGTGTGCCGTAAAACGCAAACCGGCACGATGTGCCCTTCGTTCATGGCTACCGGCGACGAAGAACACAGCACGCGCGGGCGCGCCAACGCGCTGCGACTGGTTTTGTCGGGCAGCCTGCCAGCCTCGGAATTGACCGGCGAGCGGTTGTACAAAACGTTCGATCTCTGTTTGCAGTGCAAAGGCTGCAAGGCGGAGTGCCCTTCGAACGTCGACGTG
Source organism: Pirellulales bacterium (assembly GCA_038205115.1). Lineage (GTDB taxonomy): Bacteria > Planctomycetota > Planctomycetia > Pirellulales > JBBRCE01 > JBBRCE01. The sequence continues at coordinate 55,128 of JBBRCE010000008.1, forward strand.
GCCAAGCTCAAGGCCGAATATCTCAGTCACTACTACAACACGCACGGCGTGCCGCTGGGCGTGCGACTGATGGCCAACGTGGCGCGTGTCAATCGCCTAGGCTCGGCGCTGGCGCCGGTTTCCAACTGGCTGACCGCCTTGCCCGGTGCGCGCTGGCTGGCCGAAAAACTGTTGCACTTCGATCGTCGCCGGCCGCTGCCGCAATTCCAACGACAGAACTTTGCCCGCTGGTTTGCCGGCCATCAACGTCAGCAAACCACATCAGCCGGTACGCGCGGCCCGATCGTGCTGCTGGACGATTGCTTGAACGGTTACTGTTCGCCGGGAGTGAATCAAGCGGCCGTCGAGGTGCTGGAAGCCCTCGGCTACGAAGTGCATTTGGCTGGCATCACGTGCTGCGGACGCGCTGAAATTTCCAAAGGCTTGCTCAAACAGGCAAAACAGCTGGCCGAGCGTAATTTGCAAACCTTGCTGCCTTGGGCCGAACGCGGCGTACCCATCGTGGGCTGCGAACCCAGTTGCCTGGTGACGTTGATGGACGATTACTTCGACCTCTGCCCTGGCGAGTCCGCCCGCAAAGTGGCCGAGGCCGCGGCGCTGATCGAAACGCACCTCGTCCGCCATCAACTGCTACAAACGCTGCCATTCACTCGCGCCGCGCCGCAACCCACCGACGTTTTGCTGCACGGCCATTGTCACCAGCGGGCGATCGTCGGCATGGACGACACAGTCTCGCTGCTGAAATCGATGCCCGGCACGCAGGTCAAACTGGTCGACTCCGGCTGCTGCGGCATGGCCGGTTCGTTTGGCTACGAGCATTACGATTTGAGCATGACGATTGGTCAGCGGGTGCTATTTCCGGCGGTGGCCGCGGCTGGCAGCGCCCGCATCGTTGCGCCGGGCTTTTCCTGCCGGCAGCAAATCCAGCACGGCGCCAGCCGCTCCGCGCAGCATCCAATCGAACTTCTGGCCGAGCGACTCCAGCAAACTCCAGCCTTGTAACGTCTTCGCACAGCCTGGGTTACTTGCGCGGCAAACGCATCGAATGAGCTGCAGTATTTTAAGGGGCCGCCTGAATGTGTTTCCCTCGTTCCCAGGCTCCGCCTGCGGAACGCACTGCACGCGAGGCTCCGCCTCCCTCGTAAGCCAAGTGTAGTTTTCGCATCACAATCGCTTGATACCCCGTGGCAGATCAGCACTCACCTGGCAGTTCCAAGTGGAGCCGGAAAACAAGTGGTGATGCCGTTGACTTGCGAAAGCAAATACAGTATACTTATGTACATATCTCTCGCGGGCGGAAGGTCTGCCCAACGCGGGACAACGGATTTGAGGCCAACCCAGGGCTCTGACAACTCAGCGTGCAAACGCAGGCACAACACTCCAGCGCGCGATTGAACGTTTTGCGTCGATTGCGCGCCGGACAAGCAGTCTGCACTTGCATGAGACTGGTGGCAAGAGATGTCGCGTGGATGGTTTGCTAGACAAAAGTAGATTCGCCGGTGCGCTGGTGAATCGAAATCGAACCGACACGTGGCCGCAGTAAGGAACGACCGAAAAATAACTTCCTCTGAGTGAGACGCCCGCTGCTCGTGATAGCGCGCGTCGACCCGAACGAAAAACGGAAGTTATTTTTCGGTCGTTCCTAATTAGCCGAATCCCCGTTGCAGCTCTTTGACAATTCGAACGGCGGTCGCCTGCGCCCAAGCAGCCTGGCGACCGCTCACACACTCCGATTTGCAAAAGTGCGATTCGGCGGGCAGCATTTGTTGCGCGCCGGCGGCATACGCTTGGCGAAATCCGCCACCTTCGCAGCTTTGCAAATCGGAGCGGCGAGCCTGCGGTCCGCGCCGCAATGGTGCAAAAAGTGTGTCCGACGGGCTCTGTGTCCTCACTGTCCACCCGCGTTTTTTCAGGACGTGTTCAGCGCAAAGGTCGCCCACGGCGTGGCTTGCAACGTGAATTCGCGGCGAAAAAGCCTGCCAGGAGCTTTTTTTCCCACACTGCGTTGCCAGTAAACGACGCCATCAATCGAAGTCGGATTGGCCTGCCTGCACAGTCGTGTGTGAAAATGCAAATCGCAACATCGCGCGTGGACAGCTTGCACGCTTGGCTGCGTACAACCGCGAGCGCGGTTTACTTGGAAATGATCTTGAAGGAGATCGTTTGCACGTGAGGGTGGACCCAACTGCTGGCCAGTACGGAATCGTCTTGGTGCAGGCCGGCGTCAACCTGGTTGGCATCGTTGAGATAGATGTGATCGTGCCCTGGGACCAGATACGGATGCTTGAGGAAGCGTACGCTGCCGTCTTCGCAAAGCACATTCTGGCCCATGCCGCCGTGGTTGGCGCCGGAGTCGTTGCCGGTGCCTGGCGCATCTGCCATTAGAGCGAAGTTATGGCGTTGCTGGTTGCGGATGGCGCGGTGGATGCCCCGGGCGTCGACAAAGCCCAACGGATAAGCGTAACTTCCGCCCATGGTGCGGTACAGGCGAACCAGCGTTGTGCCGGACGATTGATTGACTTGCTGCACGCCGGGAATCACCAGATCGCGATACTCGGCTTGTTGCGAGTCGGGGCAGATGACCGAGGCCGGCTCGGTCAGGAAGCTGCCTTCGGTGAGGATCGGCGCGTAAATGCCAGCGACGGCCAGTTTGCCCGTAGCCGGAACTTTGGGAAAGAAGCCTTCGTTGGCTTCGGCATAATGAGCCAAGCTGTTGTGAATTCGCTGCAGGTTGTTTTCGCATCCGAGCAAGCGAGCCCCGGCGCGACTTTGGCTAAGCGCTGGCAAAAACAACACGGACGCCGCCAGAAAAACACTGGCGGCCACGCTTAAATCCACCAGCGACCAATGGCGGCCACTGCGGCCGCTGGCCAGTTCATGTTCGGAATTCCAAGCACTCGGAGCTATCGGATCAGGCTGTTGCAGATGCTCTGCTTGCGAATCGACGTAGTTCAGCGTTTTGGAAACCAGATCGATGGGCGGTTCGTTCTCGGTCAGATCGCTGGTCGAATGCCCGGGATCGAGTTGCAGAGGTTCCAGCAGTTTGCGAACGACTTCCAGTTCATCGCGGAGTTGCTGATCGGAGCGCAGTTGTTGCTCGACGGCGGCCTGCTCGTCGGCTTCAAGCGCTCCCAGCAAATATCCGATCAACTGTTCTCGCATCGTCACGGAATCGCTGCTGGGGTTATTCGCCTGGGAGAAATTAACTGCGATCGTGCGCGCCGGATTGCATCCAAGCGTCGTTCAATTTGGCAATGGCCGCATGCATCCGGCTTTTGACCGTGCCCACCGGAACGCCGAGGGCTTCGGCAGCGTCACGATACTTTAAACCTTGAAAATAAATCAATGTCACCACGCTCTTCAATTGAATCGGCAATTGGTCCACCACCTGACGAACCCATTGGCGTCGTTCGCCAAATTCCATATTCGAACCGGCCGCTTGTTCCGTACTTTCCAACAAGTTGGCCAACGACCCAGCATCTTGCTCGTCGTCGGAGGAGTGACGACGATCCAAGCTGACCATCCGATGCCGACGATTGCGGCGTTGATAGTCGATGGCCTGATTCGTGGCGATGGCATACAACCAGGGGCGAAACTTCCGGTCTTCTTCGAACTGGCCACACTTCAGATGCATTCGCAAGAATGTGGTCTGAAACACGTCTTCAGCCATCGCGGCGTCGCCTAAATAACGACGCAAGTAACTAAACAATTCGCGATGGTACCGCTGCACCAGTTCTTCGAACGCAGTCCGATCCGCCGTACGGTGGTAGCGGAGCAACAACGCCTCGTCGCTGACTTCAGCCAGCAACGGATCCCTCAGTTCAACCCGATCCTTGGTGACGATACTCATATATTTTTACGGGGTTTCTTGGGCAAGGTTCGCAGCCGGCTGGAAAATTCGCCGAAAAATCCTGCGACGCCACGCACCCAAACTCGTGGCATTCATTATAACAGTTAGACGCCGCTCAAAAGCAATCCGTCTCCTACTCCACCTAAATTTTCGCTGACTGCCATTCGATCCCAGGGCGGTCGAAACACGTAAAACGCAACTGACATGCCGATTGAAGTTTCGGCTTTTCTGCCGCCCGCGAAACGCGTATGTAAGCGACGATTCGGCAGGCACTTACAACAATCGTCGACGTCAGATTTTCGCATTCGGTGTACACCTGTTGCTGCCAAAGTCATTTCTACAAACGATGACAAACTGAGTAACCGAACGATTTACCTCCACGCGCACGAAGCTATTTATGGTTACCGTAGACGCGATAAACTTTCAAACTTTTTAAACCTTTCGCCTAAATTGCGGGAAATACGGTAGCACCAGTGCTCACACGCGTACTTGAACCCGAAGTCATGGATACCGACGCCGAAGCCAGCGATTACGACTCCATGGACCATCGCGCCGTGAACGACGTGTTCGTAACCGATTTTCTGGCTGCAGCCAGCGCCGCCAACGTTTTGCCGCAGGTTGTGGATGCTCGCCAGCAAACCAACGAAAACGACGAAAACGAAGACGACGAGAGTCCGCCAATCGACATTTTGGACTTAGGCACTGGCACGGCGAGAATTCCGATTGCCCTGTGCCGGCGATGTCCGCAGGTGCGTGTGGTGGCGACGGATTTGGCAATCTCGATGTTGGAAATTGCCCGTTTGAATATCGAAGTGGCCAGCCTGCGCGATCGCATTCGCTTGGACCGCGAAGACGCCAAGCAGTTGCCGTACGAGTCGGCCAATTTTCTGGCGGTGATTTCTAATAGCATCGTGCATCACATTCCGGCGCCGCAGCAGGCGCTGGCCGAAGCGGTGCGGGTCGCCGGGCCGGGCGGCATCTTGTTCATTCGCGATTTACTGCGACCCACGGACGATGCCAGCGTGACGCAATTGATGGAGCTTTACGCCGGTCAGGAAAACGAGCATTCGCGGGCGATGTTCGCAGCTTCGCTCCGGGCCGCGCTCGCGCTGGACGAAATTCGCGCGATGGTTGTGGACCTCGGTTTCCCGGCCGATGGCGTGCAGCAGACCACGGACCGGCACTGGACTTGGATCGCCCAGCGGTAAGAATGCAGAGTCGCCAGCGGTGGCAGCGTCCTTTGAAAACCTTGCCGAGCAATGCCACGCGGGTGGCTTGCTTTTGAACATTTTTTTTGAGACTTTCAACCGAGTCACGCCAGTCATGCATTCCGCCGAATCAGCCAGCCCATCGGAATCGAGCACGCCGCCGACCGTTCATCCGGGCGAGAGCCTCGAGCGGACGCCGCAGCAGTTGGAAGAAGCCCACAAATACGGCCGCCAAGAATTGATCTGCCAGCTGACCGATAAAGCCATCGACCTGGCGTTTCTTTCGGTAGCGGCATTTCTGATTGTCCGCCCGCTCGACGCCTGGTTGGCGCCACACATCGCCAGCGACGCCTGGCGTTTGCCGGTGCTGTTTTTAATGATTTTTGCCATGCACTTGGCGGTCTCATTTCCGCTCTCGTACTATTCCGGCTTCGTGCTGGAACATCGCTATGGCCTGAGCCGGATGACGGTGGGCAAATGGTTCTGGCGATACGCCAAAGGCAATCTGTTGGCCATCGTGTTCGGCATGCTGACCTTCGAAGGTCTGTTTTGGATCATCTGGACCACGCACGGTTGGTGGTGGATCGTCAGCGCTGCCGCGTTCTTTGTGATCAGCGTAGTGCTCGGGCAGTTGATGCCGGTGCTGATTCTGCCGCTGTTTTATAAAGTCGAACGGCTCGATAATCCCGAACTCGCAGCGCGGATGCAAAAGCTGGCCGCCGGCACAGGGCTGTCGATCGAGGGCGTCTACCGCCTGGGATTGAGCGTCGAAACCGTCAAAGCCAACGCCATGCTGGCCGGCTTAGGCAGTACGCGCCGCGTGTTGATGGGTGATACACTGCTGGATGGTTTTACGCCGGACGAAATCGAAGTCATCTTTGCCCACGAAATTGGCCACCACGTGCATGGCCACATCACCAAGATGATTGCCGCGGGGCTGGTATTTAGCGCGGTCGGTTTTTGGATTTGCGACCGCCTGGCGGCCGGCTGGATCGGCGCGACGAATCAACCGCTGGATTATGCACATTTTCCGATTGCCGTGCTGCCACTACTGATGTTGATCATCACCGTGTTTGGTCTGATCATGGAGCCGCTTCAAAACGTCATCAGTCGGCATTACGAGCGGCAGTGCGACCGCTACGCGCTGCGTCGCACAGGACTGACCACCGCATATCGCACGGCGTTCCGCAAGTTGGCCAAGCTGAACAAAGACGATCCCAATCCGAATCCGCTGGCCGTGTTTTTGTTCCACAGCCACCCGCCGATCGCGCAGCGTTTGGCGCTCGCGGACGAAGTGTAGGCGGAGGCGTTGTTGCTTCATGACGAGGAGAGCGGCGAAGAATTCCTTTTTCATAGGCTTGGGCAAGTACTGTATGAATCGTCGACGGGCTGCTGGGGTCGGCGCGTCGTTCAGCCAATCGGGACACAGCCATGGGCATGATCTGCAAAGTATTCATCGTCACGCCGCAGACTGCGACACAACTCGTTGCGAATCCGGCGGACCTTAACGATGTGCTGGCTTCGCTCGATAGTACAGATCACGTACTCTCGTTGGAGAAGAGTTGGCATGGTCTGCACTTTGTGCTGACGGGGACCGCATGGCAAGGCAGTCCGCCGTTGAACATCTTGGCCGGCGGTGGCACCGCGATTGGATCCGAAGACCTTGATTTCGTCCCTGCACGAATGCTTGATCCGTCTGGCGTAAGCGAGTTGCATGCGGCGCTATCTGCGTTTTCGCAAGAAGATTTCATGCGTAACTTCGATCCGGTGGCTCTCTCCGAGGCGAATGTTTATCCGACAATTTGGGACGAGCCGCCGGCAAGTTTAATCGCGGAATACAACCTTTACCTAAATGCATTGAAGGCGCATGTGCAGCGCGCCGCGGAGGCCGGACAAGCGCTGCTGGTCTTTCTGGGCTAGCGGTAGATCCGTTGGCACAGGATGATGCCATGCGGCGATAAAGTATTGCCGCACTACAAAGCAGAAACTTTTCCATTTGATGTCACAGCAGCGAGCTGCGGCAAATGAGATTTCTGCCCCGCTGCGGCGCGAGGTTATTCCGCCGCGCGGACTTTGATCGATTGGCGGTTGCTACCTTGCGTGCGCGGCGCGAATGGATCGGCCTGCATGTTGGGCGAAAGTTCCGCGCCGCTTGATGCCCGCGCTGGCGCACCGCTGGCCGGAGGTAAGCTGGTCGAACTGCTGCCTAGCGGATCGTCCGCGAACGCCGCAGGCGCGCCGCGATGAGCACGGTTATCGGGCAGGCTGCGCATGGAATCGGTGGCCGCGGGCATTTCGTTGCGGAAAGTGCTCTCACCTCGAGATTGCAAGTCCGCTCGCCCTGAACTGCGCGCCGAGAGTTGATCGTCGGCCGCACTCCAAGGACCAGGATTATCGCGATTGCGCGGCACGCTGCTGAGTTCGGCTTGCGCGATGGGTGCCATGCGTTCTTCTTCCGGACGGGCCGGGCGCATCACCGACGGCATGCTGCTGACGTCTAGCTTGGCGGGCTCGCGCGGCGACGATTTCGGCTCGGCTGGCTCGCTCTGCGCGACGGGTGATTTTACTTTTGGCTTTTCGGCATCCAAATTGGCAGATGCCGGCGTAACGTCGCCAGACTCGACAAACGTCGTACGCGTGGGCTGGCCTCCGCTGGGCTTAACGCCACCGGCCGAGGGCAGCGGCGAGCGAATCAGCATGCCAACCACCAGCTCGTCTCGCATTTGCGTCGACTCGGTGACATTCAAGGCGTATTCGGCGATGTCGAAGTTGTATTCGCGCACGGCGTCTAAAAACAGTTTGCGTTGTTTGCGAACTTCGTTGCGGCACAGCACGACCAGGCCCGCCGCTTGCGCCGCGCTGCCTGTGCCTGCCATAAACGCTTTCTCCGCTTCGGCCTGCGCTTCGAATGCGTTGGTCACGGCATAGGCACGTTTTTGAATCACATCGTGACGGCCGGGCAGAATCTGATCCAGCGCCCGCAACCGTGCCGGCGCGACTTTGTTGGCAAAAATCCGCGTGAACTCGGTGCGATATTGCCCAACAAACGGCAGGTCGCCCGCCATCGGCATTTGATCTTGCGACGAGAAATTGAGTAATTTGGCCAGCTCGGTTTGTGCCAGTTGCGCATTAACCAACGATTCTTCGCGCATGCCCTTGGTCGATTGACGAGCGGCACGCAGTAAGGTCGTGGCCAGGCGATCGCCGGTCGGGTCCGAAACTTTCTCAATTTGCAGGTTTTCGTCCACGGCAAAATTATGGTCGGCCGTGATCAGCGCTAGCTTCCAGTAAGCGCGAGTGATTTCCAGCTTCTGAGCGCGGCTTGTGGCGTGGCTTAATGCATCGACCAGTGCCAAACGTCGACCGGTCAGTTTCGACTCCGGCGGCGCATGCAAAGCGTCGGAAATCAACTGCGCCTCGGGCGCGCTGACGTTACTCGCGTAATTGTTCCGCGTGTCGTGCGGAGACTCAAAGTCGTTTTCTGGCCGCCCGACCGGCTGTTGCCGCGGTTGAGATGGCTGGACGACGCGGCCGCCATTGTCGCGCGGCGCGAACCCGTTTTCGTCCATCACGGCCGGACCGCCGCGAGCGTTGTTAAAATTCGAGCCGCCCTGAAAATTCGAGGGATTCGATGGATTTGAGGGAATGTCAAGCGGTCGCAGGCCGGGTTGACCCAGCAGCGCGCTACAAAGAACCAGTGAAGTCGCAATCATCCTCGGCAACCCCGCAAGTAAAAAGAACCTGAGATGCTTCCATGCACGCCCTAGATTGACAATTTTTTGGATTTGAGTCAATGCGAATCGGCTGGCGTCCAGCAAACGTGCGGTGTGTAAAAAACCACACGCCAATGTCCGGCCTAAGGCAATGCCGCTAGGGCACTTGTGTCGTGAAAACGATGTTTCGGAGCGGCAGCGGAGGCGGGCCATCGTAGCGAAATTCGGTCGGTCCACATGCTCCGACTGCCAGCAGAGAAATCGGATTATTTGCCCTAGTCGTTACAAACTTGGAACACAACAGCCCCCTCAATCGTCTTATACTGTGATGCACCAGGCGCTTGGCAGCGTGGTTCCTCGCTTTGCGCCGCATTGGCAAGCAGCCTCATTTCTCGCTCGACTTCAGGGAGTTCTCGGCATGCGATCTTGCTTTTCGATCTTCGTATTGGCGGTGCTCGGCGCAATGGCCGCACCCAGCATGTCTGCTGCCGCCGCCGAACCGTCCGTGCCGGAAAAAGTTAAAACGGCCATGCAAGACCGCAATTACGCCGATGCCGTCAAGGCCATCGACGAAGCGCTGGCTGCCAAAGTCAATAAAGAGAATAAGGACAAGGAAGTCGCTAAAGACTATCTGCAATATCTCAAAGGCCGCGCGCTGTATTTGGGCACCAAGTACGACGAGTCGATCGCCGCGTACGACCAACTCGAAAAAGATTATCCCAAAAGCGCTTGGGATCGCCGCGCACGTTTTGGCAAAGCGCTGGCCCTGACCCGCAAAGGCGATTTCAAAGCGGCCGAGTTGATCTACAAAACCGAAGCCGAGTTTCTGCTCTCGCCGCAGCGCAAGCACGAAATCGCCAGCATCTACCTGGAATTCGCCGACAGTTACTTTAAGCCCAAGGTCGAACATCAAAAGCCCGACTACCAAAAAGCCATGGACTTCTATCGTCGCGCGCTCGAGGTTGGACCCAAGCCAGAAACCAAGATCGAAGTTGAACTGCTTGTCGCTCGCTGCCAGCAAAATTTAGGCCAGCATGCGGAAGCGGCCAAGTCGCTAACGCAGTTCATCAAAGATCATCCCGACAGTTTGCTGGTGATCGAAGCCCGCTATCGCCTGGGCGAATCGCAAATGGCGCAAAACCAACATCAAGAAGCGCGTCGTACTTGGCAAGACTTGCTGGCCTTGCATCCCGACGCCAAAAACGAGCGCGTGGCTGAAGCCGCGTTCAAACTGGCGTCGACGTTCGGCCTGCCGAATCCCGGCAACAACGAAGACCTGGCGCTCGGCGTGGCGGCACTGGAGTCGTTCATCAAAAAGTATCCCGACCACAAGCTGGCATCCAAAGCACATCTGCAAATTGCCGAAGCCTACATGAATCGCGGGCGTCACGAAGACGCCGTCAAGTCGCTGCAAAAATTTCTGGCCGATCTCAAGTACGCCGATCGCGAAGAAGTGGCCGACGCCCGCAATCTGCTGGGCCGCGCGTTCCAGGTGCAAAAGAAATTCGCCGAGGCGCTGGAGGCCTGGAAGAACTACCTCGTCAAGCATCCTTCGCATCATGCCTGGAGCGAAGTGCAGCAGCAGATCGTCAACACGGAATACCTGATGGGCGTCGAGGCGGCCCACGACAAACAGTTCGACGCCGCCCGCAAGTTGTGGAACGCGTTCATGGCCAAATACCCGCTGGACGCGCGTAATCCCAGCATCCTGTATGCGTTTGGCTCGATGAATTTCGAGCAAGACAAATGGGACGAAGCCCTCAGCGACTGGCGCAATTTGGTTTCCAAATACCCGGGCAGTGCCGAGGCCTCGCAAGGCCAGTTCATGATTGCCGCCACGTACGAAACCAAGTTGTCCAAGTTGGACGAGGCGCTGAAGGAATACAAAAAAACCACCTGGGGAAACTTCGCGCGGCAGGCCCAATCATCCATTGCTCGGCTCACGTCCAAAACGTTTACCGCCAGCACGGAGCGGGTGTTTCGCACCAACGAAGCGGCCAAGGTCAAGCTCGTCAGCCGCAACGTCGAGACGCTCACGGTCCGCGCGTATCGTGTGGACCTGGAAACCTACTTCCGCAAAATGCACGCCGCCGGCGGCATCGAAGGCTTGGATATTTCGCTCATCGATCCGGACGTGACCTTCGAATACAAAGTGCCCAAGTACGTCGAGTATCAACAGCTCGAAAATGAAATCGAAATTCCGCTGCAGCGCGAGGGCGAAAAGCGCCCGGCCGCCGGCGTCATGGCGGTGACCATCAGCAGCAAAACCATGGAAGCCACCACGCTGGTGATTCGCAGCGACTTGGATGTGATTGTCAAAAGTTCGCGGGACGAAGTGTTCGTGTTTGCCGAAAACATGCTGACCGGCAAGCCCTGGTCCAAAGCCCACGTACTGATCTCCGACGGCGCGCGGATTTGCGCGGAAGAAGTCACCGGCGACGACGGCGTGTTGAAAACCAAGTTCAAAGAACTGGCCGCCGCCGGCGATGTGCGCGTGTTTGCCGTGGCCGACGCTAGCGTGGCGTCCAACATGATCAGCTTGCAGGGCATTGCCTCGGCCGAAGGACTCGCCGACCGCGGATACATTTACACCGATCGGCCTGCCTATCGCGCGGGGCAGATGGTTCACGTCCGCGGCATCATTCGCCGCGTGGACAATCACAATTACATCGTCGACAAAGGCAAGAAGTTCACGGTCGAAGTTTTTGACGTTCGCAATCGTCAAATCTGGCAAGAAGAAATCAAGCTTAACGAATACGGCAGCCTGCACACCAACTTCGTGCTGCCGCAAACCAGCCCTGCCGGCGCGTACCGCATTCAGGTTCGCGACGACGACCACAACTACCAAGGCCAGTTTCTGGTTCACGAATATCAACTGGAACCGGTGCGGCTGACGGTCGAGTCGGAGCGCAAAGTGCTCTATCGCGGCGAAGAACTCGAAGGCACGATCAAAGCCAGCTTCTATTACGGCGCGCCGCTGGTCGGTCGCGAAGTCACCTACCAGTTGGCTGGCGGACGCATGTTTACCGCCAAGACCGACGCCAAGGGCGAAATCCACTTCAAGCTGCCGACGCGTGATTTCCGCGAATCGCAAGTCTTGCCGCTGGTGGCCACGCTGGCCGAGCGCAACTTGCAAACCTCGCAAAACTTCTACTTGGCCACGCAAGGTTTTTCGTTGGCCGTCAGCACCATTCGTCCGGTCTACGTGGCCGGCGAGACCTTCGAAGTCACCGTCAAAGCCACCGACGCCGAAGGCAAGCCCACCGCGCAAAAACTTTCGCTCAATGTGCTGGAGCAAACGGTGGTCGAAGGCAAGGTTGGCGAGCATTCGATCGAAAAACACGAACTGGCCACTGACAAAACCGGCGCCGCGCGTCAGACGCTCAAGCTTGAGAAAGGCGGCAAGTATCTGCTGCGCGTCGAAGGCACGGATCGTTTCGAAAATCCGGTCAGCGGCCAATTGGCGCTGCAAATTTCCGACGAGCAAGATCTGGTCCGTCTGCGTGTGCTGGCCGACAAGCACACTTACAAAGTCGGCGAAACCGGCGACGTGCAAATTCATTGGCGCGAAGAGCCCGCCCTGGCGCTGGTCACGTTTCAGGCATCCACCGTGCTGGACTACAAATTGGTGCAACTCGTCGCAGGAACCAACAAGCTCAGCATTCCGATGTCGGCCAAGCTGTCGCCCAACTTCGAACTGGCCGTGGCCGTGATGACCGACGCCCGCGCGCCGGCCGAAATCAAAAAGGGCGAAAAACGTAAACCGATTGTCCGCTACCACCAGGCCAACAGCCCGTTTGTGGTCGAGCGCGATCTCAAACTCAGCATCGAAACCAAACGCAAGCCGGGCGTCCAAGGCGAGATCCGTCCGGGCGAAGAAATCGAACTGCTGATTAAAGCCACCGACCCGCAGGGCAAACCGGTGGCGGCCGAAGTCAGCGTGGCCATGATCGAACAAGCCCTGCTGCAGCGATTCGGCGACCCAATCGAGCCGATCACTGACTTTTTCCGCGGCGTTTATCGGCCCTCATCGTTCCGCAACAGTTCCAGCGTGGTGTTTGCTTATCGGCCCGCCACGCGGCCCATCAATGCGCAGTTGCTGGCCGAAGCCGAGCGAACCGAATTGGCCGAAGAAGAAAAGAAGCGGCTTGAGATTACCCCCAGGCTCGTCGTGCAAGAGGAAGAAGGTGAACGGGTGGTTGGCGGCGGTAGCGCCGATGGAGACGACGTGATCACCGCGCCGGTTAACGTCTTCAATGCGGATCGTACCGGCTGGGCAACTGGTGACTTTACGTACGACGGCTCAATCACCGCGGCCGATTATGCTCTCGCTGACGCTGCGATCAATACGCTGAATCTGAGCGGTGTGAACAGTTACTCTGGTGGCACGACGATCGCTAGCGGTACGTTGACGCCAAATAATAATCTACGCGGTAGGTGGCGTAGCAACGCCTCCAGCCAACTGCAACAACAAGCGCAGCAAGGCGAGATGCAGCAGTACGACTCGCAGCAACAATTGAGGCTCAATGGTGCGAATAGTTATACCGGCAATCCCGGCAACGCCGGTACGTTGTCCATAGCTGAACCTCAGAGCCAATCCCTGAATCGCGCTTATCCAGTTGCGGATCTGGTGTTGCCATCAGCCAATGTGCCGCAGTTAACCTTTCAGGGGTCGCGCTACACGACGCGTTCGCGAACGCCGAACAATACTTACACCGGCGCGGCACTGTTAGCCGGCAACGGAATTCAATACAACCGCGTCGCAGGACCAGGCGATTTCGACACGCTCGAAAAACCGTCACACGGCAAAGCCAACTCTGCCATCACGGACGCCAATACGTTCAACGGCACCGTGCTGGCCATCAACGGCGGCAACTTGTCGGGCATGTGGAACGAAGGCCGCAACGACTTCGCCATGGTCAATCCCAACGGCGAACAGGTGATCTACAATTTCAAAAACTCGCTGGGTGATTCGACCGATCAAAAATCGCTGGCCATGCTAGCCGGCAAACTGTCCGGCAGCGGCGCGGTGCTGCTGCAACAAATGGGCTCGCTCGAAACCGGCTACTGGAATCCCGCCGCCATCACCGACAAAAACGGTCAGGCCGCCATCACGCTGACCATGCCTGACGTTTCCACCGCTTGGACATTTACGGCCCGCGGCATCACCACCGAGTCGCTGGCCGGACAGGCGACGGTCGACGTGACCGCCAAAAAAGATTTGTTCGGCGAATTGAAAGTGCCGGCGGTCTTCACCGATGGCGATCATGCCGAAATTCAAGCCACGATCCACAACAATCTGCTCGATAAAGGTGCGATCGAAGTCGTGCTCAAAACCACGATCGGCGGCAAGAGCGTCGAAGATCGCAAAACCTTGAGCGTCACCGAAAAAGGCATACAGGACGTTTCGTTCAAAGCCACTTTGCAGCGCGCGGAACAACAAGACGGCGCCAACCCGGCCGAAGCCGGACTGGCCACGTTCGAACTGACTGTCTCTGCCGCCGATAAAAACGGCCAGGCCGAAAAAGACATCTCTCGCAGAGCCATTCCGATTCGTCCCTATGGTCTGCCGGTGTTCGTCACTGCCGGCGGCACGGCCACCAGCGACGACACAATTTTCATTGAGTCGCCCAAAGACATGCCGCTGGCTGCGCCCTCGCTGCAATTGATTGTTGGGCCCACGGTGGAAAGCAGCCTGCTGGACATCGTGCTGGGACCGATGCCGATTGCCTGCGGCGATTTGCTGGCTTACTCGCCCGGCATGGACGGCGCGGTGAGCGACCTGATGGCCTCGCTGGCGCTGCAAAAGCTGCTGGGCGCCACGCGCGACGCGGGCTCGCCGCAAGCGCAATCGCTCGACGCCCGCATTCGCTCGGCGCTGAGCCTGTTGAACTCTTCGCAAAAGGACGACGGCGGTTGGAGTTGGACCGGCTACGGCACCGCCAGCCATCCGCTGGCGTCTGCCCGCGCGTATTGGGCGCTGAGCCTGTCGCGTGCGGCCGGCTACAAAGTGCCGGACGCTGGATTCGAAAAAGCTCGTAGCTTTCTTAACGCGCAAATCGCCGCCAGTGCGGAAATCGATTACGAAACCAAGGCCATCCTCTTGCACGCTTTGGCCACGTCCGGCCACGGCGACTTCACGCTGGCCAACCGTTTGTATCGCAATCGGCCCGCGCTCTCGAGCGGCGCGCTGGTGCATTTGGCGCTGGCGTTTGCCGCCATGGATCGCCAGGCTACGGCCAAGGAATTGGTCGATCTGCTGGCCACCAAAAGCCTGGACGAAACCAAGACCCGCCGGTTGAGTTCCGACGCCTCGCTGCCGTGGAGTTTTTCGCCCATCGAATTGCATGCGCTGTACGCACTGGCGCTACAGCAAGCCGTGCCGGATTCGCCCAAGGCCAAGGAGCAAATCGATTGGCTGATGGCGCATCGCAGCGGTACCCGTTGGAATCCGGAAAAAGCTACCGGTCCGGCCACGCTGGCGCTGTCGCAGTGGTACAGCAAAAATCGCTTCGACGGCGAGCATTACAAACTGACGATCTTCGTCAACGATCTCAAAGCCAAGGAGATCGACGTCACCAAAGAAACCGGCGTGCAAACCATCGACATTCCGGCGCGACTGCTCAAA
This sequence comes from Pirellulales bacterium, assembly GCA_038205115.1. Lineage (GTDB taxonomy): Bacteria > Planctomycetota > Planctomycetia > Pirellulales > JBBRCE01 > JBBRCE01. The sequence goes on from JBBRCE010000008.1 coordinate 70,527, forward strand.
GCCGGCAAGCAGCGAATCAACATTCAGATTGCCGGACGCGGACGTTACACGCACCAGGCGATTCTTTCCGGCTTTGTGGCGGCCGACAAACTGACCGGCACCACTAAGGATTGGACCGTCACACGCATTTACGAACCGGCACCGCTGGAACTGGATGGCCAAGACATCCCCCGCGGCTTTGGCGTGCTGAGCGGATCTTACAACACGTTCCGCAATCCACTCACGCAACTGCCGGTGGGCAAGCGCGGCCACGTGGAACTGCACATTCACCGCGACAACGTGCCGCAGAACACGCCTGACGGAAACTTAGAATATCTGGTGGTCACCGAGCCGATTCCCAGCGGCGCCAGCGTGGCCGAGAAATCGATTCGCGGCGGCTTCGAGCGCTTCGAGCTTTCGCCCGGCGCCATTACGTTTTACATTGGCAACCGCCACGGCATCGAAGACATCCATTACGATCTGCACGGCTACCTGCCTGGCCAGTATCGCGGCGCGCCCACCACGGTGCGTAACGCGTACCGGCCTGAGCAATTGGCGGTTGCGCAGGCGAAGTCGCTGACGGTGTTGCCGCTGGGCGAAAAAAGTAACGACCAATACCGGCTCACGCCGCAAGAATTGTACGAGCTTGGCAAGCGACAGTTCGCCAAGCACAACTTTGCCGAAGCCGGCAAGCACCTGGCCGATCTGCTGGAACATTGGAACGCCAACCCCGACACTTACAAAGACGCCGTGCGGATGTTGGTGGATGTGAGCCTGGAACTCAGCCAACCCAAGGAGATCGTGCGGTACTTCGAAATCATCAAGGAGAAGTATCCAGATTTGGAGTTCCCGTTCGAAAAGATTCTCAAAGTCGGTTCGGCCTATGCCGAGTTGGGAGAGTACGAACGCAGTTACCTGGTGTTCCGCGCCACGGTCGAAGGCAGCTTCAACCGCGAAAGCGCGGTGGCTGGCTTCTTGGAAGCCCAAGGCGAGTTTGTCCGCAGCGTGGATGTGATGAGCCGGCTACTGCTGGAATATCCGCCCGAATCGTACGTGGCCGAAGCCACCTATAACCTGGCGCAGCGCGTGTACTCCAAGGCACCTGACGCCGCGGCGGATACTAAGCTGCGCGAAAAGAAAATCAACCGCGTCGATCTGATTCAACGCGCGCTCGGTATGCTCGACGGCTTTTTGACGGCCTATCCCGAAGATCCGGCAGCCGATCAAGCGGCGTTTTCGGTCTGCAACGTCATGCTGGAACTGCACGCCTTTAAGGAGGTGATCGCTAAAGCGAATCAATATGCCGAGCGTTACAAAACCAGCGATTACCTGGACAGCTACTGGTACGTGATCGGTTACGGTCACTTCGCGCTCGGCCAAACCGACGAAGCTCTGAAGATGTCGAAGAAAGTGGCTGAGTCCAAACGCATCGACAGAGCCACCGGCCGCGAGATCGAAAGTCCCAACAAGTGGCAAGCCATTTACATTATGGGCCAGGTCTATCACAGCCTGGGCAAAGCGGCCGAAGCCATTGCCGAATACTCGCGCGTCGAAGATCGCTTCGCCGACGCCAAGCAGGCCATCGAGTATTTCATGCGCAAGGAAATCAGCCTGCCGGAAGTGACCACCATCAAGCCCGGCAGCGAAGCCGAAGTGGAACTCAAATTTCGCAATGTGGCCAACACCGAGGTCAAAGTCTATCGCATCGACCTGCTCAAGTTCGGCCTGCTCAAACGCAATCTGGCCGGCATCACGCAGATCAATCTGTCGGGCATTCGCCCCCAGCACGAAGCCACGGAAAAGCTCGGCGACGGTAAGGATTATCGCGATCGCACGCACAAGCTGGCGCTGCCCATCAAAGACGAAGGCGCGTACCTGGTGGTTTGCCGGGGCGACGATCTGCACACCAGCGGACTGGTGTTGGTCAGCCCATTGAAGGTTGACGTGCAAGAAGAAGGCTCGTCCGGCCGCGTACGGGTGACGGTCAAAGACGTGATCAACAATGTCTACGTGCCTAACGTACACGTCAAAGTCATCGGCAGCCGCAACTCGGATTTCGTCTCCGGCCAAACCGATCTGCGCGGCGTGTACGTGGCCGACGGCATCCAAGGCACATCGACCGTGCTGGCCCAAGGCAAGTCGGGGCGCTACGCCTTTTTCCGCGGCACCACCGAACTTGGCCAACCGCCAGCGCCGCCGCAAGCTGCCAACCAGCCGGCACAAACCAAGCAGGAGAATGACGCCAAAAAGCCGGAATCCAACGAGAGCCAACTGCTGGAAAACCTGAACCGCGGTAACTCGGACATCATGCAAAAACAGAACAAGCGTTTGCAAGACTTGTACGACAACAACCAGAAGGCGTTGCCGGCCAAGGCGTTCAAATAGTCGGACCGCTCAGATTGAAAAACTCAGTACGCGGCCGCCACGGTTGTCACGCTTTGACCCTGGCGGCCGTGCTTTTGATCCGGCGGAACGGTGTACCGCAAAGGCGCGAAGGACGCAAAGATTCAAGGGACGCAAGACGGCACGATTCGTCAGTTCCGAATTTCCTGCGCCCTGCGTTAACGGGTGACCCAGCCGATTCGCCCTCGCGGCCAAACAATGAGGCAGGCCCGGCCAACAATCAAGTTGCGAGACACTGGACCGAGGAACCGACTGTCGTCGGAATCGACCGTATCGTCGCCGAGTAAGTAGTAGCCGTCGCCGCATTCCACCGGCTGGTCCCTGCAGAGGTTGCCGAGGCGTAAAAATTTGAGGTCGACCGAATCTGGCATCTCGACCGGTTGACCATTGATTTCAATGGGCTGAAAGCTATGCGTTTGGCTGACGCGTTCGCCAGGCAGGCCGGCCACGCGTTTCATCACGCGGCGACCGTCTGCATAAATCATGGTCACCACTTCCCAGCGTCGCGGGTTACGCCACCAATAAGTGGGCTTTTCCGACAGCACCCAATCACCGTTATAAACGCTCGTGCCTTTAAGCGTGGGCTGCATCGATCCAGAATACATGATCGATAAGTCGCAGGTTAGGAAAAACAGCAAAAACGCCAGCCCCGTCAGCGCCAAAATGCGTTCGGTCCAGCGGAGAATTTTCCAACCGACGGCTTTCATCGAAAGGCGGTATCGCATCGGAACTATTCTGGGGATTCGGCTTGTTGTTCGGACGTGGCTTGCTCCAAGGCCTGGTCAATCTGCTGCTGCCGAATCTGCCAACTGGCCTTCGAAGACCGCGTTGCGCCAGCACACCGCCCGGTCGTCTGACTGAGCAAGAAGAGCGTCAATCCACCGACGGTGTTGACGATCAAAAACCCGCTCAGAAGCTCGCGCAGCACGCCACGGGGCGACTGCGGCATTGGAACCAGCGGGCCATCCACTTCGGGACCATCGCGCATTTCTGACGGTTCATCCGCAGGCAAGCGGTCGTCGTGGGGCGATTCGCGATTTTGCATCCGACACCTCGTGGTTCAAAAATGTGTTAAGCCAAGGCTGCGTCATGCGCCTGCAGCACGCGGGCCGTTTCCTGGTAACATGCCTGATCGAATAAACATAGCAGCCCATCGGGGCGACCGGCGTCGCCGGTTCGGACAAAGTTGCTGCAGCGGCAGGAGGTGCTGCACGAGGTTTGGATCGCGCAGCTCGAGCATTCGGCAGCGGACTTACCTCGCGGTTGCGGGACGCTTAAAAAATTGTCGCCGTCTTGCGCGTTGCCCGGCAATCGGTGCGGATGATCGCCAAGATCGGCGCCGATCAGTCGTTCGCAGGGATAGAGTCGGCCGGACGGCGCCACGGCAATCTCGCCGTGTCCGAACTCGCAACGGGCCGACGCTGACCTCGGAACGTTCGCCAGGCTGGCTGCCTTTTCGTCCAGCCAGCTGATGCCGATCTCCGGCAAGTGAGATATCCAAAATTCAGCGCATTGGCGGATTGCCGCTTTCAGTCGCTGGCCGTCCGCGCGTGTCCATTTTGCCCAGAGATCGAGCGAAGGCTCGAACTGCCGCACGCCCAGTTCGTACAAGTGGGCAATTCCAGCCGGCATCGTAGCAACTTGATCCGGCCCCACGACCATCACCGCCTGAAATTGCTTGCCAGCCGCCAGCAACCGCCGCATGGTCCGAGTCACAACATCGGATGTTCCGTGCCCTTCGACCGTGAAGCGGTGCCGATCATGCACCTGTGGCAAGCCATCGTGACTGATCGCCAACCGCAACGTCGGGAGCATCATGACCTGCCAGGCGGCTGCGTGTTGCAGCGTGCCATTGGTCGTCAGGTTGATTTCCAAGCGAATGTCGGACATAGCCGCCTGTTGCGCAGCGTAATCGATCAATTCGAGAATCAGATCTGCCTCGACCAGTGGCTCGCCGCCAAAAAATGCCAGTTCCAGCACGCCGCGCGAACTGAGCGACCTCACCGCGCGGTCGATGGCGGCACGCGCCACGGATGCCGGCATGGGCCGGCGAAGTTTTTCGCCAGTGTAGCAATAGCCGCAGCGCAAATTGCAGGCATGATTGACCATCAAGGTCAAACCGAATCGCTCGAACACCGCGCGTTCCCCGATAAGAAGTGAACCGGGACAGATCGAACAGAAGAGAAGCGTAACCGAAGAGACGTCACTGCCAAGCGCCATTGTAAACGGATTCTCGCTCGCAATGAAACCTTTTTTCGCGCGAAATACCGCCGCATTGCCGCAACCGCGTAAAGCCAACTATCGCCCGTTGCCAGCGGAGACGGGCGTGTGGCCGGCCGAGATGGCAGCCAGATCGTCCAGCCAGCACTCGAGCATCGTATTTTGATTGGCGTTGCGGTCGATATGTCCCAGCGCTTCCAGGCAGCGATTCAAGCAGGCGGCAATTCGATCTTCGTCGGCCGGCCAATTTGAAACCGCGCGGTCGATCAGCGTTTGCAGCTCGGCGTCGGTGGCGGGTTCCGATCCGGCCAGCGTACGCAACAGTTGCCGATAAAACTCCACCGCAAAGCCGATCAACTGCCGGCACCGGGCGCGGCGCGGCGGCGCATCCGTGCCGGCCTCTTTGACAAACGCCACCGTGCTTTCGGCCACGCGCACGCCGGAGAAAATCGGCCGCGTTAGCCGCGTTAGCAGATCGTTGCGGAACGTCCATAACGCGGGGTCCGCCAGTTCAAGCGCTTGCTGCACGCTGCCGTCACTGTAGCCGGCCAGTCGCGCAGCCGTAGCCGGATCGTCGATGAGCTGATGTTCGATCAGCAATTGGGCCACCGTGTCCTGCGGCAGCGGGCGGAATCGCACGATTTGGCTGCGCGAGCGAATGGTGCTGTACTGCTTGTTGGCGCTGGTGCCAATCAGAATCAGCACCGATCGCGGCGGCGGTTCTTCCAGCGTTTTGAGCAGGCAGTTGGCGCCTTCTTCGTTGAGCAAGTCCGCGTCGTCAATGATGGCAATGCGTCGCCCGCCCATGAACGGCTTGAGCGAGATGTCGTAGCACATGCCCTCGCGCATCCGCCGCTCGCCATCGCCAATCAACAGCTTGATCGGGATTTCCGACTTATCCTTGGGCTTGGCGACGCGAAGCAAGTCAGGATGCGTGCCGGCGGCCACTTGCTGGCAACTGTCGCACAGGCCGCATGGCTCAAGCGCCGCTTCTGGATTGGTCTGGCAGAGCAGCGCCTGCGCCAGCTTGACGGCGAACGTGCGTTTGCCAATGCCCGCTGGCCCGACGAACAAAAACGTGCTGGCCAGCCGGTTCCGGCTCACGGCACGGCGGAAGCGTTCGACGATGGGATCGTGCCCTGCGACTCCGTGCCATGCCATGCGTGATCTTCCGTTGGTTGCGTAGCTTGGTGGCTAGTTAGCCTTGGAGCCAGGTGGGCAGCGTGCCGGCCTTGGGCAGTTGAATGACTCGCGCGCTGCGGATGTCAGGGCATTCGCGCACCGCCAACATGGCGGCCTCGGTTGGTTCCGAGTCGAGATTCAAGACGCCAATTGCTTCGCCGCCGGGCGCCGCGCGGCCGACTGCCATCTGCGCGATGTTGATCAGATGCGTACCGCAAATGGTACCCACGCGACCGATGATGCCGGGCACATCGTTGTGCGTGAAGATCAGCAGCGTGCCATCGAGGTAGGCTTCCAAGCGATGCTCGTTGAGTTGCACCAGTCGCGGCATGTTGTGGCCGAACAGCGTGCCCGAAGCGCGATACGTTTGGCCTTCGGAAACGACCTCGGCCGTGACGACCGAACTAAACGCGCCCATGTCTTTGCGCGATTCTTCCGCCAGTTCGATGCCGCGCTCGCGCAGCAGCACTTCCGCATTGACGATGTTGATTTCTTCTTCCAAGGCGTTTTCCAGCAAGCCGGCGGCGAAGGCGGCGGTGATGAGCTTGGTGTTCTTGCCGGCCACATCGCCGCGATAATGCAGCACGCAACGCGTGGGCACATCGCGGCTGACTTGCGCCAGCAGCATGCCCAGGCGATGCGCCACGTCGAGATAACCTCGCAACGCATCGAGCGTTTTGGCGTCGAGCGGGCTCATGTTGACGGCGTGGCGAATGGCACCGGTTGTCAGAAAATCGGTCAGCAGTCCCACGCCTTCGACCGCCACGCTGGCCTGCGCTTCTTCGGTGCTGGCGCCCAAGTGCGGCGTGCAGAGCACGTTGGGCAATGCGAACAACGGGCTCTCCGTGTTCGGTTCTTTGACGAACACATCCAAGCCCACGCCGCCGATCTTGCCGGACTTCAAACCGGCCAGCAGTGCGTCTTCGTCGTAGATGCCGCCGCGCGCGCAGTTGATGAGTCGCACGCCCGGCTTGAGCAGATCCAATTCCGGCATGCCGATGGTGTTTTTGGTTTCTTCGGTCAGCGGCGTGTGGACGGTGAGATAGTCGACCAGCGGCAAGATTTCTTTGACGTTACTAAAAAGCTCGATGCCCAGTTCGTCGGCGCGCTCACGTGCCAGAAACGGTTCGACGCCCACCACGCGCATTTCCAGCGCCTTGGCGCGCGAGGCGACGGCCAGTCCGATGCGGCCCAGCCCGACCACGCCCAGCGTTTTGCCGGCGAGCTGCGCGCCCATGAACTTACTCTTTTCCCAGCGACCTTCGCGGAGGCTTTGAAACGCGTTGGCCACATTGCGCGAGAGGGCCATCATCAGTGTGATGGTGTGCTCGGCGGTGCTCAGCGTGTTACCGGCCGGCGTGTTCATGACCACAATGCCCAACCGCGTGGCGGCTTTTTTATCGATGTTATCGGTGCCGACGCCGGCCCGGACGATGGCCTTGAGTTTGTGATTGCCGGCCAGACTTTCGGCGGTGATTTTTACGCCGCTACGGCAGATGGCGCCATCGAACTGACTGAGCGCGTCGCGCAGCGCGTCGCCTTTGAGCCCGGTGCGAACTTCGTACTCGATGCCCGGCGAGGCGTTGAGCAGGTCCAAGCCTTCTTGGGACAATGTATCCAACACAATCACGCGCGGCATGGCGAAACGCTTTCCGAAAATATCCAGTGAAAAAGCCGATCGTTTGGGCTGCGATCGGCGGCGTCGAAACAGTCAGCAGAATAGAATTTTGCCGGGGGTTGGTCAATGCCCAGCGGGCCTGGCAACGGCGCTCCGCGCACCGCCGGGCTTGAGTAAACCGTAGGCCAAGGCGGCGTGAAATTCAACGATGAGCGCGATCCGCTAGGCCGATGTTTCGTCCGACGTTGCCGCCGGTTGAAATTGGCTGGCCCAACGTTCGAGTTCCAAAAACTGCAAGGCAAAATCGTGCTCGGGCGTGCCCAGCGGGCTTTTGAAGAACGCGGCCAAGTGGCGGAGAATGCCGTGCTCACCGTTGCGCATCGAACGCTCGGTGAGTCGCACCAAATCCACCACCAGCGGCGCGGCCAGCAGCGAATCGCAGCCCTGCCAGGTGAATTGCAGCGTCATGGGCGTGCCCAGAAAGCCGCGGAAGTGGATGTGATCCCAGGCGGTTTTCCAATCGCCCATGCTGGCGATGTATTCGATGGTGACCAGCGTTTGCGGCGCGTAGCCAAAGATCTCGTGCAGCAGCCGATCTTTGCTGTTGACCTTGCTCTTCTTATTGGCCGGATCGTCCAGCACCTTGCCGTCCATGTTGCCGAAGATATTGTGGCCCACCCAGCTCATGACCTCCAAATTGCGCTTGGCGAACATCGGAGCCAGCGTGCTTTTGAGCAGCGTTTCGCCGGTTTTGCCGTCGTAGCCCATGTGGCACGCGCCGCGCAGCTCGGCCAGCTCGCAAATGGCTGGCGGCGAACTGCCCAGCGATGGCGTGAAATTGATAAACGCATGGCCGCGATCCAGCGCCGCAATGGCATACAGCGAACTGGCGGCCAGCGGACATTTTTTGGGGTTGTCCAACAGCTTGTCCAACTGAGCCCATTTTTCTGGCACCAGCGAAGGATCGACCGGCGGCTCGGTCGACGAGACGTTCACCACAATCAGCCGCGCGAGCTTGTTGGCTTTGACGAATTCGTCGAAGTCGCGCTGAATGCGCTGCACGGTTTCGCGCGGCGTTTCTTTCACTTTGCGCAGCGAGTCTTCGGCGAATTTCTCGATCGTGCCGCCCACGTTGGTTAGCGTGCCGGGACGCAACGACTTTTCGATTTCGTCCAGTTCTTTTTTGCACTTATTGAGAATGTCCAAATCGATGGCGCGGCTCTCGGTGTGCATCCGCATCGCTTCGTCGAACAGGCGACCGCTGCGAATGTCGTGACCGCCGATGGCAAAGTCTTTCCAGCCAGCTAGATCGCAATGCGCAAAACGCTCGGTGGTGGTCACCAGCCCCGCGTTACCGATCAGACCTTTCTTCAAAGCCAGCAGGCCAACGATGGTGGTCGTGGCGACTCCGCCCTTTGCTCCAATCAACCAAATGCCAATGCGACCGCGTGCCATGATGCTGGATCTTTCGTAGATGACGACTCGGAACCTTCACTCAAATCAACCGACCCAACGAAGCAGTGGCAATCGCGTGGCGGGCAAGTTGCGCCGTCGCCGACGGGACAGGTTGCGACCGGCGAATCGATACGCCGATGAGGTGGGAAAAACTGTCACGCGCGGCCGTTGGGGAAGCGATTTCGCCGCCAAGTCATTCCGTCGGGCGGCTCACTCAATTATAGTTAAGCGTTGCTCGGTGGTAGGCCCGCGCAGGTCAAGTTACCGAGTATAAATGCACCCCAGATACGCGCCAATGGGCTGCGCCCGATCGGCTGGCAGAACTCCGCTCCGACCGCGCAGCAGCCTTCAGGCGTGGCGACAGACCCCGAACAATCGCAGATTCACCCCCGACCATCATGAAGATTTCGAAGATCATTCAGGCATTGGAACCCTCGGCAACTTTGGCCATGGCGGCCAAGGCCAAAAAATTAGCCGCCGAAGGCAAGACGGTTTACGATTTCAGCGTCGGCGAGCCCGACTTCACCACGCCGGAACATATCTGCCGGGCTGCTGTTCAAGCCATGAAGGACGGCCACACGCATTACACGGTTGCCAGCGGTATTCCGGAACTCAAAAAAGCCATCTGCAAAACCTATCAGTCCACGCACGGCCTGACTTACACGCCCGAGCAAGTGGTGGTCTCCAACGGCGCCAAGCACTCGCTGCATAACATCTTCATTGCGGTTTGCGATCCGGGCGACGAAGTGATCATCCCCGCGCCGTACTGGGTCAGTTATGCCGAATTGGTCAAGCTGGCCAGTGGCAAGCCGGTCGTTTTGGATACGGCCGAGTCCAACAACTTCAAACTCACCCCGCAACAATTGCGCGCGGCCATCACGCCCAAAACCAAGGTGCTGCTGCTCTGTTCGCCGTCGAACCCCACCGGCAGCATGTACTCGCGTGAGGAACTGGCCGCGCTGGCCGATGTGGCCATCGAGCACAACCTGCTGGTGATCTCCGACGAAATCTACGAGCACCTGGTGTACGGCAACAACACGTTCGCCAGTTTCGCCACGGTTCGCCCCGGACTGCAAGAACGCACGATCCTGGTCAACGGCGTCAGCAAGGCTTACGCCATGACCGGCTGGCGCATCGGCTGGACGATGTCGCCGGCACCGCTGGCCAAGGCCATGGCCGATCTGCAAAGCCAGGAGACATCGAACCCCTGCAGCGTGAGTCAATACGCGGCCGTCGAGGCGCTGAGTGGCCCACAGCAGTGCGTTGGCCAGATGCTGGGCGAGTTCGCCCTGCGCCGCGAGTTCGTGCGGCAGCGGATTGCCTCGATTCCCGGTCTCAGTTGCCCGGACATGGCCGGCGCGTTTTACGCGTTCATCAATATTCGTAAGCACCTGGGCCGCAATTACGGTGGCCAGCCAATCAACGACTCGGCCCAATGGTGCCTGCGTTTGCTGGAAGAAAAAAACGTAGCCACGGTGATGGGTTCGGCCTTTGGGGCGGAAGGCTACGTGCGGGTCTCGTTTGCCACCAGCCTGGACAATCTGCGCGCCGGATTCGATCGGATTGAGGCGTTTTTGCGGACGTAAGCGCCTTGCTGTAGCTGGCGGCGTCTGATGAAACATTCGCAAGAATCGCATGAACGCCTATCATCGGCATCTGGTTTGCCGCGGGCCGCAGGGCTACAATACATCAGACACCGACCGAGCATCGCTGGCCAGATGACGGTGAGTGATGCGCGGAATCGGTGCAGAACCACGCCTGAACGTACGGTTCGACGACGGAGTTGAGACAGCCGCTGGCAAAAACGCGCTCGCAAGAACGCGGATTGAGAAGATTGGCAGCCGCGAATCGGTTTTTCGCGCCCGCCGCCGGGTCGGGTCTGTTTCGCTCCCTACGAATCGCGCTGCCGGGCGTAAACCGCAACGCATTTCGGAGAGCCAGGAATGTCTAGCGCCGCTTTACCGAGTCCCGCAGCGCCCAGCCCGCTGAGTGCCAGCGTGTTGGTGTTGAACCGCTTCTACATGGCCGTTCACGTGGTCAACGTACGACGGGCAATGTGCCTGTTGTTCCGCGAGTTGGCCGAGGTGATCCACATTGAGGAAGGCCAGTACGCCAATTACGATTTTTCATCTTGGCGAGAAATCAGTGAGTTGCGGTCGTCGTTCAAGCAACCGCACGACGACTGGATCACCACCATCAATTTTCAGTTGCGTGTGCCGCGGGTGATTCGGCTGCTGTCGTTCGACCGCGTGCCCAAGACATCGCTGCGATTCAACCGTCGCAACCTGTTTGCCCGCGATGGTAACCGCTGCCAGTATTGCGGCAAGGGTTTTCCGACCAGCGAGTTGAGCTTGGATCACGTGATGCCGCGCAGCCGTGGCGGCGACACTTCTTGGGAAAACATCGTCTGCGCGTGCGTGGCCTGCAACGTGCGTAAAGGCGGTCGCACGCCTCAAGAAGCGCACATGAAACTGATTCGTCCGCCCGTCAAACCCAAACGCAGCCCGCTGCTGGCCGTCAAGCTTGGTAACCCCAAGTACGAAAGCTGGAAAACGTTCTTGGATAACGCTTACTGGTCGGTGGATTTGAAGTAGGAACGACCGGCAAACAACTTCGCCTTTTCGTACGTGTCGACGCGTGCGATCACGCGCAGATTCTGACTTGTTCGAGCGAAACGGCGTGGAGTTCACCGCGAAGGCGCAAAGGACGCGAAGAAAAGGCAAAAGAGTCGAGAAGCAAAATGTGCTTTCGAACGTGGTTGAGCAAGCTGCGAGCACGTGATGGTTCTGACGGATTTTTCTTCGCGCACTTTGCGCGTTCGCGGTGAAAATATCGGATTCCAATTCATGCGACTCGACAACGACCGATCGATACGCCCCGTTTTTCGTTCAAATCGGCGGGTGCAATCAGTGGGCAGCGTGCGTCTCATTCAGAGGAAGTATTTTTCGGCCGTTCCATAGCGATTTAGCTGCGGTTGCCGTTAGGCGAGTTTCGAGTTGGCCTGGCGTCGAAATTCCAGCAAGCGCGCGTAACCTGATCGACAGTTTTTGACCTGCGGCGCGACTGGCAATATTTGCGCGAGCGAGTCCAGGTTGATGCGCCGCGGTATCGCAACGGATCGCGTTTGTTGATTTTTACGTCCGTTGTAAACGATTCGCAGCCGCCTCTGATCTGGCGAAAAAATCACGATCCGCGTGCGAATGATCTGATCGGCCTTGGCGGCCCAGTGACGTTCTCCCTGCGAAACGGCGACGACGTCTCGGCGAACTGTCACGATTGCCGGAACCACGGCATAAATCGCGAAAATCATAAACAGTTGGAGGTAAACAATCGCCGGCACCAATGCCATTTTCAGAAAGAAAATCGGTGCCAATTGTGGCATGGTGAGCCAACAACCGGCCATGAACACCGCAGTCACTGCAACGGTCAGCAGCGGAACTCTCTTTTTGCCAAGCAGTTCACGCCGCGCTAATCCGAGCGATTGACGTCCCTGCTGCCAATCGAACCACGAGATTTTCCGACGCGCCGGCCTTTTCATTTTTTACAGCGGCGGCGAGCTGCCGTTCACATTTAGACGATCGTTTCGAAAGTGGTTGTCGTCAGTCCGGCGGTGAACACATTGCCCTGGTTCGAAAGCACGTCGCTATCTTGACCGCCATCAATCGATGATTTGAGTTTGACGGTGGTGCCCTTGATTAGCGTCACATCGCTGCCGGCGCCCAGCGCGGCAAACAGTTGATCCAGGATCGACGTGCTGACGGTCAGCATGTCGTTGCCCGCACCGGAGTTGGCCACCAGTGCGCCGGCCTTGGTGTTGATCAAGCTCTGCGTGTCGGCGCCTGAACCGGAGACGAAGTAAATTGCACCGGTGGCAATGGAGTTGGAAACGATAATCGTGTTGTTGCCTTCGCCACCGTCCAGCGTGAGGGTCGACTTCAGGTTGCTGGAGACCATGGCCAGGTAATCGATGCCGGCGCCGCCGCTGAAGACCGCCGCACCGGTCGAACCGCCCATCACGACGCTAATCAGATCGTTGCCGTCTCCGCCGTTGAGCGTCCACTTGCCCACCACCGGGACTTGGGTCTGCTGAATGAGATCGTCGCCCGCGCCGGCTGTGATGGTCAGGTCTTTTCCGGTGAATCCGCCAAAGGTGGTGATTTGATCGTTGCCGCTGCCAGAAACGATGGTTTGATTGCCCATCACAAACGTGTTGGCCACCAGCAAGACGTTGGCGCCGTCGCCAGCGTTGATCGAAAGGTCGCCGGTGATCTGATTGAGGGCCGCTTGCCCTAAACGGATATCATCGTTTCCGCCGCCGGTGGTGATGATCACGCTGCCTGGCACGAGCACGTTATCCAAGCGGATAATGTCGTTGCCGCCCTGCGAGAAATCGATCAGCACGCTGCCGGTCACGCCGGTGACCGTCAGCGAACCGTTGGAACTGCCGGCAATGGACGAGGCAACGGTGCCATTATTCAGCCCGATGATGGTGAACTGGCCGGGATTTCCGGTGCCTTGCACTTCGACGGCGTTGGCCGACGAATCGCCGGTGATTTGTAGATTGCCGTTCACAACCTGCACGTTAATGATGTTGCCGCTGGCCGTGGCGAACAGCAAGCCTTGCGCGGCATATTGGGCCACGTAGGCGGGCAGCAGTCCGCGCTCGCCGAAGTTGAAGTTGGTGGCATTCGAACCGGCCGGCAGAAAGACGCTGACGAAATTGTCGTTCTGCGCGGTCGCGCCAAACGCCGGCGTGCCAATGGAATCGATCCCGTCGACAAACGCCACGGGCTGCGCTTCGCTGACCAGATAAGTGCCCTTCACCAAATTGGCAAAGTAGTAGTTGCCGTCCGAACTCGTTTGTACCGTGCGGGTGAATGAGAGCGCGCCGTCGGTCTTGGTGACGGTGACGGTCACGCCGCCGATGCCCACTTCGCCTGCGTCACGGACGCCATTGTTGTTGGCGTCGACGTACACAGCGCCGGAGAGCGTGGCGGGATCACCCACCACGAGATTCAGCGTGGCAATGTTGGAAAACACGCCATCGTTGTCTTTGACTTTGTAAGTCAACTGATCCAAGCCGGCAAAGCCCGTGGCGGGCGTATATTTGATTTGCGTTTTGCCACTGACCGTGACCACGCTGGCCGTGCCGTAGAGCGGATTGCTGACAATGGTTAGCGTGCTGGGCACGATCGCGCCGTCGATGTCCAGGTCTTTATCGTTGGCCAGTACATCCACCGTGACCGGAACGAGTTCTGGAGTCTTGGCGCTGTCGTCGGCGGCAATCGGCACCTTGTTGACGCGCAGCACAGTGAGATTCACCGTGACGGTATTGGATACTCCGCCTTCGCCATCGCTGACTTTGTAAGTAAACGAATCCGGGCCAAAGTACAAATAATTGCCGGTATACGTCGCCAAGCCGGTCAGCGGATCGACGGCCACAACGCCGTGCAAGGGACTGGTGACGATGGTCACCGCGCCAACGTTGACGCCCACATCATCAGTATCGTTTTGAAGAATGTTCAGCGTCGTGGGAGTTTCTTGCAGCACGCTGGCAAACGTGTCGGGGTTGGCGACTGGTGGCGCATTGATGCGAATCGTCACCGTGGCAACGTTCGAAGTGCCTTGAGGAGTGTTGCTGTCTTTAACGGTGTAGGTGAAGCTGTCCGAACCGCTGAAATTCGGATTCGGCGTGTAGCTGATTGTCCCGATGGAATTCACGGAGGCCGTGCCATTGGTGGGCGCGGTGCCAATGACGAGCGTCGACACCAACAAGCTGCCGTCCAGATCCTTATCGTTTCCCAACACATTCAACGTGTTGTTGACCGAATTCTTCTGCACGATAAAGCTATCGTTGCCGGCAACCGGCGGATGGTTGACGAACGTCACCGTCAGCGAGACCGTGGCCGGCGCGGAGACGCCGCCATCGACGCTCGTCACCGTATACCGAAAGGAGTCCTGCCCGAAGTACAGCGAGTTGCCGGTGTACGTGACAACGTTGCCCGCACCCACCTTCACCGTGCCGTGCGCGGGCGCGGTGGTGATGTTGACGGTGCTGAAACCGCTCTTACCGGGATCCGTGTCGTTAGACAAAACATTGATTGGCGTGGCAACCTCTTCGGCCGCAAAAACCGATTCCGGATTGGCCACCGGCGGCGCGGCAATCACGTTAAACGTGACCGTCGTGGGCTGTGTGTACAGCGGACCAATGTTGTTGTCTTGCACCTTGTAGGTCAGCGAATCGGAGCCGAAATAACCGAGCGTCGGCGTGTATTTGAGGTTGTTCGTCACCGGATCGAACGAAGCCGTGCCGTGCGAAGGCCCGGTGAGAATCACGGCGGTCGAACGATTGACCGGACTGCCCGAAGGGGCGTCCACGTCGGTGTCGTTGGCCAACACGTCGGTCGTGGTGGTGAGCGCCACAACCGACGAATTGCTGGCCGTTACCGAGTCGGCCACGCCGACCGGCGCTTGATTGAAGAAGTTGACTTGCAGGTTGACCGTCGCTGGTTGCGAAACAGCATTCTGATAATCTTTAACGGTGTAGGTGAAGCTATCCGAACCGAAGTAGCCCAGCGTCGGCGTGTACGTGGCTTTGCCGGTGGCGACATTAAAGCCGGCGGTGCCGTGCAACGGTTGCGTCGTGATTACCACGCTGCCGGGATTCACCGCCACGTCGTCGGTGTCGTTGGCGAGGACATCAATCACCTGCGTCACGTTTTGGTTCGCGGATGAATTATCGGCTCTGGCGGTCGGCGCGGAATTAGACCGCGTGGTGAGCGTGATGTCGATAATGTACGTGCCAAAATTGAATGTGTCGTAACCCGGGCCGGTGTCGGCCACCCGCGGGTCGGTCGGCAAGTCGAGCGGCGAGCCAAAAAACGCATAGGCGCCGACCACAACGTAATAATTGTCGGAACTGATGACGTTGTAGAACAGCGCGCTGTCGGGCGAAGTCCCCGAGGCATTGTCGTTGGCGGCTAACAACGCGCCGGACGAATTGTAGAGCCCTAAGATCGTATCGGCCGAGTTCTGATCGGTGGTCGTGGTCACGGTCAGGGTTTGACCCGACGCGGCGCTCAACTGGTAGATATCAAAGTCGCCGCCCGAAAACGCATAAGGCCCGTCGCCAATGTAGGCCGTTGCTTCGGCCGTGGTCGTTACGGTCAAATAGGGGCTCAGCGTGGTCGGCGTGGCGGTCGCCAAAGTGTCGTTGGATTCCACCGCCGTGAGAAAAACCGTCAGCATATTGCGAGCCTCAAGCGACTCCAGCAACGGCCGACGCGCAAAGACGCGACGAAAACCGGAATTCTTTCGACCAGCAACAGACGATTTTGCTCGACGCGCGAACGAAGACCACATACGGAAACCTCAAAAGGCAAGGATGGACGCGGTAGGGCGATTGCCGGCGATCAGCGCCGAGAGCGGGCAGGAATATCCATCATCATGGGCAACGCTTACCCATCCATCATAGTCGCTACCGCAACTCCGTCCAAGAACTTTTGCGGATAGACGCACTCGATTCAACCGACAAAATCCGTTTTTTCGCCCAGCAAACGTGTTCCTCGCACCTCGGTCGCCGTGCGGATACTGTCGCGAGCGCATCGGCAAGCGGCAGTTGGCGGCTTGGCGTGCGTCTGCAGAGCGAACCGCTAATTCCGGCAACTTTCAATCGCTAACGCGGCAAGTATAATGGCTTGAGCGATCAAATTGAGCCTGACGTTGGCGTCAGACCGTTTGATGGCTGTGGTTGCTGCACCGTAAAAGTGGTGGCATGGGAATACGCGTTGTTTGCCCCAATGGGCATAAGCTGAACGTCAAGTCGTTTCTGGCTGGCAAAAAGGGCATTTGCCCACATTGTCAGGCCCGTTTCGAAATCCCCGCGCCGGCGGGCGATTCGCACGCGCCTGCTCCGGCCCCCGAGCCGCTGGGCGGCGACGCGGAACTGGATGTCGGCGACCCGTTTGCTGGCCTCCAATTAGACAACGCTGTCACTCCCGCGCCAGCGAACAACCCGCTTACAACCGCCGCGCCGTCGCCGGCTGCCGATCCGGCCGCTTTCGCCGCCACATTGAACGCGCAGCCCGAATCCGCGCCTATGTACGCGGGAGATCCCTTTTCGCAACTTGAGATCACGCCCGAACTCACCAATCCGATTGCGGCGCCAACCGATTACGTGCCCACGCCAGCGGCGATTGCCACCGCCGCGCCGGTTACCGTTGCCGTTGCGGCCGACCCGCTGTTAGAAGCGCCCGGCGCAAATTGGTATTTGCGGCCGATCACGGGCGGACAATTTGGCCCCGCGCAGCCCGAGATCATGCGGCAATGGCTGCACGAAGGGCGTGTCAGCGGCGATTCGTTGGTCTGGCGTGAAGGCTGGACGGATTGGGTCGCGGCCGATACCGTGTTCAGCCAATTTGCGCCGGTGGCGCAACCGGCTGTCGCCGCGCCGCAAGCCGCGAGCGGGCCGATTTATTCGCCAGCGAACGACCAACTCACATCAGCGCCCAGCCTGTCGCAGGCGCACGACGTGGTGCCGCGAACCGCCCGTCGAACCAAGAAAAAAGGCCCGTCGCCCATGGTCGTGGTTTGTACGGCGTTAGGCATTGGTATTTTTCTGCTGTCGATTCTCGCCGCGGCCATCTATTTCGCCACCCGCGATAAAGACAGCAAGACGAAATCCGCGCGGCCACTTCGCACCTCGGTGGCAGTCCACCAGGCCGCGACTCGGGCGTTGCCCGCGCGCGGCTGAGATCGCGCGGTGGCGGCGGTTGACCATCTACGGTCCAACGATTAAACCATAGCAAGCGGATTTTAAGTCCAAGTTTGCCGCTGGTTAATCGTTTTAAGCGGGGCCTGCCGATGTCGAATGTCGCCCTAAAGAATGCCATCATCAGCGTCAGCGATAAGCTGGGGCTCACGCCGTTTGTCGCCGGTTTGACGGCGGCCGGAGTGAAAATTTACAGCACCGGCGGCACTCGCAAATACTTGCGCGACGAAGGTTTTGAGGTGGTCGATATTGCCGAGTACACCGGCTTTCCAGAAATGATGGATGGCCGCGTGAAAACGCTGCACCCACGAATTTTTGCCGGCATTCTCAGTCGCCAAAATCACCCCGCGGATCTCGCAGCGCTGGTCGAACACCAGATTCAACAATTTCAATTGGTGCTAGTGAATTTGTATCCGTTCGAAGCCACCGTGGCACGGGCAGGCGTGACCGACGCCGAGGCAATCGAAAACATCGACATCGGCGGCCCGTCGTTGATTCGCGCGGCGGCCAAGAATCACGCTTTTACAACCGTGGCCACATCGACCGAGCAATATGCCGAGATTCTGGCCGAAGTCAACTCTGCTGGCGGCACGTCGCTGGCGCTGCGTCGCAAACTGGCCGGCGAAGCTTTCGAGCGAACTGCCCGTTACGATCGGGCCATCGCCAATTATTTTGCTCGCACCGGCACCAGCGAAAATCAAGATTCACCGCCAGCCGACGCGTTTCCGGAGTCGCTTCATCTGCAGCTTTCGCGAGTGCAAGTGTTGCGATACGGCGAAAATCCGCATCAGTCGGCCGCGCTTTATCGCCTGGCGGACGAACAGCCCAAGGCCAATCTGGTGCAGGCGCGGCAACTCGCCGGCAAGGAACTTTCTTACAATAACCTGCTGGACCTGGACGCGGCGCTGGCCATTGCCAAGAGTTTGCCCAACCTGGCTGCCGCGGTGATCAAGCACAATAATCCTTGCGGCGCGTCGTCGGCCGAATCGGCGGCGGTGGCGATTCGTCGCGCCATCGACGGCGACCCGCAGAGCGCGTTTGGCGGTGTAATCGGTTTCAATTGCACCGTCGATGCCGCAGCGGCCGATGTGCTGGTCGATCCGGCGAACTTTGTCGAAGCCATCGTCGCGCCGCACTTCACGCCGGAAGCGGTCGAAATCTTGACTACGCGCCCTAAATGGAAAGCGAACGTCCGGCTGATGGAATGCGGCGAACTGGGCCAAACCGCGCCGCAGTGGGAGCATCGACGTCTCTCGGGCGGAATGCTGGTGCAACAAGCCGATTCGCTGCCCGATCCACAAAGCGAGTGGCAGATCGTCACCGCCACGCGCCCGACCGCCGCGCAGATGGCCGATTTGCAATTTGGCTGGGCCGTGGTGCGGCACGTCAAATCCAATGCAATTGTCATCGCTCAAAATCGCTCGCTGTCGGGCGTGGGCGCAGGACAGATGAGCCGCGTGGATGCAGTTGAAATCGCGCTCAAAAAAGCCGGCGAACGCGCGCGCGGAGCCATTTTGGCTTCCGATGCGTTTTTTCCTTTTGCCGATTCCATCCAGCAAGCTGCCGCCGCTGGCATCTCGGCCGTCATTCAGCCCGGCGGCTCGCGTCGCGATGAAGAAGTGATTGCCGCCTGCAACGCGCATCAGATTGCCATGATTTTCACAGGCCGCCGTCATTTCAAGCACTAAATCGCATGCCTAACATTCTCGATCAGATCGTGGCGACTAAGCAGCGGGAAATTGCGGCCAGCAAAGCCCGTTTGCCGTTGGTCGAATTGCGTAGCCAACTGGCGGGCGCCCCGCCGGTCCGCGATTTTTTTGCCGCGCTCAATCAACCCGGCCCGATTCGGTTAATTGCCGAAGTCAAAAAAGCCAGCCCTTCCAAAGGCGTGATTCGCCAGGATTTTGACCCCGTTGCCATCGCGCGAATTTACGAGCGCCACGGCGCTCGTTGTTTGAGCGTGTTGACCGACACAGATTATTTTCAAGGCAGCCTGGATCACCTGCGACAGATTCGCGCCGCGGTGCAGTTGCCGGTGCTCCGCAAAGACTTCATTCTCGACAGCTATCAATTGGTGGAAGCCCGCGTGGCCGGTGCCGACGCCGTGCTGCTGATTGCCGAATGTCTCGACGATTGCAACCTCCGCAAGTTGCACAACGAAGCGCTCGAACTCGGTTTGACACCGCTGGTTGAACTGTACGAGCCGGCAAACCTGCCGCGCGTGCTGCAGGCCGGCGCCACGCTGATTGGCGTTAACAATCGTGATTTGCGCACCTTCGAAGTCGATCTGCAGCACACGATTCGCCTTCGCGGCCAAATCCCCACAAACTGTCTACTGGTGGGCGAGAGCGGCATTCGCGCGCGTTCCGATGCGCTCCTGCTGCAGTCGGCTGGCGTCGATGCCATGCTGGTGGGCGAGTCGCTGATGTCGCAGCGCGATATCGGCCAGGCGGTGGATGCGCTGCTGGGCAACGTCTGAGCCCGCCTGCGCCCGAGCGTCAACGCATGCGACGCAGCTTGCGTCGGCAAAAATGTGACGCTGCCGCGCTTCGGCAATCAGCTTGCGCCAGTGCCGGAACGAAAATCATCCGCATGAAAATCCACGATGATCGACCAGGCTTCGTCGGGCGTTTCGGCAAAGTGAATCAGTTTGAGATCGTCGTCGGCAATGACGCCTTCGTCGGCCAAAAACTGGAAGTTGACGACACTTCGCCAATAGTCGCCGCCAAACAGCACGACCGGAATCGGCTGCATGCGGTTGGTTTGCCGCAGCGTCAAGGCGTCGAACAATTCGTCCATCGTGCCAAAGCCGCCGGGAAATGCCACCAGCGCTTTGGCCCGCAGCAGGAAGTGCAGCTTTCGCATGCCAAAGTAATGAAACTGAAAACACAGCGCCGGCGTGATATACGGGTTTGGCACTTGTTCGTGCGGCAAGGAAATGTTCAAGCCCACCGACTTGCAGCCGACTTCGAAGGCGCCGCGATTGGCCGCTTCCATGATGCCGGGTCCGCCGCCGGTCACCATGACGTAGTCGTGCCGATCGCTGGTTTGGCTATCCAGCGAGACAATCTCGGCGAATTTGCGGGCCGCATCGTAAAATGGGCTTTTGGCGACGATCCGCTCCGCCCGCGAAACTTCGCGTGCAAAGGCGGCATTCTCGGGATGTTCGGTGGCCGCTAATTGGGCGGCGGCCAGCCGGGCCTCGGCTTGCTCACGCTCGACAATCCGTGTGCCGCCAAACACCACCACCGTGCTCGTGACCCGCTGCTCTTTGAGCGCCATTTCCGGCTTCAGCAGTTCCAACTGCATCCGCACTGCGCGCAACTCCGGACGCTGCAAAAACGCCGTATCCAACTCCGCCAGGCGATAGGTGGGCGATGCCAGAATTGCGTCGAGATTTGCCGTGCGTGGATCAGACATTGGCCAGCGTACCGCGATGAATTGCTCGAAACGTCAACGGTCGACTACTTGCCCTTGGCCATTTCGCGTGTCAGCAAATCTTGTAACTCGGCGACTTTCTCAGGCTTTTCTTTCGCCAAATTCGTGGCTTCGGCCGGATCCTTGGTCAGGTTGAACAGCAGCGGTTGGCCGTCGCGATTTTTACCGCCGGTCTGGACCAATTTCCAGTCACCATGCCGAATGGCGAGCGGTCCTTTGGTGCCGCCATTGTGCGCGACAAACGTTTCGCGGAGCGGATGTTCGATCTTCTGCCCAAGCAAAGCCGGCAGCACATTGATGCTGTCAAGCGCCATGCCGTCGGGGATTTTGACGCCGGTTAGCGCGGCGCAAGTGGCGACAAAATCCACGTGCGTGATCAGTTCGTGCCCTTCGCTGCCAGCGGGGATTTTGCCGGGCCAACGGGCGATGAACGGCAGGCGATGCCCGCCTTCGAACAGCGAGCCTTTGAAGCCGCGCAGATCGCCGTTGCACTTATGCTCGGACTTCACGAAGTCGTGGTAGCCGTCGTCGATGATGCCGCCGTTGTCGCTGGTGAAGATCAGCAGCGTGTTGTCAAGCACATTGAGTTCTGCCAGCTTGGCGTAGACTTTGCCGACGATGTCGTCCAACTCGACGATCGAATCGCCGCGTTTGCCGAGCGTGGTTTTGTCGTCGTAGCGCGAGTTTGGCACGCGTGGTACGTGAATGTTGTGCGTGGCCAGGTACAGAAAGAACGGCTTTTGGTGGCTGCGTTCGATGAAGCCTAACGCCTTTTTGGTGTAGGTATCGGCCATGTCTTCGTCCACCCACCGCGCCTTCTGGCCACCGGTCATGAAGCCGATGCGGCTGACGCCGTTGACGATTGTGGCGTCGTGCCCTTGAGTTGGCTTGAGCTTGAGCATCTCGGGATGGTCGGCGCCGGTGGGATCGTTGCCAATCTTGCCTCGGTAGCTGACCTTGATTGGATCGTTGGGGTCGAGTCCGACGATGCGGTGATCTTCAATGTAAACGCAGGGCACGCGGTCACCGGTGGCCGGCATGAAAAAAGCATAATCGAAGCCAAGTTCCAGCGGTCCGGGTTTGATTTCGCCGTTCCAATCGGGACCATTTTCGCCGCCCAAGCCGAGATGCCATTTGCCAACCGCGCCGGTCGTGTAGCCCGCCTGCTTGAGCAGGCTAGGCAGCGTGGTGGTCGATGGCGGAATCGAAAGCGGCGCATCGCCGGGCGCAATGGTCGAACCCGGTTCTTGTCGCCACGAATAACGTCCGGTGAGCAGCGCGCGGCGAGTCGGCGTGCACGTGCTGGCGGGCGAATGTGCGTCCGTGAATTTTCGGCCCTCTTTCGCCAGCCGATCGATGTTCGGCGTTTTGACCAGCGTGGCCCCGTAGCAACCGACGTCGCCGTAACCGACATCGTCCGAAAGTATGAGCACGATGTTGGGCGTTTGCGGCTTGCTAGAACTCTCCGCCGCACTTGCGCGGAGGTTCGAACAGGCGACCAGCAAACTCAACAGCAGGCAGGCGTAGCGCGGTAGACGGGTGTGATTCATCGCAATTCCAAAATTCATGGTGGTTGGGACTTTGGGCGGCGGGCAACCAGATCGCAGACGACCGTTACGTCCGAATATCGCACCGACGCGGCATGGAGTCAATCGGCCAGCCTGCTGCATGGCCGATGAAAGGCGTCGATACAACACCATCGCCTGCACGGTTGGCTTTGCCGTCTTGGCGCGCGCCAGGCAGCGCCGGCCAGCAGTCGAAAGGCGGTCGAGTAGCGCTGCGTCATGCGCCAGCGGTTGCAGCGTGTGGTTAGCGAACCATCCGCATCGGCGGAGCAGGCGGCGGAAGTCGATTGGCGGCATCAACTCGGATGGGCACCTGCGGAAAGCGGCGGTCGAACATCGCCTTGATTTGCGGTTGGTAGTTGTAACCGCCCCAAAACGGATCGTCGGCGACTTGCCACAACCGACCGTTGCGCAAGTACATTTGTTTTTGCTCGGCGGCCGATAACGGCCGTGCTCCAATCCGGCCGAAGACGGCAATCTGATTGCCCGACTCATCAACGGCCCGGTCGCGATCGATGCCTTTGGAGATGGCCAGTGCGGCGCCGCCTTTCAGCGGCTTGCGCGTGGCCACCAACTGCGGCGTGGGGCGTGGGCTGAATCCGGCATTGCCGGGCGTTTCGGGATTGGTCAATTGCACCACGCGCATGCCATTGCAGCCGTCGGCCAGATAGGCAAACTCGCTGGTATAAGTGATGCCCAGCTTGACGTCGCGCGTGTCGTTAATGCAGCCGCCAGCATTGTAGATTTGATCCAACCGCGGCTGATCCGGCACGGTGATGTCCAAGATCACCAGTCCTTGGCTGCCCGCCGCCACGTAAGCAAACGTCCGCGCCAAGTAGATCGAGTGCGCTTCGGCCAACGGATAGCAATTGACAACCGTTGGGCAAGCCAGATTGGTAATGTCCAAGACTTTGATGCCGTCGTGATCGCACACATAGGCATACCGGAACTGCGCTTGCACCGCGGTCGCACAATTGATGACGTCTGGTCCCAGCACGCGGGTCACGCAGGGATGCTTGGGATCGTCGATCGAAACCACGACCAGGCCAGCGTCGCAACAGATGTAAGCATAGGTGCCGATGATTGCCAGATTTCGCGCGCCGTTGAGGATGCCGTCGGGGTTGAACGTCAGATCGCGCTGCAGAAAGTTGTTCAGCGGATCGCCATCCAGCAACGTGCCGACGCCAATGATGATCAGACCTTCCGCGCGATCCGTGGCATAGATGCTGCCGTACATGCCGTGGATGGCTTGCTCGCGATTCTCGGGCTTCTGTTTGCGCGTCGGATCGGGCGCAATGGTGGCCGGCGCGGCCACTGCTGTGCAGTATGTGCTAGGCACGAAGAATTGCTGCCCCAGCGGCGAAACCGGCGCGGTGGTGATCCGTTCGGAAAACGCTTTGTCATCAACGAACGCGATATCGAAGATTCGAATACCGCCTTCGCCGCAGGCTGCGTACAGGTATTCGCCACGGCTTTGCAAGCCAAGAATTTCCGGCTTGCGCAACGGATGCGTGATGTTCTCGCTGATGTCTTTGCCCGGATGTTCGTGCGCGTGTTTGAGTTCGCCACCCTGTTCGACGTGTTTGCGAAAGAAGTCCGGGTAAGCGGTGTGCTGCAGCGTGCTGCCGATCACGGCTTGCGGCTCGTCGCGCTCGGTGACTTCCACGGCTTCCAGCCCGTGCTCGCCTTCGGCCACCCAGGTGTAGCGACCGATGAAGTTCACGTAATTGGTGCCTTGCATCAGCAGTTGGGCCATGATGGCGTTGTTGTCGTTAGCGGCCGACACATGGCAGTCCGTGCAGTTTTTGGTCTCGCCGTTGGCACGGTTTTGCGAGGGATGCCCCGGGCGCAGGGCCGCGGCGCGGACGGTATGCGGCACGTTGGTGCTAAACGCGATACCGCTCATGCCATCGGCGGAAATGGTTTGCTGTTGAACGTAAATCGATTCGCGATTGTTGTTGTACGAACCCACATGAATGGCGCAGGATGAACGGGCCGGGTTGATGCGATTTCCGGTCACATCGCCGTCGTGGGCCAGCATGAATACGTCGTCGCGGAGCGTCTGAAAGTTATACGAAACCAGGTTCCTAGAGACGTCGCCCTCGTTATGCAGGCTGGGCGCTTTGACGTTGGCTTTTTGCGGCAAGTGGCAACCAAAGCAACTGGGGTTCCAGGCCGAATGACAGGCGATGCAGCTCATCTTTTTGTTGGAATGAGCACACTGATCGCCGCAATTTCCGCCCCACTCGAGCTGGTCTTGCTGATTGAAACGCACCGTCTTGGCCATGTGCGAGCGGACGTTGTAATGCTCGCTAGCCGGGTCGATGGTGTCGGCCGTTTGAATCACTTCCCAGCGGAGATTGTCTTCGACCATCGAATTCTGATAAAGCTTGCCGTTTTCGTATTCGAACCTTCGGCGGCCATTCGGGGTGCGCAGCGTTTCCAGATCGCGACCCTTGGGACCGGAGGTGTAAGCGGCCGGACCACCAGTATGCAGCGAGGTTTTTTCGGTGGCCGTGCCGTGGCAATCTTCGCAGCGAATTTCGATGGCGCCGCGGACCTCGCGTTGCAATCGGCCATTACCATGCACGTCTTGCTCAAAGTGGCAGTCCACGCAGTGCATGCCTTTTTCCATATGAATGTCCAGCAAATGCACCGGCAGGCCGTCGCGCTGTTTGTCGAGATTCATCTCTTGACTCTTGACCACTGCCGCGGGTTTGTTGGCGGCGTCGAAGTAGGGCTCTTTCATTTCGGCCACGATGGCAATCGCTTTGCGCATGTCTTCGTTGGTGGCGTTAACCAGAATGTCGCCGTTGTGATCGAGCAAGTTACCGCGACGATCGCGTTTGAACACCGCGCGAAACGCCCAGCCGTGGCTATGAAAATCGGCAAACTGGTTGTGCCGCGTGGCGACGTTTAAATCGGTGAGATTAGCGACGAATTCCGGATCGGCCAGATTGTTGCGAATGGCCGACTCGTTGGGGTTGCGAAACTGAATATTCGCCGCTTGCTCGGCCGAGGGATAACGCTGTTGCGCTGGATACATCAACTCGCCGTCGGACTCTTCGTCCCACCACATATAGCCGATATAGCTGTTCATCACGTTCGTGCCGGGATGAATGTGACAGACGATGCATTGGCTGGTCGGAATACTATTGCCGCGGGCAAATCGGTGTTCGATCGGATGCCCCGATTCGTTTTTTGGAATCATCGGATCGCCCGGCGACAGCGACGACGCCGTGCCGCGATTGCCGTATTTGGCATACGGACCGGAATGCACGGGCGAGCGATCGTTGGCGTAAATCACGTGGCAAGCCGTGCAACCGCTGGAGCGGTAGTCGCCAGGATGATCGTTGGTGCCGAGAAAGTTCAACGTGGGATCGAAGAGCCGCGTTTTGGCCAGGCCAATGAACACCGGATCGGTGCGATTTTCCGTGCCCAGGCCGCGATTGCTCAAACGGGTGCGCGGTCGGCCCGATTCTTCCAAACGCTCGGGGATACCGACCTCCGGACGGAAGCGGCCGCCTCGCTCAAAAATACGCAAAACGTTGGCCGGCTGCGACATTTCGAAACGCGGCAGTGGGTCGAGATAGCACAGCACGCCCTTGTTGACGATCTCATCGGCCGTGGGCTGAGGCACGGTTTGAATCCGCTGCGGCACGCCATTGACGCCGTAACTTTCGCCATACAGTGCATGCTTCGACGGCACCGCGCCGTTATTGTAAAGCGCGGAGCCCCACAGCATATCGCCATGCGTCATCATGCTTTTGCGAACGTGCAGCACTTCGCGCTGGTGGCAACTGCCGCAACTGACGTCCGCCACTCGCAGGTCGCCGGGGTTCACAAATCGAATGAACTCCGGCGATTCGTGATTGAGTAGCGCATAAGTGCGCACCGGGTTGGCGCTGGTTCGCCAGACGTCCGGAAAGCACGGTTTGATATGCGCATCTTCTTTGCAGGTGGCCGTGGGATCGCCGCCGTGGCAATCGATGCAGCCCAGCCGCACGGTACGCTTGTTGTGCATGTCGTGAACATTTTCGTGGCAGGCAATACAGCCTTGGCTCTTGGCCAGCGCATCGGCATCGGTTTGTAACGACAACGGCGACGGCTCAATACGCGGACCAACGCCGGTGTTATTGCCCGTGCCACTTCCGGTATCAACGCCCGTTTCGAACGCCTGCGGTTTGCCATGAAAGGCCGCGCCATGTGGGTTAATCATGGTGCCATCGACTGGCGGCAGGGGCATGATCGCATCGGCAGGCAACGGGCGAAAGGTGTTTGCGCCTGCGGCAGTATCCGGCTCGATCACGATCGGACGCTGCGCCGGCGCGGCTTGCGTCGGACGCGAAGCCACGCGAATTTGCGATTGTTGCGCCCAGGCCGGCATGTGCAACGCGAATAACACGAACGCGGACGCGAGCATGCAAACAACCGTTCGTCGCAAAGCTTGTGCTGGCTGCTTGAAATTCATGCGATCAAACCTTTCAACCGCGCGGTGAAAACCGCCCCGACCCGGTCGTATTAGTATTGGACGAGAATGTTCATGAACGAGGCGAACATCGTGTCGACGCTGCCGGCGATGGGGTTGTAAATGTCTTTAAAACCGTCGCCCGGAATCAAGCCGGAAATGCCGGCCGTGACGATCAGGTTATTGTTCAACCGCGGACGATATTCCACGCCGAGGCTCAGATCCGTGCCAATGCTGCGATGGATATCTTTTTGAAAAATGAACTGCTGCAGCGGCGCGACTTCGTCGAACCACAAAAAGTTGCAGTTGGTCACCAGCCGCGCCTTGGGAGTAACGTCAAAGTCCATGCCGACGTTTGCCAGAAAGACGCCCGGGTTGACAAAATTCGATTGCCCTTCGGTCTTACTGGAACGCAGATCGGCTACCAGGCTGCCGGGCTGTTTGAGGTTGACGCCCAACAGTCCGATTTTCTGATGCTGCCAGAAACTGAACTCGCCGCCCGCGAAGTTGGGATTATCCAAAATCGTGTCGAAACCTTGGCCCTTGTGGTCGAGCGGATCTTTGTCGCCCGAGGCGTAAAACACCGAACTTCGAAAGCGGACCCAGTCGCGGTCGTACGAAACTTCGGCCGCGGCCATGAACGCGCTGATCAGCAGCGGTTGCTGCGCCAGTGGACTGAGGCTGTCTTGTCCGCAGACGTAATACAGCGCGTGATCGATATTGAAGCGATTGATATGGCCATCGCCGGCCCAGCCAAAATAGTACGTTTCGACTTCATGCGGCAGCGCGATGCCGGCCGGATCGGGCCGCACTAAAAAACCGTTATCGTCGTAGTGCAGCGTGGGATCGTCGTGATTAATATGCAGGCTGAACTGCGTGGTGTAGCCTGGGAAGATGAAGTCCTGACGGTAGTAGTTCAGCACGACGACGTCCTGCCCACGATCTTCGAAGGTATTCAATTCGCTATTGGTATCTTTTTCGGCCTGATCGAACCACAGGACGTTGAATTGATCGCGATTGGCCGAATTGGTGCCAAACAGCCGCACGCCGCGATTCACATCGCTGAAAATGAAGCCGCGGAAATCGCTGGTGAACGGTTGCGAACCGACGCGCGCGGAAACGAAATCGTAATTCGGTCCGATGTCTGCCAGCTTCGATTCCAAAAACCATTCTTGCAACGCAAAATCGGTGCGGTACCGTGTGCTGCCCTTACGCACATCGGGGCTGACAATGCCAAGTTCGTTGACGTCGAGATAATTGAGATTGAATTGCGGCGTAATCAGCACGCGCCAATCGGTGGGCTTAAAGGCCGCGTCGCCGTGATTCAATTCGAACGATAAACGAAAGTTCTGCACCGCCGCGAATTGGTTCGGATCGCCGAAAAAATCGACTTGGCCCGGACGTCGCGTGGACTCGAACGGCGTGGTGGGCGTCGGCACTTGCCGCGTTTCCAGTACCGTCTCGCTCTCGAGCGTGGTCTTGAAAAACGTGTGCTGGCCAATGATCGGATAATCGCCTTTGAACACGTTTTGCCGATACGGATCGTACCAATGCCCTTCGGCATAGGGATAATCTTCCATCGCCGGATGGCCGTGGCCGTAACGATCCCAGGCCGGAAAACCCGAGCGCCAGCGATCTTCCAGCGGAATGAAATCCGAAGTTTCCGGTCCGGCGGTTGGCAGCACGCCTGTGCGGCCGGTGTAGCCGAGCGGCGCTTCGATTGGATAGATCACCAACTCCGGACCGGCGAATGTGATGTCGGGAGTTTCGGCTTCTCGCAACACTTCCAGCGGCGAACGCAACACGGGAGGCTCGACGTCACCCGTCGGTTCGCGCGAAATCGCCGGTGGCGTGGGCACCGCGCGATTCAACGCCGGCGGCGCGGGCATGTCTGTTGGCGGCAGGATTGTCGCGCGTGGCGTTTCATCGTCAGCAATGAACCGTAACGGCATCACCGGCTGGTCGTAACCCACCAAGGAGATGGTCGGAAAACTTGGCAGCAGTTGCTGGTCCGCGCTAGCATTCAGCGGCTGTTCAGCAGTCGCCGCCAAATCGCCCGCGCTCAGCACCAGCGCTAGCAAAGCCACGAGCAGCGCCCGTTTTGCCAGCCCGCTCGCTGCTAGCGCAATCCAGCCGCCACCACCGCCGGCCATTCGCATGGCGGCAGCCGCACACAGCTTGCGGCGGGCATTGCCGGAAGCATCGGATGGCAAGCGGTCTGTAAAACGAGGCAAAACTGTCACCCCACTGGCGAGCGATTCGCCCAAACCCCCAATGCACGTCGGCCACACGGCCGTTTAAAGCGCATATACAATCTGGATCGGTTGTAACGACTGTTCCCATGAGAGCGAACGTGCGAAGAGCGCTCATTTTCAGGTTTATTCTGCCGATGATAGATTTGCGGCGCTAGCCCCAGCCGGTTAACGTGGTGGTAGGACACCGCAAATTGCCCCGCCCCGCGGCATCCTGCCTGGGCATTCAGGTCGTCCGCCTCGCTACGAATTTTTGTAGCTGAATCTCGTCACACACGATTAACTTGAGATCAACGCAGATGAGTTCACTTCGCTCTGAAAAGTTGCGATCCTTTGGCGGCCCGCGTCGGCTGCGGATGGAAACGCTCGAAGCGCGGCAGATGATGGCCGCCGACACCATTTCGGCAGTCGAGGTCAAACAGTTGCTCAATCGCGCGGCGGCCGCTTCCGTCCGTCAAGATGCGATCATTGCCGTGGTCGATCGCAACGGCAACATTTTGGGTGTACGTGTCGAAGCGGGCGTTGTGCAGAACATTCCCGACGTTAACACGCAATACTTTGCCATCGATGGCGCCGTGGCCGAAGCCCGCACCGCCGCTTTCTTTTCCAGTAACGAAGGCGCGATCACTTCGCGCACCGTGCGACAAATCAGTCAGTCGACCGTGACGCAGCGCGAGGTGCAATCGAATCCGAATGTGCCGACGCTCAGTTCGCCGTATCGCGGGCCGGGCTTTGTGGCACCGATTGGCGTGGGCGGCCACTTTCCGGCGCAAATCCAAAACACGCCGCTGGTGGATCTGTTTGCCATCGAACACACCAATCGCGACAGCATCGTGCATCCCGGTGCCGATTCCATTCATGGCACGGCCGACGATATCACCATGTTGGCGCGGTTCAACATCAATCCGGCGTATGTCAGCCCCGGTCAAACCATCGCCGCGCCAGAAACGTATGGCTTCACATCGAAACTCAATTTGTACATGCAGGGCCGCGGCATCGGCACGCTGCCCGGCGGAATTCCACTCTATAAAAACGATATCCTCGTCGGCGGCATCGGCGTGTTTTTTCCCGGTAGTTATGGCTTTGCCGATTACGAACAAAACTTCATCCAGGGCATCGGCCAGACTGACGACCAGCGCGTCAACGCGCCGCTGGAATTGCAAGCCGAGTGGATCGCCTTTGCTGCTGCCGGCGGCTCGAGCGCGCTCAATGCGCAGGTGGGCATCATCGGCGGCTTGGCGCCTGTGCCAGGCTTTGATCTCTCGGCCAACGTCTTGAAGCCGATCAATTTGGCGGGACTGACGTTGGACACAATCGGTCCGAGCGGCGCCCAGGGCATCAAGCAGGTGCAAATGGCCGGCGTTTACGCAGGGCAAGAATATTCGACCTATCTGAACGTGGAACAAAATCGTCTGATCGATCCGCTCGATCCCAACAATGCCAATCCGGCTGGCTTTACGTATCACGTCAAAGACGGAACACCTGTGCCGGCTGGCTACCTGGTCAACCCGCACGATGGCGTGGGCATTACCGCCGCGCAAGTCACGACCATTATCAACCAAGGTATTCAACAGGCCGTAGCCACGCGTTCGGCCATTCGCGCGTTAGGCAGCACGGCGCATATGGTACTGGCCGTTTCCGACCACAACGGCGATGTCGTGGGACTGTATCGAATGGTCGATGCGCCGGTGTTTTCGATCGACGTGGCGGTGGCGAAATCTCGCAACGTCAATTACTACTCCGATCCCACGCTGCTGCAGTATTACGACAAAGTTTCCGATCCGATTGGGCCAGATACGACCACGCCCTACGGCACGGCCTATACGAATCGCACGTTCCGGTTTTTATCGGCGCCGCGCTATCCGACTGGTGCGCCCGACGGCACGCCGGCTGGCGCGTTTTCGATTTTGCGTAACGACTTTGTGCCGGCCTCCGGGATCAATCCGCTCACGGCGGAAAACTACGGCGCGCCGGTGGCCGCCTCCGTGTTTTCGTCGTTCACCACGCCTACACTGGCATTCGACGCGTTCAATCCCGGCCGTAACTTCCGCGATCCGCGGATCATTTACACCAACAATCCCAATCAGAACGGCATCGTGTTCTTTCCCGGTAGCAGCCCGCTGTATAACGGCACATCGATCATCGGTGGCCTGGGCATCAGCGGCGACGGCGTCGATCAAGACGACACCGTCACGTATTACGGCGCCGTGGGATTTGCCGCGCCGGACGCCATCCACGCAGACAACTTCTTCATTCGCGGCGTCCGCTTGCCATACCAAAAGTTCAGCCGCAACGCCACCGGCTAATTCCTGTCAACGATCAACCAGGTGCATGGCATGGATGCCTCGCGAAACCCACACAATTGGCTGACGTCGCTGCTGGTTGCCGCGGCGCTACAGGCTGGCGCTACCGCGCCGCTGCGAGCCGAGTGTCCCGAAGATCCGCACGCGCGGGCAGGCTATCCGCAGCAAGTGGCGCCACGCGCGCGGGTCAGCAACACGCCCGCCTACGACGGCTACTATGTGGGCGGCAGTTCGCCCATTCGCGGCGACGGCCCTTGCCTGCCGGCCGAAGGCGTCTGGGGCTGGGATTATTTCGGCTCGCTGTACCAGCGCCGCGTCGATCTAGGCTGGCTGCACGACAGGCACGCTGCCAAACCCGCTCCGGCTTACAAGACCGACGGCCCCAAATTGCTGCATAAAGATTAGTGCGCGGTCAACGCTCGGTGGTTGGCGCCATTATTTGTTCACTTCCTTTTTGAGCCATTCTTCCAGCACCCAGCCCACTTTGGCCAGCGATAAATCCGAACAATTCTCAGGCACATCGCCCGTGGTGTGCCAATGTGGGTAGTCGAAGTCGATCACGTCGCACACCGGAATCTTGGCGACCAGGTTCAATCGCAGGTGATCGTCGCGGACTTCGTGCTTAGGCTTGAGCGCGAATTCGGTTACGCCCAACTTGCGGGCAACGCCCCACAGATCATCGACCACGGCTTTGGTATTCTTCCACGAGATGCTGTTCCGCTCCTGAAACAGTTGCAGCTTAGTTCCGCCCACCATGTCGAGCAACACGCCGTTGCGATAGGTGTATGCCGGCGGATGGTGGACGTACTCTTGCGAAAAATAATCGGAGCCCAGAAAGTAATCGCCCCGTTCGGCGTAGACCAGCTCTTCGCCATCGAACAAGACGAAGTCAATGCCGACGCCCGCCTTGGGTTTGATCTTGGCCATGTCGTGGGCCATGGCCATCATGATGGCCACGCCGCTGCCGCCATCGTTAGCGCTGACAAAGCGTCCGCGCGGGTTTTTACGGTCTTGATCCGGAAACGGCCGCGTATCGTAATGCGAGCAGAGCATGATCCGCTCCTTCGCCTCGGGCTGCCATTGGATGATGATGTTGGCCATCTCGACGGCCGAACCATCGATGGGATCGCGGACGCGGAATTCTTGCTTGTCGACCTTAGCCCCAAACTTGGTGAAATGATCGATGATCAATTTCTGCTGGTCGGC
Source organism: Pirellulales bacterium (assembly GCA_038205115.1). Classification (GTDB taxonomy): domain Bacteria; phylum Planctomycetota; class Planctomycetia; order Pirellulales; family JBBRCE01; genus JBBRCE01. The sequence goes on from JBBRCE010000008.1 coordinate 103,386, forward strand.
CATGCCGGCCGTGCCACTTTTGCGCGGGCCGATTGCGCAAACCTGCTTCAAATACTCCATCGCCCGCACGCCGTCGAACGGAATGTCTTTCAACTGCAGTTTGGAAACGGCCGGATCGGGCAGATCGCCGGGCGGACGGTCGTAGACGAGCAGCAAATAGCCCACGATCAACGTGGTGATTCCGACAATGCCGCCCAGCAAATAGGTCTGCAGGCCGGGCTTTGACGTTCGAGATTCGGGTTTGGTTTTCATAGCCGTTATTGTAGGGAAATTGGCTGGCTGGCGAAATTCCGAAATCGAAAGGCAACCGCTGGACTCCAAATTCCTGCACGCGTTTACGCCCGCGGTCCGGCTTGCTTGACGGCAGCGCTGGCTTGATCCGCGTATTTGGCGAAGTTTTCGCGAAAGAGCGCAGCCAACTTGGCGGCTTGCGCGTCGTAGGCGGCCGGGTCGGACCAGGCGTTGCGCGGAAAGAGAATCTCACGCGGCACGCCCGGACACGCGCTGGGAATGGCCAGCCCAAACGTGTTTTCGCGAATCGCCTCGGCCCGGTTCAACTCGCCTGAGTGGATGGCGTCGATGATCGCGCGGGTCACCGACAATTTGATTCGCGCGCCTTGCCCATACTTGCCGCCGGTCCAGCCCGTGTTGACCAGCCAAGCCGTGGCACCGTGAGCGCGCATTTTGTCGGCCAACATTTCCGCGTATTTGTTGGGATGCCAAACCAAAAATGCGGCGCTAAAACAGGCGCTGAACGCGGCTTGCGGTTCCTTCACGCCCATCTCCGTGCCGGCCACGCGGGCCGTGTAACCGCTCAAAAAATGATACATGGCTTGCTCGGGCGTCAGCTTGCTGACCGGCGGTAACACGCCGTAGGCGTCGCAGGTGAGCAGAATGATATTCCGCGGATGGCCGGCCACGCAGGGCACCTTGGCGTTGGCGATGAACTCGATCGGATACGCCGCGCGGGTATTCTCGGTAAGCGAGGCGTCCGACCATTTCACTTGCCGCGTTGGTTCGTCGTAGGTGACGTTCTCCAGCACGGCGCCAAAACGGATGGCGTCGAAGATTTCTGGCTCATCATCCGCCGAGAGGTTGATGCATTTGGCGTAACAGCCGCCTTCGATATTGAACACGCCCTGGTCGCTCCAGCAATGTTCGTCGTCGCCGATCAGCTTACGTCGCGCGTCGGCCGAGAGCGTGGTTTTGCCGGTGCCGGACAAACCAAAAAACAAACTCACGTCGCCATCCGCGCCTTCGTTAGCCGAGCAATGCATCGAAAACACGCCTTGCCGCGGCATCAGGTAATGCATGATCGTGAACACGCCTTTTTTCATTTCGCCGGCGTATTGCGTACCAAGAATTACAAATTCCTTGCGCTCGAAACTCAGATCGATGCTGGTGCGCGACGTCATCTGCGGCGAATATGGATTGGCCGGAAACTCGCCGGCGTTGTAGATCACGTAATCCGGCTCACCAAAATTGGCCAGTTCCTCCTGCGTGGGCCGAATCAGCATGTTGTGCATGAACAAGGCATGATAAGCCCGCGAGCAAATCACGCGAATCTTCAGCCGATAGCGCGGGTCCCAACCGGCAAAACCGTCCAGCACGTACAGGTGATCGCGGGTGTTGAGATAATCGATGGCCCGCTGCCGATTGATCAAGAAGCCGTGTTCGTTGAGCTTGATGTTGACCGCGCCCCACCAGATGTTGGCCGAGCTGTCGGGATGTTCGACTACGCGCTTATCGCTGGGACTTCGGCCGGTCTTGGCACCGGAGCGAATCACCAGCGCGCCGGACGAACTGATGCCGGCATGCTCCAGCGCCACGGCGTCTTCGTACAATTTAGCGGGCGAGACGTTGTGAACGATCTTTTCGACGGTAATCTCGTGCCGAGCGCGGTCAAACTCAACCATCCGTGGGTCACTCCTGCATTGAAGCCCAAAAGCCCTGTCGTGCAAGACTTCATTATTGGCGAATTCCCGGCCCTGTAAACCGGCAATTTGCTTGCGGGGCCGTAAGGTAGAATCCGAATTTCTCGATTAAGACCGACTGCGTGAAGCTGACGTATCTGCTTCGCGGTTAAGGCGATGCGTTAAATGCGGGCTAACGACACAAGATGTCTACTATTGACAAATTGAAAAAAGGACATATTGTTATGTGTCGGTACGAAGGATGGCCGATGAAGCTGTGAGGTCGACCGATCGATGCCTGCCGAGCTCCCACTTTCCAGCCAGCTTAAAAACGCGAAATGGAAAGTGAAGATTCGAGAGAAGGAGCGGCTCGAACCTCCGCATGTATCCATTATCAATGGAATCAACACTTGGCGAATCAGCTTGCGGTCGGGGGACTTCTTAGACAAAGAGCCCGACCCGGACCAGGTGCCTCATGAGCTTTTGAAATACATCGACAGCGGAAAACTCAGTAACCGACAGACGGTTTGGGAATGGCTTTGCGAAAAATGGGATGAGAAGTATCCCAAAAATAAGGTCGCCAGCGCGGATTGAATGGGAGCAATCGAATGACGACTCTGCCACATGATCGCGCGCGGACGATCGTTCTTAGCCGGGTTGTTGCGCATGCTCGGAATCTCGCCGGACTCAATCCCCTGCATATCTCCACGATTGCCGGAGTGCAGAAAAGCCTGGAGCAAACCAACGAACATTCGTTGTGGATTAGCTTCGAAGCAACTCTGACGAATGCACTTCTTCGTTCAGTGCGTTGGCCATCAAAACCGTTGGGGAGCGCATTGTTTCTTCATCGAGCGACCCTTTCGAGCATGACGGTTCTTCGGACGTGCTTTTCGCGATTCGCTTTCCACACCGACGGTGGCTTCTTGCCGGACATTGAGCTTTGTGAGGTTTTGAAGGCCGCTCAGCGCAACGACTTGTTGATTGGAGGCTTTGTCGACGATGCCAGTCGTACCGTGACGCTCTGGCGAGGCAATCTCGACAGCATTACCGTTCCGTTTTCAGCCTTTCCGCCGTCAGGTGATGGAACCGCCCCTGACTTTTCTCGATTCGCGGTTAGGGATTGTGGCCAGACTGTTGAATTCGGCGACTACGAAGCCTCGACCGATTCAATTCTTTATGAGAACGACGCAAACTATCGACGATCGATCAAGAAGAAGCGTGTGAATAACGATTCGACTCTCGGTGGGTCGATTCGCCGCCTTCGATTGCAGCGGCAACTTCGTAGGACCGACTTCTCACCACTCACGGAGAAAACAATCGGGCGAATCGAGCGGGGCGAAAGCGAACACCTTCAGCCCAGAACCCTTAAAGTTCTTTCCGACAAGCTGGGGGTCGCCTCCACGGAGCTAGGCACTTTCTGACTGCACGCATGTGGCTTGGCTGTTGCATTGAAGTTTCCTGGCTCGACCGCGCGAGAAATCGCGATTGGCGAATTTTCGTCCTGTGAGCTGTCAATTCGAACGCCTGCGAGTGTGCATCGCTAAAAGAGCCGCATTTGTCCGTCGTTGCCCATCGGCGCGCGGAAATGCTGCGTAGCATAGGCCGGCAGGTCGGTAAAGCCGTGCCTGCGGCGAAAGACGCGGAACAAATTGCGAATCTGCTCCGCCATCGGACCGCTGCCGCGCATCCGCTGGCCAAATTCCGAGCGATTCAATTGCCCCTCGCGCGTCTGACGAATCAGGCCTTCCACTTTGTCCTTGAGCGCCGGGCGTTCGCGGGCAAGCCACTCCCGAAAGACAGGCGCAACACTGAGCGGCAACCGCAATAATGTGTAACGCGCGTCCGTTGCGCCGGCCTGTCGCGCGGCGTCGAGCACTGCCGGAATTTCCATTTCGTTCAAGCCCGGAATAATTGGCGCTACCATTACTCGGACCGGCACGCCAGCCGCCGCCAGCGTCGCAATGGCGCGCAACCGCGCGGCGGGAATGCTGGTCCGCGGTTCCATCGCCCTGGCCAATGCGGCATCGAGCGTGGTGACGGAAATATTGACGTGCACCAGGTTCAATGCGGCCATCGGCCCGAGCAAATCCAAGTCGCGGACGACCAGCGCGTTTTTGGTGATGATGCCAATCGGCTGCCGGCATTCGAGCGCCACCTGCAAACACCCGCGCGTCAGCCGATGTTCGCGTTCGGCCGGCTGGTAACAATCGGTAATGCCAGAAAAGATGATCGGTTCGGGCTGCCACGACTTGCGGCTGAGAAATTCTCGCAGCAACCGCGGTGCGTCGTGCTTGACGAGGATTTTGGTCTCGAAATCCAAGCCCGCGCTGTAACCCAGATATTCGTGCGAATTGCGGGCGTAGCAATATGAGCAACCGTGCGCGCAACCGCGATACGGATTGACGCTGAATCGAAAACCAATGTCGGGCGAGTCGTTTTCGCTGACGATGCTTTGCGATGCGTCCGGCAAATACTCGATCGGTTGCGTGCCGCGCTGCTGCAGATATTCGTCGTCCCACGCCAACTGCTCGAGGTCCGCCTCGGTGTTCAACCGCTCGAAACGATTGGCCAGATTGAGTTGCGAACCGTGCCGCATGCCGCGCCTCGAGTCCGAAAAAAAGGCTGCCGCCATAAGTGAACATCAGTATATTTTGCGGCGTTCATCGCGGCAAGAGCCGCTGCCAGCGCGGCGCAAGCGAAGTCAGCTCCAGACCAAATCTTGTGCGTTGAAGATCGGCCCTTCGACGCAGGTGCGGCGATAATCCCAGCCGCCGCTCGGCTGGCGAACTTTGGTCACGCAACTGAAGCAGATGCCAATCCCGCAGGCCATCGGCGTTTCCAGCGAGACTTGGCATTCGACATTGGCCTGGGCAGCGATTCGACTCACGGACTCCATCATTTTTTCGGGGCCGCAGCAGACGATGCGTCGCGTGCCCTGTGCAGGCTCGTCGAGCGCTTGACGCAACAGATCGGTTACAAAACCGTGATGCCCGGCCGATCCGTTGTCGGTGCTGATGCGGACATCAATGCCGGCGGCGCGGAATTCATCCACTCCGGCCAGATAGTCGGCCCGTCGCGCTCCGTAACAGAGCGTCACTCGCCTGGCAGGCGCGAAATTGCGTTGATCCGTCGCCCCGTAGCGGCGGCCGCCGAGAAATTCGCGCCCCAGCGCCATGAAGGGCGTTTGTCCGATACCGCCAGCCACCATGATTAAGTGGTCGACCGTTTGCGCCGGAAAGCCGTTGCCCAGCGGCCCCCAGAGTTGGAGTTTTTGGCTGGGCTGAAAATCGGCCAGGCGCGAAGTCATCTTGCCCAAACGCAAGTAAACCACGTCAACGCCCAGCGCCGCGCCGGAAGCGTCCAGCACGGTGTCATAAAGCGCCAACGGTCGGCCGAGCAGTGGATCGTTGAAGTCGGCCAGCCGCAGCATCAGAAACTGCCCCGGCACAATTCGCTGCGCAATTTGCGGACACTCCAACCGCAGGCGAAACGTATCGCGGGCGAGCTGCACGTTTTCGATCACCGGCGCGGTAACCGTCAGCGCTTGATCGGCGTAGTACGCAGCGTGCAGCGGACTGGTCACGGCTTGCCTCGTCCGGGCCGGCCTTTACGAACGGTGCTGCCCAGCGGTTTGGGCAACCGCCGCGAGCGGGCGGCGCGTGTTTGATCTGAGTTGGGCGCAGGCGGTTTGACTTTGGAGGTCCGCCCGGCACCGCGACGTTCGCTGGTGCCAGTGACTTTGACGTCGCGTTTGAAGTCACGCGGTTTGCCAGGGCGCGCCGGCTTGCCGGGGCGCGGTCGATTTTCGCCGCCGCCCACCGATTCGGCCGTTTGATACTTTCCGGGGCCGCGCCGTTGACTTCGCGCTGGCGGTGCGCCGACGGAGTCGCCGTCGTTCGCCGTGGTGGCTGCGCGGGCGGCGGAAAATGGCTTGCGTGATTTGCCTCCGGGACGCCCGCCGGCATACGGTTTGCGCGGTGCCGCGGAGCGGCTGCCGCCATACGTGCTGGATTGTGCCGGCGGAGGCGTCGGCACGCTGGGTTTTGCCGCTGGCGAAGCGACTCCGCCAATCACGCCGCCGCGGGTGCGGCTGCCTGGATACATGCCTTCGCCTGGCGGCGCGGCTTTGGCCGAGGCCGGTAGCGCGGGGCGAGTCGTTTTATCGGATCGCGGAAATCTCGGTTGAGCCGCTCGATCGTCACTTCGCGCGGGTCGATCTCCGCCGCGCGCGGGTCGATCTCCGCCGCGCGCAACCTGATCATTTCCGCGCGCCGCCGGCTTGCCATACTTCCGTTTGCCGCCAGCTGCATCAAACGGTTTGCCGCGCGCGCCGGCGCGTCGGGCGGGCAACGGGCGGTCGTTAGGGCCACGCGAGCGCTTGCCGACGATGGGTTTGACGGCGGCAATCGGAGTTCCGTCTTCGCTCTTGGCGGCGGCAGATTTATTCGCGCGGACGGCCAGTTCCAATGCCCGCACTTCGTCTTTGCGCAGCGGGCGGAACTGTCCGGGTTCGAGATCGGCTAATCGCAACGGACCGACTGCCACGCGTTTGAGCTTGAGCACCTTGTGACCGACGCGGGCCAGAATCCGGCGAATTTCGCGATTACGGCCTTCGTCCAACACCATCTCCAGCACCGTGCTTTGCTTGCGCTGGCTTTTGATGGCCACGCGAGCAACTTGGGCCACGCCTTCGGCCAGGTGAATGCCGCGACGCATCCGCTCCAGCACTTCAAACGAAGGCGAGCCGGCCACCAGCACCTGGTAAGTTTTTTCGATGCCGTAACGCGGGTGCGTCAAGCGGTTGGCCAATTCGCCATCGTTAGTGACGATGATCAGGCCTTCGCTGGAAACGTCCAATCGGCCGACCGGAAATAATCGCTCGCCGCTGGGCACTAAATCGATCACGCGCGGGCGACCGGCCGGATCGTGATTGGTAGTGACGATGCCTACCGGTTTATGAACGGCGTAATAAGCCAGCCGCGTCTTGGGCAGCAGCGAGCCATCCACGCGAATTTCTTGGCGCGACGGATCGACTTTGACGCCCAGCGTTTCGATCGTCTGCTTATCGACGTCTACGCGGCCGGTGAGAATTAGCTCTTCGCACTGCCGGCGGCTGCCGATGCCATGGGCCGCCAAGACTTTTTGCAAACGTTCCAAGCCGCCCGCAGCGGATTCTGCTTCGGACTTGGGCTTAGCGGACGACTTCTGTTGGTGTTCTGACTTCAAATTCCTACTCAATTTCTTAGCTTCCGGAAAAGACGTTCAATTTTTGACCCATTATAGCAGTAACCCGCAGTAATGGGCGCGAATTCTGCCTGCGCCAATCGCCATGTTTGCGCCGCCGGAAGCCGATCGGCAAACACCCAGTGAAGCGAATGCGTCGCCCGTTACTCGGCCGGTGCGACGGCCGGCTGCTGAGAGGGTTTTTGAGCCGGCTGTTCGCCGGTTTGTTCAACCGGCGTGCGGACGGCAAATGCCATCAGCGGCAATTTTTCCGCCTCCGCGGGATCCTTGGCAAACAACTGCGGATCGAGATTTTCGAATCGCGGATCGTCCAGTAGTCGTTGCGTGGTGGGATCGTCGTGAGCGTCACGCAAAGCGATAATTAACTTCGCGCCGGAATGGTAGAGCGTATCGGTCGAATGTTCCGGATCGGTGGTGTTGCCGTAAAACGGCTGATCGAGGAAAAAGCCAACGTACATGCCGTCGTTGCCGTCGCCGGGCGTGGCGGCCACGGGTCCGCTGATGCGCGCGGCCGTCAATCGCCGGGCCAATTGGCGTGAGCGCGCATCGGCGTAACGCCCACCTTTGACAACCGAAACCACATGCCCCAGGTTGCCGCCCGCCAGCGAACAAAACGCCACGGCCACGGCCAGCATCGTCCACCAGCGTGCGGATACTCGCGCGCCGCCAATCCATTTCATCGCCGCGGCCAACGCCAAAAAGCCCACGTAAGGCAAAACGAATAGCCAGAAATGTTTGTGTCCGCCACTGTCGCTTTTCAAACCGAACCAATTGATGGCCAGCGCTGCCGCCAAGCCAGTTGCGGTCAGCGCCAGCGGCAGAGTCTTTCGCTGGCCATTGGTGGCTGGTTCGATCAGCCAACGGATCCAACCGATTGCCGCAATGGCCAGATACGGAAAGCAATGGAAGTAATACCGTGAGGTCGGTGCATACATCGGCAAGTAAATTAGCACGTTACACAGCAGCGGAATGGCCGCCCAGCGCCAGGTTTGTTCGCGCAGCGTGGCCCGCCAAGGCCGCGCAAACACAAACGCCAGAATTGCGCCGGTCACGCCCAGCAGCAGAAAATCCAATAGCGCCAGCAGGCTAGGCAGGTTCCAAAGATTCGAACCAATCACCCAGGCCTGGTGTTTGGCATTGGCGGCGCTGGCCAGCGGCGACCAATACTCGTAGGCCATGTTCGAAGGATCTTCCCACCAGGTGATTCGCCCCGGTTCGGGCGGCAGCACCACTCGCGAGACCACATGCCGAAAGCGCGGCTCGGCGTTCGGCCCAACCAGCGCGTGGGCAATGGCGCCGCTGGTGCCAATCGTCGGCTTGTGGTACTTCAGCGAAATGATGCAAATCCACGGCGCGGACGTAAGCACGGCAAACAACAGCGTCAGCATCGCGCGCTTGGCCGCGGCAGCAAAGCCGATATCGTGGATTGCAACTCGCAGCAGCGCCAACGAAAACGCAATCATCACGCCCAGCGGCAACGCCACCGCTTTGCCCAGGTAGGCCACGCCAATCAGCACGCCGGCCAACACGCACGCACGCAGCGATTGCGACCAGTTAGGGCCAATCAGTTGGGCGACCGCCAAAAACAACAAGCCGCACATGAGAATGTCGGTGTTGATTTTAAACATGCACGAGTCGATGGCAAAAAACATCGACATGGCCGTCAGCAGGTTCACCGGCACGCAAGGAATTGGCATCCGGCGATAGAGCGCGAAGCTGCCGAGAGTGAAGACAACGGACGAAAGGCCCAACGCCACCTGCCCGGCGGTTTCCAGGTTGGGCGTCAGGTACAACGCGGCGGCAATCAACCAACTGAGCAGCGGCGACCAATAGCCGGAGACGGCCAAATCCCACTGCGCGTGGTGATAATAGAGCCCCAAGCGCTGGTAGGCCACGCCGTCGGGATTGATGCCGTCGGTCTTATACGCGCAAACGGCAAACGCCAACGCCTGAACCACAATCAGCAGCGTCAAGCCTTGCCAGCCGTTGAGCCAGCCGTTGAGCCAGCCATCGAGCCAGGCAGCACATGGCTTGTGATTGGCGGGTGCGGATTCGAGCGGGTTTGCAGATTCGGAATTGTTAGGCATCAAGCAACCAATTGGCGTCCGCACCAGCGACCGCCCTCGCGACTAGTAGGAATGCGAAGGGATGCCGGCTTTGATTTGATCGTAAATCCAAGCGTACGTTTTTTCCAACCCGGCGCGAAGCTTGATTCCCGGCGCCCAATCGAGCGTTTCTTTGATCATGGTGTTGTCGCTGTTGCGGCCGTTCACGCCCTTGGGCGCTGCCAGGTTGTAGCTGCGATTGAGCTTAAGACCGGCAATGTCTTCGACGATGTCAACCAAACCGTTGATCGTCACGACTTCATCGCTGCCGAGATTCAACGGCTCGACCACGTCGTGATCCATGATCATTTGAATGCCTTTGAGGCAGTCGTCAATGAACATGAAGCTGCGCGTTTGCTTGCCGTCGCCCCAGATTTCAATTTCGTGTTGGCCGGAGAGCTTGGCTTGAATGACCTTGCGGCAAATGGCGGCCGGCGCTTTTTCGCGACCGCCGTCCCAGGTGCCTTGCGGGCCATACACGTTGTGGAAGCGAGCAATTCGGGTCGGCAATTTGAAGTCTTCGCGAAAGTGCCGGCACATTCGCTCGCTGAACAGTTTTTCCCAGCCGTAGCCATCCTCGGGCTGCGCGGGATACGCGTCGGCTTCCTTGAGCGGAATCACGTCTTCGCTCTTTTGCTTATCGGCCGCGTACACGCAGGCCGACGACGCATAAAAATAGCGTTTCACGCCCAACTTGCGGGCAGACATCAGCATGTGCGTGTTGATCAACACCGAGATCATGCACAGCGCGCGGTTGTTCTCGATGAAGCCCATGCCGCCCATATCGCAGGCCAGGTTGAAGACCTGCGCCGCGCCGGTTAGCGATTGATCGCAGGCGTCGGCCAATTGCAAATCCAAGTGCAGGTTTTCCGACTGCGGATGTAACTGCCACCACTCAGACAGCGGCTTGCGATCCACCGCGCGCACACGTTGATGACCGTTACGTAGCAGTTCTCCCACCAGATGCCCACCGATGAATCCGCCAGCGCCGGCGACCACAATTAAATCGTTTTTCATGTTCTACAGACCGAAAAAAGTGACCGGCCACAGGCCGTGGGGTGTGCGACGCGAAGCAGATCAGTGATCGCGTGAATTGCAGTGAATTGTCACCACGAAGTCCAGTCTAGTTGAGACCGAACCGCGCTTCAATCAACTCGCGGGGCGCTAAAATCGGCAAAGTTTCGCGCGGCACCGTACGTTCGTGACGATCGTCACAACCGGCCCGCTTTGACTTCCAAAACCGACGCTCGCCAACGCTGTTCGCCGGGGCAGTCAACCTGCACACGTTCGATCATCGCACCGAGGCTCGATAGTTTTTCTTCCAGCCGCTGATAACCGCGATCCAAGTGATGGGGGCGACGAATTTCGGACTGACCCACGGCGGACAGGCCGGCCAGCACCAGCGCGGCGCTAGCGCGGAGATCAGTTGCCTGCACTGTTGCGCCGCGCAACTCCGCGACGCCGGTCACTCGGCAGGTGCCGCGTTGCCGCTCGATTCTTGCGCCCAACTTAGCCAGTTGTCGCGCGTGCGCCCAACGCTGTGTAAACACGCGATCAGCAATCACGCTCCGGCCCTGGGCCGCGCTCATCAGTGCCAGCCACTGGGCTTGCAGATCGGTCGGAAAACCCGGAAACGGTTCCGCGACTAAATCAACCGCGCGCGGACGGGCCGCCATGCGCAGCGAGATGCTCGACTCGCTGCTTTCGATCTGCGCACCCGTTTGCCGCAAGGCTGACAACACGCATTCCAGCAAATCTGGCGAAATGCCGTGGACGGTGACTTCGCCTTCGGTAATTGCCCCGGCCATCAGCAGCGTGGCGGCTTCGATGCGATCAGGAATGATACGATGCGTCGCGCCTTGCAGATGAGTGACGCCTTCGATGCTGATTGCGGAGGTTCCGAGCCCACAAATCTTGGCGCCCATCCGCTGCAAGAATTCGCCCAGGTCGACGATCTCGGGTTCACGGGCGGCGTTGAGCAGCACGCTGCGGCCCGTCGCCAAGACGGCGGCCGTCAGGACGTTGGCCGTGCCGGTCACCGTGGGACCGTGCGGCCCAAGCAGATCAATCGTGGCGCCGCGCAATCGGCTGGCCGTTGCAATCACATGGTCGCCGCAAATGGAAATCTCGGCACCCAGCGCCTGCAGCCCTCGCAAATGCACATCAATCGGGCGCGGCCCAATCAAACATCCGCCGGGCAGCGGCACTACGGCACGGCCACGCCGGGCCAGCAGCGGGCCCAGCACGCAAAAGCTGGCGCGCATGCGGCGGACAAGGTTGCGGGGCGCGCGGGTCGGACGTGCGTCAACGATTCGCGTCGCCACTTGCCCATCGGACTGCCGCCGAACGTCCACGCCCAACGCGCCGAGCAACTGCGCCATGGTGCGCACGTCGGTCAGTTCGGGCAAATCAGCCAGCAGGCAATCGCCGCCGGCCAACAGCGTGGCGGCAAGAATTGGCAGCGCCGCGTTTTTGGCACCACTGACCGGCACGCTGCCGGCAAGACGACGTCCACCAGTAATTCGCAAGACATCCATGCCGTGACTCGACGGAGATACGCAGCGCCCGGAAATTCCCGTCGCGCATTTTCGCAGGTTCCGCGACGGACGTCGATGCCAGCGGTGCGTGGGCGGCAATTTCGAAAATGTTCCATTCCGTACGCCCGCGACAGCCAGCCAGCGATTAAAATACGTCCGGTCAGTATTCTTGCCGCATGGTTTGTCGGTCGTGCCGCGCGTACCGTTGCTGAATTTTCCGCGAGATTGGAAGCCCTCGTTGATGCGAACTGCCACGCCAGGATTGCGCGAGCGAATTGCCGACGCGGCCGGCCAACTGTTTGCCGTGCAGCGATTTCACGAGGTGCGGATGGACGACATCGCCACCGAAGCGGGCGTCAGCAAAGGCACGCTCTATCGCTATTTTGCCGATAAAGAAGACTTATACTTCGGCTTGGTGGCCAGCGGCACCGAGCAGTTATTGGAACAATTCGAACGGGCCGTCGATCCGGCGCTCGATCCGCGTACGAATTTGTGTCGCATCGTCGAGGCGATGATCGGCTTCTTCGACCGGCGTAGCTATTTCTTCGATCTGCTGCAGCGCGTGGAATCGATGAACACCGGCGACCGGGAATTTCCCTGGATCAAAACCCGCCAGCAAATGCTCGATTTTGTCAGTGGATGCGTGGCGGCCTGCAATCCGGCCGCTAGCAACACGCCCAACGGCGATCCCCGGTTCTACAGCTTACTGCTGCTGGGCGCGGTGCGAGCCATCATTCGATTCGGCCAACGACCGCGGTCGGAAAAACTGTCGGCGGCCATCGTCGACACCTTCTTGCTGGGCCTGATGCCGCGCTGATCGTGCGGCCGGTCGAATGCCAGCAGACGATGGGCGGAATATTTCCACTAATCGTTACAGTCGGCAGTGTTTTTGGTCGATTCAAGGGGCACGACAACCATGTGTTGCCAATTTTCTGCTTGCATAGATGGGCCGGATTGATGTGGTGTTCTCATTGCCGACAAGATGTGCCTGGAGTTGCCGCTGGTCAGGGGCAAATTCGCTGCGCGCAGTGCGGTAAGCACAACAGTTCTCGGCCACCAGCGGCTTCCAAGGCCGACGACGATCTCGCGGCCTCGGCCGTGAGCGACTTGGATCTCGCCGCAAAAAAATCGTCGCTGCCGCCAGGCGATCTGCTGGACGACTGGGCGATGGACGACGACCTGCTGCAGATTCGCCGGTTGGTAACGCATCACAAACAATCCGCCACGAATGTGCCAGCGCCAAATTTTCTTCCGCTGCCTGTGGCCATGCAGGGCTACGGCGCGGCAACGGTTAACACCGCTGCGGATTATCGGAACGAAGAACCAGCGTCCACCAAGCGGCGCGGTTCGCGACTCGGCTGGTGCTTGCTGGCGATTGGCCTGATGGCCTTTGCCTGCGGCGGCGTGCTGCTGGGCTGGTCGCTGGTGCAAAGCCGCAACGATCTCTGGACGCTCGGCATGCCAATCATGCTCGGCGGACAGTTTGGACTGTTAATCGGCCTGATTCTGCAATTCGATTATCTCTGGCAGAACAATCGCCAGACGTCCGACGAATTGCACCGCGTGGATCAGCGCTTGCACGACTTGAATCACAGCACCACGCTGCTCGGCACCACGCACAGTTCCGCCGCACAAGCGTTTTACGGTCATCTGGCCGAAGGCGCCAATCCGCAACTGCTGTTGGCCGATCTGAAAAGCCAGATCGATCTGTTGGCCGTCAAAATGTCTCGCCGCTAAACGCGTCGCAACGTTCAACCGCGCAGGATGGCGGCCAGCCCTTCGATGTACGAAGGGTAATTGAACGCGTAGGCGATTTCCGCTTGCAGCCGCGCGGTGGAGATGCGTTTATCGGCCTGTGCGCGAATGGCTTGAGGGCTATCGGCCGGCGGCGTGCTGTAAATTGGCGCTGGCGCGCCGCTGAGCCGCGCCAGCTCGTTGTAATACTCGCTGCGAATCACCGGATGCCCATCAGCCACCAGGTAAGTTCGCGGCGGTTGCGCCGCAGCAAGCGCGGCCAGCACAATGCCGGCCGCATCGTCCCCGTGAATCAAATTGAGATATCCATCGGCGATGGCGGGAATCGGTTTGCCCGCCAGCAGATCGGCCTGTCGCGGAATTCTGCCGGGGCCGTAGATGCCGGCCATCCGCAGCACGAAGCTCCGCGTGGCCAGCGGATGGTCAGCCAACAACTGCTCGGCCGCCAGACAGGCACGGCCGCCATCGCGACGCGGATGGCAGGGCGAATCTTCATCGACCCACTGTCCATCGTCTTGGCTGTAAACGCCGGTCGAACTGATGTAAACCAATCGACCATCGGCCGTGAGCCGAGTATGGTTCAACGCATTGCCCAGCCCGCCAACGTACACATCGTGAATCGATTGCGGCGTGCGACGATCAAAGCCGACAGCAAACAGCAGCGTGTCGGCGATTGGTAAATCGCTGAGCGATTCTGGTCGCGTTACGTCGGCCACAATTGGTTGCCAGCCGCGCGCGGCAAACTCACGTGCCTTGGCCACCGAGCGCGTGACGACAAAGATTTGATCGCCAGCCGCCGACCAACGTTCTGCCACGCGGTGGCCAAGATAGCCGCAGCCAAAAATCAAACGGGTTGCCACAAGCGTCGGTTCCTAGTCTTTTCTTTGGCGAGTCGCCCGTACATAATCGAAGTGACGACGCGCGTTTCCCATCGGCGGCCCCAACAAGGAAACAGCATTATGCTCAATCGATTCAGCGAAAGCGAACTGGAAGCCTATTTGGACGAAGCACTGCCTGCGGCGACCATGGCTTCGATCGAAGAAGGTCTGCGCCACGATCGACAACTTGTCGAGCGGTTGATTGCCATCAATGGCCGACGCGATGCCGGCGTCCACTCGCTGGGCGAAGTCTGGCGACGGCACCGCATCAGTTGTCCCAATCGCCAGCAGTTGGGCTCGTTCCTGCTCAACGCCTTGCCGCCGGAACAGACTGAGTTTATCCGTTGGCACATCGACGTGGCCGGTTGCCGCGTCTGCCAGGCAAATCTCGACGACCTCACGCAACAACAGCAAGCCGAACAAGCTGTCGACTCCGATCAGCGCCGCAAAAAGTATTTTCAATCGAGCGCCGGGCTGCTCAAGCCGCAACAATAGCTGGCGCACGCATCACGGGAGCCGTTTCTGCGATGCTCGGCGGCAACGCGTATCAGTTGGCCGCGGCCGCTTTCATCGCGTCGAGATTGACAAACACCTGATCGACATCGTCATCGAACAGATCGCCAATCAGCAGGTCGGTCAGCTTGCCCTTGAGATCGGGATGCTGTTTGACGAAGCGTCCAAAACTGAAACCGTTGTAGTATTCCATCACCAGTCTCCGCATCCGCTCCATGCCGTGGCGAAACTCGGGGCCCCAGGTTCCCAGCGCGGCGGCGCTGGTATCGCCGGTTTGTAGCGCGGCCGCCACGGCGTCGGCCGCCAGTTGGCCGGACTTCAACGCCAACAGTACGCCGGAAGAATACAGCGGATCTAAAAAACCAAACGCATCACCAATCAGCACCCAGCCATCGCCGGCAACCTGGCTGGCTTTGTACGAATATTCTTTTTGGGCGTAAAAAGGCGCCGCTTGCTTGGCACCGGCAATCCGCTGCTTAACCGCAGGGCATTTGTCGACTTCTTGCTGATAAATTTCGGCATGTTCGCCGCGCGATTTTTCGAACAGCGTATCGAAATCGGCGACAACGCCCACGCTGATGATGTTGTTGTGCAGTGGGATGTACCAGAACCAGCCCTGTTTGCCTTGCGTGGACAGCACCATCGTGGCACCTTCGTCGCGGCCGCTGTCGCGATAGGCCCCTTCCCAGTATGTCCACAGCGCGCCTTTGCGCAACTCCGGGTCGTTGATCTTGAGTTGCAGGCGGTTCTGAATCATCGAACTTTGGCCACTGGCGTCAACAACCACGTCGGCCATGATGTTGCGATGCGTGCCGTTATCTGCTTGGACTTTGACGCCCACAGCACGGCTGCCTTCGAACAACACTTCCAGCACGCGAACGCCTTCATACACACTGGCACCTTGCTCGCGCGCGTTGTCGATCATCATCTTATCGAACTCGCTGCGCACCACTTGCCAAGTCTGCGAACATTCGTGCGGTTTGTTGTCGTAAAAATAAAACGGTTCCGAGAGCCGTCCACTCGCACCGACGAACTGCACGCTGTGCTTTTTCACAAATCCACTCTGCCGGAGCTTCGGCAGCATCTTCAGCCGCTCCAGCACCCAGTAGGTTTCCGGAATCAACGATTCGCCAATGTGAAACCGCGGAAAATGCTCGCGTTCCAGCAACTGCACATCGCAGCCTTGCTGGGCCATCAGCGTGCTACACGTTGAACCAGCGGGCCCACCGCCAATCACAAGAACCTGGCAGCGATCTCGGGGCGAAGTGGCAGAAGAACTCATAGCGAATTTTCCAGCGATAAGAGTGCAACAGCGTCAAGAAACGTACTGCTGGAACTATACTCGTTTGAACAAGTATTGTCCAGACTTGATTTCAGGGCTGTGATCGAATTGCCTCGTGTGGGTCGTCGTTTTACCACAGCCAGCAAGACACTTCACAACAAACCAAAGTGGCGATTCTTCGCAAATATTGCAAGCTGGTGGAGGAAATCCGCCATGCCCACGCACGCCAATCACGTACTGGTGAACGAGTTGCCGGCTTCGATTGATTTTCCGTGCGATGTCTGCTTGCGTTACGAGGTTGCAAATGGCAAGCATAATCACTGCTTGCAAAGTTACAGCACGTCAGGGGATGATCAATTACCTGACCGCTCAAAGCTTGCAAAATGTCATCAAGCGACTGTCGCGTTCGATTCTTGATGCCGTTGGTCCATCACGACAACCGCCCAAAGAAAACTCAGTCAGGGGATAAGACCGACCTACGACCGGAATTTCTTGTCGGGCGAGGCTTGATTTCTGCTCGCGGCAAGCCGCTGCTGCCGTCACGGTCCAGTGACGGCATGGGCCACCGATGCATGGCATCGTCGGGGCGAACGTGGCACGCCAATCACGGAAACGATGTGCTCCGCAACAATCGTCGAGCGTTGGCCGCCCGCCTGGCCGAAAAGAAAGTCGAGCGCCAATTCGCCCGGCATGCCGTGAAAAATCGCACAGGCAATTTGTGCCGCGAGACCTTCGCGCCTGACCGCTACAGCACGCGAGTGACTAGGATTTTTTGGCGGTCTTGGCCGCTTTGAGGTGCGCGGAGATTCGCGACTTGACTCGGGCAGCCAGATTCAAATGCACAATGCCTTTGGCGGCCGCCTGGTCGAATTTTTTGACCAGCGTCTTGTACTGAGTTGCAGCGCCTTCATGGTCGCCGCCGGCAGCCGCTTCGCGAACGCGGCGAATCAGACCTTTAAGCACCGACTTCGTGGCGCGATTGCGCGTCCGGCGAACCAAACTTTGAGAATGACGTTTCTTAGCGCTAGCGGAATGTGGCATTTCTGACGTAAACCCAGGTCCGTAAATGTTTTGTGGTGAATCCGCGGTGCCGGAGCAGAAGCTCGCACAGACCGCCGCTGGCCGAATCTCCCTTTATGACGAACCGGCCGGGTTTTGTCCAGATGTTGCCCCGGCAGAAATCAAAAAGTTGCTGTCACAATGGAAATTGCCGATTGCGCTTGAGAATTGGAATTCGCTGGCCGCCAACTACGGCCAAGGCCGCTGTTTATGAGCTAAACTTGCCCAGTCGGGCAGGTCTCGACTAAGCCAATCGCTTTTGAATTCAGAGACTTACGACGATGTGGCGTTACGCGACGACAATCTTTCTGAGTGCGTTTCTGCTGTTCCAGGTGCAGCCGCTGATCGGCAAAGCGATCTTGCCGTGGTTTGGTGGCACGCCGGCGGTCTGGACCACCTGCATGCTGTTCTTTCAGCTTTTGCTGCTGGCCGGTTACGCCTACGCGCACGTATTAAGTTGTCGGTTTGCGCCGCGAACGCAATTCTGGGTCCACGCTGGTCTGCTGGCCGTCTCTCTGTTGTTTTTGCCGATTGCGCCGGCCGCCAACTGGAAACCGAGCGGCGACGAGATTCCTTCGCTTTACATTTTAAGTTTGCTGGCGGCCACGATTGGTGTGCCGTATTTGTTACTCTCGGCGACCGGGCCGCTGTTGCAAGGTTGGTTTAGTCGCTGCGAACCTGGCCGATCGCCGTATCGGTTGTATGCGCTATCCAATGCCGGCTCGTTATTGGCGCTGATCAGTTATCCGCTGCTGGTCGAACCCGCTTGGGAGCTCGGTTTGCAATCGGCCGTGTGGTCGACCGTGTATGCGCTGTTCGTGGCGATGTGCGGCTACTGCGCGTGGCTTGCGCGCACCGCCGCTCCAGCGACCGGCGCGAACTTGGCGGCGGTGCCGCTCGAGCTGTCGATTGCGCCTGCCTGGTCGCAGCGCGCGTGGTGGCTTGCGCTTTCGGCCTGCGGATCGGTCATGCTGTTGGCCACAACCAATTTGATGTGCCAAGATGTGGCCGTAGTGCCGCTACTGTGGGTGCTGCCGCTGGCACTGTATTTAGTGACGTTCATCGTGGCGTTCGAAGGTCCGCGCTGGTATGTGCGCTCGGTTTGGGGCGTACTGTTGGCGGTGTGCGCGGTTGCCGCATGTGTGGTTTATCAACTGCACGAATCGGTGCGGCCGAGTTGGCAGCTCGCCACGTATGCCGGCACGCTACTGGTCTGCTGCATGGTCTGTCACGGCGAACTGGCGCGGTCCAAGCCGGTGCCGCGACATCTCACGTTGTTCTACTTGTGCATGGCGATTGGCGGTGCGCTGGGCGGCACGCTGGTGGCGATCGTCGCTCCGCTGGTGTTTCGCGGATACTGGGAATATCACCTCGGTCTCGGCTGCACCGTGCTGCTCGCGCTGATTGCGTTCAAAGACCGCGCCATCGCGCTGGGCAAAAAACATCTGCTCCGCAATGCCGGCGTGCCGCTGACCTGCTTTAGCGCCCTGTTGTTGGCCGTCGACATGCAAGCCAGTCGCAGCGAGCGCGACGCTGTTGCCATGACTCGCAATTTTTATGGCGTGCTGCGCGTTTTGCAACGCGACGATGTCGCCGGCTGCCCACAGCGTGTGGAAACGCACGGGCACATCGTGCATGGCATTCAGTTTCTGGAAGCCGAAAAACGCCGCTGGCCCACTGCCTATTACGGTGCGTCGAGCGGCGCAGGCCTCGCGCTACTCCGCCATCCCGCGCGGCAGCCCGCAGTTCGATCCGAACAGCAGCCGGCACGGCGCGGATTGGCCGTCGGCGTGATTGGCCTGGGCGCTGGCACGCTGGCCGTTCATGGGCAGGCAGGCGACCGATTCTGCTTTTACGAAATCAACCCGGAAGTCGTTCGCATGGCGCGCGAGCAATTCAGCTTTTTGGCCGACAGCCCGACCGAATGCGAAATCGTGCTCGGCGATGCGCGGCTGCAACTCGAACGCCAGGCCGAACGCGGCCAATCGGCGAATCAAGACGTGCTAATCGTCGACGCATTCAGTGGCGACGCCATTCCCATGCATCTGCTCACACGCGAGGCGATGCGTGTTTACGATCAACACTTGAAAACCGATGGCCTGTTGGCCTTCCATATTTCCAACGACAATCTCGATCTCAAGCCAGTGGTCCGCACGCTGGCCGCCGACAATCATCGCCAGGCGGTTTGGATTCGCTCGGCCGCCGACCCCGCGCGCAGCATCAACCGAGCGGACTGGGTGATCGTCACCAATAATCGCGAATTTCTCGATGATGCGTTGGTGCGCGCGGCCGTCACGCCTTGGCCAATCGACGGTCCGCAATCGCTGCTCTGGACGGACGCTTTCGGCAGCATCCGCCAAGTGTTGTAATAATGCGAGGCAGGGCGCGGCCGCAGCTTCACCAAGCCTAGACGATCGGTGGGCGCGTAGATTTCGCCGTCGATCATCAGCAGGCCGTGTTTCCATTGGCCAATCCAGTCCGCGTGGAACCACGTCCGCCGCGATTTGCCCACCGCGTTTGCCTCGGCCGCGCCGTCACCAAGCGGCAACTCGAATACCTCAATGGCATTGGTTTCGGCATCGGCCACGTAAACCGATTCGCCCACCAATAGCGGCGCACCCACGCCAGCGATACCATCCAGCCGCACGTGCAACTGCCCCGTGACGCCATCAATCAGGATCAATCCCCGCGCTGCCTGATTGCGGTATGCGGCCAGCAGCTTGCCGTTGGTCACCAACGAATCGCTGGCGGAAAATACGACGCTTTCGGTCTGCTGCCCATCGATCGGATCGAAGCTGCGAATTGCATCCGCGGTGGCCAGCCACAGCCGGCTGCCACAATAAACAGGGCCGCCGACGGGCGAACTTTCCAGCGGTTGCCGCCAGAGCGCGAATCCCGTATGCCGATCCAGCGCCACAATCATGGCGTGCTTGTTGGCTTGACCATCGCCCGCCACGGCCGCGTAAATCACGTCGCCCACCACGATCGGCGTACCGGCCAACGTGCCAATCGAACTCGACCACTCCAGGGCCAACGTGGCGTCGGCTTTGCGGCAAGCCAGCGCTTGCGCTGCGTCGGCAATCAGCAATTGGTCGCCCGCCAGCAACATACGGCCGCTCGCGCCGGGAGCAATCGGTTGGCGGCCAATCTGTTTACCTGTCGCCACGTCGACCGCATGCAACCAGCGCTGACTCGCGTCTGCGCCATCCACGAAGTAAACGCACGTAGCGTCGGCCTGCGGCGGTTCGTTGGGCGGATATTCGCAGGCGGCAAACCACTTCGTGAGCGGTTGCGATGAGGCTGCATCGTGCTGCAGTTGAAGTTTGACCACGCCGCCGCGAGCGCCATCGGCGATCGGCAAATAACATGCGCCATCGCGATAGCCGGGCAGCGACGCGATCCGCGGCGCAACGACGTTCGCGGCTTTGTCGTCGTCGTCGATGGCCGCATTCGGATCAGGCCGCGGAAATCGCCACGCGAACTGTCCACGCTCGCTCGCCGAGCTCCGCGTTTGACTCGGCGACAACGGACCATTCAGACCAGCCTGATAAACATCGAGGCCGTGAGCCACGTCCGACGCTTCGCCGGCGCGGCCAACCGAGAGCAGCCCCGCCGAGTTGCTGCCGACGTACAGTTGCCCACGCGCCACGCAGGGCGAACTGAACACCTCACTGCCGAGTTCCACGTCCCAAACTTTTTCCAGTGTGTTGCGATCCAGTCCATACAGTTGACCGCTGCGCGTCACGGCGTAAACGTGCTGACGGCCCACGGCCACCGATGCGGTGATTGGCGCATGGGCGTCCCACTTGTGCAGCAGTTGGCCATCTGTCGCAAGGCAATACACGTGTTGATCGTCGGCGCCAAAATAGACTTTGCCGTCGGCCACGGCCACCGCGCCCAGCACGGTCCGATCCGTGTGAAATTTCCACAGCACTTCGTGCGATGCCAGATCGATGCACCAGACTTCGCCGGCCGGCTTCAGCCCCAATTCTTCCGCCCGTTTGACGAAGTCGCCGCTGCCCATGCCCACGTAGAGCCGCCCGCCATCAATCGCAGGGCTGCCGAACACGGTGTGCGGCGTATCGACCCGCCAGACTGGCGCGCCGCTGGCCAACTCCACACAGCAGATCGCCTGGCCGTCATTGCCCAGCGAGAAATACACCCGCCCGGCGTCGATGACTGGCGACGCTTCGCAATCTGGATATTGCTTGGGATCCAAATGCCAGAGCAAATTTGGCTGGCCGCCGGGCAGCGGTACCAGCGCAAAACAATACAGTCCGTCCGAGCCCGCGCCGACCACCACTTTGCCGTCGGCGATGCAGGGCGACGACTCAACGTGATTCTTCGTAGCGAACTCCCAAAGCTTCACCCCGCGGCGCTGCTGTTCGCTGGCTTCGCGGTCCAGGCAAAACAACCGGCCGTTGTTGATGTAGTGTAAGCCTTCGCCCACGCACAGATATTTGCCATCAATGGCTGGCGAACTGAACGTCGAGCGGTAGCCGTCGGCTTGGAACTCCCACACGAGTTGTCGCGTGTCGGCGTCGAGACAATGAATGCGGCCTTCGTCTTTGAACGCGCCATATTCGGCCGATGTTGCATACAGTCGATTGCCAACAACGGCCGGCGAACTGTAAAACGCCTTACCGCGCGGAGCAAACGCGCCATTCACCGCGCCCGCCGTGGGGTCGGGCGCATCCAGCGCTGCGCCGCGCCGCGCCAGTCCGCCGCGCCACAGTGTCCAGGTGGCGTTGCCCTGTTCGACGGCCGCCACGGCTCCGGCCGGTCGCGACGAAAAGACTCGCGGCCAGGCGTAAATACCAGCAGCCACCAGCGCGGCAAACACGCCTACCGCCAACTTCTGCGACCACAGCAGCAGCAACAGCTTCTTCATGACCGATGGCTTGGCCAGCGAAACCAGCGCCGCAAGTAGCGCAAGCGCAATGCCCGGCAAGATGGCCAGCAGCGTTTGCAGCGGTCCGACCAGAATCGGAATCACCGCCAGCGGACCGTGAAACAGCGAAATGAGCCCCATCGATAGCGATTCTGTAATGGCCTGTGAATTCGCAACGGACTGCGGCTGCGATGCGAGTTGGCTGGCGTCGACCTTACATGTGGCAACGATCCGCCTCCATGCTAAAGTGTTGGTTGCCGCTCGGCCAGAGCGCGGCGGACAACGGCAGTCGTCGCCTAGGCGATCGCGCAAACATACACGTCGAATTCGAGTGGCGACTTCGGAGTCGACAACGCCGCGGGCCAATCACGGCACTGCATTGCGGTTCGGCCTCGGTCAACTTCGGCGGCTGTTATCCGAATTGGCGATCAGAACCGTTGAGTCCTTCGCGAGAGTTACCAGATGGAGCACGCAGGCGACGTCGCGACGCGCAGGCAGTCGCGCTGCTCCCAATGGGCGAGCGAAAGAACTTCGACATCATTGCGCGTTGGGCCGGAAGCGGCGCCGGCAGACGCCGCTGCGCCGATGTCCGGCCAGTAACTCGCATGAATCAGGCTGCGTCGAGCCACACGCTGTGCCGCGCGGCATTCAATTTCAGCCGAGCGCGATCTTGCTCGGCCTGCTCGACGAATCGCTGCAAACCTTCGCGGAGCATCGGTTGCGAAACGCCCCAATCGCGCTGGACGCGGCGGCTATCAAGCGACGTCTCTTGCGCGGTGATTTTATCGCGATTCAAACTGGCCACTGTGCGGAAGTTGGCCGAGTGAATCAGGCCAAGGCACGACGCCATCTCCCGCGCAAAGCGATGCGCATTGCAACGCTCGGCGCCGGCCAAGTGATACACGCCACTGCGCTTTTGACGATACGCCACCGCCAACCGCTCGGCCAGATCGCCAGCAAACAGCGGCGTGGCGTAATGCTGCGTATCGACATCGCAGGCTTCCGCCGCGTCCAGTCGATCCCAAATTCGCTGGGTCAGGCTGGGTTGGTCGTCGTCAGCGCTGAATCCATAAGCGTGCGTGCGAACCAGTAGGTTCTCGTTCAGATTGCAAACCCGCTCCAATTCGTGCGCGGCGAGCGCCGCCAAATGATTGGCCGAGCAGGTCGAGAATTCGTCGTGAAACATGCCTGGCATGCCAAACTGGGCATCGGTCGAGACGATCGTCAGCCGACTGCCAACTGCCTGTGCGGCACGCACGATCTCCGCCATGCGGGCAGGCTCTTCTGACAATGTCAGCGAGAACAGATCTAAATCCCAACTGCTCTGACTCAGCGGGCCGCAATGCAGCACCCAGTCGGGCCGTTGCTGGCGAATCAGATCGGCCCAGTTGTCCGTTGCGGCAACATGCGTGCGACAACCGTCAATGGTCAGACTTTGTTGGCTGGCGCCGCGACAGTCCATTGCGTCGCTGAGCGTCAATAAGGCGTTGCCGCCAACGACGGTTTCCGCGCCCAACACGAGTAGTTTTTCCATGCTCAAGCCTCCCTGCTTGCAAATCCAGTAACCTTGGCGTTTCTTACGCGGCCGGAATTGTAATCGATCCGGCAGATCACTCAAACCCGAATTGCCCACCATGCAAGCACTGGGTTTACCGCAAACTGACCGTGTGCTAGCAGCCGCATATGCCGAATTTCATGCAGGCAGGGCCGCAGTTTTGCCGAAGCTACCAGAGTCGCCGCGCACTGATCCCGGGCAAGGACGTCCCACCATGAAGCTTCTGAACTTTGCTGAACGCAGCCGCAAAGGCTGGCATCTCTCGCGATTGGCTCAGGACATTGCCCGCCGCGCCAAGCAGACCGTTTGGCAGCGCGCCATGCCGCAGTTGACATTCATGACGCTGGCCGAAGCCCGCGGCTATCTCCGCGCTCGCGCCGGCGAACCGGTCCGCGCCCACATGGCTGAAATCGTGGCCCGTTATTCGGATTCCGAAGCCGCGATGATCGATGAAATCACGGTGGCGGCCATTGAAGAGGTCGTGCATCAAATTGTCCGCGAACTGTACAAGTCCGGACAGATGAAGGCCGCCTGATTGGCCAAGTTCGCGTCTTCGCAGAGCGAGGCGTCAATTGCTTCGTCCTTCGTTGCCGACGTAGCCTGCGTCGGTAGCCATCGAAGCGAAGTTTTTTCCAACTGTTGACGTCATCGCGGACGAATTCGTCCGCAATCGAATCGATCAACCAGCGCGGCTCGGTTAAT
This sequence comes from Pirellulales bacterium, assembly GCA_038205115.1. Lineage (GTDB taxonomy): Bacteria > Planctomycetota > Planctomycetia > Pirellulales > JBBRCE01 > JBBRCE01. Next base: position 127,820 of record JBBRCE010000008.1, read on the forward strand.
TTCGCCGACGCTGGCAGCGTCGCCCACGGGCTGGCTTTAGCTGCCCGAGAACGTGCTCAGTAAACGCTGCTTCTGGCCATCGAGATCCAGTGGCACGTAGCCAAACAATGATTTCAGATCGGTCGTCGATTTGCCATCGTCGGTTGCGGCGCTGCCGCTGGTTGCCGCTGGCTTCCCGGTGATTTTGGCGGTGTCGGCTTTGTACTGGACCATCAGGTGGCTCAAGTCTTTTTGCTGCTGCGTACCTTCGATTTTGATTTTGCTGATTTCGGCTTCGTGTTTTTGCAACTCTTTTTGATCTTTGGTGATTTCGTCGTGTTTGGCTTGCATCTCTTTTTTGAGCGCGGCCGTTTTGGCGGCGTTGTTCTTGCCTTTCATTTCCGTTTGCAGCTTTTTTTCGGCGGTCTCGGCGGCAGCGATTTTCTGTTTAACTTCGCCCGCTTGCTTGCCGGCGCTTTCGAGTTTGCCGCGGAGTTCAGCGATGGATTTCTTCATGGCCGTTTCGTCGGACACGAATTTGGATTTCATATCGGCCAACTTAGCGTCTGCGGCCGGATCGGCCACCGGCAGCGTGGCCTGATATTGTTTGAAACGCGCGTCGGCTTCGCGCCGGCCGGCGTCGAACGCGCCGCGCAATTCGGAGGCAAGTATTTTGACCGCCGCCTTTTCGCGATCCGCCAGCGACGGGTCCGTGACCTTCGCGGCAGCCGGTCCCGCCAGATAGCCGAACATCTGCCCTAAAAACTTGGCGGCAGCTTTCTGCACGTCGCTTGCGCCGTGCTTAGCGTCCACCTTGGCCAACTGCGCCGCCAGCGCCGCCATTTCCGTTAGCGCCTGTAAATTCTCTTTGTGTAGCGCATGCAGCCAGATTTGGATTTGTTGTGCAGGCAGATGGTCGGGGTGCGATTTAACCAGCGCGGCCGCCGTCTCGCCAGCCTCGCGATATTGATGCCCACGCACTTGCACGAGCAGCCAGGCGTAATCGGTCCGTACATCACCCGGTAGCGCCGCCGCACCTGCCGTGCGATGCGCTTCGATTGCTGGCAGGCCGTCGTCTTTGGCCGACCAGCCTTCGTCCAACAGCGCGGTCAGTTCTTTTTTGAGCCCGCCTTCGTCAGCCTGGGCAACCGCAGCCAAAAACGTCACGCTGGCCAATGTCAGCAGCAACGCAAATCGCATCCGAAAATCGGTCATCACGTGAACCCTTTCGAGCAATAGGTCGGAAATTGCCACACGTTGCGACAATCTTCCCGGCTGTCATATTATGAATGACCGCCGGGCGAAAGCAATCGGCTGCGGCTCAACAACCCTGGCCGCCGCGCCATCAAGGGGGCGAATATTGCTCCGACAGAAATCATGGCCGCGTGGCATTCAACGCCAGCGCTCATTCAAAGGGGGACATCGAGTCGGGTGTGGCAAATCAGCGCCGTCGCTCCCCACGATTTCACGTTCTTTTCTGGAATTTGCAGAAAACCTGCCCGTTCGAACGCCGTGGTTTCGTCAGGACACCGCGCATTTCCGCAAGCAATCGCGATATCTGTCGAAAAACCTGTGGCAGCCTGAATCTGCCTGGGCGGTTGTGCCGGGCTACAACAATCGAGTCGACTTGCTGGCGATGCAGTGCCGCTGATTTTCCCACGCCGCGAGTCAGGCTGCACGGAAGAAAGTCTAACGCAAATCTCGCAATTGTAAGGTTGGATTGCAATGTGTCCGGTGTAAACTGAGCGAACGCATTTCGGATCACGTACCGCACGACGACTTCCATTTTTGAGTTGCTAATGCACAAATTTCAACGCCGTCTCACTATGCTTTGCCGCACGAGCATCGTTGTCTGCATGGCCGCACTGCTGAGCCCCGCGGATTGCAATGCCTCGCCACTGCCGCCTGGTGGCACATTATTTCCCGCGCCCAACGAAGCAAATCCCGTTGGCGGAACGGTGATCGCATCGAAAGAACTCCCGTTCTTTGGCGTCGCGTTTTCAGGCAAGCTCAAATCCGAAGTCATCTTGGGCGATACGAGCAATCCGCTCGGCGGTCTGACGTTCACGTATTTGATCAAGAATGATTCGACCAGCTCGCATGCGTTGCATCGCTTCTCGATTACGAATTTCAGTACGGTTAACATCGACGCCAGCTATCTGGATGTCCCCGGACTCGTCTCCCCGTTCGAGTTGGATCGCAGCACCGCAGATGTCTTTGGCGCCCTGTTTGGCGACCTCACCAGTTTAGGCTACACGACAATCAGGCCGGGGGAATCCAGCTCACTGCTGGTTGTGCAAACCGACGCAGCGCCCGCCAGCTATTTCGATGTATTGGCCACAGTGGCGAACGGCTCGCCTGCCACGGTCGGCAGCTACGCGCCCGCGCCCACGCCGACTTCGGTGCCGGAACCGTCAACGGTTGCGCTCGCGCTTGGTTCGATCAGCATGCTGCCGCTGCTGCGAGTTGCGAAAAAACGCATGCTTGATCGCAGCGCACCCTGAAACGCTAGCGACACGTAAAGCACGGCCAGATCGCTCGGTTGGCCAGTGTTTGGCAATGAGCGCGATCATCTCTCCGATAACCTTCGCGCGGCAAATCACTTGTGCGCTGGGCGACTTGTGAGCACATTGCCACACTCGGCTTTACCTTCGCAAATCTGCGCGCCTCGGTTCGGCACCGCGCGGTCGGCGTCGCGAGCAGCGAGGAGAGTGAGCTTTCTGTTTAGCCTGCCCGCCTTGGTCAAAGCGATTGCTCACGCGGTCCGCAAACGGCGGTCTGGTTGCGGCGGTTGGCAATGTCCAGCTTGTCGCAGGACACTTCGCTCGACGATACTATCCGTGGCAAGCGTTACCGGGCGTGCCATTCAACCCGCGGACTGCAAACCATTTTGCTCGGCTTCGATGGGAGATAAGCTGCGATTGCCGTGAACCATCCGGCCACCGCGCGGATGCAGCGGGCGTTGAGCGGATTGGCAAAGCCAACGACTTAGAATGAAATCCGAGGAACTTGAAATGAGGATTTACAAGACGGTCTGCATCTCGCTCACCGCTCTGCTAATGGTTACGCTGGGTTCGCTCCGCGCTGCCGAGACTGCGGCCAAGAAACCCAATGTCTTGTTCATTCTTTGCGACGACATCCGCTGGAACGCAATGAGTTGCGCGGGGCATCCCACGCTCAAGACGCCGAACATCGATCGCATCGCCCGCGAAGGCGTGCGTTTCGCAAACATGTTTTGCACCACGTCGCTCTGCTCGCCAAGCCGCGCTTCGATTCTGACAGGGCTATACGCGCATGCCCACGGCGTGACGAACAATTTCACCGAGTTGCCCACGGCACATCCGCACTGGGCTCAACGGTTGCACGATGAAGGCTACCACACGGCGTATCTGGGCAAGTGGCACATGGGCGAGGACAACGACGCACCGCGGCCCGGCTTCGACTATTTCTCCACGCACAAAGGCCAGGGAAAATACTTTGATACCCAGTGGAACCTCAACGGCGCGGGGTCAAAGCCGATCAAAGGTTACTACACCACAATCGTCACGGACATGGCGATCAATTGGTTAAAACAGGATCATGCCGGCAAGCCGTGGTTGCTGTGCGTCGGTCACAAGGCGCCGCATAGTTTCTACACGCCGGAGGAAAAGTATGCTCACGTTTTCGACAGCGTCCCGGTCCCGTATCCTAACACGGCTTTTCATCTGGACGACAAACCGGCCTGGATCAAACAGCGTCTCTACACATGGCACGGCATCTACGGCCCGTTGTTCGAGTGGCGCAAAAACTTTCCCGACGATCGGCCGGCAGCCGTCAAAGACTTCGAAAATATGGTGCATGGTTACTGGGGCACGATACTCAGCGTGGACGACAGCATCGGGCGGATGTTCGCATACCTCGAAGAAGCCAAGCAACTCGACAACACAATCATCGTCTTCATGGGCGACAACGGTCTGCTGGAGGGCGAGCATGGCATGGTCGACAAACGCACGGCGCACGAAGCGAGCCTGCGCATCCCGCTGCTCGTCCGGTATCCAGCTTTGGCCAAAGGAAAGGTCATCCAGCAGCAAGTGCTCACCGTCGACGTCGCGCCGAGTCTACTGGAGCTTTGCGGTGCAAAAGCGCTCGATCAGATCCACGGGAAGTCCTGGGTCAAGCTCGCACGTGAAGGCGACTCGGACTGGCGCAAATCGTGGTATTACGAATACAACTACGAACAGCAATTTCCCTACACGCCCAACGTGCGTGCGGTCCGCACTGACGATTGGAAATACATTCACTATCCGCATGGTGACGGCTCGCCCGACAAGCACATGGCGGAACTCTACGACGTCAAAAACGATCCCGAGGAGCGGCACAATCTGATCGGTGTTGCCAAGTTCGAGAGTAAAATTTCTGAACTGAAATTAGAACTCACGCGCTTGATGAAAGAGACCGGCGTTACGCCAGCCACTGACCAGATGCCGATCGATGCGGGCATTAAGAACGAATTGCCCGACAAAAAAATCCGGTAACTGGCAGATTGCCGAGTGCGCCAGGGGTCCAGCTAACGACAGCCATCGCAATTCTGGTTAGCGCGCGACGGGAACGTGCATGCTGCTCGTCGCCCGATTTGAAGTACTGCTTTGATAACGCCACACCCGCCTGCGGAAATTGCGGCGCTGTGAGCCGAATTGCCCCCATTCGCTTGTTGCCGAAGCGCGCTTATTCAGACCAGCATACCCACGCATTTTTTTTATTTTTTTAATAAAAAACAATTGATCGCAAAATCGAACTGGCGTAAGATATTGCTCGACAAATCCGTCATCTGGAGGGCACACGGCTGCCCGCAAATTCTTTCGGATGCTTGCCGATCATCTCTTGTTCGTGTCAAAACCGCGCAGGCCCATCAGAGATTCACTCATGACTTTTCTGCACATACTTTCTGCCGCGATTGTGAAAATGGCGTTGATGCAGCGCAAATTCGCCCGCCAAGCGGCAATTGGGCTGATGGCGGCGGCGATCATTGCCTTGCAATTCGCGCCGCTGGCCCAAGCGGCCATTTATTATTGGGACAACGACGGTACGACGGCCGGTTTCGGCACGGCCGCAGGCACTTGGGCGGTGCCCACAACCGGCAGCACGACGCAGGGCTGGAGTCCGGATGCAACCGGGGCAACGCTCCCTGTCAATGTGACGACCCAGACCACGGATACGGTCAATTTCGGCAACACGGCAACCGGGCTTGCGGCTGGCACAATCACTGTCACTGGCACGGTGTCCAACGGAGGGATGACGTTTGCCTCGGGCTCGGGTGCGATCGTGCTTTCCGGCGGAACCATCACCAATGTCGCTGCCGAAACAATTACCGTCAACAACGCGTCCGACACCATTAGTTCCATTCTGGCGGGTGCGGCAAGCAGTCTCACGGTCGGTGGCAGCGGCACCCTAGCTTTGACCGGGTTAAACACCTACGTCGGCAAAACGATCATCGGCAACAACACCGCCGGAACACTTAGGGTTCAGGTCAATACCTTGGGGAATCTGAGTGCGCCCAGTTCGCTGGGGGCTCCCACCACGGCGGCGAATGGAGTCATTCAGATTGGCGCAACTTCTTTAGGATCGACCTTGGAATTTACGGGGGCAAGTGCGGCCGCTTCGACCAACCGGCAAATTCAGATTGGCGTTTCCAATACCGGCTCGGGCGGCGCCACAATCGTGAATAATAATGCGACTTCGACAACCACGCTGACATTTTCGAATGCCGCGTTTAATGTGGCGGCCACGGGAGTCTCAACCTTCAATCGAACCTTGACGCTGGGCGGTTTGAACACGGGCAGTAATACGGTGACCGGCATCATCGTCAACAACACGGGCACATCCGGCGGAATCGTATCTCTTTCCAAAACGGGCGCGGGGACATGGATACTTAATGGCGCGAACAGCTACACCGGCGGAACGACGATCACGGGTGGGGCATTGACGATTGGTAATGCCACCGGCTTGGGATCAGTCACCGGCGGCGGCGTCTCGGTGACTTCCGGCGCGGTTCTGCAACTCAACGGGATCACGGTCGGAGCTAAGAATCTGACCATCAACGGTGCCGGCTTGACTACATTGGCACAGGGTGCGCTGAATAACATTTCCGCGACAGCAGCCACCTATGGAGGGGCTGTGACCCTAGGAAGCAGCTCCACCATCGGAGTCAAAGGCACAGGACAATTGACTTTGAGTGGCACGATCGGCATCGGTGCATTTACGCTGACAACCTTGAACGCAAGTGCGGCTCGCTTGCAACTGAACGGAGTCATCAGCGGGGCCGGCTCGGTGGTCGCCAAGGAACGACCGAAAAATAACTTCCTCTGAGTGAGGCGCCCGCTGCTCGTGATAACGCGCGTCGACCCGAACGAAAAACGGAAGTTATTGTTCGTTCGTTCCCAACAGCACCAGCACGGGCGACACCGTGTTTGGCGGAGCCAACACGTATACGGGCGGAACCACCCTGAATGCCGGAACGGTCGTGCCAATCAGCTTGAGCTCCACCGGACCTGCCGGCAGCCCAATCAGCGGCCCGTTTGGCGCAGGCACAGCGCCGCTGATTCTCAACGGCACATCCATGCGCTCTGGCACGGGCGGTGCGTTCACCGTCGGAAATGCCGTTTCGCTCTCCGCCGATAACGGGTTCTACACCATTGCCAGTGAAAACACATTGGATTTCAGCGGCCCGGTTACAATCGCGGGAACCAGTGTCGTTCGTGCGTTGGCCAGCACGGTGGGCACGACCGTCGCCGGCAGAACCGTTCGATTTGACGGTGCGATCGGCGATGGCGGCAATGCCAACGGTTTGACCAAAACGGGTGCGGGCAACATCACGTTGGCGGGTGTGAATACCTACACCGGGCCAACGACAGTCAACGGCGGAACGTTGCAGTTGACCGGTTCGCTGGCTGGTAACTCAGCGCTCACGGTCGTCGGCGGCGCGAATCTGAACATGATCGGCGGCACCGCCAATCCGCTCGGCAATATTTCCGCTTTAAGCCTTGGAACCGGCACCGGCACGACGTCGCTGTGGCTCGAATTAGGTGTCAACACAGCCGGTTCGGATTCGCTGAATTCGCCCGATGCAGCGACCACGGCGAACAATGTTGCTTTAAACATTTACGCGATTCCCGGCTTTGGTACGTCCTCAACTTACAATCTGATCTCAGCCGCGAGTGGCTTGAATGATGCAACCTATGCACTGACGAATGTGCCCGGCGGATTTACTTACACGTTGACTTCCAGCGCCAGTTCGGTGCAGTTGGGCGTGACCCCGTCGGCTTATACGGGCTCGCTCTACTGGCGCGGCGGTATCAACAATAGCTGGGGTGCGTTGAGCGGCGCGAATACCAATTTCACGACTGACTCACTTGGCGCGACCAACGCCGGAATCAATCCGTCCGGAGCCAACACGGTTGTCTTTAGTGCCAGTAACGCTACTGGACCGATTGTCACCACCACGCTCGACAACAACTTTACCGTTAATGCCGTGCAATTTGCCGCCAACCCAACCGGCATCACCGCAGTCAACATCGCTACCGGGTCGTTTGTGGGCACGCCAAACAGTCTCACGCTCAGGCCCACGCTGTCGACTGACGGTTTGAGCGTCGCCAGTAATGCAGGCGCCGTGGCAATTTCGGCACCTGTTGTGTTGGGCTCAAGCCAAACCTGGAACGTCGATGGCACGGGCGCCAATGGTTCTTCTTTGACGGTGAGCGGCGGAATCTCGGGTTCGGGTTCCAGCACACTGAATATTGCCAGTGCCAATGGCGGAATTGTTGCGATTGCAGGCGTCGCCGGAAGCAATACCTACAGCGGTCAGACCAACGTTCCCAGCGGCGCCACTCTGCAAAGCGGATCGACAAATTCGTTTAGCCAAAACTCCGTCATTAACGTGACCGGGACCGGGATCGTGCAATTGAACGGCATCAACAATTCGGTCGTGAACGTCACGGGCAACGGCACGATTCAGAATGGAAGTCCATCGACGGCCGCGACGTTGTCGATTGGCGACGCGTCGACATCGACCATTTCTGCGAATATCATCAACGGCGACACTGCAACACTCGGAATTACCGTGGCCGGCGCGGGAACCAGTTTCCTGACGGGCAACAATACTTACACCGGAGCCACCACGGTCAGTGCCGGAACGCTCCGTGCCGGTAGCGCGACGGCCTTTCAAGGCACCAGCGCATTGACACTGGCGGCGGGAGCCACCTTCGGGCTGAATGGAATTAACTCCAGCTTCACAAACGTCGCTTCCAGCACGGCCACCAGCGTCATTACCAACAACGGCGCTAATCCCGCGACGCTGACCCTCAATGCTGGTTCCACTTTGGTCTCGGCCTTGATTACCGATGGCTCGCAGCCCACGACCCTGGCCATCATCAACGGCAACAATACCTTTCGACTGGACAATCCGGGCAACACGTTCTCCGGCGGGCTGACACTACTCAATGGGACGGTTTCTGGCACGCGTTTGCAGGCCGGTGTGGTCGTCGCCGGCGCCTATGGCACAGGCCCAATTACGATTGGCCAGGCGCCCACCGACAGGGCTGGCATCTACTTCCAAACCGCGACCCAAAACCTCAGCAACGCAATCGTCTTCAACACGGCCCTGGGCACCGATCGTGCCGGCGTGCGGTCGGACGTTGCCGGGATTACGCTCTCCGGTCAGATCACGGCAAATTTGGCCGACGCTACCTTCAGTACCAATACTGCCGCTGGCGCCTTTATCCTGACCAATCGAATCACCGGCGCCGGGGGCTTGGCCTTGAGTAATGCCTTTGGAACGGGACTTTCCGTCACGCTCAACAACTCCACCGGTAACCCCAACGATTACGCTGGAAACACCACAGTTCCTGCGGGCGCAGGTTTCAAGCTGATCTTAAATTCCGCCAATCAAATTCCCGATGGACTCGGCAAAGGCAAGGTTCAGTTGGATGGCGTGCTAAACCTCAATGGAAACAGCGACGCAATCAATGGACTCGCGGGGGCAGGAACCTTGGACGGCGTGAGCGGAACGCCGACCATCACCGTAGGTGGTGGCAACGCCACAGGGAATACCTTTAGCGGCGCGATCGCAAACACGGCTGGCTCGCTGTCCGTCACGAAAATTGGTTCCGGCAGCCAAACTCTGTCTGGCGCAAACACATACTCGGGCGCGACGCTGATCAGCGAAGGCAACCTACGCGTTAACGGCAGCATCGCCGGAAGCGGAACTTCGGTCAGCGCCAATGCCATTCTGTCTGGTTCCGGCACGGTGAATAACTCCGTGATTGTCGACGTCAATGGCGGTATCACGGGCGGAAGCGGCGTGGCGGGTACGCTGTCAATCTCCAACCTGACATTTAGTGGTGCGGGCGTCATCAACGTTGGCACACTCGGTAACTACATCAATGCCGCGCCCGTTGACACCACCGGCGTACTCACGCTCGGTGGCGGAGCGGGCGCGATCACAATCAATCTGTCTACAGCGCCGGCTGCCGCCGGAACATACCACGTGCTGCATTTCGGCAGCGGGATCACGGATGCCAGCGGATTTACCCTAGGCACCGTGCCTTCGCTGGGAGTGCGCCAGAGCGGCGCTCTTGGTTTTGACGGCTCTGGCAATTTCGTGAATTACGTAATCACCGGCGGAAGTCCGATTTGGACCGGCGCACAGAGCAACGAGTGGAGCACCAACGTCATCGCCGGTTCGAAAAACTGGACTCTATCAGGCGGTGGAGGTCCGACGGATTTTCTGACCAATGACGATGCACTGTTCGATGACAGCGCATCGCTGTTTACCGTGGACATCAGTCATGGCAATGTCTTGCCGCACACGGTGATCTTCAACAACACCGCGAATAATTACACGCTGCAAGGAACCAACGGAATCGCCGGGACGACGAGTTTGGCCACCACCGGCGCTGGTATCACAACAATCACCAACGCCAACACTTACTCAGGCGCCACCATTATCAGTGCCGGCACGTTGCAATTGGGCGACGGTACGGCCGGCCACGATGGTACCATCGCCGGTACCTCCGGTATCATTAACAACAGTAATCTGACTTACAACCGCTTCGGTAATCTCTCATCCGCCGTCGTCATCAGCGGCACGGGCGTCGTTAACTTTACCGGTGCCGGATCGCAGACGTTCACCGCGGCAAACACTTACACCGGTGCAACGAACATCGCCCTGGGTTCCACGCTCGCCCTGGGCGATGGCACAAGCGGCCACGACGGCTCCATTGCCGGTAGTTCCGGAATCAATAACAACGGCACGTTGATCTATAACCGGTTTGGCAATCTTACCTCGGCCGTACCTGTCAGCGGCACGGGCGTGGTGATCGTCAGCGGTAGCGGATCGCAGAATTTGTCCGGCACAAACACTTACAGCGGCGGCACGACGATTTCCGCTGGCGGTGCGCTCATTGCCTCGGTGGCCAGCGCACTGGGCACCGGCAATGTCATCAACAACAGCACGCTCAATCTGACAGGTGGCGCGCTGACCTATACGGGACTTTCCAACACCGCTGCTGGCGCATTGAGCGGCAATGGGGTGGTGAACGTCACAGTCGGCACGGGCACCGGCACCACCAACCTCAATGGCGACTACTCGCTCTTCACCGGCGTCTGGAATGTCGGCATTGGTGCGCAGGCCGGAGCGGGCAAAGTGCAGATGAACGGCGCCGATAGCGCCAGCACGACTGTCAATGTATTGACTCACGCAACCTACTCGAGCAGCGCTTCTGGTTTGACGCACAACGCAGCCATCGTGCTCAACGGTGGCGACACAGGCGAATCCCTGGGGCAACTCCGACTGGAAAACGGCGTCATTTGGGCCGGTCCCGTTACGATTGCCGGCGACATCACGGGCGCGGGCGACGGCACCATCGGCGCCAGCACTGGTATCGGGACCATCAGCGGCATCATCGGCGAAACCGGCGGCGCGCGTCCGCTCTCGAAGGCGGGCGCCGGCACCATCGTCCTGACAGGTGCCAATGTTTACTCAGGCACAACCACCATCACCCTCGGGACGCTGCAACTTGGCGATGGAACCTCGGGTAACGACGGTACCATCGCAAACAGCCCTAAAATCGTCGACAACGGCACACTGGCCTATAACCGCTTTGGATCGAACAGTTACGCGGGCACGATCAGTGGCACCGGTTCGATTACCAAAATGGGCGCTGGCACTCAAATTCTCACCGGGACGAGCAACAATACCGGTGCCGTCACGGTCACAGAAGGAACGCTCACGTACGATACCACCAGTGTTTTCAATCCTGGCATCAGCGGCAGTCTTGTGGTCAACGGCACCAACGCTGTCGCGAATATCGCCGGCACGTACAACGCCGCGGGCAACGCAAACGCGTTCATCACCGTCCAGGGCGGCGGTGTGCTGAACTTCACGGGCGCCGCCAACCTGACCGGCAGCGCTGGGTTGCGAATCGGCGATACCGGTGCCGGCACATTGAACATGACGAGCGGCTCATTGACGCTCAACATTAACGCGGGTTCCAACCTCGTCATCGGTCGCAATGCGGGTGGCAGTGGCCTGCTCAATCTTACCGGCGGCATTCTAACCGTCACTGGAGCCGGCGGAATTTCGATTGGCAACACCGCGGGCAATAGCGGCATCTTGACGATCGGCGGGAGCGGGCAGTTGGTCTACAGCGGCACCGGCCCGTTTGTCCTGGGGCCAGGCGACTCTACGATTAATTTGAACTCCGGCGGCACATTCACCGTTGGCAATACCCCAACCGCCTCTGGCACCAGCACCTTCAATTTCGATGGCGGAACCCTCAAGGCAGGCGCAAACATCTCACTGTCTGTCCTGGCCACGGCAAACGTCAAGGATGGGGGCGCGATCTTCAACAGTAACGGCAATAACGTGACCGTCGGTCAGCCACTACTCCATTTTGCTGGAGCTACAACCGATGCTCTAACCAAAAGCGGCGTTGGCACCCTGATCCTCTCCGCCGCCAACACGTATTCCGGCACCACAAACATTCAAGCCGGCACCTTAGCACTCGGCGCAGCGGGGTCAATCGCCAACTCGTCCTTAATTGCGATTTCGCCAACGGCAACACTTGATGTTTCGGCCGTCAGCGGATTTGCGTTGACTCAAACGCTGGCCGCCAAGGGC
>JBBRCE010000009.1:0-139271 GCA_038205115.1 Pirellulales bacterium
CCGCTTTGCACCCGTTGACTTTTGCAACGCGATATAGTATACTATTGTTCATATATCTCGCGGGCGGAAGTCTGCCCAATGCGGGACAACGGATTTGAGGCCAACCCAGGGCTCTGACAACTCAGCGTGCAAAGGCAGGCACAACACCCGAAGGAAATTTAGTTCGCAGCATTCAGGCAAAGTGCTTGTGCGGTTGAGCAATCAGCGCTGCGAATGAGTTTTTCCGCGCGGCAATTCGCCGGCACTTGCATGAGACTGGTGGCAGGAGATGTCGCATGGATGGTTTGCTAGACAAAAGTAGATTCGCCGGTGCGCTGGCCAGTCGAAATCGAACCGACGCGTGGCCGCAGTAATTAGCCGAATCCCCGTTGCAGCTCTTTGACAACTTAAACGGCGGTCGCCTGCGCCTCTGCAAGCCTGGCGACCGCTCACACACTTCGATTTGCAAAAAGCGATTCGGCGTACAGGTATGCTGTTGCGCGCCGCAGGTAGAACGTTCGCAATGTTGCCCGCTCGTTGACGCCCTGGCCGACCGTAGCCGACGCAGCCTGCGTCGGTGGATCAGACGCTTGGCGCTGGGTCAGCGAATGGTTTGCCGTTCGGGATGATTGGTAAGTCAGCGGCGGTTGAGCCCCAACTCAGCCGACGCTGGCAGCGTCGCCCACGACAGACTCGCCTCAGCGCGTACAAGCGTCATAAAATCGCAAATCGGAGTGACGGGCCTGCGGTCCGCGCCGAGAAGGACCAAAAGTGGGCACGAAATAGCGCTGTGTCCTCACTGTCAGCAGCCAATATCGATCACATAACCGTTGCCAAGTCATTACGCTCAGCAGCTTTGCCTTCGATCACGGAGTGTAACGACAAACTTTTTTTCCATTCTCCTTCGTCCCCTTCGCCCCTCGTCGTCCCCTTCGCCCCACTCCTTCTCGATCGCTATTTGAGCCGGTCTTTGAAAACGGCGCGGACCTTATCGACTTTGGGCCGGATGACGGCCTGGCAGTATCCCTGTTCGGAATTGTCGTTGAAGTAGTTTTGATGATACTTTTCGGCAGGGTAGAACGTGCCGGCGGGTTCGATTTGCGTCACGACCGGATATGCGAACGCTTTGGCGTCGTTGAGTTTTTTCATGTCGCCTTCGGCCAGCTTTTTCTGCTCGGCGTCGTGGTAAAAAATGGCCGAGCGATACTGCGTGCCGGAATCGTGACCTTGGCGATTGAGCGTGGTGGGATCATGCGATTGCCAGAAGACCGCCAACAACTCCGCGTAGCTAATCACCTTGGGGTCGTAGGTGACTTCCAGCGCCTCGGCGTGACCGGTGAGCCCTGTGCAGATGTCTTCGTAACTGGGATTTTTGGTCATGCCGCCGGTATAACCAGAGACGACTTTCTCCACGCCTTTAAGTTGCTGAAACACGGCTTCGGTACACCAAAAGCAGCCTTCGGCGAAGGTCGCTTTCTCCAAACCTTCCTTAACTGGGCCGTCGGTCGAGGCGGCTGGTTTAGCGTCGATGATCTTGGAAATGTCTGGCATGGGTCGTGGGGCTCCGATCATGTAATTGGTGGCCAAGCCGCAGGCAGCGATGGCGGCGATTATGGCTATGATGCTGTACGATTTCATGTTACGCTCCGATTGCATCGTGAAGTGAAAGGGTCGCGGGTCCGCCGTTAAAACGGACGAGATAAGAAACTAGATGCCGGCGTACCACTGGTAACCTTGATCTTCCCAAAAGCCGCCGTTTCCGCCTTCGATTTCGGCAAAGCTGGCGACCAATTCGATCTGCATGATGTACTTGGCCATTTTATAGCCCAGTTGGCGTTCGACGCGGACGCGGAGCGGCGCGCCGTTGGCAGTGGGCAGCGGTTGGTCGTTGAGATCGTAGGCCAAGATGGTTTGCGGATGGTAAGCGTCTTGTAGATCGATGCTTTCGTAGTAGGCTTTGTCTGGCTCGCTGTCGATGGGCGTGTCCGGACAGCGAAACAGCACGAACCGCGCCGCAGGCTTGACCACCGCGCTATCCAGCAGCAGGCTCAGCGGCGTGCCGGTCCATTTGCCGATGGCGCTCCAACCTTCGACGCAATCGTGACGAGTAATTTGCGTTTTGGCCGGCAGTTTGCGGAGTTCATCGAGCGATAGGCTGAGCGGTTTCTCGACCAGCCCGCCAACCTGCAAACGATAATCGAGAAATTTGTTGGCGGCCAACGCCAGATACGCGGGCTGTTGCGGATTTGTCGAACCATTGCCGCGGAACGAAGGCGCGATGTCGGCTGCGGTAAATTCGCGGGCGAGCCCTTTGCGTGTTGTCAGTGTCTGCTGCGCGGCTTGATTCATTCCTTCGGCGCTGTTGAGCACTTTGCCGAACGGCTTGGACTTGGCAAGTTCATCGCAGCCGGCGAGGCTCGCGGCGCCGAGCGAAGCAGCCAAGCCCTGCAAGAATTGGCGTCGATTATTTGGCAGACTCATTTTGACTCTCGGAAATTTCGATTCGGTAGCGACCGGTGATCATCGAACGCAAATTATTGACCAGGCCGGTGATGACGACTTCGAAGACGTGGATGCCAACGAACATCACAAACGCCAGCGTGAACAAAAAATGCAGCGAGCGGGCCGACTGATGTCCGCCCATCGCCACGACCAGCCAACTGAACGTCGAATCCCAGCGCGGTGATAGGGCCAAGCCACTGAGCACCATCAGCGGTGCCAGCGCGAAACCTACGCCCAGATAACTCAGGCGCTGCAAGACGTTATATCGGGCGGCCAATTCCCCATGCGGATGGCGGAAGCGTGCGTGATCGAGAATCGAGCGGCCGATGCCGAGCCAATCTTGCCGCGTGGGCAACAGGTCGCGACGCAGATGCCCGCTGACCAGCGAATAAGCCCAGTACACCAGGCCGGTGATGACAAAAATCCAAGCAAAGAAAAAATGCCATTGCCGGCCGGTCGCCAGGTCTCGCCAACTGGGCACGGTGAGCCAACTGGGAAATCCGCGACGCGCCAGATTGCCAGCTTCGTCCTTCGAAGCGCCCAGCCAACCGGTGGTGCTGAATCGCCACCCAAAGATTTGCGTAAAGCCATGCAGGTTGCCGTTGTCGTTCTCGGCCGACATTTCTAGCCAAGGATGTTTGAAGTCGGATTGTTCGCCCCAATAGAGCGCTGCATGCGCGTTGAAGATTTGCAGTCCGCTCAGCAGCATCAGCGGCATGACCAGCACAATCAGCCAGTGCGTTAGCCGCACGGCCAGGGAATGCCGCTGAACCATACGGGTTTTTGGCGTGAGCGGCGGCGCAGTAGCCACTGGAGGAAGTTTCGGTGTCTCCGGCGACGGCTCAATGACCTGCGACATGACTGCCTCGACGAACTCTGTAACCTTGCGACGGTTGACTGCGTGAATTATAGCCAGCCGCCGTCGATTACCTATGTCGAAGCCATGACAATTCTGTATCGTTTTGGTAAAGCTCGCCAACCGGAGGAACCAATGATTTGCCAGCGTCAATCTTTGACGGCCTGCCGTCGCAGTTCGGCTTCACTTTCGGCCCGTTTGCTGGCTTGCTCTTCGACCTGTCTTTTGAACAGCATTTCGCGGTCGAACCATTCTTTAACGTCCTCTCTGCCCGTGAGGCGTTTGATCGGCAACCAGACGGATTCGCCGGTTTGCGAAGCGGCCAACGCCCAAGTCTGCCCTGTGTTGGAATCCAGCAGCACGGGCGTCGCGCCTCCGCCAGCGACGACAAACGATGGCCCGCCTTCGGCCGCGGGCACTTTATCGGCCGCCGTGACATGCTGCGAGACGGCCCAGCCAATCATGAGACCCGCGACGATTGTTGCTGTAAATAATGATTTGCGTGACATGGCGAACTCCTTGAAACGTGAAGAAAAGGAAAGAACCCGTGACGCGAATGGCGTCGGTGCCGGCCAGCAAGCCAGCTCGCGTTTGGTTGTACGTACGGCCGCCGTCGTTGGTTCAAAAACATCTCCCACATTTGCGTCTGAGCCAAATCATTTCTCGCCTGCATTGCACGGCAGCCTACTGGCGATATTCATGTTCATTGTCGCGAAGGCTCGTCACCGAGCGAGCCGGGCACCGTGATTGGCGAATCGACGCTGGGGATCGAACTTTCTCCACTTCAAACGGCAGCACAAAATAACTTACGCATTTGGTCGACTCACCCTGCTCACTTTCGCGCGTCGTCGCTAAAATGGCGACGTGACCGCCTTTGCAAAGTGCGCAGTCACGCGCACAAACTTTAATGCTTCGCAAACCATAGGACGCCTACCGTGGATCTGGAAATCAAAGACGCCCACGTGATTTTCAACACGGTTTGGGACGACTTAGAAGAAGAGGTTGGCCACGAGAATTTGCGATTTCCCAAAGAAATCATTCTGCTTGGCGGTGCGCCCGGCGCCGGCAAAGGCACCAACACGCGATTCATCATGCAAGCCCGCGGGCTGACCAAATCGGCAATTGTGATCAGTGATTTGCTGATTACGCCGGAAGCGCAGCGAATTAAAGACGCTGGCATGATGGTCGGCGACAAAGAAGTGATGGGCATTTTGCTGCGGATGTTGTTGCAAGCGGATTTTCGCGATGGCGTGCTGCTCGATGGTTTTCCGCGGACGCGGGTGCAGGTGGAATGCCTGAAGCTGTTGGTCGACCGCATCAACATGTTGCACAACGAGTACGAAAACACGCCGCTGGCCATTCACTTCCGCCGGCCGACGATTCACGCCATGGTGCTGTTTGTCACCGAGCGGGTGAGCGTGCAGCGGCAGTTGACGCGCGGTTTAAAAATTGCCGCGCACAATAAAGAGGTGGAAGAAAGCGGCATCGGCGAACTTCTCGATCCGCGGCCCACGGATTTGAGCGAAGAGACCGCGCGGCGCCGCTATCGAGTGTTCAAAGAGCAAACTTGGGACGCGCTGCAATCGCTGAAAGATTTATATCACTATCACTTCGTCAATGCCGAAGGGCCAATTGAAGATGTCGAAGCCAATATCCTCAAAGAGTTGCAGTATCAAAGCTCGTTGGAATTGGAGCCGCGGACTCACGACCGGCTGAGCCCGTTGCCGCTGGCCGAAGAAATCGTGCTGCACGCCCGTCAAGAATTGGTCCGCCGGCTCGACAGCTATGAACTTGAACACACCGAGTTGTTCATTCAGACGGTGGAGATCATCAAAAAGAAGTTCTTGCCGATCATTGCCCGGCATGCGCTTTCCGGTCGCGCGGTGGTCAATACGGAAGATCGATTGTTCGAAGATCCGCTCGCGCTGAGCATGCTGATCGATATTTTTTCCGAGCGTGGTTTTCACGCCGTGGTCGACAAACACATCATGGAAATTCCGGAGCGCGTCGACTTGCACACCGGCCAGATTCAAGGTCGGATCAAGTCGATCTACCGGATTCAGATTTACTTTAAGGGTTCGGAAATTCGTCGAGGTTAAACGGCCGAGCGAACACCGCTCGATGGCATTTCACTCCGACGGTTCCCGTGAACTACTTCAAGCGGAAGGTGAAGTTGGCAATCTGCTGATCGGCGTAACCGGTGCGTTCTTCGGTCAGCTTGAGCGGCTCAGTCTTGTGCTTGGCCCACAGGTGTTTGCCGTCGTCGCTTTCTGCCCAAACGCGAACTTGCTCGGCGGCGACCAAGGCATTGTCGTGGGCTTTGTCGTGCAGAATTCCAGCCTTGCCGGGAGCGACGGTCCAAGTGGTGGGCGTTGTGATCCAGTCGTTTTGCCCATGCGGCATGTAGGACACGTGCAGTTTGGCGGTGAACGGGCTTTCGTTCTTGACCAGCAACGCGCGATCGAAGAACGTCGTCGGCCACTCATTGGTGAAGTGGCGAAAAACGGTCTGAGTGTCGGCGGCGATGAAGCGGTCGTCAACCAGGGCATTCACGTGATCGCCGAGTTTGGTCCAGTCGAGGGCGACGTTGCCGGCGATCTCGGTCGAAGTTTCGCAGAGTGCATGTACGAAGCAGGCCGAGAAAAATCCACCGAAGGTTTTGTTGGAAAACGATTCCTGACCGGGCTTGCAGGCGTTGATGTCCACCAAGTTGCCGGCGCCGGCAAAGAACAAATTCGAGACCGTGTTCCAGTTAGCCGTTTCGCCGGCGGCAAATGGCTTGCGGCGATGCGGTTTGGGTTTATCGTCTTCCACGCCATCGGTGCGAACCACGTTGTCGCAGCAATCGGTGAGTAAAACGCTGAGTCGGGCGTTCTTTTCTCGCATCGCGCCGCGGACAACCGAACGTTTGATATGCCCATGCTTCAATGCCAACTCGTGGCCGCTGGTATCGCTATGTGCCCCGTGGCCGCGGTAGTAAATCATCAGGCTGTCTTGCGGACCAACTTGCAATTGAGCCAGATATTTCAAAATGCGTTCGGGCGTGGCGTCTTCGCCTTCCAGCACGCTGGGCACAACGCGGTCGCGGCGGCCTTGCGGATCCACAACCGTACGCAGCACAGCCAGCATGCGATCGCGATCCAGCGGAATACTGGGTCCAACTTTGTCGGCATCGGTATCGCAGATGAGCAGCGCGTACAGCCGAGGAATTGTGGCCGCCGTGATCGGCGTCAGATCGGGCTTGCCAGTGGTGACTTTGTTATTGGTCGAAAGCGACGCGGCTTGCGCCACGGTCACCGCGCGGTTGGCGTTGTTGACGCCCTGCGCGGCTTGATTTGCCGGCCGGGCCGGATTGGTGGTCGTCGCGGGCTTGCGCGCTGGAGTGAGAGCAATCGATGCCGCAGGCGGCGTTGTCGAAACGGACGCCTTGAAATCGGCCGCTTTCTGAGCGGCTTTTTTGGCGACCGGCGGCTTGAAGTTAGGCGGTTGCCCGTCCACGACAGGCGTGGCGGAAGTTTGTCGAGAGTTGGTTTGAGCTTGTACGGATGGCAAAGCCACAACCGTAGCCAGCATTAAGCCCAAGGCGGCAACGATGTTCTGAAAAGTTCGCATAGTAAACTCGTGGAGTCAGGCGGCTCGCAGTGGGTCCACATGTGTATCCGAATCCGAACGAGGGAGCGGACATGGACCATGGAAATTTAACGAGGAGCTGCCATCGCCCCAGATGGGCTATGCGGCGATGGTCTACTGAACCGGCAGAACACGTGCTTGCCGTTTCCGGCTGCCAACGGCGAGCGAGAAACGCGGCGAAACTCATTCAGCCGCTTCGATAGCATTCAAGAGATCGCGTAATTACCGGGAATTTGCGGTCAACATGGCATAATCCTTGACAGGGCCGCTTCGACAGCATTAGGTTTCATGCAACAAGGCACTGCTGAGCGAGCCGGCGAACAGGGGTTGATGAAATTTGGGCAACAACGTTTGAGATCACTCGATCCTGGAGGTCTAACGTGGCTGAAATCGATGCTGAATTGGCAACCGCAATCAAAGCGGCCAAAACCGGCAAGAACATGTATTTTGCGATGATCGCCAAAGGCGCCACCGACGGCCAATTGCTGGTCAGCAAGACCAAGATTCCGCCAGCAAAGATCAACGAGGCCAAAAAAGAAGCCGGCGGCGGAACGGTGATTCGCGGACGCTGTATCGGCGAAGATGGAATCATTGTTTTTCAAACCGCAAAGGAGCCGGCCGGAACTGCCGAGACTTTAGCCAAAAAGCTCATTAAAACCAACGCCGGTTTGGTGCTCAATGTGGTTTTCCGCGTTTCGGCCGATGCCGAGGACGAAGCCGAAGAGTCCGCCGGCGAAGAGTCGGCCGCCAAATCCTCCGAGCCCAAGAAGTTTTCGACCGTGGCTTACACCAAGTCGCGGCTGAGTTGGGACGGTGCCAAGAACCGCGTACACGGTGACTTGGCCAAGCTGGTCAAAGCCATTCTCGACGAATTCCCGGACGACAACGACATGACGGTCAAAATGGTCGAGCATGTGGATGGAGTGCTGGGCCAATTCGACGAGCAACTCAAAGACGTGCTCGACGACGCCCTGAGCGCCACGGACGATACGGTCCGCCAACAGCATCACGCCAAGGCGGTCAAACTGATTGAAAAGTATCGCGGTTTCATCAAGTCCGAGTCGCTGGTCAAACAGATCAAGAGCAACCCGTTTGTGCCGGTGGATATCGAAGCAGCGCTGGATTCCTCGTTGAACGAAATTCACTCGCACCTTTCGCCGTAAGCCGACGAGCTTTGCCCGCACCGCGAGAAATTGCAGCGGGGGGCGAAATTTCGATCCGCAGCACACGCCATTCACAACAAGCCAAACATTCACATGGGGAGATTAGGCGATGGCAACTGAAGGAAATCGTCCGCGTGGAAAAGCGATTGTGGGCCAGAACAAGATGCCTCCTCGACCCACAACCCCGCCCACTGGCGTCATGGACCCGCCCAGCAATTCGCCCCGTGCGCAGTGGATGCAACAAACGCGGCCCATGCTGGGGCTCTCGCCAACCCGGCAGCGCTCGGGCTCGCCCACTCGGCCCACCATTTCGCCAACCACCAGCCCCCTGTCTTCGCCGCGCAGCGAAGTTGGCAGCGGCGGCGACTCGTTGTCGAGTTTGACGTTGCGATTGGAATCGGTTGGCAAATGGATGAAGGAAGCAAGGGGCGCGCATCCGGAAATCGTCGGCGCGATGGTCGAAAATTTCAAAGCGGCGGCCGCCGCGCTGAAAACCGATTTGATCGCCGCCGGCGGGCTGATCGAAAAGCTGGAACGTGCCAAACACGAATGCGAAACGGGAGTCTCGGAGTCATCTTCCAGCGAAAGCGAGCCGGAAAAAACTCCGGACGTCAGCGAGTTGCGATCGCGCCTGCAAGAAGTCGTGGTCTTCAGTAAATCGCTCACCGACACTGACGCCGCCGGCCGAATTCAAGGCGCTTCGCGACTGGTGCTCACGGATCTCAAAGCCAATAACCTCAAGGACGCCGAGCAAAAACTTCTGCGACTCGAGGCCGTAGTCGAAAAACTCGGCGGCAAAAAACCGACGTCCGACACGCCGCCCACCGTCACGACTTCGCAACCACCGGTCACCACGCCAACGCCCATCGTCACCACCCCAACGCCGCTGACGCCCACCTAGCGTGCCAAGGGCAAGTTCGACGCGGCCAAGCGCGGAGTGGATGCCTTTCAGATGGACCCCGACGCCGAGTGGAACACTACGCCGGCCCGTCAGAAAATCATGACCGCCAAAAGTGAGATGCTCCAACTGATTACCGACGAAATGGGCGTAGAAGACGACGTGCAGCGCAAGGGACTGGTCTTCGATAGTAAAGACAAAGACTATCACAAGAACGTCACCGCCCTGGTAAAAACCACCATGGAACAGGTGCTGCCGATTTTGTCCGATCCCACCCACGGCGCCACGGCGGCCATCAAGACGCTCGAAGACGCCCTGGGCAAGCTGGCCATCGAAAAGCAGTACTACGGCAACCTCAAGGGCATCACCGATACCAAGATGCTCGATCAGCGCAAACGCAAAGTGGCCGCCATTGACGGCCATCAAAAGCAGATGCAAAAAGTCGCCGGCAAGATGCGCGAGATTCTCAAAATCAAATACGCGCCCATGCTGAACATGCTCGACACGCTGCCGGACCTGGCCGCCAACGATCCCACCGAAGCGGAGAATGCCAGTAAGCAGTTCGCCGCACTGTTGAAAGACGATGACGCCCGCGACGAATTCTTTCAGACCGTGGGCAAGGAGCATGTCGACGCACTGCTGCTGATGATCGAAAAACAAGACACCATCACTACCGATAAACTGGGCCACGGGCTGGCGCTGACCCGGGCTGCGGATAACGACTTCATGGACGAACTTTGCCAAAAGGCCATCGCTGGCGAGGCATCCACGGCCACGGATACCGGCACGTTCTTCCGCAAGAATTCGCTGGCCACCAAGCTCTCGGCCGATTACGCCCGCAATTCACCGGCCGGCAAAGCTTACTGCCAGCAAAGCCGCGAGAAGTTCAAGGAGTTCGGCAAGGGCAAGGGTGCGCTGGAAATCGATAAATTCAAAGACACGAATCTCAGCGATAAAGACATCAACAAAAATGTTCTGGCTCAGAAGAAAATGTCGGGCGCTTTGATCGACGATCTCGACTCGGACAACGTGCCGCCGGAAATTGCCAAAATGGCGTCGCAATTCTACACCGAGGCCAAGCGCGTCTCGGGCAACGATGAGGAATTCGCCACCACGCAGTCCGGCGGTTTCATCGTGTTGCGGGTGCTCTGCCCTTCGATTTTGCAACAAGATTCGCTCGCCATCAACGAGATCAACAACACGTTCTTGGCTCTGAAGAAAGAGGCCAAGAAAAAGTGGGTCGAGTCGGGCAAGTTGGAAAAAGATTTTGCCATGGAGATGGGCAGCAAAGAAAAAACGGCGCTCAAGAAGCTACAAGAAGAACAGCGATTGGCGACTTTGCAAACCAAACTCCTGCAGAATATCGCCAATGGCGTAGAGTTCGGCAAGAAGGAAGAGTTCATGATCCCGCTGAACGACTTCATCAAAAATGGCGACGATTACACGCCCGAAGCCACAAAAATGCGCAAGTTTCTTAAGGACGTGGCCTTGAACGGACTCGCAGGTTAAAGGCTTGCTGCAGAATTGGCCGCCTGCGCGCGATTGGCGTTGATCGCCGGTATCGGAAGTATCGTCCGCTGCGAACAATTGTCGCCCGAGAGATTTCATTCATGAAGCCGCGCATCGTCGTTTGCACGCTTGCCATTTTCTTCGTCCTGTCGACGACTCCGCTCGTGGCCGCCGAATCACCGGCGCAGCGGCCCAACGTCGTGTTGATCGTGGCAGATGATCTCGGTTACAACGATCTCGGTTGTTACGGGGCGTCGCTTGTCAAGACGCCGGTGATCGACGCGCTGGCCAGCCAAGGCGTGCGCTTCACGGACGCCCATTCCACCTGCGCCATTTGCGTGCCGTCACGGTATTCGCTGCTCAGCGGAAACTACTTTTTTCACGCCAAGTTCA
Source organism: Pirellulales bacterium (assembly GCA_038205115.1). Lineage (GTDB taxonomy): Bacteria > Planctomycetota > Planctomycetia > Pirellulales > JBBRCE01 > JBBRCE01. The sequence goes on from JBBRCE010000009.1 coordinate 10,931, forward strand.
AGGGCAGTTATTCGCTGCAATTTCACGAAGGGCAGGTGACGCTGCCATCGCTGCTGAAGTCGGCCGGCTACCGCACGGCGGCCCTTGGCAAGTGGCACAACGGCTTCGGCCGCGTGCCGGAACCAAACTACAACCAAGAACTGAAGCCCGGCCCGCTTGAGATCGGCTTCGATTCGTTCTTTGGCACGCCGCGCACGCACAGCGAACCGCCGCTGGTCTTTGTTGAAGATCATTGGGTGGTCGGTCTCGAAAAGGACGATCCCATTAGCGTCGACCATTCGCCGCAGTTTGGCGCGCATGGCAAGCAGATTGGCGGCGTCAAAGCGGTGGCCGCGCGGCCGGACGATCAGATCGATTTCATCATGGCCGATAAGGCCGCGCATTATTTTGCGCAGCAGAAGCCGCAGCAACCGTTCTTTCTCTACCTGGCGTTTGCCGCGGTTCACAACCCCATCGATCCGGCGCCAAAGTTTCGCAAGCAGAGCGTCGCCGGATTGTATGGCGACTATGCGCAGCAACTCGATCACTGCACCGGTTTTGTGCTCGATTCCTTGGAGAAAAACGGCTTGACGCAGAATACGCTGGTCATTTTCATCAGCGATAATGGCGGCCGTTACGAGTCCACCGCGCTCAAGGCCGGGCATCACACCAACGGAGAACTGCTCGGCCAAAAGACCGACGCCTGGGAAGGCGGGCATCGCGTGCCGTGCATCGCCCGTTGGCCGCAGCACATTCCGGCGGGCACGCTCCGCAAAGAGTTCTTCGTACAAATCGATCTGATGGCCACCATCGCCGCGGCGGCAAACATCGCGCTGCCTGCGGGCGCATCGCCGGACGGCAAAAGCGAGCTGGACGCATTTTTGCAGCCCACCACAGCGCCTGCCAAACGTACCGAAGCCGTGCTGCAAGGCACAAACGGCCTCGTGTTGCGCAAGGGCGATTGGATTTACTTTCCCAAACAGGGTTCGCTCGGCAAGTCCGCGCCCGAACCTGCCCGGCCATTTGGATTGGCCTGGGCCAAGATGGGTTTTTCGAACAGCGACATCGACGACAGCGGCCAGATCAAAGCCGGCGCGCCTTCGGAGCAGCTTTACAACCTGGCGACCGACCTCGCACAGCGCAAGAATGTCGTGACGGAAAATCCCGAGCGTGCCAGCGGCCTGCGCTTTCGTCTGGCCGAAATTGCCAAATCCGCCACCAACAAGAACTTTGGCGCCGGCGAATGACGTGTAGGATTTGCTCGTGCTACGCAACGGCCGATTGAGCGATCAGAAAGTGTTGCTCGACGGCGCGAATTAGGAAATCGTCCGGAGGTTATGAATGCCACAGGATAGGCAGGCGCTTAAAAAAGGCACTGAACAGCCCATAAACGGCCACCCAAAGCCTCCTTCAAGATCGTCGGATGATTGAAGGAACCAGTCAAGTGGAAACGCAAGCAACATCATGGAAACGACCGCTTGATGGGACAATGAATCCTTTTTCACCGAATGCGAGGAGATATGACTTTCAATATTGCGATTAACCGAGCGAAAAAGCAGTACGCGATGTTTTGCTTTTCGGTCATGTTTGCGATGCTTGCCTTTGTCGGATCGCACGCCTTTGCAACCGAGCCGAAGGACGAACAGGGAGCACGGGAAGTACCAGAGATTGATGGCTACCTCGAAAAAGAGGTATCGCGTTACCAAGAAAAGTGCACTCTTTTACTTCAGCTGGGTGATTTCGCGAAGGCCGCTGAATTGAATCAGAAAATGATCGAGCTTTTCAAAGAGAAAAAGCATCCTCAGTACATTATTGACGACGCGGAGTTTTTGTCAAAGGAACTGCTATTCATTCGTGGCCTGAATCCCGATGTTCAATCCCAATGCGCAGCCGCTTGCGTTTACGGACAGCTCGCTGAGTCATCACAATATCGAGATCAATTGGTTTATGGTGAACTGTACGCTCAGAAGTCCGCCAAAATGGTCGAAAAGGCGATCGGTAAGGATCATCTGATTTATTTGCAGGCGCTTCATTTAGTAGGTGTGATTCAATTTGATCGTGGTAAGTTAGGAACGACCGAAAAATAACTTCCGTTTTTCGTTCGGGTCGACGCGCGCTATCACGAGCAGCGGGCGTCTCACTCAGAGGAAGTTATTTTTCGGTCGTTCCTTAAAAGAATCTCATTCGACGATTGCTGAGACGTTACGAACAACTGAAAAAGCACTTGGAAGAAACTCGACTCACTATCGAAGTAGCCTCGTTGCGTACGCAAAGATTTTAAGAGCCGAGGGAACGCTGGAAAAAGCCGAGGAAACAATTCGCGAATCGATCGGGTTGTATCAGTCCGACGGCGAAATGAAGTCGCAGAGATACTTTGACGCGAGAGTCGAATTAGCGTCGGTGTTGTTGGCTAGAGACAAGTTTGACGAGGCGAAGCAAGAGTGTCATGCGATGTTGGTTGACTGCCACAAGTTTCTGCCCGCAACAGACGCTCCTTACGTGGCAGGGCAAGAAGTAGCTGGTGAAATCGCGGAGAAGCAGGGGCGAATGAAAGATGCCGAAATGTTTTACGGGGCTGCGGTTAGCGGATTCGATGTTCTATCGAATGATGCAGCCTGCTATGACAAAAAACTCGTGAACTCCATTCAGCGATACATCACTATGGCTAAGAAGCGAGGCGCAACTGACGGTGAACTCGCAAAGTTACAGAAGCAATCGGATGAATTTCAGGAACAAATTGAGTCGAGATCGAAAATTGATAGCCCAACTGGAGGAGATACGGATTTGCCAACCTCAAAGGAGGTTTCCGCCGGCGAATAACGAGTAGTAATTGCCCGACGCGTGTCGATCTCGCCGCGATTCGTAACGCCAACTTGCCAAGTGCCACATTCGGCCTCGGCGAGGGAACTCATGGCGTGTGATGGCAAAACCCGTAACCCTGGGTGAGCACATCTTGATCGCCTGCGTTTATAATGCGGCCAGATCCTTCGCCCGTGGCGACGATTTCCGCACGCAACGGTCGCTGATTTATTTCAAGGTCCATTCGATGTTTCGTACACTCGCGTTTTTTGCGTTGCTGTTTGGTACACAAGCCGTGCTGGCTGCCGATACGTACGACGTGGTGGTTTACGGTGGCACCTCCAGCGGCGTGATTGCCGCGGTGCAAGCCGCCAAGCTCGGCAAGTCGGTGCTGCTGATTGAACCCGGCAAACATTTGGGCGGATTGACCTCCGGCGGTTTGGGAGCCACGGATATCGGCAACAAAGCGGCCATCGGCGGCTTGTCGCGCGAATTCTACCGACGCCTGGGCAAGCACTACGGCACGCCGGAAGCCTGGACCTTCGAGCCCCACGTCGCCGAGAAAATCTACGACGATTGGTGCGCGGAAACCAAGGTCACGGTGGTTCGCAACCAGCGCTTGGATCTCAAATCGGGCGTCGTCAAAAACGGCGCACGAATCAAAACCATCGCCATGGAAAGCGGCCGGCAATACGGCGGAACGATGTTCATCGACGCCACCTATGAAGGCGACTTGATCGCCAAAGCAGGCGTCAAGTATGCCGTCGGTCGCGAGGCCAACACGCAGTACGGCGAAACGCTGAATGGCGTGCAGTTGGGCTCGAAAAGTCACCAGTTCAAATCGGCCGTCGATCCATACATCAAGCCGGGCGATCCCAACAGCGGATTGCTGCCCGGCATTCACGAAGGCGGTGCGGGCGAACAAGGCCAAGGCGATAAGCGCGTCCAAGCCTACAACTTTCGGATGTGCCTGACCGATGTCGCCGAGAACCGGCTGCCTTTTCCTAAACCGGACGGCTACGATCCGCTGCGTTATGAATTGCTGCTGCGGTATATGAAGCTCGGAACGTTCGACGCGCTGGGCAGCAACAAGCGAATGCCCGGCAGCAAAACCGACACCAACAATAACGGCGGCTTCTCAACCGACAACATCGGCATGAATTACGATTATCCCGATGGCGATTATGCCACGCGCGAAAAGATTTTCAACGAGCACGTCACCTATCAGCAAGGGCTGATGTGGTTTTTGGTCAACGATCCGCGCGTGCCGGCCAAATATCGCGATGAAACCGCTAAGTGGGGACTCTGCAAAGATGAGTTCACGGACAGTGCCGGCTGGCCTCGCCAGTTGTACGTGCGCGAAGCGCGGCGGATGATCTCCGCCTACGTCATGACGCAAGCCAACTGCCAGGGCCAGACCGTCGCGGACGACGCGGTAGGTCTGGCCGCGTACGGCATGGATTCGCACAACACGCAGCGCTATGTCAAAGATGGCCGCGTGCTCAACGAGGGCGATGTCCAAGTTCACGGTTTTACGCCCTACCCAATCTCGTATCGCTCGATCGTCCCCAAAGCCGACGAGTGCGAAAATCTCCTCGTGCCGGTTTGTCTATCGGCCACGCACATCGCCTACGGATCGATTCGCATGGAACCGGTGTTCATGGTGCTGGGCCAATCCGCGGCGACGGCCGCCTGCCAGGCCATCGACGCCAAATCTTCCGTGCAGAAAATCGATGTCGTAAAGCTGCACGCCAAACTGGCCGAAGACCAGCAGATTCTGACGTGGACCGGCAAGAACGCCGCGGCCAGCGAAGGCAAATCGAAGATCGATCTCGCCAAGCTTCCCGGAATTGTGCTCGACGACGATCAGGCCGAACTGCATGGCGAGTGGACGGCTAGTCGCGCGACCGCTGGCTACGTTGGGAAAAGCTACCTACACGACAACAACGCCAACAAGGGCGACCGCACGGCCACATTCACGGTCAAAATTCCGGCCGCCGGACAGTACGACGTACGCTTGGCGTACCCTCCGCTGGAAAATCGCGCCAGCAATGTGCCGGTGACCGTCAGTGACGGCCAGCAAACCAAACAGATCACGCTTAACCAACGCAGCTCGCAACATTTGGATGGCGCCTTTACGTCCGTCGGGCAATTCCGCTTCGAAGCCGGCGCATCGGTCACCGTGCTGATCTCCAATGCCAAGACCGACGGGCATGTGATCGTCGATGCCGTGCAGTTGGTACCGGCGCGGTGAAGTTACTGCGCCGCGCGAAGTTTGCCCGTGTTGACGCAGCCCCTCGATTGGCAATTCTGCGTAGTCTGCCGCTGGAATTTGCGTTCCCGAGCGACATCGTTAAGATGGATGCGGGAACGTCGTGGGAAATTCCGCCCCGCACGCCTCCCCTGCTGGCATTCTCATCTCTCAGTGGAATGAATCCACCTCCGATCAAATTCGACTTGGGCAACGTTGTGGTCACTTCGACCGCAGTCGAGGCACTGCGCGCCTGGGGGCAGACGCTGCCGTGGCTACTGGCCCGCCATCAGTCGGGCGATTGGGGCGAACTGAGCGACGATCTGCGAAGTTTCAACGATCAGGCGATCGAACGCAGGATGAACGTAATCAGCGTGTATCGCACACCAGCCGGCAAACCGCTCAACGTCTTTACCCGTGCCGATCGCACATTGACGTTGGTGCACTTGGGGCTGTCGTAAACGCGAAGTCGCCAGCATGGATGGGCGGCGATTACGATCGTTCGCTCTCGGCCACCTTGGCATCGCGAGTGACCAAGGCCGTTTCCATGGCGGCAATATCTTCTGCGGTCAGTTCCCAACTCGCGCCGCCGACGGTCTCTTGAATTTGCGAAGGCCGCCGCGCGCCGACGATAGCGGCCGTGACTTCGTCCCGCCGCAGCGTCCAAGCGATGGACAATTGCGCCACGGTCAGCCCACGGTTCGAAGCGATCTCGCGCAGCGATTCGACTAATTCCAAATTCGCATCCAAACGCGGCGTTTGAAATTGCGGATCGTTGCGGCGATGATCGTCGGGCGGAAGATTGGCCACCCAGTCGCGGGTGATCTTGCCGCTCAGCAAACCTTTTTGCATTGGGCTGTAACAGATCACGCCGATGCCGCTTGCCGCGCAGTAAGGCAGCAACTCCGCTTCCACGCCGCGGGCCAGCATGCTGTACGGCGGTTGCAACGACGCCACGGGATGAATGGCTTGAATGCGTTTGAGTTGCTGCAGGTTGAAGTTGCTGACGCCGGCGTAGCGAACTTTGCCGGCGCGGACCAGTTCGGCCACGGCTGCCCAGCCTTCTTCGATTTTTTCATCCGGTTGCGGCCAATGAATTTGGTACAGGTCGATCACTTCGACGCCCAGTCGGCGCAGGCTGGCTTCGACTTCGCGATGGATATTGTCGCGATCCAGGCAAGGATAAATCTGCCGCTGATCGTCCCAGCAGCGTTCGCACTTGGTGGCAATCAAGGGCCGCTGCTGGAGTCCGGCAATTGCCTGTCCAACCACCTCTTCGCAATGCCCAAGGCCGTAAACCGGCGCGGTATCGATCCAGTTGATGCCGAGATCTAGCGCTTGATGCACCGTGTCGACAGATTGCTGATCGTCCTGCGGCCCCCAACTGAACTTCCAGTCGCCGCCGCCCATCGCCCAAGTGCCCAGACCGATGCCGGTGAGTTGCAGGCTCGTCTGCCCGAGTTGACGTGTTTGCATAGATTCCATGGCGAGGTTTAGGCGCGGGTCAGCGCGATGACTTTTTCTGCAGGTGTGCATCGAAGAATTCGAAGAGTGCTTCGTTGGCGCGCTTCTGGTCGTCGCCTTTGAAACCGTGCCCCGCGCCTGGCAGCGTCAGCAACGAGGCTTCGACATCGGCCGCCTTAAGCTTATCGACCATCCACTGCGCCTGCTCCAGGGCAACGTAGCGATCCTCCGTGCCCTGGACGCACAGAGTCGGGGCGGCTTGCGGTGTGACCCAGTATAACGGGCTGGCCAAAATGTGCTGATGGAGCGCCTGCTGGAGATTTCCACCTAAGAACATGGGCAGCACTTCGGCCGCATCGACGCTTTTATCGTACGATTTGGTGAAATCCGACGGGCCGTAAAAATTCACGACGCAACTCACATCGCTCGAGACGCCGGGATTGTCGTCGCCTTCGAACTGCTTGACGCCTGATGTTACGCCCAGGAATTGCGCCAGATGCCCGCCGGCCGATCCGCCGGTGACGCCGATGCGCTGCGGATCGATTTTGTATTGTTTTGCGTTAACCCTGAGCCAACGAACGGCCGCTTTGCAGTCGTAAACGGCGGCCGGAAACGGATACTTGGGAGCCAGCCGATAGGTGACGCTGGCCGCCACATAGCCGCGCGCGGCCAACTGTTTGCACAAGCCGTCGTAGCTTTCTCGATTGCCGGCGCGAAAGCCTCCGCCGTGGATGCAAAGCACCGCCGGAAATGGCCCCTCGCCCTGGGGCTGCGCAATATCGAGTTGCAGATGCTGCTGATCGGGATTCGCGTATTCGACCTTTGGCGTCCAGATGATCTGCTCGGACTCGGCAGCGTCAAGCGACGCCAACTTCCAGGAGCAGATCACGACGAAGCTGGTCAGGAGAAACAGCCACTTGTGCATAGTATTTACTCGCTGATTGGGCATGGCAACGCGGTGCCGGGGTCGGTTTGCCGATTGTACCACACGGCATGCTCCGTCACTCGCTGGCCTCTGGCGATGAGTCGGTGACCACTTGTTTTCCGATGACTAGCCCCAGCGTCCGCATCTTGGCGCGTAAGGTATTGCGTGAGACGCCCAATCGCTCGGAGGCTTCGACCTGGTTGCCATCGGCGTGGCGAAGCACCTCGCCCAGCACGATACGATCAACCAGCGTATGTACTTCGTGATAGATCTCGTTGTTGGCGCTGGCCAACAGCCGTCGTACCAGCGGAGTGATCTCGCCGTGAGTTTCCAAAATGGCAGTGGCGGCGGCTTCTGCCCTCGGCCACTCGGTTGGCGTTCCGCGCCGCACAGCGTCGGGCAAGCATTCGGGCGTAATGATTTCGCTGGTGGCATGCACCAGGCCAAACTTGACGGCATTTTGCAATTCGCGGACGTTGCCGGGCCAAGAATGGCCGAGCATCATTTGCAACGCGGTGGGCGAAATCGAATGGACTTTTTTGCCGAGCTCGCTGCTGAAGCGTTTGAGAAAATAGTCCAACAAAAGTGGGATGTCTTCCAGACGGTAACGCAGTGGCGGCAGCCGAATGGCCAAAACGTTAATTCGGTAGAACAGGTCTTGGCGAAATCGATCTTGCGTGACCAGTTCTTCCAGATTTTTGTTCGTTGCGGCAATCAGCCGGACGTCGGTGCGAATGGTTTCGTTACCACCGAGCCGCTCGAACTGCTGCTCCTGCAGCACGCGCAACACTTTGGCCTGCGTGGTCGGCGTCATATCGCCTAATTCGTCGAGAAACAGCGTGCCTTGGTGGGCTTGCTCGAACTTGCCGATCCGCTGCCGATCCGCGCCGGTAAACGCGCCGCGTTCGTGCCCAAACAATTCGCTTTCGAGCAGTGTTTCGGGAATCGCGGCGCAATTGATCGACAGAAATGGCTGTTGGCTACGGCGGCTATGTTGACAGATGGCCCTAGCGATCAACTCTTTGCCAGTGCCGCTTTCGCCCAACAGCAGCACGGTGACGTTCTGGGGCGCGATGCGGCCGATGGCTTTGAAAACTTCGTTCATGGCCGTCGATCGACCGACAATCCGCTCGCCGCTAACCGCATCCGAATCCGCTGAATCATCGGCTGCAACCATCGCCGGCACGCGACTCAGCACACTCAGTTCGATCGCGCGGCCGACGACCTCGCGCAATTGATGCAAATCCACCGGCTTGAGCAGATACTCAAATGCGCCTTGCTTCATCGCTTCGATGGCCGTTTCGGTGGTGCCGTGAGCCGTAATCACAATCACCGGCAGCCGCGGTTGCAGCAACTGAATGGATTTGTAGGCATCCAGGCCCGACATGTCGGGCAGTTTGATATCCAGAATCACCGCATCCGGCGGCGCATTGCGAATGCTTTCGATGCCACTCAGAGCGGTCAAGGCCGACGAGACTTGCAGTGCATCGCTCTCCAAGCCTTTGCGCAGCGAATACTGCACGTTCGGCTCATCGTCAATCACCAGTAACCGTGGCATGTGAACGCTTGCAGTTGGACGGAGAAACACCAGATTGCGAAAAACGGCCGCCACGGTACGACCGGGCGATGGCCGCCCATCGATTTTAGCGATCACAGCCGCGCCGTCAGCCAGCGTTCTGAAAGAATTTGCCCGAATTCCGCCCGGGCGTTGGCAGGTTGGCATGACTGCGCGATTGCCGACCGTGGCTATCTGCTGCGCCCGCGGAATTGCTCGGCCGGATACTTGACGGCGTTCTTTTTCATTTTGCCGATCAAGGCTTCGGCCAAATCGATTTCCAAAGCGTTGGCCATTGCCAGCGCGTAACTGACCACATCGGCCAGTTCGTCAGCAACCTCGGCCTTGGCTTGCGGCTGCGAGGCAATCTCTTGCGATTGCTGCGCGTCGATCCACTGAAAATGCTCCATTAACTCGGCCGCCTCAATGGCCAGCGACATCGCCAAATTCTTAGGCGAGTGGAACTGCTGCCAATCGCGCTCGGCAACGAACGTCGCCACCAGCTGCTTCAACTGCGCGACGGTTGTTTGCTGGTCCGACATGAAGAGCGCCGCGACGCCAAGGGCTAAGTCAAACCGCCCAAGCGATTGTTGAGATACTGACGATACGTGTTGGCATCGCCTTGGACAACCAGCACGTAAACCAGGCCCTTGCTCTGCCAACAGCCGACGCTGAGATTGGCGGTTTCCGAAAGCGGATCGCCGGGCGGGCCGATTGCCAAATTTACGGCGCTGGTCCGCATCACGAATAGCGTGGCACGCGGACTGCCGGGGCGAGAAAGATCGTAAACGGCCGCCGCGTGCCCCGTCAGTTGCGTGGCATCCGTCAAACGAACCGGCGACACGACTTGCTTCGACGGCGGAAATTTCTGCGCCAAATCTAAATCGCCCGTCCAGGCGTCACGGGCCATGACCTGCAAATGCCACTCGGCCGCTTGCGAAGCAAGTTGCCCTTCGTCGATGATGGCCGCACGGCCATTGAGATGCGCCCAATAACCAATGCCGCAGACCGCCACCAGCAAACTTGCGGCCAGCGCCCAGCGGAGCGGATGCCAGCCGCGCGCCGCAGGCGATAAGCCACTTGCCGCAGGCGATAAGCCACTTGCGGGCGCAACAAGGCAACCGGAACTTTCGGAAGCTGACGCCGCTGCAACCGCAATATCCACGGCCGCTGTCGGCCCAACGCAAACTGGCCCAGCGCTAACTGGCACAGCGCTAATTGGCATCGCGGCGATCAGTCGCTCGGCCAGTCCGGCCGGCACAGGCAGGTCGTGCATGACGCGGACAATTCTCGCGTCAAACGATTGGATTCGCTGGTAGATCATCCGCGTGTGGGCATCGGAGCTGACCGCTTCGGCCGCTTCAAGCAACTCGGGCGATTGCAAGTCGTCGCTACAGGGACGACAGGCATCCAGGGCCATAAGGATGTCGGAATTTTTCATTGCTGCGCTACTCGCATCCGCGGCTCGGACTAAGGGCGACTCGCCGAGGCGAGGCTCACTGACTGGGGAACTTGCAAATCCACGAGTTGCGACCGCAGTTGGCTTTTTGCCCGCGAGAGCCGGCTCATCACCGTGCCGATGGGCAATTGCAGCTTTTCCGCGATCTCACGATACGAACATTCTTCGAAATAGAACAAGAGCAAAACCACGCGCGACTCTTCACCCAACGCTCCGAGCGCCATCTGCAGTTGCTCGCCGTCCACTTCCCAATCGTCGGTTGACGATTCGGCAATGTCCGCGGCATCGATCTGAAAATCTGCTAGCGATGCCGGCACTTGCTTGCTGCTGGCCCGCAGAAACGCATGCCGCAACACGGTAAACAACCAACCTCGCACCGCGCGCGGATCGCGAAGCTGCTCCAGCTTACGATGCGCCAGCAAAAAGGTCTGCTGGCAGAGATCTTCCGCGTCATGGCTCGAACCGCTCAGCCGATACGCGTAGCGAAAGATCACCGCATGATGCTCTTGGATCAACGCTTCCACACTGGGCAGCGGCAGATCGGCGGCAGCAGGCGGCAAACAACAACCCTCAGGGTCGCTGTCAGCATCCACGCCCGTCAATCGGCTGGCAGACGTCGCGCTCGGCAAAGCTCCGCCAGCAATCATGGAATCTCGCGTCATATCGTTTCGCCTGAGACTAACAATTAAGAGACGACACGGGTTCATTTTATTCCCGGCCCCGGCCGAAATGTCTCGCTGCCAGCGGGGTCGCCTGCAATATTTTACGAAAATTGCCAGCGTTTTTGTGAGAAAATCGGAATAACCGCTCAACTTTGAGGCTCTCAAACGGTAGGGCCGGATTATGGCGCACGCCGCGCCATGGCGTAATCAGATGCCGCTGGCCCGCATCGTCGTCCATTCACCCGCGGAATTAGGAGTTCGGTTATGAAAATGTTGCTCTGTTTGATGGCCGTTATCGGTTTGAGTTTCTTCACCACTGGTTGCGAAACCGCCAAAACTGACGCTGACAAGTCCAAGGAAGCCGTGAAGACGGGTGGCGAAAAGGCCAGCGACAAAATGAAGGAAGGCGCGGACGCCGCCAAAAAAGAGATGAAGGCTGACGCCAGCGCAATGAAGAAAGATGGCGAGGCTGCCATGGAAAAGATGAAAAACGCAGGCGAATCCGCCAAAGCCAAGATTGATCAAAAGGCTGAAGAAGCCAAAACCGAAATCGACAAAGGCTTGAAAAAGGGCGAGGATCTGCTGCAGCCCGCAAAGAAGACCGATCCGGAACCCGATCCCCTGGCCGCGCCGGCCCCGACGCCAACGCCAACCAAGTAGTTCATGTCGTTATCGGACACGGACTAAAAAAATCACACAGCGAGCAGTCGCGCCGCTTGCGCCTGCTCGCTGTGCTCGTTTTAAGCTGTGCTCGTTTTAAGCTGTGTTCGTTGAACGCCTGACTTATCCGCGGAATTTGAATTTCGGCCGCGAACTTTGCATGGCGTGCATGACTTGCATCATGTCGTAGGCCGTCAGTTCGCAAAGCAACTCGGTCACCTTGGCGTGTAATCCCGGTTCGAGTTGCGGCTCGATTTCTTGCATCAGCTTGCCCAACCGCTCTTCTTGCGCTTTGAGTTCCGAGTCGTCGATGCGGCCAGCGGCCACAGCCGTCAAAAACGAATCCAAACGCCGGGCTTTATCTTCCAGCATGGGCAGTTTGGTTTGCGGGTCGAACCATTGCGATTGAGCCATGACGTCGTTCCTTAACTAAGTGTGCGTAATTTCTTTTCGTATTCACTCACGCGATGGGCCAATTGCTGGCCCGATCGATCCGCCTTCGCCAACTGCCGATTTCGATCAATGTTCCAACAGTTGACGAATTGCCACCATCCGCTCCTGCAAAACGGCGCGCCCGTCAGGCAACGCAATTCGCTCTCGCCAGGCAGGCGTCAGAAAACTCTGTTGCGTGCATTCCAGCACCGCTGCCAATTCCTGCAATTCTTTTTCTAATCCCTGAGCCGAGGGGATGAACTCTTCCAGGGCTTGCTCCAAGTCTGCGCGCTGGAGTTCGCCACGCCCGGCGGCCAGCACCGTGCGTTTGGCCGCCAGAATGATGCTTTCGATATCCGCCCCGCTAAGTTTCCGCTCGGGCGAAACATTCGGCACCGCGTCCGCGGCCAGCGGCAGTTTGTTTTTCTTGGCCAAAATGGTGAACATGGTGCGAATTTCCGGCTCGGCTTGCGGATAGAACAGCGGAATATGCACCTCGGCGCGGCCCTGCCGTTTGAGATCGATGGGCAGCAAATCCGGTCGCGAGGTGAGCAGCATCCAAATGATTTGCCCGCGATATTGCGTGTTGCCCATTTGCGCGGCGATCATCGAAAACACGCGGGCCGACGTGCCTGAATCACCGTCGGATTGGCGATTGCCGAGCGCCGCGTCGGCCTCGTCGATGATCACCACCACCGGTCCCAGCGATCGCAACACGCCCAGCACTTGTTGCAAGTTGCCTTCAGTTTCGCCGACGTATTTGGAGCGGAAATTTCGCAGCACCACGCAAGGAATGCCGATCGAGCCCGCGTAACATTCTGCCATGAACGTCTTGCCGGTGCCGACGGGGCCGGAGATCAGATAACCCATTGGCGCGATGTCCAGCCGGCCGCGCGTGATCCAATCGGCATCGTCTTTGAGGCGTTTTTTGGCTTCGTCTTGGCCCACCAGCAGATCGAGCGTGTGCGGCGGTTCGATGAATTCCACTAGGTCCGAGCATTGCCGCTCGATCATGGTTTTTTTCAATTCGCGAAAACGCTTCACGTCGACGCGTCGCTCCGCCTTGGCGGCTTGCGCCAGCACCACGTCCAGATTGATCAAACTCAGTCCGTTGGACATGTCGGCCAGTTGCTCGGCCGAAAAATCGCTAATCTTGGCGAGGTCCGCGCCGGCGGAAGTGGACTGGCTGAATTTCAATCGCTCGGCTCGCGATGGCAGTGGAATTTCGATGGCGGCCACGTGCGGACTCTGCACCAAACGGTCGCTAACTTCCGATAGCCGATCCGCCACCAGGCAAAACGCCATGTTGGCGCGCTTGATGTGCGGGTTCTGCGCCCAACTCAGAAAACGCACCAATCGTGCGCCGCCGCCGCGGGCCAGCGAATCCAAATCGCTCGAAGGCACCAAATACTGCGCATACTCAAAAATCAGCGCCATGCTCTTCCGCGTGGCCGCATCGTCCATCAGGCTGCGTTCGATCAGGTTATCCAGCAGCGGCAAAATCTTATCCGGCTCGCGCGGCCAATTGCCCGGTTCGCCCCAGCGGGCAGCAAGAAATTGCACCATTTTCCGCAGCCGGTCGGCGTCAGCGCCGGTCCGTGGCTGCAAACCGCGGCTGAGATCGTGCCCAAGCACTAAATCCCAATTGCCAAAAACCTGTGTCGCCAAAAAATCCGACAGCGAGACGTAATTATTCTCGCCACCGCCGGGACAATAAATCAGATCGTGTACATTGCCGTGCAGCACAAACAGGCAGGTGGTGCCCGAGAAGTACAGATCGGCCAGTTCTTTCGCCCAAGCCGGATACCAATCGGGCCAGCGCGGGACCGAGGCGGAGATTCCGGGAGATGCGTGTGATGCCGAGATTTCAGACACAAAAGCGCAGTCAGCAATTAGGCGGCGGCGAGATCGAAACCGGGAAAAACGTGCGAACGTGACCGTCGCGCGCGGCGACAATCTGCGTGTGGCCGGGGTGGCGTGGACCGGCTACACGTGACCGCACAACCTAGGTTTGCGTTTGCGTGGCCTTGGTTGGACCGAGTTCCTTGGCAGTCGCCGAGTTTTGCACGGTAGCCGGTGTGGCCAAGCCCATCTGGGCTTCAAAGTCCTTGAGCGCCTGATCGGCCATCACGTTTTCCATGGCCTGTTCTTTTTTAATGTCCTCCAGACCTTGGCCGGAGAGGTCGGCGGCGACGCGCGCTTTGGCGCGGTTCAAGCCGATCTTGTCTTGGATGTTTTGTTCGATCTGACCGAAGTCGGTGGTTACGTCAAAATTGAAACTGGTGGCCAGCTTGCTCATTTCTGCTTCGGCCCGGCTCATTTTCAAGTCGGCATCGTACTTTTGAATTTTCTCGCGCACGTCCTGCAATTTGCCGGTGGCGTGTTTGATTTTGGCGAGGTTATTGTTGTAGGCCTCTTCGTGCATTTTGAGTTGGCCCTGGTTCTCAGCCAATTGCTGCTTGGCCTTGTTCAACTCGATCACGAATTTGCCGGCGGTATCGCGGTCGCCGGCGGTCAAATAGGCTTTAACCTTGGCCTCCAGCATGGTGCATTGCTGCTGATTGGAATCGACCTGGCGGGTGACGCGTTCGACCAATGCGCGGTATTGTTCGAGGCCTTCGCGTCCTTCTTTGAGTTGGACCACAGCCGAGTCGTACTCGTACTGCATCTGGGCGATGGGATCGGCGGTCCAAAAAAAGTTGGCCACCTTGTTGAGTTGAGCCTTAAAAGCGCCCCAGATTTTTCCCAGAATCATCGGCCACCGTTCCTTTCTCAATTGAAGGTCGCGTATCGACCATTCATGATGTTTTTATTGTTGCGTGCCGTCGTTGGTATAGCTTGCGGCGCGGCGATCTGTCAATGATTTTGAAAAACGTGTGCGCAGGATTGAACGTTTTCATATACACGCATCGCGCGGCGCCGTCACTCGATGTCGAGCGGTTCATCGCGTGCCATCACACACGCAGCCAACGCCAACAGCAGCAAAATTAAGTTCAGCGCCCAAATCAGGCCCAGTGCCAGCGCGATGCGGCCCAGCACGATGGCGGCGGCCACGTCGGCCATGGCGTCCAACAAGCGGCTCACGCCCAGCACGACGCACAGCGCAATGGGTAGTGTGATTGCGGCGCAGAGCAAACAGAAGATCACACGGCGAATCGTTAGCGGCTGCATATTCGGCACAACTTGCCCCGGCGGTCTGGTTTGACAAGATTGTAACGGGCAATGCTGGTCCGTCACAGTCAGCCCCTGGTAAGAAATGCGTATTTCAGCGGCTTTGACCGGTGCTGTTTCTGGCAAGCCGGCGATTCGAGGATGTTGGCCAAGTCGAAATTTGGTTGACAGCCCCCCACAGGCGGTCACAATAAAGACTGCTATGTTTTGGCCATACGAGTGCTTACGCGAACCCCAATGTGCGCTCGGGTCGCGGCGGGCGCCGGGATTTTCTGCTAAGGATTCGGAACATGCCACGAGCTACTGCTGGGCTGCTGCGCGCATCGAGTGTGATCAGGTTTCTCGCCGCACTGCTGGCGCTAGTCGGTCCGCTCAATTTCCCGACTGCCAGGGCCGAAGAAGTTCAATTGAAAGACGGTCGCAAGTTGCGCGGCCGAATGGACTTTGTCAACAGCGTGATTGCCAATCCCTTGGCAGCGCCCACCAACAAAGGCGGCGGCCCGGTACCGCTGAATCTGATTCTGCTTTGCGATAACGATCTGTCGCGGACGTTCGTCTCTAAGCGCAACATTGCCGACCTGGACAAAGGGCTCAACGATACCGCGTTGACGGAAATCAACGTCAAGCATAATCAGCAGCAAGTCGCCCGCACGGGCAAGCGAGTGGTCTCGGTAGGTTCCATTACTTTCAAAAACCCTTACGACAAATTCGGCCGTCGCACGGCGTCTATCGCCACGCCCACCGGTGCCAAAGATATCATCATGGGCATCACGCTGATCACGCCCAACTGGATGAAGGTCGAAGGATTGAACACCGCGGTTGCCGGGCAGTTTCAATATGATGCCCGCGTGCCGACCAGTTCGCTCACGCGCGAAGAACTGTCGATGATTTTGCGGCAAGCCAGTGCCGGCACCGTCGAAGAGCGTATGAAAGTCGTCAAACTGCTCGTGCAGAGCGAGCGCTATAAGGAAGCGATGGTGGAATTGGATCAAGTGATTCACGACTTTCCGCAGGTCGCCGCACTGGTTGAAGAAGTAAGAAATCTGCGCAAACTTTACGCTCGGCGGATCTTGAAAGAAATCGAATTTCGTCGCGATGCCAGTCAGCATCAGTTAGCGCTGAATATGCTCGAGCAATTTCCAACCGATGGCATGCCGGGCGAAATCCTGGCCGAGGTCGCGGCCGAACTCAAAAAAACCCGCGGCCTGTACGCGGAAGGCAAAACGCTCGTCGAACAATTGACGGCGCTGATGGATCAATGCGTCGATAAAGGCATGACGGAAAAAGTGACCTCAATTCGCGAAGAAATGAAAACCGAACTGTCGTTCAATACGCTACAGCGGCTGTCGGCGTTCAAACGGCTGGCCGATGATCCGAAACTGACGGCCGACGAAAAAGTCTCGCTGGCCATCACCGGTTGGCTACTTGGGGCCGACGAAGCCGTGACCGACGTCAAAGCCTGTGTCACGCTGGTGGATGTTCGCGATCAAGCCCGCAAGTTTTTGAACGAGCCGGTCAAACTCGAGCGCGACAAGTTGCTTTCGCGGATGGCAGCCCAACCGTACGCCACGCCGCTGATGGTTGAAAAGCTGCTGCAACATATGAAGCCGCCCGTGCCCACGGAATTGGTTAACAAAGACAAGCCCGGCTATTACGAATTGGAATCGCCCGGCGCGGCCGGCAGCGCGCCGGTTTCGTACGTGGTGCAATTGCCGCCAGAGTACGATCCGTACCGCGAATACCCGACGATTGTCACGCTCAGCGCCGGCTGGACGTCGCCCGAGTTGCAAATCGACTGGTGGGCGGGCCCGCTCGCCAACGGTGCTCGTAACGGCCAGGCCATGCGGCAGGGTTACATTGTCATCGCGCCCAACTGGATGGATCCGCATCAAAAAAAATTCGAGTCCTCCGCGCGCGAGCACGCCATTGTGCTGGGCGCGCTACGCGACGCCTGCCGCCGGTTTTCCGTCGATACCGACCGCGTTTATCTCTCCGGCCATTCGCAAGGCGGCGACGCTGCTTGGGATATCGGCCTGGCGCACCCCGATTTGTGGGCAGGCGTGATCCCAATTGTCGCCACGAGCGGCAAGTACATCGCGCGCTACGACGGCAACGCCAAGTACGTGCCCACCTATTTCCTCGGTGGCGAACTGGACGGCAGCCGGATGCAAACCAACGCCATCGACCTGAATCGCTACCTCACATCCGCAGCCTACGACTGCACGGTCGTCGAATATCTGGGACGCGGACACGAAAATTTTTCCGACGACATTTTGCAACTGTTCGACTGGATGGGTCGCAAGCAACGCAAATTCAATCAGCCAGAATTCGAAGTCAGCACAATGCGCCCCTGGGACAACTTTTTTTGGTGGATCGAAACCCGCAACATGCCGGCCAAAACCATGGTCGATCCGGCCGATTGGCCGCCGCCAGCCAACACGCGGGCCATGACCATCAAAGGCAAAGTCGCCAACAACAGTAACATCAACGTCACCGCGCAGGGCTCGGACGTGACCGTTTGGCTCACGCCCGACATTGCCGATTTCAACGCCGGCAAATCGATCACCATCACCATCAATGGCCGCAGCGTTGGCGGCCGAAAAACGCTGCTGCAGCCGGACCTCAAAATTTTGCTCGACGATGTGCGGACGCGGGCCGATCGCAAACATCCGTTCTGGGCCAAAGTGGAAACGCCCTGATCGCATGAACAAAGCATTTGTCCGCGAGCCGGACGATAACGGCCAAAAGGCCTGCCCACGCTGCGGTTCGCTGGGCGTGCCGGTGGTGCAAGAAACACTGGCCGCGCATTTGCCGCCCGAGGTGCGATCGCGCATTGCGGCCAGCGGGTTTTTCTGCCCATTTCCGCGCTGCGTAGTGGCGTATTTTGACGCATTTGACCAGGTGCTGGATGTCGAAGTTGCGCGCGATCTGCCGTACCCCAAGGATCCCGCCGCACCGCTGTGCGCGTGCTTTGGACTGACCACCGACGATGTCGATCAAGACATTCAAGACGGCGGCGCCACGCGAACAAGGGCCTTGGTGCAACGGGCAAAATCGGCCGACGCTCATTGCCTGACGGCCGCCGGCGATGGCCAGTCTTGCGTGGCCGCCGTGCAGAAATACTTCATGCAGCGCCGCGGCTAAAACGCCACCTCGGTTGAAGTCAGTTCGAGGGCGCGATCGAAATCATCTCGCCCGAAAATCAAACTTCAACCGGCTCGCGCTGTCGCGTGGCGATTTCCAGCTTGGCGTCCGGCAATTCGGCACGATCAGCGCTGGCCGTGCTGTTGTCGGTGGCGTCGAGCGCCTTGCCGGCCCGTTCGGCGGCCCGTTCGGCGGCCCGCAGCTTGCGCACCTTGTAGTACATCGTGCCGATGAAAATGCTCAGCACCGTGTAAGGCATGCCCATCATGAACAAGATGCTATAAAAGTAGCCTTTGACGATGCCGGCTTTGGTCGGATCGGTTTCCACCAGCGAATCCTTGCAGCCAGGGCAAGCCTCGGCAACGGTCGCCAGCAGCAGCAAGAACGCCACACTCAGCAACACGGGCAGCACGCGACGAAACTTCATATTGCACCCGCAATCAGTCCAATGGAAACCGTCATAAAGTATAAGCGCTCAAGCGGCATTCGGGTAGGCAACGTACAGTAGCCAGTAAATCAGCACGCCTGTAATCGAAACGTAAAGCCAGATCGGCAAGGTCCACCAGGCCGCTTTTCGATGTTCGGCCCAGCGCTCTTTAAACGCCAATTGCATGGTGCGAATCGCCAAGATCGGCACGGCTGCCGCCAGCAGCACGTGTGAAATCAGCATCGCGTAATAGTAAGGGCGGATTTGACTCGGCCCGTTGAACGGTTTGTGCGTGACCTGAAAATGGTAGATCAAGTAGCTGGTCAGAAACACCATCGACGTGACAAACGCCGTGAGCATCACGGCGCTATGCGCACGTTGCCAGTTGGCTTTGATCAGCACGTACCCCAGCACGAGCAAAATGCCCGCCGCCGCATTCAAAGAAGCGTTGAGCGCCGGAAGCTGCTCGGCGCGGCCCGGTCCCCAAACCAGTAGTCCGATGATCGACGCCAGGCAGACGGCGGTTAGCGCATAGATCGTGCGGCGATCGACCAGCGGCGAAGGGGGATTATTGAGCATCGACGCCGCTCGCTTCTTTACCAGCTTTTTGCTCCGCGCTTGCGCTGGATTGTTTCGACTCGACGGCTGCCGGCGGATCGACTGCGGTCGCCGGTTTTTCGTCCGCTGCCGGCGGTGGAACGGGCTCCTTCAAGAGCTGCGAGACCAATTTGCGAAATACCTGTAAGTGCTCGGGAAATGCCAGATTGTACCGACCGCGCACCGCGCCGCGACGATCGACCACCACGACGCGTTCGGAGTGCATCTCTTTTTTAACGGCCAGTTGAAAAACATCTTTGCCAACGGCCTCCAGGTCTTCCATTTCGCCACGCAAAAACACCCAGCGTTTGGGATCGGCGTCAAATCGCGAGGCGTAGCGGCTGAGTTGTTCGCAAGTGTCGATATCCGGGTTGCAGGTGATGCTCACGTAGCGAACTTCGCCCGGCCATTCACGACGTTGATTGGCCAATTCCTGATTCATGCGATAACACGGACCGGTACACGTCGTAAAAAAGAAACTTCCCACCCACACCGTGCCGCGGAGTTGCGTGGATTCGAATTCGCGGCCTTGGCTGTCGGTCAGCGTGAACGGTTTCAGTGGTTCGCCACCTGCAGGGTAGGTGAACGGCGTCGGCACTTCCGGCGATTTATCCGCCGCAACCGATTGAGTCTGCTGATGGGCGCGCCACACGTAAAAGCCGCCGTAGGCCGCCAGCGCCACGCTGACTAGCCCCAGCCAAATCAATAACACCATCGACTTCATAGTAAATCTCCCGTGGTTCGACCGGCCGAAATTTTCCAGGCCGCGGCGAACATCAATAAGGCAAACAGCATCGTCACCGCGGTACACAACGCCAAAGACGGCAAACCGTCCGGCAGCGCCGCGACGCGAATATCGTCGGCGGCGTGCCAATACAACAGCCGCCGCAAACCGGCCACGCCGTAGGTCAGCGGATTGAGCCGCACCAGCCAGCCTAGCCAACCGCTACTCTGCGGAAAAAACGCGCCGGACAACAGCCACATCGGCAACAAAAACACGCTCATGATCGCATGAAAGCCTTGCGTGGAATCCATTCGCCAGGCAATCACAAACCCCAGCGACGTTAGCGCCAGCGAAATCACAAACAGCCAGCCGATCATCGCCAGCAAGGTGAGCGCATCCAGTTGAAAGCCAATCGCCAAGCCGAGCAGCAAAAAAATCACCGCTTGTAGCAAGGCAATCAGCGCCCCGCCCAGCACTTTGCCCAGCACCATCGACCAACGCGGAATCGGCGCAACCAGCACGCCCTGCAGAAAACCTTCGCGACGATCTTCGATGATCGAAATCGTGGCGAAAATGGCCGTAAATAATACAATTAGCACGAGCGTGCCAGGGAAGAAGAACTGACCAAACGTCGTGGCCGCCGCCGAACTGCTGACCGCGGCTGCATCGTTAACCGCGGCTGCACCGTTAACCGCAGGCGACGGCATCCGGAACGACGGCCCCAAGCCAGCGCTAAACAGCAGCCAAAAGATAATCGGCTGTCCCAGCGCGCCAAATACGCGATTACGCTGGCGGACAAAACGCACCAACTCACGCTGGCAGAGCGTGCCAGCCGCCAGCAGTGGCCGGACAGCCGGCGGTTGAGCTTCGGCGGCCAGCGGCAGCGATGTCGAAAGTGTTGCATTAGCCATGACGGGCGGCGCCGCGCAACGCGGGCTGTTCCTGGGCTTGCCAAAAGCGGTGACCGGTGCGGTCGATGAACACGTCTTCCAAGGTGGGTTTGCCGAGTGTGATTGCCTCGATTTGGCCGGGAAACGCCTCGACCAACCGCGCAATCCACTGATGTCCGTCGGGCCGTTCGAGCCGCACGTTGCCGGCCACCAACGTGGCCGCACAGTCAAACTGACGAGCAATGGCCGCGGCCAGCGCCGCTGGATTGGACGTCTGTATTGTAATCGAATCGCCACCGACTGTCGCCCGTAAACGGGTTGGCGTATCGAGCGCCACGAGCTGACCTTGGTGCATGATGGCAATTCGATCGGCCTTTTCGGCCTCTTCCAGCAGGTGCGTGGTCAGCACAATGGTCACGCCTTGCGTTTGCAAACGCTGCAAGTAATCCCAAAGATCGGCCCGCGCGCCAGGATCGAGACCCGTACTTGGCTCGTCGAGCATCAATAATCGCGGCTGGTGCAGCATGCCTTTGGCCAACTCCACGCGGCGGCGCAATCCGCCGGACAGCGTTTCCGTGCGATCGTTCACGCGGTCGGTCAGACCGAGTTGGCCGAGCATGTCCGCCTGCCGCTGCCGCAGCAACTTGCCGGACAATCCATAAAGATGGCCCTGGTGGCGAATGTTTTCCGCCACGGTCAGTTTTTTGTCCAAGCTCGGCGCCTGAAACACGATGCCAATCCGGCGGCGTATATCGTCGGGCTGCATGGCCAGATCGAAACCCAGCATCCGTACGCGGCCAGACTGTAGCGGAATGAGCGTGGAGAGCAGCCGAAAGAGCGTTGTCTTGCCGCCACCGTTGGGACCAAGAAACACGAAGATTTCGCCAGGCGCAACATCAAAGCTCAGATCGACAATCGCCTGGTGCTCGCCGTATCGATGCTGCAGATGTTCGACCTGGATGGCTGGTTGCAAAGCGTTTACGCCCAGCGCTTAGCCTAATGCCGGCGACGGGCGACCTGGAAACGAAATTACTCGTGTTTTGTGGAATTGGCGTCCCGCGGCGCTTTGCCGGCTTCGACAGCTTCGTCCTGGTTGAGCGGCACAGCCATGTGCTTCTGGCGTTCTTCCGAGGCCCAGCGCCCGCGCATGCCGACATCCGGCACGAGCATCAACATCAAGAAGATCGACATCATGCCCGCCGGAATGGTCAACACGTACTTCCAGTTGGCCTCATACTTGATGTGCATGAAGAACAAGATGACCAGCATGGCCTTGGTGCAGGAGACGGCCATCATGAACGCCCACTTGACGTGTTCGTTTGGAATGGGCCAGAACCGCGAGTACGTGAAGAACGACATGCCGGTCAGCACGCACAAAGCGATAAACACATAAATGTACTTGGCAATGCCGTGGTCGTCGTGACCGCTGACACCATGAGCTAGCGAGGGCGAGTGGGCGGAAGGAACCGACATGAATTGAACTCCGCAAAGCGGCCGGATGATGGATCGAGCAAAAACGTGACGTGCGGGATTCTGTTCCGCGGTCTAGAACAAGTACAACAGGGGAAACAAAAAGATCCAGACCAGATCGACGAAATGCCAGTATAAACCAATGTTCTCGATGAAGCCGGCCTTGCGCGCGTCGAGCGTCATCCGCATCATCAACCCAAACACAATCAGCCCGACGATCACGTGTACGGCATGGAACCCGGTCAGCAAAAAGTAAGTGCTGGCCCACATGTTGCCGCCGGGAATCAACAGCGGCAATTTCATCCACGGGTATTTTTCGTTGAGATCTTCTCGCTCCGCCGTTTCGCCCGGCTCGCGCGGGGCGCTGACCAGATCGGCCACTTCGGCCAGTTTGCCGGACGTCAGATCGTTATCTTTCAAACGCTCTTGTATGGTGGATGGCGGGCTGCGGTCGGCCCATTGATGCTGCACGACGGTAAAGTCGTTGAGCGCCTCTTGCAGAACGCTTTCCGGCAAGGTGTCGACAATGTCGTAATCGTCCTTCTTTTCTTCCTTGGGCTTTTTTGGATCATCGGCGGCGGTATCGGTTTTGATGGTTGCTGCCGGCTTGGCCGCGGTGTCCGTCGCTTCAGCCGGTTTATCATCGGCAGTTGGCGCGGGCTTCAATCGCTTATTGATCCGAGTCACCTTTTGCTCGATTTGATTCCTCAACGCCGAGCCATAATACAGATCCGAACGCTCGTAAATGCGACTGTGCACCGTGAGCGAGCCTTTCAGTAGCGGATCGATTCCGCTATTGGCCGGCCCAACTGGAAAAATGCCGTGCGAAAACTTCGCATTATATTCGTATCCCTTGATGCCTAAGAACACGCAGCCCAGTACCAGCGTGATGGCCATCCACATTTTGGCGTTTGCCGCCTTGTTCGCCTTGGCCGCCTCGAAGGCCAGCACAATGCTCACGCTGGAACAGATCAGCACGAAGGTATTGAAGGCACCAATCTCTTCGACCAAATGCACGTCGTGCGGTCGTGGCCAGGCTGGCGCGCCAAAGCGAATCACAATATACACGCCAATCAGCGCGGCGAAAAACATGATTTCGGTCGAAAGAAACAGCCACATGAACAACTTGGCATTGGTCAGCGGCAAGCCCGGCTGATATTCCAACTTGATGTGGCCATGACCGGCGTCATGATCGTGAGCAACAGTTGTCGCGGGAGCATCCATCATCTGAAGACCGCCAGGCTTTGCAGCGTCGTAAAGAGTTCGTGTCTGTTTGGTTTAATCGCAGCCGATGTTCAACGGGACGGCCGCACAACGGAGTCAAAATGAAAATCGGTTCTCTAAATCGCCCACATGTATAATCCAAGTACGGCGGGCAGATACATTAGCGAGGTCAGCAACAGGCGGCGGGCCGTTTGATCGTCTCGCCGCTGGCAAAACGCAATCGAACTCGCCAGGTAGCCCGCGCCCAACAGCAGCATGGCCGTCACGTAAAACCCTGCGCTGGCAGACACGGCCGGCAGCAAACTCAGCGGGATCAACAGCGCCGACCAAACCACGGCTTGAATGCCGGCCCGGCGACCGCTGCCTTCCACCGCCGGCAGCATTTTCATATTGGCGGCCGCATACTGGGCGCGATAGATCCAGGCAATCGCCATGAAATGCGGAAATTGCCACATGAAGACAATCGCAAACAGCGTCAGGGCTTTCGCACCGCTGCCGGAAAAATCCCAGCGGTTCGAACCGACTGCGGCCGCCCAACCAATCAAAACGGGCACCGCGCCGGCGACCGCGCCAACCAGCGTGTTCGCCACCGAGCGGGTCTTCATCGGCGTGTACACGCAGACGTATAAGAACCACGTGACGAAACCGAGCAGCGCAGCCAGCCAGTTGACCGCCAGCCCCAGATAAATCACACCGACAATTGCGGTGGCCGTGCCCAACGAAAAAACTTCGCCCGCCGAGAGCCGGCCCGACGGCAAGGGCCGATCGGCCGTCCGAGGCATCAAGGCATCACTATGCCGTTCGATCCATTGATTAAAAGCGCTGGCGCTAGTGGCCACCAGCGCCGTGCCAAGCAGCGTACTGAACAATGTCAGGCCAGCAGGCAACCCGGCGCTCAGGGCGGCCACGGCCACGCAGACGAGTACCAGCACGGCAATCCGCGGCTTTGCTAATTCCACGTAATCCGCCAGCCGAGTCCAAACGCCGGTCCGCCGCACTTCGTAACTGATTGCGGCCAAGTTCATGCGCCGACTCCCATCAACATTTGAGACGAAGTCGCGGCAGGAATCGCACGATGCAGTTGGCGGCAAACCCGCACCGCCAACATCACGCTCAATGCCAGAATCAACGATCCCAGCGCCACGTGCGCGGTTGTCAGATTGGTTTGCCAAATACCGCCAGCTTCGACTGTGTAGCCTGCGGCAAAGCGATAGTTGACCCAAGCCGGCCAGCCATAATGCGTGACATACGCCGCGCAACCTAGGAGCAATTGCACACCAATCGCGGCCAGTAAAGCGGTGCTTGGCCATAGCCAATGCGATTCTGCGCGGAACCGCCGCCAGACAATCATCCCCACGAGCAGAATATGAATAGTAACCGCCAGCGCCACGAGCAAATGCCCCCACAGGATCACGCGCGAAAAGCCTGCGCTGGCATCGGCGTTGAAGTGGCGAAGTTGCGCGCCCAGCAGCAGTTGCAGATACACTAGTGCCGCGGTCAAGATGCTCAGCCGCCGCAATTTGGCCGCCTGCGGCTGATCGACCGGCGGTTGTTCTCGCCGCCAGTAACGCGACGTCATCACGGCCAGTGACACAGCATATGCAAAAAACGCCGGTCCCAAGCAACCGTGAATCATGGCCAACGTTTCTTTGTTCATTCTGACGCGCATTCCGCCCAGCATTCCTTGGCCAATCACGATCAGCAGCGCGACCACCGCGGCGATTTTCATCCAATCGCGACGGTCGTAAGCATAAACCGCGACCACCAGCGCAATCGCAATCACGCCCACCAATGCGCCGAACAAGCGATGCCCATGCTCGACAAAAATATCCCACGGCCCATACACCCAGGTCCGCCACGGATAGAGAAACAAATTATGCCCGTAGGTATTGGGCCAATCTGGCACGGACATGCCCGCCTTCAAACTCGTGACCAGCCCGCCAACCCAAATCAGCGGAAACGTCGCGCAGCACAAAGCCACCGCCAAACGGTGCGGCCAAGGGCTGGTGAATTGTGCAGGATTTGAAGTCACGGAAATCAGATCGAAAAAACGGTTCAGGGCAACTCTTCAAAAAGTTCGTGACGGTGGTGCAAACTCTCGCCCCGCCGACGACGAATCGCAGATGGATTTTAGTGTTCGCCCGGTTTCTTAGGTGGCTGATTAGGCGTGGTGTCTGGCGGCGGTTGCGTCTGTGGGTAGAAGTCAGTATCGACTTCTGGCGAATTGTATTCGTACGGACCGCGATACACGATCGGTTGGAAGTCAAAATTGCCGTGTCCCGGTGGGCTGGGTGCCATCCATTCCAGACCGTTAGCGTGCCACGGGTTGCGGCCAGCGATTGGTCCCTTGAACATGCTCCAGACGAAGTTGATGGCAAAAATGATTTGCGAGGCCACCATGCCAATCGCGCACCAGGTCATGAACCGGTTGAGCGGCAACAAATGATGAAACGTCTGGTAGTGATACGGGTCGGCCAGGCGGCGCGGAAACGCGTTGGCGCCCAAAATGTGCATCGTAAAGAACGTGCCATTCAAAAAGATAAATGTCAGCAAGAAGTGGACTTTGCCCCAGCTCTCGTTCATCAGTCGGCCGAACATTTTGGGATACCAGAAATAAATTGCCCCAAACACGCCCATCGCCGTGCCGGCAAACAACACGTAGTGGAAGTGCGCGACGATGAAGTAGGTGTCGTGAATAAAAATATCCACCGGCGTGGCCGCCATGAAAATGCCTGATAATCCGCCGATGATGAACATCGACACAAACGACAACGCAAACAACATGGGCGTGGTGTACTGGATGTTTCCGCCCCACAGCGTGCCCAGCCAGTTGAACGTTTTGATGGCGCTGGGCAGCGCAATCATCATCGTCGAAACCATGAACGTCATGCCCAAAGCCGGATTCATGCCGGAGACAAACATGTGATGCCCCCAAACCACAAATCCCAGTCCGGCAATACCAGAGATCGAATACACCATCGGCTTATAGCCAAACAGCGGCTTGCGGGCAAAGCAACTGATGATATCGCTGACCATGCCCATCGCTGGCAAAATCATGATGTACACGGCCGGATGGCTATAAAACCAAAACAAGTGCTGCCAAAGTAGCGGCTGGCCGCCACCGGCGGAAATGGACGAATTGTTGACCACCAAACCTTCCGGCAGAAAAAAGCCGGTGCCGATCGTGCGATCCATCAATTGCATGAAGCCAGCCGCCGTGAGCACCGGCAACGCAAAGGCTTGCAACACCGCCGTGATGAACATCGCCCAGATGGTCATCGGCAGGCGAAACATCGTCATGCCTGGCGCTCGCATCTGAATGATGGTGGTCAAATAATTGACCGAACCCATCATTGACGAAATGCCGACAAGCGTCAGACCGAGCAGCCACAGGTTTTGCGCATTCAAACTGCCTGGCGCCGCGCCCACATGCACCGAAAGCGGCGGATAAACCGTCCAGCCGCTGGCGGGCGGTCCGCCCGACATGAAAAAACTGCTTCCGAAACACATAAACGCCGGCCACATAAACCAGTAGCTGAGCATGTTCAGCGTCGGAAAGGCCATATCGTCGGCACCGATCATCAGCGGGATCAAATAGTTACCAAACGCGCCAGCCAGAATCGGGATGATCACCAAAAAGATCATCACCGTGGCGTGCATCGTGAACAGCACGGTGTAAAACTCGGGCGCAATCTGACCGCCTTCGGCCGAAAACAGCATCCGGCCAATGATTGGCATGCCCTGCCAGGGATAAGCCAATTGCCAGCGGATGCCCAGCGCCAGTAGGCCGCCGACAAAAAACCACAACAGAGTCGAAAACAGGAACTGAATCCCGATGATCTTGTGATCTTTGGAAAAAACATAGGTACTGATGAAGCTGGCCGAGTGGCCGTGCGCCGCTTCATGACCGTGCATGTCGGCCGTGATCGTGCTCATGGAATGTCCTTTTTCTGCGCTGCCGCCGGCTCTTGCGTGGCTGATTGGTACTCTTGCAGGCTTTGCAAGAATTTGTCGTAGTCGGCCTGGCTTTCGACAATCAGCCGGCCTTTCATCTTGTAATGTCCCCAACCGCACAGTTCCGCGCACACCAGATCGTCTTTACCAATCTGCGTTGGCGTAAACCAAACCGGCTGCTTCATGCCAGGCACCGCGTCTTGCTTAACTCGCATGTTCGGCAAGAAAAAACTGTGCAACACATCTTGGCTTTTAAGTTGAATCAGAATCTTGCGATTCACTGGCACATGCAACTCGTTGACGGTGAATAAGTCGTCCGCAGTGCCAATGATTTTGTCCGGCCCGGGATAACGAAATCGCCACTCGAACTGCCGAGCAGTGACTTCAATTTCCACCGGTGGATCCTGCATGTTGGCCATGTCCGGCCGACGCATTTTGTTGTCGGCCCAGACGTTCATCTGATAGATGGCAATGAACAACAGCGTGGCGGCCGGCACGATCGTCCAGACAACTTCCAACGTGTGACTGCCATGCACGAACTTGGTCGGCGGGCGCTTGCCACTACGACTGTCGTAGCGCCACATGAACCAAAACATGGCGCCTTCGGTGATGACAAATACCACGCCGGTCAGTGCCAGAATGAAGTAAAACAAGTGATCGATCGCGCCGCCGTTGGCGGAGTGATCTTCTGGCAACCAGATTTTTTCCTGCCATCCCCACACGAACGAGGCCACGCCTAAGACCGGCACGGCGAGGAAGAGCAGCGACCAAAACTTACCCACGGGAACGATCTCCAGCGGAATTGAACATAAGAGGAACAGGGGTCAAAGGTCAGGGATCAGAGGTCAGGGATCGATTGGAAGACATTGCCGGTTTAAAGGTTGTCTCGGTGGACGGTGGAACCGTCTTTGGCAGTGGAGAGTTCGCTTTCTGGCTCGAACGGCAAATTGCTGATGTAATCGACAATGTGCCAGATCAACTTCGAGTTATCGGCGGCCTTCTCGCCAGCGGCAATTCCCGGTGAACCAATGGCTTTGCCGTCCGGCATCGGCGTGCCGTTGATTCCGTTGTAAACGCGATAGTACAAGTCCAGCGGCCGGCGACCGCCCCGGAAAATGCCCGTGCGGATGTTTCGCGGCACGATCACCCGCTTAGGCAATGCACCCAGCGCGTAATCTTCGGCCGGCTTGACGTTTTCTTGCCACTTGTCGTAACGAACTGCGCCATCGTCGCCCATGGCCGACGGTCCGTGGCAGGCAATGCAACCGCCGCCGGCAACCTTGGGCGATTGCGTTTGGTAAAACAGCTTGCGGCCAATTTCGATCGATTTTGCCAGCTCGAAGTCCGGGTCTTGATCCTTGCTGGGCTTGGGCAGAACTTTGATCAGTTTCTTTTCGGCATTCTTCCAGTCGTTCCAATCCTTGTCGCACTTGGCCGAATCATCGGCAGCCAGAATCGTTTCGCGCAAGCTGAAAATTGCGTCGTTCTTTTTCTTGGCTGCCTCGATCTGCTCAGGCTTGAGTTTCTCGCCAGATTCCGGCTCCCAATTCTCATTGAGATACGCGGACAGGCGAAGTTCCGTCTCACCACGTAGACTAAGATACTTCACATATTCAATCACGGCATCCATCTCGTCTTCGTCCAACAGCCGGAACGACGGCATGGCTGTGCCCGGAATGCCAAGCGTCAGCGTCTTTTTCAAGTCGGCATCGGTGGGCGGAAAGGCGCCTTCGGTCGATTTGAACTTGTACCAACCGTGGCGATAATCGCGCGGATAAGGATTAAGGAACTGAGCGGTCGGGCCGGCGCCGTCGCCGGAAATGCCGTGGCAATGCACGCAATGCAAACGATACAGGCCCGTCTTGGCACCTTCAGCGCCCGTCACCGGACCAGCGGCCCGCTTGAGCTTATCAATATTCAAGCCCGTTTCAGGCAACGCGTAAGGATCGTCAGGCGTGCCAAATAGTGCCGTCAGCGTGTTGGCCAGCACTTGCTGCTGACGCTGATCGGCCACCGGGTCGAGACCGCCGTGCTTGAGTTCCACCAAATTCAGATGAAACCGGGCTGGCGGAGCGTCGCCGCAACCGGACAGACAAACCACCAGCACGGCGAGCGAGACCGCAGCCAGCGCAGGGCGGATCAAGAAAAATGGACTGTTCATATTTGCGTTTCGCGAGATCATCGTTAGCGGCGAATGGTTTGACGGGCGCGTTGCGGTTGCCGCCAAACAGCGGCAGGCAGGGCAGCGCGCGGCGGCCAGAATGTTGATGGTCTATTTCAAGGCCGATTCCGGAATGGTGGCTTTGATTTCTAGCGGCTTGTCGGCAGCCAACTTCACGGTAAAGCGGCCCTTGGACGTGGCCTTATAATCCTTGAGTTCGGTTTGATCCAGAGGCAGGCCGCCGGTAGCGCGTTCGTGCCAGACTTGAATTTCCAAGTCGTCGCCCGCCGGCAAGTTCGCCAGTTCGAAGCGACCTTCGTTATCGGTAATGGCCACGTACGCATCTTTACGAACCGCAATCCAGCCAGCCATCCAACCGTGTACGCCACAGGTGACTTTGAGCGGCACGTTGGCTGCTTCCGGCGGGGTGACCGGCACTTCCTGTCCGCCGGGAATGCTCGGATTGGCAAAGCCCAGGTTGCTATTATGTAGCACGGAATCCGAATTACGAATCAGCATCTCTTGACCGGCGATGGCCGCGATCACGTGCGGCGCGAAACGGCAATCTTTGTTGTCCAACACCACCTTCGGCAGCTTGGCGTCGGGACTGACAGGATAGTTTTTGCTGGCAACCGTCAGCACCAGATTGGCCAGGCCCTTGTTGGGTCCGACAACCAGCGACTCGTCAACCAGTTGCGTTTTGCCGCAGACTTCCGGATCTTTGCCCTGCGTATCGATTTTTGCGGGCGTGGGCGGATTGCCCGCAAACAAAAACTGCCCCTTGAGCGTGCCGAAGCCGCTCCAGTTTTTTGCGGCGGCCACCGGCGCAGCGGTCGCGTTGCCGCCCGTGGCCAGCAGCGCGCGCTGGCTTTTAGCTTTGCTCAAATCCACTTGCGGATCCGGCAAATTCCGGCCACCGCCACAACCATTTAGCGACATGCCCAGCAACGTGAGCGCAGCCAGCGTTAAAGGTAGACGAAACTTATTCACGATAGACCTAAAACTCGAGTTGCAGTTGGCGTTATTGTAAATTGTCAGCGGCCACGATGATCTCGCCCAGGTCGTTATCGCCGGGCTTGATATCGAAATTGAACTTGCCCTTGGGCCACTGGACATCCTTGCCGCCCAGTTTGACCTTGCTGATGTACTTTTCGCTGCGGGCGACAAATTCAAAGCTGCCCACCGGCAGATTCTTGATTTCGAACGTTCCATCTTTGGCCGAAATTGCAAAGTACGGATCAGGGCGAACCAACAGTTTAGACCTCATCCAAGGATGAATATTGCAGGAAACGTCGGTTGGCCGGGTTTCTGCCAGATCCACGGGCACCTCCACTTGGCCGCCAGCCGGAATGAGCGTGTTGAACGGATCATTGACCGAAAAGGCGACGTTGCAATTGTGCCCAAAAGCGTCCAAGTTCTTGATGATCAACTGCTGCCCGGCCCTCATTCCCAATGTGTGCGGTTCGAACCGGCAGCCCTGGTTGTCGAGCGTAACCGACGACTTCGCATCCGCTTCGTAATCGGGATGAATCTCGGCCGGTTTCTTGGCAAGGTAGATCATCACATTCGCCAAGTTGCCGTCCTTATCAACTACGACCGATTCATCAACGACGCGCGCATTGCAAACGTCCTGGGCAATCAATCCGGGCGCCGGCAACATTTCTTTCACGACAAATCGACCTTTGAGCGTGCCCCATTTGCCGCCGGCAGGCGTGGCAGTGGCGGTGTTCGTGGTAGTGGCTTCAGGCCGATTAACCGCAGCGGTTTGATCGACGGATTTCTTCGCCGGCGTTGCAGCATCCCGCGTTGCAGCGTCGGGCGTTACAGCGTCGGGCGTTACAGCATCGGGCGTTGCATGCTCGCCGCAGCCAGCGCAGCAGGCAACCGCTACGATGAAGCTCAAAAACGCACTTGGAAATTGCCGCATATCCGTCACCAAACGTAAAACGTCCGCTTACTTCAAATCCGAAATTTCGAGTTCAATATCGCCCAGGTCGTTCTTGCCGGCCTTGATTTCCGTGGTGAATTTGCCCTTGGTCCAAACGGTATCCTTGCCACCCAATTTGACCTTCGTGATGTACTTTTCGCCGCGAGCGACAAACTCGAAGCTGCCCACCGGCAAGTTCTTGATTTCGAACTTGCCGTCTTTGCCCGAAACCACCGCGTAGGGATCAGCACGCACCAGCACTTGGGCCTTCATCCACGGGTGAATGTTGCACGTCACATTGGTCGGACTGGTTTCCGCATCTTCCACTTCCACTTCCACATCCGCACCAGCGGGTATCAGCGGATTGGTGGGCGGATTGACCACAAAAGCGACATTACTGTTGTGCCCGATGGGGTCGGAATTCTTGATGACCAACGTCTGGCCGGCGCGCATCACCAGAACATGTGGCTCAAAACGGCAACCCTTGTTGTCCAGCGTGACTTTGTCTTTGGCCGTCTTCTTGTAGTCTGGATGAATGCTGGTCGGCTTTTTCGATAAATAGACCATCAGGTTGGCCACTCCGCCGTCTTTGCCGACCGTCACCGATTCATCGTACAGTTGCACTTTGCCACAAACTTCCGGGTCTTTATTGGCATCGATTTTATCGGGCTTAGGCACGTCGCCTTTCAGTACGAACCGGCCGGTCAGCGTACCCCAGTCGTCTGCCTGCGCCATGCTTGACCAACCGCACACGACCACTGCCGCCAGCATTGCCACTGCCGCCAACACTGCAAATCTCATCTTCGTTTTCATCGCTAAGGCTCCTCAGGTCGACCGCCGGAGATGTCCAACCGACGGGCGAACCGCTTACGATTGGCGATCATCCGTGCGCCAATCCAGGTCATCAGTAATTATTTGGCTTCTTCAGGTTTGACGTTGTCGTCCGGCTTATTTTTGTCGTCCGACTTCGTATTGTCGTCGGGCTTATTTTTATCGTCCGCATTGGGCTTCGATTTGTCGGCGGCGGGCGCCGGCGCCTTGATCAGCGGCACGACGGAGAACTTCTCCTTGGCCAGCCGGTCGTAATTCATCAGCAAATCGGTTAAGCCCCAGAGCTGGTCTTGGCTATCGCCGGGGAACAGTTTTTGATCGGCCGGTTTATTCGGCGCGATGTTTTGCGGCATGGGCGTGTATGGCAGAATTCGCGAAGGCTTAGCCAACCAGGGATGCACGTAATCCGGACGCAATCGCTGGTGGACCATCGCCAGATTGGGCGCCATGGCCCGCACGCTGCCTTGCGGCGAAAAGTCGCCCACCTTGTGACACTTGATGCAATAATTGTTGTCGACCACGATGTTTAACGCTTGCCGCCAATCTTTCTCGGAACTGTCCGATTCTTTCAGTTTGGTCGCAGCGACGGTCATCATTTGCGGTGCGGACGATTTTTGATACGGATAGTCCGCGTCGTCCACGGCCGCAAAGTAATTCACCAGCGCCGTCGATTCGGCGGCCGCCATGTTAAACCGCGGCATCCGCAGCGAAGCCGCCGGACGAATCGGATAAGGATTCTGCAAGAAGTTGAACAACCACTCGCTTTGCACCTTGCGGCCTTCGCCCAGCAGCGGCGGAGGTAGCCAGCCCAGCACTTCCATGGCTTTTTGTTGCTTGCCGGCCATCGTGGCGCGTTCGGCCTTGAGAATGTACGGCCAAACCAGACGGGCAAAATCGCCGCCGAACGCCGGGTAATGACGCCCGTTGCGCTCGCGCCCCATGGGCAGTTTCACTTTGTCGCCCACTTGCGCCGCGTTGCCGTCAATCAGTGTCGGCTCCCAGAGCACCAACTGGTGAAAATCGGCTTGCGTGGGATCGTCGGCGACATCGCCGTCGGCGGTCATCATTTGCTCTTTCATCGACTCGTCGCGGTCCGTCATGCCGACTAGCGTGGTGTGACGCATGCCGCGGCGGTCCATGTCGAGCGACTTTTTGATATCGTCCGGCTTGAAATGTTTGGCCATAAAAGCGTAATCGTCGGCCGCCGGTTTGAATTTTTTGAAGTCGCCTTCGTCGTCGCCGGCCGGCTTGTAGGTAATGTCCCAGCGATCCATGCGAATCGTGTGACAGCCAACGCAATTGAATTTTTCCAGCAACCGCGAGCCTTCGACAATCGCCGCCTGCCGCGGTTCCGGATGGAAGACATATTGCGTCGCCGGCGGGTCGGCCACCAAACCCAACACGAACGTGATCACGGCTTCTCGCTGTTCAGGCGTAAAGTTGAACTTGGGCATGCGCAGCCGGTCGTTGTACTTCTTGTTCTGAGCCGCTTTGTAGTCGTAACTGCGTGGTTCGCGCAGCTTTTGCCAGACGAAGCCTTCTCGCTGGTGCTCTTCGACTTTTTCTTCGAAGTACGCATCGTCCTGATCGGCTCGATCCGCAAAGCCAGGCGGCTTGCCTGCGGCCGGATCGCCACCGTGGGCGTGTCCGCCGGCGGGCGCGGGCACCGATTTGTCGGCCGCGACGCCGGAGTGCATGTTGGCCAACTCCGATTCGCCATGATGTTGCAGATATTCGGCAATCTGCTCGAACGCCAGTTTCGAAGGCTCTTTTTTACCCCAGTCAGCGAGCGCCGTGCCGATGCCCTTGGCGTCTTCGAAGCCAGGGATGTCGTGACAGCCTGCGCAACCATATTTGGCGATGGTGCGACGGCCGACGTATTGCAGCAGTCGATCGGTTTGCGTCTTGGAGGAATCGGTGACGATCAAATACGTCTCGTCGCCGCGGGCTTCGGCTTTTTGCTTGAGCGGAATTCCGTCGCGCAGATAACGCTCGGCCCGTTCGACCGGCATCTTCTCAATCAGGTACAGCCGGGCCAATTTGTGGAGCGAATCGGATTCCAGATTGCTCAACGACTTCCGCTCCGGCACATCCGTCAGATCCCAATCGCTGGCCTTCTTGCCACCTTCGTTCTTGCCCTGCAAGGTCATTAGATACGCGGCAATGTCGGTGGCAGGATCGGACGTTTGCTTGCCGCCGCCAGCCACAACCGTATCCATTGGCTCCAGATATAAATTTGGCATCAACGAGCGCGGATGATAGCGCTGCGGGTCGCGGACCCAGCCCGCCAGCCAACTCTGACCACCCTCTTTGCCTTCGGGGTGGTGCAGCATCTTAGCGCCAATCCGCGACAGGTCGGGGCCAAACACGGCGGCGCCCTGAGGAATGCTGCTATCTTTGGCTTGATGGCAGGCCAGACAGCCACGCGTGGCAAACAGTTCTTTGCCGCGCTCGGCACTGGCCGCAAGCTCGACCTTGCCGACCGCCGCCTCGTCCAGCTTCTGACTACTGGCCAACAGATATTCGACACTAGCGCGAATTTCGATCGGCTCCATATCTTGCGCCTCTTTCAAACCCGCGCCATCCAAGTGATCCCACAATCCGAAGAACCGCGGCATCCGCGTGGTCGGGCGGAATTCCGTGGGATTGCGAATCCAATCGTAAAGAAAGTTGTAATCCAGCTTGCTGCCGACATGCCGCAGACTCGGACCGACTTTGCGGAACTTGCCGGGCGACTCCACATCCTTGAGCACGCTTTCCAGCTTGTGCGAAGCGGCGCTCAATAGCGGCGGCTTTTCGTTATCCACTTTCGCCAGCGCATCGGCGGCTGCTTGATCGGCAAGGCTTTTGTCGGCCAGCAGTTTTTCGCGAAGCAGATTTCGCGACGCATCATCTTCCGGATGAGCGACGATCTTCGCCACCAATTGACGCCACTGCTCGGCAGCTTGCTTTTCCTTTTTGCTGCCCGCGGCCAGAGTTTCGAACGCTGGATCGGTCAGCAGTTGCTGCACGCCAGCCGTGTAGTTGGGCTCGGCACGCATGTCTGGACCGACACGCCGCGCCGGACCGTCGTATCCATTGATTTCGTGGCAGCCGAAGCAACCATAGCGACGGATCAAGTTGTAGCCTTCCACCACCTTGGGGGCCGGTGCTTCCGGGAACTTAGGACTGGCCTCCAGCTCCACCACATCGTGATGGCATTTCAGACAAGAACTTTCTTGAAAACGATTCGGCCGCATCGGATAAATCCAATGGTGGTTTTCGAACCAGCCATCGTCCTTCGTCCACTTCTCGGCCTGCCGTGGACTGTTGGGCGTGTGCGAGGCGTATTCAAACGAGGTGGCACTGCCTTGGCCTTCATGGCACGACGTGCAGCCCATGGTGGCCAGCGGATGCGGACTGAGCGAGCCGACGAACAAATCCAAACGCGGGTGCGAATTGAACGGTTCCGGCACTCCCCGACGAACGCGCAGTTGAATGGGCTCGCCCCACTTGACGTCCTTGGTCAACAGATCAATGGCCTTCTGACGCTCGTAGATTGGCGTGCCGTTGATTTCGCGAATCACATCGCCCGCCATCAATCCGGCTTCCGTCGCGGTCTTAAGCGGCCAAACCGCATTGACCGTAACGTCTTCCGGATCGAGCCAACCGGTATCGGAGATCTGCATGCCGTACATGTCGTCGGTGGTCGCGTTGTCCGGCTTCTTGGCCGGCGTCGGCAGCTTGACGATCTCGATCCGCTCGTGCTCGTTGGCGGGCTCAATCGCCGAGCCCGGCATCGTCCGATCAATGAACTGATGGCAGGTCGTGCAGCGATCGAACCGCGCCGTCTCACGGAAATTGTAGGCTTTGTGCTTGAGGTTGGGCAACCAAATCTGATCGATCTTGAGCGGCGAATTGAACGCTTCAGCAACCGGCAACGTAAGAATGTCTTTGCCGATGTTCAACGCCTTTTCTTTGCGAGCTTTGACGAGCTTCTCGACCCGGTCGTTGCTGTTGTCAAGCGCTTTCTGGGCTGCTTCGACTTCTTCCGTCAGCGCTTTGAGCGACTGCTCAAGGACGACGCGATGTTGCTTAACGTCGGCCGATCTGGCCGCGGCCGCGTCCACCAACTTGGAGTCCGCGTTGACTTTTTCTTGCAACTTCGCTTGTTCTTCCGACGACAAATCATCACGAACGGCCAGGCTGAAATTAGCGGTGGATTCCGAAAAATTGGCCTTGGTATTTTTTGTATCGCGACTCTGCAACCACTCCGTCTGCTTCGCCTTTTCGATTTCGGCCTTCATCAAATCCACCAGTTTCCGGCGGGCCGCAATCGCCAGCTTGTCGGCGTCATCGCTGGTCTTTCGCGCCTCAACCCGCTTTTCCTCAGCCTGTTCGCTGGCCTTCTTCAATACGTCGTAGTCTGATTCCGGCTTTGCGACGTTTTTCTGGGCTGCGACCTCCGCGGCTTTCGTCGACGCTTCCAACAATTTTTTTGCGGCATCCGCGCGGGCTTCCGCCTTTTTGTATTCGTCCGCCGCCTCGCGCGCTGCTTTGGCGGGCGGCAGCGCATCTTTGTAGGCTTTTTCGAGCTGCTGAATATCGGACTGATCCGTGACCACAGATTCCAGCTTGTTGAGCAAGCCAGAAAGTTCCTCTTCCGTCGCAGCGGGCAAAGTGGCCGCGACATAATCGTTTGCGTACGGCTCGGCTTTTTCGGGCGAAGTTTGCTGCAGCCGGTTGTAAAGCAGCTCAATCTGAAATCGATCGACGGGCGCCAAACGTGGATCTTTGCGGCGCGCGGCCTGCAAATTCGACTGAAGCGCTAGATTCTCGGTTTTGTAATCTTGATTTTCCTGTTCAGCAATCCGGGCTTGAATTTGATGCGTTTCCAAGCGGTTGCCATGCCGCTGCGATTGCTTCCAAGGACGGTAATGATCCACAGCCAGCATCCAGACCGTGGTGATCAATAAAGTCAGCGACGTAATGCCAAACACCAAGTGCATCAACTTGGGGCTACGCCATGTTTGTTCTGTTGCAGGCATAAGTATCGTTCAATCGCAAGGCCGCCCGGCGGAATCACCCCCGCCAGCAAAGCCGGTTTAGAAATTCAAGAAGTATTCGGGAATGCTAATGATGTACTTCAAATTAAACACCCAACGCAGCACCATCTTGATCGGCAACGTAAGCATCAACAGGAACAAATTTGACATCACGATGTAACGCCAAAATCCCATCTTCGCGTAGAAATTACGAAACACTGTGGTGGCCATCAACGGCGGCAACGCCAGCATGTATAACGCCATCGAAAGAATGCCAGGTGCCTCGCGCAGCAGAATATAGAGAAAATCGACCGTCGCCGACGATCCCGTAGGCGCCTTAGGCATCGACTGATGGAACAACCCCACCCAGAAATAGTCCGAGAGGTCGCGGTTGGTCAAATTCAGAACCTTGTGCGCGTCCCAGTGCTCGAACGGCCCGAAGATGTTCCAATTTGGCCCGCGCAAGAACGTGCCCAAGATGATCAGCGTGATCCACAAATCTAAAAAGCCAAACTGAAAGATCAAGTAGCTGAATTTCCGCTCGGCAATCGTGTAATAGCCGTTGCCCTTCTTGTTGAAATCTAAATACGGAATGGCCATCAACCCGGCGACCACCACGCTCGGCAGCACCACGCCGGCATACCAGGGATCAAAGTAAACCAGCATCTCTTGCAGCCCGAGGAAGTACCACGGCGCTTTGGACGGGTTCGGAGTTTTGACACTGCTGGCCGGTTCTTCCAGCGGCGCTTTGAGCAGGATCGCCCAAACCAACAAAAACGCAGTCAGCGCGATCATGCAGATCAGTTCGGTATAAACCAAATCTGGCCAGACCAGCACTTTTTCCGAATCGTCCTTTTCGGTCGGCGGCAGGCCGCGCGCAATGCGATCGTCGTTTTCCACAGCTTTGGCCGTGGCTAGCCATGTGAAAAAACCCAGCAAATAAACCAAGCCCACAATCGGCACGTTGTCGGGCTTGGTGACGATGTTCGCAAATTCACGGTTGGTGATCGACAAACCCATCAGCAACAGCACGACATTCAGCAGCGACCAAGCCACGACGGGATTTACGAAAAACCGCCGAAACACAAACATGAACGTCAGCATCAGCGTCGAGCCTAGGCTGTAAACCACCGGACCGGTCGCGCTGTTGACCAAGCCCTCGATCCCAACAAACCAGCTTTGCACGCCAGGCATGGTTTCGCGGGCGCCGCTCATCGCCAGCGGCGAGAGAATCACAAAGAACAGCGCAACACCGAGCCAAACCAGGGCCAGGCCGCCACGATCTTTGCGGAGCCACATATACAGCGCGGCAACCGCGTTCATGGCCGCCAGAAACAAATAGTAGGTGCCGAGAAAACCGGCAATCCCGTGCAAAAAAGCCTTGTCGTCCATAATGCTAACTTCTGATTCCTAATTGCGCCGCCTGCCCGAATGGTTTACAAACTGTCGAAAACCAGCGCGGACGCCAAAACATTCCAACATCGCTCGTCCGTCAAAACTACACTCGAGCCCCGTTCCACCGCATCATATTGCCGCCATCGCATTGCCGCCGGATACTGGCAAATCCCGCGGCCAATTCACAGCGGACCATTTACAGCGGACCATTCACAGTGGACCACTGATGCCGCCGTCTTTACGCACCCGCCAAAAGTGGATTGCCAGCAGCAGCGAAACGGCCAGCGGAATGGCCACGCAGTGCAAAACATAAAAGCGGTTGAGCGTTTCTTCGCCGACGAACCGCGCGCCCAGCAAACCAAACCGCGCATCCGAGGCGTTAGTAATCATGCGTATGCCGCCCAGTTGCAGCAGTTGCTGACCAGGCCCTTCATGCCCCAGCAGCGGCGTCGCGCGGGCCATATTCGAACCGACCGTGATCGCCCAAATGGCCAACTGATCCCACGGCAGCAGGTAGCCGGTGAACGAGAGCAGCAGCGTCAGCAACAACAGAATGACGCCCACCACCCAGTTGAACTCGCGCGGCGGCTTGTAACTGCCGGTGAGAAACACCCGATACATGTGCAACCAAACGGTAATCACCATGGCGTGCGCGCCCCAACGATGGAGCTCTCGCAAAATACCTAAACTATTCACGTCGCGCAGCGCAAGAATGTCCTGAAACGCCCATTCGAGCGTCGGCCGGTAGTAAAACATCAACAGCACGCCGGTGACGGTTTCCACCAGAAACAAAAAGAACGTCACGCCGCCCATGCACCAAGTGTAACTGAGTGCGATACCTTGCTTTTTGACCGAAACTGGATGCAAGTGCAGAAAGAAATTGGTGAGCATCACCACGATCCGATTACGCCGGTCTAGCGGCATCGGGTGACGGAAGACGCTCTTCCAGATTTGCGAATTACGAATCGTTTCGCCTAGCGACATATGCACACGTAGTTTGAATTCTCGTGAACCACTTTGCCCCGCGTCGGCCGACAAAGCAGAAACCCAACCGCATCCCACCGTCACAAATTAACTTCTACCCAATTGCCGCCTACGCAACCACGTAGGACGCCGGATCGACCCACTGGCCGATTTCTTCCTGAAACAGCTTGCTTTTATCAACTTCCAACTGGCCGTCGTCGGAAACGCGGATTGCATATCGCTCCAGCGGACGCGGCGCAGGGCCTTCGAAATTGATGCCGTCTTTATAAAACCCACTGCCATGGCAAGGGCATTTGAATTTCTGCTCGCCTTCAAGCCAGTTCGGCGTGCAACCCAAGTGCGTACACACCGTCCGCAGCGCGTAAATTTCCGGCTGCCCCTGATATTCGTAATTCACGATCCAAACGCCAAACTGCGCCACAAACTTGGTTTCGACCTGGCCTGGGGCAAAGTTCGCCGGAAAGCCCACTTTAAACCGACTCGGCGGCTCCGTGAGAATGTTTGGAAACATGAACCGGGCAAAACCCAGCGTCCACAGACCGCCGACCAGCGCCAGGCAGGTAAAGCCCAGCGCCAACATCGAACCGAACATGATTTCCAGAAAGCCACGGCGACTTTCGGCCGTGACGGCCGGTTTAATCTTGGGCTTGGCGTACTCCGGCTTTTGCGGCATCGGCGGCACATAAGCCTTGGGCTTGGCGGGCGCGGCTGGCTTGGGCAGCGGCACACCCTTGGCGGCCGCTTCCGCCTTGCTCATCGGACCGGGCTTCACGCCACTGCGCGCGGCCGCCAAAATGCTGCCAGTCTCTTTTTCGACCGGAGCCATTGGCTCGTCTTTGACCGGCTTCTCCGCCTTGGCCACCGGTTTTGGTGCGACTGGCTTCGCCGCGATGGGCGTCGCCGCGGGCGTTGCCGTGGCAGGTTCGCCGGCTGGCTTACTCTTTTCGGCACGAGCGGCGGCCATCATTTCCGCCACGCTCATTCGGCCACCCTTGCCAGCACCGGCGCCCGGCTTGGCAACCGTCGGCTTGACGGCAGGCTGGGGCTTTTCGGCCGCCGGAACAGGTGGCGCGGGCTCGGCCACGGCTTCACTTGCGGCCGGCGCGCCTTCAGCAGCCGCTTTGGCCGCTTTTTCCGCACGAGCAGCGGCCAGAATTTCCGCCACCGACAATTTTTTCTTTTCTTCAGCCATACGACACGACCCTGAGCAGAAGTTCAAAGGGACCGACGGTGACGCCGCCCGAACTCGATGATCAACACTAGCCGCAATGCGACGGACGTCGCCCCTAGCCACAATGCGACGGACGTCGCCCCTAGCCACAATGCGACGGATGTCGCCCCTAGCCACAATGCGACGGATGTCGCCCCTAGCCACAATGCCACGGACTTCGCGAAAAAAATCAGCCACAGCCGCCGACCGCTCAGCCCATGCCTGCCTGACATCGGGCCTGAAAACCGTTCCGTGGTAGGAACTTAACGAGCGAAATTATCGACTGCAAGGGCTTGTGACTTTTTTCACAATCTCAAACCCAGTTTTAACCGATTCGTTTTTTTTGTCAACTCAGAACATGACTCTTGCGCGCGAAACCGCACCTTAAGGCAAGTCCACCAACGGGCCGTCATTGTCACGCTTTGCACAGCCCTGCCAGACAGCCAGATCGACCGAATTGTCAACAAACCGCGCCGAACCATCTGCCATCAGCACATTCACGCCTGTTGGGTGCTGGCTGCGCGCTGTGCGCCAAGCATACGCCGAGTAAAGATACGGTTTGGCCGGCGGAACGCTCGGATCGACCGTCACCGATGTGATGCAGTCGCAGTTCGCTGCGTTCGGCGCATAATAGTGGTTGTACGTAGCGCAGCGGTACTCGCCGCTGGCCCAGGCAAAACCGCGCGGATTGTTGCCGTTGGACGTGATCGAATTGTAGCTCTTTGCGTTTGCGCACTGAGCGTCGGTCAGTGCTGGCGAACTGGTAAAGGTTAAGACGAATTTGTAGTTCTGCTGCGGGCGAAACGATGTAAATCCAGCCGATGGGCTGAAATCAGTATCCTCGCCCAGCAAACTCTCCGACATTGCGACGGTATGCGTCACTCCACGATTGATGCTGCTGAATTTCGTCCTTGAGTTGGTGTAGAAAATACCATCGCAATTGAACGGTGTGCCACCGCCCGCGCCGGAACCGGCGCAGACCACGTAATTTGTCGGACCAAACTGCGGCAAAACGCGCGGACCGCTGTCGCTGGGACAAAGCAAATTCGGAACGCTCTGTGACACGGCCGCCCGATTCGCCTCGGAAATCGGGTTTCCAGGCCCCGGCATATACATGGGCAACGAAAGATCGAACATTGCCGCCAGGTTGCCTTGATCCATGTAGGGGAGTAAGCTCACAAAAGCTGACCAGCGGTAGAACGTGTGGGGATGAGCCGGATCAGCCGGATAAGGTTTGGAAACCGCGGCCGGCGGCAACCTGTTTGCGACCCCCTCGTAATTGTACATCGACTGTCCCAGCTGCCGCAGGTTGCTCAGACATTGAACACGCCGCGCACTTTCTCT
This sequence comes from Pirellulales bacterium, assembly GCA_038205115.1. Lineage (GTDB taxonomy): Bacteria > Planctomycetota > Planctomycetia > Pirellulales > JBBRCE01 > JBBRCE01. The sequence continues at coordinate 53,594 of JBBRCE010000009.1, forward strand.
CGCGCTGCTGATTGCCGGCAAAAGAATTGCCGTCAGCAAGGCGATAATTCCAATCACAGCGAGCAATTCCACCAGACTGAACGCGGTGCGTTGTGCCGGCGTGCCCTGTCTTGGAGACTGACGGTTTTTCCGGCGAGGGATCGCTTCGGCTACCGTCCAACGAGATCTGAGTTGCTGTCGAATGGTTGAGTCCAACTTCGATCTCCCATGCGCGGTCGAAGGTCGCAGACTGCGGCTTGGGTTCGCAATTCCTGCTTAGCGCGGTACAGCCTGAGGTCGTCGAACAAAGCGACCAAAAACCAGCAGCACTCCGGCTCCGAAAGCCAGCAAAATGTCCGCGCGAGGCTCTGGCACCACCGCCACCGTTCCGACGGTGGTATTGTCCAGCAGGATGCCATCGGTATTGATCGAGAGCAGCAGCGTGACTTTATTGAATGGGTCCGTATCAGTGACGCCAAAGTAAAAAACATTGGTGCTACTTGCATTCGGTCCAATCGTGCCGATCACGACATCCTTGCTGGAGCCGATCAGCGTGTTTTCAAGCCGGAGCGTGAGCATGTCGACATTGTTCGCATCGCCGGCTTGGATAAAGTAACTCCCAAAACCGTTAATCAGTGAATTGAAAACGATGTTGTTGTCGTCGTTTGGCGTCGGCAAGGCTTCCGGCTGCTCGAGCAGCGCGGTCAATCCGCTGACCGTGAAGCCCGGCGCCTGTTGGACGCCGGCAAAGTTCGCTGTGCCGGTGATTCCGGAGGATCCAAACGTTAACGCTTGATTCTTATGGGTTAAACCCAAACGGACACCGGTAATTTCTTCGTAGGTCTCCGTGCCGTAGAGGTTTAATGCGGCCAGGAACGAATTCTCGACCGGCGTTGCCACCGCGATGTCGTTTGCGTGAGTATCAGGCGAAGGCAGCGGCAAGCTTGAGTAAACCGACTGTCCGGCAAACGCGAACGACGCCGCACTAAGCACGACAAGCGGCAGCAAGACGCGGAACTTTCTGATCGATCGCTGCATGCCGATACCCTTCTATCCGGCGAGATTGCGATTAACCGATGACGTTGCCAACGCAGCGCTCGCGGAACGGATGATGCGGCGCCTGCGCGCCAAGCCCAGCATCACCAACGCGGCGCTCAGCAATGCGAATGAAGACGGTTCTGGAACCGCCAGCGTAAATGCCGTTGCTTCGGTGAACCCCAGAGCGGGATCGGACTGTGCGCTGGCGAATACGCCTATAAACGAACCGTCGTATCCGTAACGGCTGATTTGTCCTTGCCCGTTCGCAAAACCCAGAACGCCGACCAACAGTCCGTTGCCATTCGGGTCGTCCAGCAGCCCTTGCGGAAAAGCCAATCCCGAAATCAAACCCGACGGGTCCGTTCCCAGCGGAATGGCCGCTCCGGTCGTGGCATTGAATTCCGTCAGCGTTCCGCCAAACAGTCCCGTTACGTAGAGATTGTTATCATGGACCAGCAAACCAGCGGCCCCCGCAATGGAATTGCTCGGGCCGATAAAGTCGGATAGCGAATCGATCGCGTCGTTCGAGCGGGCGACGGTCGCACCGTCGAAGCCACCGGCCAACAACTGCTGATTCGAAGCCGGGACGATCGGCGGCGCAAAGGCCAGCCCGCTTAATTGAGAACTTGTTCCGCCGCTCAAATTGCCTCCCGCGCTACTACCATCCAAATTCAGCCGCGTGATCCCTACGCCGCCCAGATTTGCCACATACAGTGTCGTGCCGCTAGGGCTGAAGACCATCGAGTTCGGAAAACTCAAGCCCTTCGAAGCATCGGCAAACACGATCGGATTCGAAACCGTGGCGGCGCCAAGGTTGTAGTCGTAACGCACCACTTCGTTACTCTGGGAACTTGCGACGAATAAATGAGACCCATCAGGCGAGACCACAATGCCGTCCGGGGCATTCAAATTCAGATTATCGAGCAACAACCGACCGAGAAACGTTCCGTCGGGACTATACCGATACACGCTGTTGGTGAGCCGGTCCGTGACCAGAACCTCGTTGGCCACAGCCGAGCGAGTGGCATCCGCCAGCGTGAACAGAGCCACAAACAGAATCAGGCTTAACCGCTTTTGACCGAAAACAACCATAATCGAGCGCCTCGTGGTGATGCCAATGCCAATTGTCGTTTGCGCGGCTGCGGCAATTCATCGAACGCGTTTGAACGGTTGCGGTTGCAGGCACGCAACTCGCAATTCATGCGCTTGTGAATTCGTCAGGATCGAAACGGTGAGCTTGACGGTAAGTGCCGAAACGGTTCGAACTCTGCCGGGGAGCCGCACTGCTTCTGGTGAGCCGATCAAAACACGCCGCCAGACAAGTACGTCCAAGTTCGGCGGGCGAACGCTATGATACACTAACGAACGTTTGAGTAAAGCTCCCGCCCGCAGTTTGGCGATTTAGCCAGCACTTCGGGGCAGTTACCCGCGGCGGATCCCGGCTGTTTTCGATGGAGCGACTAGCCCAACAATCGATTGCAAAACCGGCCGAAAAACGGGCGTTGGCATTCACGTCCGACGACGCCACGCGACCTGGAACCGCACCTGACTCCAACGTCAGGCTAAGACACTGCAGCAGCGGTAAACAACATTGCCTGCCAGACCGGCGACGACCTAAAATAAGGGTTGATCGTTAGCCCAAACGTTTGGAGAGGGAATCCGTTGCAATCGCTCGCCGCCGCTGATGATTCGCAAAAGCCGTTGCGGCGCGCGCATTTGATCGGCGTTGGCGGCGCCGGAATGCGATCGCTGGCCGCGGTGCTGCACGCGCAGGGCTGGCGACTGACCGGGTCGGACACCGATCACCACGCGGCGCGAAGGGCACCTCGCGGCTTGCAGCACATCAGCGTTGGGCATCACCGCGACAATATCACGTCGCAAATCGATCTGGTGGTTCATAGCCCCGCAATCGCGGCCGACAATCCGGAGCTGCTGGCCGCTGAGCAGGCCGGCATTCGCATCGTCAGCTATCCGCAAATGCTGGCAAGCGTTTCCGTCGGCAAGCTCGGTCTGGCCGTTGCCGGTACGCATGGCAAATCCACCGTGACCGCCATGGCTGCCGAAATCCTTTCGGCTGCAGGCTGGGATCCGGCCATGATCTGCGGCGCCACGCCCATTGCGCGGCAGGCGGGCGGTCGCTGGGGCAGTGGCCCACACTTTTTGCTGGAAGCCTGCGAATACCGCGAACACTTCTTACATCTCGCGCCGACTGCGGCCGTGGTGCTGAATATCGAGCCAGACCACTTCGATTCCTTCCCGGACGACGATTCGCTGACCGGCGCGTTTACGCGGTTTGTCAACAAGATCCCCGCCCACGGCCTGCTACTGCTCAACTCGCACTGCGCCCGTGCCAATGGTTTGGCGTCGAAGGCTGGATGTCGGCGGGTGACGTTTGGCCTAACCGCCGATTCCGACTGGCGGGCAAAGCCACTGGCCGATGAGCTCGGTTGCTTAAGTTTTCGGCTGTTTCACCGCCGCCAGTACGTGACGGATGTGTTGCTCCGCGTGCCGGGCGTACACAACCTGAAAAATGCCCTGGCGGCCGCGGCGTTATGCAGCGAATTGGGCGCCAGCGCGGCCGATATCCGTCGTGGCATGGCGCGTTTTCTCGGCCTGCATCGGCGATTAGAAACGTTAAGCCCCTGCGGCCCAATCTCGCGCGTGGACGATTACGCGCATCATCCCACGGCGGTCACGGCAAGTCTGGCCAGCATTCGCGGGATGTTTCCGGGCCGCCGGATTTGCCTGCTGTTTCAGCCGCATCAGGCGTTACGCACGACGCGCTTACTAGACGGATTCGCCGCCAGTCTGCACAATGCGGACTTGCTGGCGATTGCGCCGGTGTTTCGCGCACGCGAGGCAGCGGCGGCAAACGATGACCATCCCTGCCAGCGCCTGGCTCACGCAGCCACGCGCGGCGATCGCCAAACACTGTGGAATCACGACCTCAACACCTTGGTGGATCAGTTCACGCGTCAACTTCGGCCCGGCGACGTGCTGGTGACCATGGGTGCGGGCGACATTGGGAAAGTTTGCAATGACATTGGCGACAGGCTTCGAGAAAATTATCCGGTCGGCTGAACCGCTGGCCGCTTACACGTATTTTCGCATCGGCGGTCCGGCGCAGTATTTCGCCGAGCCCAGCAATGTCGATCAGCTCGCGGCGCTCGTACGCCGGTGCCGCGACGAAGGCGTGCCGGTCCACATTCTTGGCGGCGGATCCAACATTCTGGTTCGTGACGAAGGCGTGGCCGGCATGGTCATCCAACTCACCGCGCCGCTGTTTAACGAAGTTGGTATCCAGTCGCGCGTGCTCACCGCCGGCGCAGGCGCCAAGCTAGGGCACGTCATCTCAACCTCCGTGCGCGAAGGCCTGGCGGGACTCGAACCGCTAGTTGGCATTCCCGGCACGATCGGCGGCGCGCTGCACGGCAACGCCGGCGGACGCGGCGGCGATATCGGCCAATGGACCTGCCGCGCCACGGTGATGACCCGCGATGGCGAAATTCTCGTCCGCCCGCGCGAAGAATTGGTGTTCGCCTACCGACAGAGCAGCCTCGACGAACTGGTGATCCTCAGCGCCGAATTTCAGCTCGAAAGCGAAGATCCGCAAGAACTCACCAAGCGAATGCAAACGCAGTGGATCGTCAAAAAATCGACGCAACCGCTAGGCCATCAGAGCGCCGGTTGCATTTTCAAAAACCCACGCGGCATTAGCGCCGGCATGCTGATCGAACAATGCGGCCTCAAAGGCGCCAAGATCGGCGGAGCGGCCGTCAGCGACCGCCACGCCAACTACATCGTCGCCGAACCCGGCGCCACCGCGCACGACGTGTTGCAACTGATGGAACACGTCCGCGGGCAAGTCGCCGAGCGGTTGGGCGTCGAACTGGAAAACGAAATTCAAGTCTGGTGATGGCGGCCCTGCGAACGTCATGCAAACGACTGCCTCGCGAAAAATCGACGCGGATCGCAATCGGTCACGGCGTCTGGCCGCGCTGCTTCTGTCGGCGACGACGGGCGTAGCCGTGATCGCAAAACCAATTCCACGCATCGGCAATCGTTTCTGCCAGCGGCCGATTACGATAGTCCAGTTCGGCTTTTGCCCGGGCACTCGAAAAATGATGCGGCAGCAGCGACAACCCAACCGAGGCACTGTTGACGTCTGACTCGTGGCCAGAAACACGAAACGCAAAATCACCCACTCGCGCGGCGGTCGACAAAATCCAGCCTGGCGCCGCGCCGCGAGGCGGCCAAGCGCCGGTGGCCAGTGCGAATTGTCGCCAGGCTTGCAGGTAGCTTAACGCGTGCCCGCCAAGAATATATCGCCGGCCCGTTTTGCCGCGTTCCAGCGCTGCCAGGATGCCGGCCGCCACATCGCGAACGTCGCAAAAATCGTTGCCGCCCGGCGGGGCCAACAGTGCAAACCCCTTGCTCACTTCCAGCAGCATCCGCCCGGACGACGGCTTCCAATCCCACGGTCCGAGCATGAACGCGGGATTCACAATCACTGCGTCCAGCCCGCGCTGAATTTCTTCCAACAACGCTTGTTCGGCCGCGCGCTTGGACGTGACGTAGGGGCAGAGCACCGATCCCGCGGCTGGCGTTTCTTCATCGGCCGGTGCGCCGAGTCCCAGCGCATCCACGCTGGAGACATGCACCATCCGCGCGCCAGTTGTCCGCGCGGCCACGGCCACGTTCCGCGTGCCTTCGATGTTCACGGCGCGATGCTTGTCTTGGCCGCTCCAGCCCAGGTGCACGTGTCCCGCGCAGTGAATGACCTGGCTGACTCCCGTGCAGGCGCGCAGCAGAGATGCGGCGTCGGTGACGTCGCCCGCGGCGCTTTCAACGTTCAGGCCTGCCAGCGCGGGCGGATTTGCCGTGCGAACCAACACGCGCACCGCGCGTTGTTGATCCAATAGCATCCGCACCACGTTATTGCCCACTAGCCCGGTTGCACCGGTGACGAGGATGCTCATACGGAATCAGATCTGTCCAGCGGTGCCGTGTGCGGAGAACTTGCCGAGAGTGCGGGGCAAATTGCCCAGCGCGTTGCCGCTTGACGTTACGTGAGTACGACGCCTAGATTGGCGAGGTGCCGGTATCATCCCATATTCCTTCGAATGAATCTACGCATGCCCAACATTGAGATCCAAGCGGTCGAGTCGCGGCGCGATCAGAAAGCGTTTTTGCAGTTGCCGTGGTCGATCTATCGCGACGACCCACATTGGGTGCCGCCGCTGCTGATGGATTTCAAACGTCTGCTGAATTTTTCGCACCATCCGTTTTACGACGACGCCAAAATCGCCACCTTTTTAGCCCGGCGCGACGGCGAAGTCGTCGGGCGAATCGCGGCCATCGTCAATCATGCGCACAACCGCAAGTACCAAGAAAAACGCGGCTTCTTTGGCTTCTTCGAATCGATCGACGACCAAGCCGTGGCCGACGCACTGTTTGGCGCGGCGCGCCGCTGGCTGACGGCCGAAGGCATGACCTGCGTGCGCGGTCCTGCCAATCCCTCGTTGAACTACGAGTGTGGCCTGCTGGTCGAATGCTTCGATCAAATGCCCACGTTCATGATGACGTACAATCGCCCGTATTATGGCCGCTTGATCGAAGCGGCTGGCCTAGCGCGTTCGCAAGACCTGCTGGCCTTCTGGGGCAAAATGGACATGCTGGCCACGCTGGATCCCAAACTGTTTTTCATCGCCACGCAGGCCATGGAACGTTTGAACGTCAAAGTGCGGCCGATGAACACCAAAAAGTTCACGGAAGAACTGCAGATGTTTTTGCACATTTATAACGATTCGATGCTCGGCACTTGGGGATTTGTGCCGCTCTCCAGTTCGGAAATCAAAGTTCTGGGCGAAGGACTCAAACACTTGATCGTGCCGGAACTGGCCATTGTGGCCGAGGTGGATGGCAAGCCGATCGGTGCCTCGTTCGGCCTGCTCGATTATAACCCGCGAATTCGCAAAATCGGCGGTCGCTTGTTTCCCTTCGGCTTCATCAAACTGCTGCGTAACAAACGCTCGATTAAAAAGATTCGCATCATCAGCACCAACGTGGTGCAAGAATATCAGCGCTGGGGCGTGGGCTTAATTCTGATGGGCCACTTCGTCGAACCGATGCAACGTTTTGGCGTGCAAGAAGTCGAGTTCTCCTGGGTGCTGGAGTCCAACCACCTCTCGCGCGCGTCACTTGAGCGCGGCGGGGCGATCCTGCAAAAACGCTATCGAATGTACGATCAAGATTTCGCCGCATCGTAACACGTTGAGCAAGCCACGATCGCTTATCAACTTTCGGAATTGTCAACACTCGATCGGTTTGCATGCTCATCAGCCCAGCTCAATTTCAGGCGATTGTCAGCGGACGCCAACGCGGCATCGGCGGCGCGCTGGCGCGGGCCGGACTCACGCTGGGCGAGTGGCCATACCGCTGGGCGGTGGGATGGCGAAATCGAAAATTCGACGCCGGCCGCAATGTTCACAAAGCCCGCGTCCCGGTGATTAGCGTCGGCAACCTCACGCTGGGCGGTACCGGCAAAACACCATTGGTGGCCTGGCTGGCTCGCTGGTTCCGCCAGCAAGGCGTCCGCGTAACGCTCATCAGTCGCGGCTACGGCGCCGAGCAAGGCGCACGCAACGACGAAGCGCTCGAATTGGAACATCTGCTGCCCGACGTGCCGCACGTGCAAAATCCCGATCGCGTGGCCGCCGCGCGAATGGCAATTGAAGAATTCGAAGCCCAGTTGCTGCTGCTGGACGACGCCTTTCAGCATCGCCGCATTGCCCGCGATCTGGACATCGTGCTGCTGGACGCCTTGGAACCGTTTGGCTTTGGACATGTTTTTCCGCGAGGGCTGCTGCGTGAACCGATCGCCGGTCTGAAGCGCGCGCAAATCATCGTGCTCACCCGCGCGGACATGGTGGATGATGCCCGTCGCCATCAAATTCGCGCCACGGCAGTCGCGCAAAATCCTCAAGCGCTATGGGTCGAGGCGGCCCACGCGCCCATCGGACTGCTGGCCCACGGCGATTCGCCGGACGAGCCCTTTCGCGATCTGAAGACCCTGCGAGGGCAGCGCGTCGCCGCGTTCTGCGGCTTGGGCAATCCACAGGGTTTTCGCCACACGCTGCTGTCCTGCGGTTGCGAACTGGCCGGTTTTCGCGAGTTTCCTGACCATCACGCCTACTCGCGCGACGATCTCGATTCGCTCGCCGCCTGGACCGCTTCGCTCGACGTCACGTCGCTGATTTGCACACACAAAGATCTGGTCAAGGTCGCTTGCCCACGGATCGGCAGCAAGCCGCTGCTGGCGCTGGTGGTCGGCATGCAATTTCGCTCCGGCGGCCGAGAATTCGAGCAGCGTTTGGCGGCAATCAACCAATCGATCCACGCAGCGCAGGCTTAGTGCGACGGCCCGAACATAAAATTCTTGCAATCCATTTGCTCTGGATGCCAAGCGTGCCATAAAATCAGTTGTTCCGTCCGCTGGTTGAAGTTGCCGGATCGTCGCCGGCCAGATTTGGGTTCCCGGGCCGGTGTCGTTTTGTCGAGGAGTGCAGTCCCGTGGTGATTTTCGCATGGATATTGGCGCTGGTCGGATTTCTGATCGTGTGCTGCGCCGTGGCTTGGTCGCCCTGGCGTCGTTCGCGACGGCGCGGCCAATTTCTGCTGGCCTGCCACCAATTTCATTTGCGTCGCGAACCGCTGGAACATAAGTTTTTGCAGATTGCCGGCAGCAGTGGCAAGCCGCGCGGGCTGCGCTGGGCCGATTGCGACTTTGCCGACGATATCACCTACGCGCGCGATCGAATCAGCGGCCAGCTCAGCGCGCTGGTCAGCATCACCATTCGCTTCGAAGCCATCGAAGGCGGCGGCATGGAAGAGGTGGAAGCCGTTTCCAACCTCCGCGCCGCCACCGCCGTGTTTCAATACGAAAAAGGCGCCTGGCTGACGCAAGGCCGCGCGCTGTTCAACCTCAACCCGGCCGAAGCCGTGCAGTATTATCAGGCCAACCTGGAACTCGTGGCCCACGAAGCGGCCCATTCCGGCACGCATTCGTAACGGCCGGTCAATTGTCGGTTCGCCAGCGTGGCAAGATTCAACTCCTCGCCAGCAGCCTTGGCGCTCGTTTCGTTCCGCCTTCGCAATCCCGCCTTCCTCAACCCTACCGCGCCCCGAGTTTTCTCATGCGATTGTTCCGCTGTCTCGCGGTCTACACGTGCCTCACAGCGCTGATTGTTGCGGCCACGTCCGCACAATTGCGCGGCGAAGATTGGCCCTGCTGGCGCGGACCGCGCGGCGATGGCACCAGCCAAGCAACCGCGGCGCCTCAGCACTGGAACGCCGCGAACAATTCTGCCCAGCACGTGAAGTGGAAGGTCGATGTGCCGGGTCGCGGCCATGCCTCGCCAATCGTATTCGGCAATAAGATTTTCACCGTCAGTTGCGACGAAGACGCCCGCGAGCGACTGCTGCTGTGCTACGAGCGCAACACCGGCAAAGAACTCTGGCGGCAAGTTGTTTTGAAATCGCCGCTGGAAAAAAAGCACGGCTTGAACAGCTTCGCTTCCAGCACGCCTGCCACCGACGGCAAACGCGTCTACCTGGCATTTCTGGAAGCCGATAAAAGCGATCCGCAAAAGTCGACGCCCGGCATGATGGTGGTGGCTGCCTATGATCTAGACGGCAAACAGCAGTGGCTGGTACGGCCCGGCCCATTCAACAGCGTGCATGGTTTTTGCACATGTCCGCTGCTGTTCGAAGATCAAGTGATCGTCAACGGCGATCACGATGGCGATTCGTACATTGCCGCCCTAAACCGCGACACGGGCGAAACCGTTTGGAAAATCCCCCGCGAACATCACACCCGCAGCTATGCCACGCCCATTATTCGTGAGATCGACGGCCGCCTGCAAATGATTTTGGCAGGCGATAAATGCGTGGCCAGCTACGATCCGCGCAGCGGCGCACGGAATTGGATCATCGATGGCCCCACGGAGCAGTATGTGGCCTCGATGGTTTATGACGGCAGCCTGCTGTTCATGACGGCCGGTTTTCCGGAACATCACCTGCTGGCCATCAAGCCCAACGGCGCCGGCAACGTCACCCATTCGGCCATTGTCTGGCGGACCACGCAAGCCACGTCGTATGTGCCGTCGCCCATCGTCAGCGGCAAATACCTGTTACTCACCAGCGACGAAGGCATCGGCAGTTGCTTTGTCGCCGCGACCGGCGAGCGACTCTGGAAAGAACGCCTGGGGCGCCACTACAGCGGCTCGCCGGTGCTGATTAAAGACCTGGTCTATTTCACCTCCGACGACGGCGTCACCAAGATCATTCGTCCCGGCGAAAAGCTCGAAATCGTCGCCACCAACGCGCTCGACGAAAACTGCTACAGCTCGCCGGCGGTCAGCGATGGCCAACTGTTCTTCCGCGGCGAAAAGCATTTGATCTGCTTCAGCGACCAAGACTGACACCTCCTTCGCCGGCGACGCAGCGTGCATCCATCGACTGGCGACGTCCATGCCTCCCACGCGGTTGACGCAGCGCGCGATGTTCAAACAGCACACTTCCCGACGTTGGTCCGCTTCACGCTTTGACCACGCTGCGGCGGCTGACATCGACAACTTTTTCAACCTTGTGTTTGTCGAACGCTTTGAACAGCGCGGGCAAGCCTTGCGTCATTTCCAGTTGCCGCTCGTCGGCATACAGCGGCATCAGCGTATAAATTTGAATCTGCCGGTTCGCGGAAGCGTAAATCGGACCAACGTCATCTATATTCATCGCCAACAGCGTGGCCGAAAACGGACAACCCGGCGCGAATGGTTTTGGCGGCTCTTCATTGGCGAAAATCGTCACCGGAAAACCGAGCCAACTGTTTTCCGCATGCGGATAACCGGCGATTTTCCGCAGCACCTCGAACGGCCAGCGGTTCTGCGGCTTGTCCAGATCGGCTCGCTCGATCGGCCAATCCGGCGGCAAAAACATCGCCAGTTCGGCCAACTGATACGCTTCGGATCCCGGCGGCGTGGTCATGGGCCGCGAACTCAGACCGGTGGTGAACAGCGTGAGATATTTCCGCAGTTTGGTCGGGCGCATCACGTGGATGGCAATCGGCGGGTCGGTGGTCGGAATGATTTCGACCAGCGCCTGCTTGTCCACCGCTGCAAACCGGCTGAAATAAGCCACCACTTCGTCGCTCAGACCGCTGGGCGGCGGCAGCTTGATCGATGGCGGCATCACCGCACCATGGGCGTGCAGATATTCGACAATGTCCTGCTTGCGGAAGTCGATGGCGTGAGTGAGGGCGTTGAACCAGGGCGCGGTGACATCGTCCTGCTCGCCGGCGCGCCAACATTGATTGACATCCACGCCGTTTTCCACCAACAGCTTGACGAGCTCAAGCGCATGGGCCTTGGCAAGAACTGCCGATAACAGAATTCTTTCAACTCAAGCGATGCTCCTTGTTTTAGGAGATAGACGGCGATGTCATAATTTCCGCGTGAAATCGCAACTCCGATCGGTTTATGATACGAGCCGCCGAAATTGATGTCCAAACCCTTGTCCACTAAAAACTTGACGACATCCAAATTGGAATATCCGGCCGCGCTCGACAGCCAGTTATCAGAGTCATCATACCGGTAGTGAATCATCTCTGGATGCTCACGGAACAACTCCTTTAGGCCGTCCAAGTCGCTGGCATGAATAGCCTCGTAAATCTGTATACGCGTGGCGCGCAGAGGATCTGAGTCCGACGTCATTTTAAAATGCCTGTAAATACAGTGTTGGTATTGTCTAGGAACCAAGCGCCGATTCGGTCCAGAGTCCGCAAGACCTCAATCTTACCGCCCTTCGCGGCTGCGGTCTCGATCGCTTTCGCCACGGCCTTCATCGACTCGATGGTATGAACGCCTTTCTGTGAAGCAAAGCAGAGCTTCTGCGGCAACGTTTCCAGGTAGTTCCCGAGTCCCACGCTCGCCATGATCTCCTTGGTTTTCTTGAGGAACTCGTATCCCGCCTTATTCTCCAGGAACTGCGGGATGATGTGACGCGCGTGCCAGACGACGCCTTCGAGTGCGGGCGGCTTGGCGACGCCCAGCACCCGCGTGAGGTAATCGCACCAGGAAATATTGTGAACCAGCAGCGAATCCGCGCCTACCGCGAAGTTGGCTAGGTCGCGAACCTTCAGGTTGACAACCGCGATGTCCGACTCGAAGCGCGTGGCGATGGTTGTATGGGCCACGCTGACGGGGCAAGAAACAGAGAACGCAACTTCGAATCCACCGACGCTCGCATGCGGCTAACGAGTTATTTCGTGCCGGCAGACGCTTACAAATAATCTTTCCAGCCGCGCTCTTCCAGCAACTTCACCAGTTGACGGATGGACTCTTCGTCGTGCTTGTTGGCCACCAGCGTGGCGTCGGGCGTTTGCACGATGATCGTGTCGGTCAGGCCGAGCGTGGCAATCAGATGCTGGCCATCGTTGCGGACGATGCAGCCCGACGTGCGGACGCCCAGATGCTTGCCGGCAATTGTGTTGCCATCGGTGTCTACGCCCAGTAGCCGCGTGAGCGATTGCCAACTGCCCAGATCGTCCCAATCGAATGGGGCTTCAATCACTAGTACATCCTGCGCGTGTTCCATCACCGCATAATCGACGGAGACGCCGCGAATAGCCGCGAACTCGCGCTCGAACACGCTTTGGAAATCTGGTCGCTGGAGCGCGGCGGCAATGGTTTCCAAATGCCCGAGCATCTCCGGCTGGTGTGTGCACAGCGCCTGCAAGATGGTGCTGGCCTTCCAGACGAACATGCCGGAATTCCAGTAGAAATTGCCCGATGCCAGATATTCCTGGGCCACGGCTGCCGGCGGCTTTTCTTTGAACCGCGCCACGCGAAACACCGGCAACTCGGCCGCGACTGGCTCAGCCCTTTCGATGTATCCAAAACTTTCTGCCGGATACGTGGGACGAATGCCAAAGGTGATAATTCGGTCCGGATGTTGGTCAACCAATTGCGCGCCCAGCCGCGCGGCTTGCACGAAGTCGGCCGTTTGGCGAATCACATGGTCCGAAGGCACGACCAGCATCGTGGCGTCTGGATCGTTGCGACTGACCAGCAGCGCGGCCAAACCGATGCAAGGCGCGGTGTCGCGTTTGCAGGGCTCGCCCAGAATCGAAGCGGCCGGCAACTGCGGCAACTGCTGGCGAACGGCGTCGATCAGTCGCGCGCCGGTGGCGATCAGAATATTTTCTGCCGGCGCGATTTCCGCCAGCCGATCGACCGTGGCTTGTAGCATCGTCCGCTTGCCGGCCAGCGCCAGCAATTGCTTGGGCCGCAGATTCCGGCTCTCGGGCCAAAAGCGCGTGCCGGAACCGCCTGCCATGATCACTGCGTGTAGCATAAAAAACGTCGCTCGGAAAATACTTCGGTACCGACGGACTTCGGACCGCCGTGGCGCAGGGATGCGTTGCGACAAATTGTCGCCGCGCTGCCCACGTCTGGGAAGGCGCGTTTGATTGGTGCCCGCCAGAAAACCTTTCCCGCGGCCGTTCGAAAACAGGTACAATCGGCGCGAAGCGTCGATCTGTTTGTTTCGAAATCGAGCCAATATGACCTGGCTGCTGGATGCGCTGCTGAACTGGCTGTTGTGGTTGCCGCTGGATGTGGTGCTGGTGCTGGTTGCGCTGGGCACGGCCTTGATTCTGACCGTGGTTCGGCTCAAAACCACCAATCAAGATTTACTGCATCGCTGCCGTGCCGATAAAACTCGGCTCCAAGCGCTGATTCGACAGGCGAAGCGCACCGGCGACATCGACGCCGTGGCCCGCCATCGCGCTTCGAGCGCCCAGATTGGTCTGAAAACGTTGCGTGCCGAATTGCTGCCGCTGCTGGCATCGCTGCTTCCGATTGCTGCGCTCGCGATTTGGAGCTACGCCCATCTGGCCTATCATCCGCCCCGCGTCGAAGAGCCGCTGACCGTCCACGCCTGGTTTACGCCGGCTGCCATTGGTGAACCGGTGTTTCTCGCGCCGGCCGATGGCTTGCATTTACCGACTGCCGAGTCGTCCATTGCCAGCGCGTCTTGGCTGCGGCGGATTGCAACGGCCGATCAACGCGAAGCATTCGTGGCGAGCCCGCAATCGCTGATTTCGCGGCCGCATGTCGAGGAAGCATCGCCGGCTTTGGCGAATCGCAGCAGCAGCGGCGGCGTTCCGCGCGGCGTGGCCAGTTGGACAATCATCGCCGACGCTTCGCCCGAGCTGCGCATGTTCGCCGTTCGGCATCGTGGCCGAACCTACCAACTGCCGGTACTGATTGGCCAGCGCAGTTACGCAGCACCGGACGTGACGTTTGCCGACGGGCCGCTGCGAAAATTGGAAGTCGAATTGCGGCCCTATCGTCCGTTTGGAATCGTGCCCGGGTATGCGCCGCTGGGGCTGGAACCGTGGTTGATTGGCTATTTGCTGCTGGCGGCGCCGGCCGCTTTTGCGCTGCGGAGATTGATGCATGTTTGCTGAGTTATTGAGCGTCGCAAGATCTGTCGCAATCCGCATTTCGCCTCGCTGGTTTAGACTTTTGTGCGGCGCGCTCGCGGTGGCCGTCTGCAGTCCGGCGACCCGCGTGCATGCGGCGGACGCGGCCAAGCACAATTTGGGCCACGAGTTGCCGCTGGCCAGCATGTTGCCATTTGCGGCCCTGCTGCTGTGCGTGGCGGTGATGCCGCTGGTGGCCCATCACTGGTGGGAACGTAATCGCAACAAAGCCTTGATCTGCGCGCTGTTGGCCATTCCGCTGGTTGGCTGGTTGTTATTTCAGTGGGGTGCGGTCGCAGGGCATCTGCTGCTGGAACGTTTGCAGGAATACACCACGTTCATCGTGATGTTGACCGCCATGTATGTGATTGCCGGCGGAATTTTTTTGCAAGGTCGGCTATCGCGCCATCCGGCGGTCAACACCGGCGTCCTGGCGCTGGGCGCGGTGCTGGCCAGTTTGGTTGGCACCACCGCGGCGTCCATGCTGTTGGTGCGACCGCTGCTGCGCGCCAATCACGGTCGCCAGCGGCAAGCGCATCTGTTTGTGTTCTTTATTTTCATCGTCTCCAACTGCGGCGGGCTGCTGACTCCACTGGGCGATCCGCCGTTGTTCTTGGGCTTTCTGCAAGGCGTGCCCTTCACGTGGACTTTGCAGTTTTGGCCGCACTGGTTGCTGGCCAACGGCGTGCTGCTGGCAATTTTCTGGATTTGGGACCTGCTGATCAGCCGGCGCGAACCGCCCCTCGCGACGCCTCTTGCCACGGCCGACGAGAGCGACCGTCTGCACCTCCGCGGCAAAGCGAATTTACTGCCACTGGCGGCTGTTGTCGTGTTGATTCTGGCCGCCGGCCAAGGCTGGGCAAACGGCGGTAACCCGTGGCCGTTTGGAATTCAAGAAGCCTGCATGGCGGGCTTGGCGATTGTCTCGTATGGTTTCACCTCCAAATCGATCCATCACAGCAACCGCTTCAGCTTTGGGCCAATCGTGGAAGTGGCCGTGTTGTTTTTGGGAATTTTTGCCACGATGACGCCGGCGCTGGAGCTATTGAACACGCGCGGCGGCGAGTTGGGAATCGACCAGCCCGGCAAATATTTCTGGGCGACGGGCCTGCTTTCCAGTTGCTTGGACAACGCGCCTACCTACCTGGCGTTTGCCGCGGCAGCCTGCGGACAGCATGGCGTGCCGCTGCAGGGTCGCGCGCTGGCGATGCTGCTTTCCCAAGGCCCAGCAGCCCAACAAACGCTGGCCGCCATTTCCTGCGGTTCGGTGCTGATGGGTGCACTGACCTATATCGGCAACGGGCCAAACTTTATGGTCAAGGCCATCGCTGCGGAAAATGACGTGAAGATGCCCGGGTTTTTTGGTTACCTGGGTTACTCGCTAACTGTCATGATGCCGGTGCTGATTGCCGTTTGGCTGCTGTTCTTTCGCTGAAAGCGGCTGTCTGGCGACCATTGGCGGTAATTCGCGTTGGCAACGGCCGACAATTTCCGAGTTGGCGGCCAGCGCGGTTGAAAATCGGCCCGTTTGCCCGTATCCTAGAATGTTCGTCCTGCGACGGCCGCAGGAACAGTTGCGCACGAAAAATCATGTCCTTAGCAAGGCACGCTCCGCCAGGCGAGCGGCCCGGGCAAAGGCAGAACGCATTGCCGTCGTGATTTCGCGTGCGCTGCTCCGCAATTGTTCGATTGAGCCGATTTCCGCCGCGGCGAACCGGAATTCGCCCGCACTCACTTATTGACGAGGTAATATCGTGGCCACAGCTTCCAAACCGCGGACGACCAACACGCAACGCATGACCACCGGGGCCGATGTGGTGGTTCAATCGTTGGTCAATCACGGAGTGGAGATGATCTTCGCCTATCCGGGCGGAGCAAGCATGCCGCTGCATCAGGCGTTGACGCGCTTCAAGGATCAGATTCGCACGATTTTGCCACGGCACGAACAAGGCGGCGCGTTTGCCGCGCAAGGCTACGCACGCACCACTGGCCGGCCGGGCGTCTGCATGGCCACCAGCGGCCCCGGCGCGTTGAATTTGGTCACCGCCATCGCCGACGCCAAGATGGACAGCATCCCGCTGGTTGCCATCACTGGCCAAGTAGGCACGCCGGTCATTGGCACCGATGCCTTTCAAGAAACGCCCATCGTTGAAGTTTGCCGCGGCATCACCAAACACCATTATCTGGTCACCGATCCGGCCGATCTGACGCGAGTGATGAAAGAAGCGTTTCATATCGCCAGTACCGGCCGACCGGGCCCCGTGCTGGTGGATGTGCCCAAGAACGTGCAGATGGCGACCTTTGTGCCCGACTACGACGCGCCCATGCAGTTGCCGGGCTATCGCGCCAAAGTTCGTCAGGCGCTGCCCGAACAGATCCAGCAAATTGCCGCGGCCATCAAACGCTCCAAGCGACCCGTCATTTATGCCGGCGGTGGCGTGATCTCGGGCGAAGCCAGCGCCGAACTCCGCGAACTGGTCAAAAAAACAAAAATTCCCGTCACCATGACCCTCATGGGCCTGGGCGCGTATCCCGGCACCGAAACGCTTTCGCTCGACATGCTAGGCATGCACGGCACGGTCTATTCCAATTACGCCGTGAACGAAGCCGACCTGCTGTTAGCCTTTGGCGTGCGTTTTGACGACCGAGTGACCGGCAAGGTCAGCGAGTTCGCCAAGCATGGGTTCATCGTGCACATTGACGTCGATCCTTCGGAAATCAACAAAAACAAAGAAGTGCACATTCCGGTGGTCAGCGATATCAAATACGCGCTGGCCGAACTCAACAAAATCGTCGAAGCGCCGGAAGACCTTTCCAAATGGCACAAGCAAATTGCCGATTGGAAAGAAGCCGATCCGCTCAAGTTCGACACTTCGTTTGATGGCATTCTGCCGCAGCACGCCATTTCCGAACTCTCGCGAATCACTCGCGGCGAAGACACCATCATCACCGTCGGCGTGGGCCAACATCAAATGTGGGCCGCGCAGCATTATAAATTCATGCACCCCCGCACCTGGATGTCCAGCTCCGGTCTCGGCACGATGGGCTTTGGCCTGCCGTCCGCGATGGGTGCAAAAGCCGCGCACCCCGATAAACTGGTGGTCGATATCGACGGCGACGGCAGCTTTTTGATGAACGTGCAGGAACTGGCCACCTGCTTCTGCGAAAAACTGCCCGTCAAAGTGCTGCTGCTCAACAACCAACACCTGGGCATGGTCGTACAGTGGGAAGATCGCTTCTTTGCCGGCAACCGCGCCAACACCTATCTCGGCCCGATCGATAATCCGGAAGCAGTCGGCAAGGGCAATGGCATCGGTCCACAGCAGCGATACCCAGACTTCGTGTCCATCGCCAAGGGCTTCGGTTGCGGTGCACGCCACATCAGCAAGAAATCGGAATTGACCGACGCCATCAAAGAAATGATTGCCTATCCCGGTCCGTTCGTGCTGGACGTGCAGGTTCCCTATCAGGAACACGTGCTGCCGATGATTCCCGCCGGCATGACGGTCAAGGATTTGATCAAGGAGTAAGCCACAGGCAATCCTCCTAGAAGCGAAGACGAAGGAGCGCTGGCGACCAACCTGCAGCGGTCGTGAATCGGTCAGTGGCGAAGATTCATCCCCAGGAGTCTAGTCGGATTGATTCATCGAAATTCGGGAATTGCTGCGCGTACGATTTCGCAAAATCACGTCACGGCTACCGACGGAAAGGAAAACTCCCAGCGCTACAAGATCGTCATTCACCGCACTGACGAGGGAATCAGCGTATCGGTGTCGGCATTGCCCGGTTGTTGGTCTGAGGGCGACACCGGGGAACACGCTCTGGTCAACATCCAGGATGCAATTCGCGAATACTCGGCCGCTTTGGACGATCACTTCAAGGACGCGGAAGTACGCGAGGTGGAAGTGACGGTGTAACCGTGCCAAAAATCGTTGGCGTGAATCATCCGAATGCGGTTCGAGCGTTTGAGAATGCGGGATTTTCAATCATTCGTCAAGGCGAGCATATCGTGATGACCGGCGGCACGCGCCAAGTGACGATTCCGCGGCACAATCCCGTCAAGGGTTTTACGCTGGCGGAATCGTGCAAGACGCGGGACTGACCGTTGACCGGTTCCGCAAGTTACTTTAACTTAGCCCGGCAGCGGGTGGCGTGCCACCGAATCGTTGCCTCGCGATGGGTGCGTCATTTTGCGCTCCGCGGCGAAGTTGACGGTACATCATCCGACGCTCGAAGGCCGACGCGATGCCCTGGGAAGCTCACAATCGATCTGACGGTTTTTAATGGCTCAACAACTCGTTAAGGTCGCCAGCTTTACCAACGCACCGCAGGCGTACGCCGCCCGCGTCTTTTTGCAGGCGCAGGGAATCCCGGCAGTCGTGACCGGCGAAGCGTCTGCCACAACGATGTCGCACATTGGCGCGGCGCTGGGCGGCGTGCAATTGTTCGTCCATCAGGAACAGGCCGATCGCGCGTTGGAGCTGATTCGCGAGTTTTCCAAAACGCCGCCGGCATTGTCAGGCGGCAATTTGAAATGCCCCGCTTGCGGCGAAAAGTTCGAGCCCGGCTTCGAAGTCTGCTGGAAATGCGGTGCGACCCTGGACGGCCAGAGCGATCCGTCGTTTCGAACACCGGAGCGCGACGCCGACGAATCACCCTCCGATGAAACCGATGACGATGACGATCAACAGGACGAGTGGTTGCGCGAAGCGGGCAGCCACAACCGTCAGCGGGCCGAGCAACTGCTCCAGCAGTCGGCTGTCGCGGCGCTCGATCGCGAGCCGCCGGCCGACGCGCCCGCCTGGGTTTGCCCGGCTTGCGGCCGTCGCGTGGCGACAGATGACGATCACTGCTGGAATTGCGGTGCAACGCATGCCGGCAATTTCAACCCCTTTCAATCGCCTACGCTGATCGGCACCATGGCCGATGCTCCTGATACACCGCAAGCTGCCAGCGCGAATCAACGTCTCGACGCGCAGGCCACACGCGCATGGCGCACGGCAGTGATTGGAATTGCGGTCTGCCCACCCATTCTGAATCTCTATTCGCTATGGCTGTCGCTGGATTTATTCTTCAGCGAAACTCCCCTGTCGCCCTTCGCCAAGAAACGCCTGCTCGGCACCTTCCTGATTAATACGTTGCTGGTGGCCTTAATCGTCGCGTTTAAGATGGATGCGCTGTTTATGTTCGCGGGACTGATTCGCTTTTTCATGAATCCATTGCGGTAGCGCGAGCCGACGCGCATTCCTAACCGTAGCGATACAAACTCGCGCCCACCGCAAACGACCGCCTACCGATTTCTGTCAGACGTGGACGCCGATGGCTTGGCCTTCCGCGGTGATGATCCTTCGAGCTGGGAGGCAACGACCTCAACGTTCAACTGGTGCCGGAAACGCGCGGGTTGGCTCGCCACCGCTCGTACTTTGGCAAACGCTTGGACGCGGTCCTAAGACCCGAAACTCGCGATTAGGGTGCCACTTGCCCAGCGATACGTCTGCGTAAACCCGTAGCGCTCGCATTCACCGCCCCGATCAGAACACGTGTGGCGCAAAGTAAGCTGGCGTTACAGTTTGAAGTTGAATTGGTGCGAGAGATAGCGCCACACCCGTTCGCCCAGGCTCATGGTGCCGGCATGGATTTTGCCGCGCCCACGCAGGCCGGGTTGCATGAATTGTCGCTCGTCGTCAATGGGCGCGCGTGCCTGGTACATGATGCTCAGTGGCCGGGGCACGCCCGAAGCGTCGGCCTTGGTGGCAATATCGCCGCCGTTCTGATTAGTGAGCTGTTTTGAAGCCACCTTCATATCGAGCGGAGAAATTTCGGCCACGGTAGAAGTGAACGTTTCGTAGGGCAGTTGGTCGAGTTTGATTTCTACCGTCTGATCTTTGCGAATGAAATCGATGTCGCCTTGGTCGATGACCAGAATGGCTTCCCACTTCGCAGGATCGCCAATCTGACAAAACAGCGTGCTTTCTTGCAATGTGGCGCCGATGTTTTTTTGCTCCAGCGGCGTGCCGGTCCAGGTGGGCAATTTGCCGCTCTCGTCATCGGGCCGCGGCGGTTGCTCCGGCGGAGGGATGATCATGCCGGCGATGGGTGCTACCAGGTTCAATTGTTGCTGGTCGCGCCGCTTGTCTTGGATGCGTTGCTGCAGGCTGTCGCGAGTTTTTTCCATCTTGGCAATTTGCTGGCGGGCTTCCTGAGCGTTGATACCGCTGAATTGGCGCAGACTGCCAATTTCGGAAACGTTTTTATCCAGCTCACGCTGCATCTCTTGGATATCGAGTTCCAGGTCCACGCTCACCAGCTTGGCCAGCGGAGCGCCGGCCGCCACCGTTTGACCTTGATGCACGTCCAGTTCGTCCAGAATGCTCGGCTTGCGGACCCAAACATTGGCGGCGTCGCGTGGTTTGATTTCTAGCGAACACATCACGCGATGCGGTAGCGGCAACCACAGCACCAGGGCGATCAGCGACAGCACCACGCCCACCGTGGCATACAGGCGAGGCTTCTTCACGGTATCGAGTCTCCCCGGAACAGACAGATGTTTGTAAAGCTTCCACAGCGGTTGGACGCCCAGGCCCCAAATCGTGCCCAGTGCAATCACCTGGCCGAGCGCTTCCAAGTGATACGGCTTGAACACATTGTTCAAGAACCACAAGATCGAAATTGCCACCACCCAGCTATAAATGCTGGCCGCCACCGAGTACAAGGCAAAGAACCACTGATTGCGCTGCGGCAAAAACGGGTCGGGCTGTTCTTCCAAGCCCAGGCACCACTCGCCCGCTTTGCGTCCCAAGATGCCGGTGGCTTTTTGGCGCAGGTTGGGAATTTCGGAAAGGTCCGAAAGAATGTAGTAGCCGTCGTAGCGCAGCAGCGGATTGGCGTTGAACATCAGCGTACTGACCGAGCAGACGAACATCGTGCTCAGACAGACCTGGTTCAACAGTGTTTCTTCGGCCGTGAACCACCAGATGAAGGTGGCGATCGAGGCAATACACAATTCTACGTACATGCCGGCGGCACCAATCGCCGCCCGCGACCACTTGTTGGGAAGCATCCACGAATCCGAAACATTGCAATACAAGCAGGGCGTCATGACCAGCAGCAGCACGCCCATCTCGTGGCATTCGCCGCCAAAGTGTTTGCACGACAGGCCATGCCCAAACTCGTGCAAGATTTTGGTCACCATCAGCGCCGTGCCCAAGTAGATCCAGTTGTGCGCGCTAAAAAACTGATGAAAAGTCGGCAGCCGCGATTGGAATTTATCGAAGTTGACCAGCACCAGCGTCAGGGCGCAAAGGCCCATCAACACGCAGCAGAACACCGCGGTGGTCGTGAAAAACCACTTGACCTTTTTGTAGAGCCAGTTGAGCAGCCGTTCTGGGTCAATGCCTTTGAAGCGAATCGCCATCACATTGGCGATCATCTGCGTGAACTCTTCCCAGCGGCGTTCGTCGCCGCGTTTGTAGAGTTGCAAGCCCTGGCCCGGCGCGTCGGACACCAGCAAGTTGCTGCGGTGCAACATGCCGACGAACTGGCCCAGTTCTTCGACCGTGATCTTCTGCGGCGGAAAGCGATCTTCGAAGGCCGCCTTTAAATCGTCCAGGCTGCGCTTGCCGTCGAGCATTTCCAAAATGGCGAACTCTTCTTCCTGAAAACGGAAGTAGTGCAAGCCAATCGGTTCTTTGACAACCCAGTACAGTTCGCCCTGGTAGCGATGCCGATCCGTGCCCAGGTCTGGACGCATCCGCCACGGCAGCGGACGAGCCGAACTGGAAACCAGATGCGAACCGGCAGGAGGCATGGCGAACCGATGTTTGTTGTGCTGCGGGCTGTTGCTGGAGTTTCACGCGCGGCGGGCCGAGCGACCCAAAACGCTTAACGGCGCGGGCCGTCGGTCCGCAAACCGTCCGGCGACATGTCTCGCGTGATTTTTACCGGGCCGGCGGACGTAACGTCGATGGTCATGTCGGCCGTCAAACCCGGACGCAGCAGCCACTGTTGATTGGGGCCTTGGCGATTTTGTACTTCGGCCAGAATACGGAAATTGTCGCCGGCTTCGTTCAGCGGATTCACAAACACCACGCGTCCCGGGAAGCGAACTTTTTGCCCACGGGCCAACGTGACGTCAACAGCCACTTCGCGGCCGCTGATTTCATCGGGATTGTACTTGCTGGCGCTGACGTAACCTTCGACCCGCACGCGATCTACCTGCACCACGTGCAGTACGGTATCGCCGGGCTTGACCCATTCGCCGGCGTGCGTGTTGACGCGGACCACCAACCCATCCAGCGGCGAGCGTACCTGACGGCGCTCCATGTTGTTGGCGGCGCCTTTGACTTCGGCCGCTTTGTTGTCGGCGGTGTACGATTGAATTTTTCGCTCGATCAACGCCTGTTCTTTTTGCAGACCGGCTTTATCGGCCGCCAATTTCAAGCGATCGACCTCAATTTGCGGAATCGAACCGGGCGTGCGGGCGTTGGCCCGCAGCGAGCGCTCGTGCTCCACAATCGCCAGCGCCTCGGCTTTGACGGCAAAGCGAAAATCCACGTCGCTGTTGGCTTTTTCGCGGGCGCCGCGTTCTTCGGCTTCGGCGGCAATCTTTTGAATTTGCACCTGCATGTCGTCGATCTGCGCCAGCACGTCGCCGCGTTTGACCTGCTCGCCTTCATGCACGTTGATTTTGACCAGCACACCCGCTTCTTGCGCCGGTACTTGGGCTTCGTCAATGATCGTGACCAGGCAGCCCGAGATCGTCGGATTGGCTTCGGCGCTGGATGCGCTGGGCGCGGCAAACAACTGCGAGTTCAGCAACGGAGCCGCAAACAGCGCGACAATCTGCAGTGTCGATAGCGCGGTCAACAGGTAGCGATGTATCTTCATGGATCGACTCGCAATTCGTGGCGTTATGTGATGATTGAACCGTGCACGGGGCTGCAATTGTCGCGGCCGTTCACGGCTAAATGCGAAACAAGATCTTGGATTGAATGAAAGCCAGCACGTCGTGAAACCAAACGTACCCAATCGGACGCGACCCGCAATACAGTTTGGCGGTTACGCCGGCGCCGGGCCGAATTTCCTTGAGGTCGTCTTTATTGATCTTAACTCGGATCAACACAGTGTTTCCATCTTCTCCGTGAACTTCCGCGCTGCGATGAACTTCTTTGACCGTGCCGAAGTGTTTGACGCCGGGGTCGGTGGCGACAATGTAGGTCACTTTCATCGCTTCGCCTTCTGGCAGTTCGGCCATGGCTTGCTTGATGTGCCCCATCCGCTCTTCCGGCATGCGAATCTCGAGGTCCCAATCTTTTTGCAGATCGGCCACGGTCATCAGCACTTGGCCCTTTTCCACGGGACGGCCCTCGAGCTTTTCACGCAACTGCCAACTGATGATCTCGCCATCCAGCGGCGATTTGACGTCCAGATACGCGACCTTCTCTTTCTTCACCAGGTCGATCTGTTTTTCCAGCGCGCGAATCTGCACATTCAGCGATTCGATTTCGCCCTTCAAACGTTTGCGCTCGGCTTCCGAGTACTGACCGGAGTTGAGCGCCTGAACTTTGGCGTTGGACTCTTGCACGTGCGCGTCGTGCTCGCCTTGCAACCGCTCAAGTTCGTTCTTGACGTCGGTCGAGTCGATCCGCATCAGCAGATCGCCCAGCTTGACGTTGCCGCGCTCTTTCAGAATTTCCGAAACCGTGCCGGTCACGCGGGCAAAAATCTCGCGTTTTTCCACCGGTTCCAGAGTGCCTTTGCCTTGCAACTCGAAACTCCAAGGCACCAGGCACAACGCCAAAATGATCGCGCCGATCGTCGCGGCGATGGCGATGGTCTTAGGCAGCGTGCGCGCTTTGACCATCCAACTGGCTTTGCCGATCGTGCGCCAGACCGGCATTAAAAACAATTGATTGTGTTCGACCGCGTTGGCCAGCGCGGTGCTGCTATGGTCCGCCACCACGCGTACGCGCTGGCGGAAACCTTCAGCCAATTTGGTTTCTTCGATCTGCTCGACAATCAGCGCGCCGACCACCGGGTTGGGTTCGGCTTCGCGATCGGTCTCGTCCTCGGGCGGCCGGCGCAACGGCAAAATGGCGACGGTTTTGGAGTGCGAGTCGTCAATGTATTCTTGCAACGCTTTTTCGACCTGCGGCGGCATGTTGCTGGTGTCGCCGGTGTACCAGACTTCGTCGCCAGCCGCGCAAACCGCGGTCGAAAGTTTATTCAGCAGGGTAATGGTGTTGGAGCGATTGTCGAAAATTTCCTGTCCGCTGACGGATTCGACTTTGCACTTGGTGCCTTTATTGATGGCCACGCTGACGCGGTCGCACTCGATTAGGCGGCGACCTTCGTTAGCGATGTTGTAGCAAGCGGCCCGCGGATCGAGGCTGTGGTGCGCGGTGCGGGTGAACGATTCGAGCCGCGCCCACAGCGATTGCCGCTCGTGAAAATGCCGCAGGCGATGCGTTTTGAGATACTCGCCCGCCAAGCCACACATTTGCAGCAAAAACCGCAAGTAACCTTTTTGCGTGGCGGGCGGAGCGCCGGCCCGTTGGAACACTTCCAGCACGCCTTCGATCTGTTTGTCGGCATGCATCGGCCCCAGCAGCACCAGAAAGTCGGTTGGGTTGCCTTCCTGACCTTCGCCATCACTACTGTGCGGTTCGACGACGCGGGGCGGACCGCCATCGACAATCTTCCGCAACATGCGGCCATGCTTTTGCTGCGCGTCTTCGCTTTCTGCCAGCCGGGTTTGATCCAGATTCATCTGGAACGAAAGTTCCAACTGCCCATTGGAGTTGAGCGTCCAGATGGCGCCGCCAACGGCCGCCAAGGCGTGTACTGTGCGCGACAGCAACAACTCGTAAAACGCGTTGAGTTCGATGTCCGACTGCACGGCCGCTTCGACTTCATGCATCAGGCCGCGCAAATGCTGACGCGTTTGCTCCAGCGCGGCTTCGTCGACGTATTCAGTACTCATGCCGCAGCCTAAAGATTGAAACGACCGTGGAACAGCACCAGCGGTGGCGCGAGGTGTATCCGAAGCTAGCACAAATGGCCGAACGTTCGAACGCCCGCCGCCCTGCTTCTCAGCGTCCCAGCGGCAACGAGATACCCGCAGTTTATTCTGACAATTGTAGGTTATTTGCACAAAACAAGTTAGCCGTGAGTGCCGATTCGGCAAAAAACGGCCGCGCATTCGTTACAACCCGTTTCCCTTAATTCGGCAGTTGGCATTGGCTGCCATGACCTCGATTGTGCCAGCACCGAGCAAAACACCCGTGTCGGCAACACCGTGCGAAACGCCATTGATGATGGCTCAGGTGTCCGCCGCGTTTCCTTTTTGAGCGCGCGGCGTTTTGCGCGGCACCTCGAGCTTTCGAATGCATCCTGAACGGGAGGGGAAAGCTTTTTACACAAGCCTGAGCTAAGCCTTGGCAGCAGCTACATGACATGCATGCTCATGGGTGCATGATCGCGGGCTCTGCCGCCATGTGGCCCAAGGTAAAAATCCGATCCGAACATCGGCGTAGCCGCAGGGCCGGCTGACTTGTGACGACGATGCTCGGCAATCAAGCCCAATCGCCGAATCCGACTCTTGGTACGACCTCCCAAGAAAATGCGAACCGGTGCTTGCCGGATTAGCATTGGGAAAAAAGGCGACACTGCCGAAGCTCGGCAGGAGATAGAAGTCGTTATTCCTGAGGAACTTAAGAAAAACGAGGGTGACGGGACTCGAACCCGCGGCCTCCAACGTGACAGGCTGGCGCTCTAACCAACTGAGCTACACCCCCTCGGTCATTTGCGGCTGCTTTGCAGCGTCCGCTCTGTACCGTGGAAGCAGCCTATTATAACGCGAGGTTGACTGCTCGCAAGGGGAGCAATTGAATGTCAACCAGGCCTAATTGTTGCCGATTGCCGCCCAACCGAGCACAGCCGTCTGATACAGGAATACCAGAGTCAGTCCGTGATAGCCCAACTTCAGAAATGCGCTGGTCAAGAACGGTCGGGCGTCGAACACAAAAAACTGAATCGCCAGCCGCGCTGCCCAAAACAGCGCGATGAACCCGCAAACGCAACGGGCCAGCGGGGTGTGCGAGGCAAGTTCGACGGAATTAAACGCGGTCAGCACTCCAAAGCCGATGATCGTCAGCACGATAAACAGGCCATGCACCCAAATCAGTTGCCGCGACAATCGACTGAGCGTTTCCAATTCGCGTTTCCACTGCAGCACTTGCGGCACCGCGGCGCTGGCCAGCAGTGTCCCAAAATGCAAAATCCCACTAAAGAAAATCAGTGTTGCCAGGTTCATGGCACGGCCAGCCTTTGGTTCAATATTCAGTAGCGAGAATGCCGCAGTGGCGCCCGAGGGGACGTGGGCGATTTAAAGCGAGCGGATCGCCGTCAGCGTCGGCAGCACGGCCAAGCGGAGAAACGGTTGATGGAACAACAGCGTGACCGGCAGCAGGACAAATGCCGCGCAGGCAATTCGTCCCCGCAATCCGCCACGCAGATTCAGATATTTGCCAATCGAACTGCGTTCCAGCAACAGTCCTGCGGCTTGCAATAAAAAGTAGAGCGTCGGCTTGCCCCAGCCGGCCCGGACGGGCAGCGAAATCGCCAAATCGTGTATCACGCCTGAAGCAAAAAACACGCTGACCGTCGCACCCACCGTGCCCATTCTGCCGGCCAGCGGTCGGAACAGTTGCCCAAAGGCGACATCTCGAAACGCCATGTTCCAACGTCGGCCCCAAAAATCGGACAGTGAGGTGGCCAGCAGTGGTACGTTCATCAGCGGTTCTGCCTGCACGCCACCGCAGCGCCATAGCAGTGACAGCAAATGTGCCAAGCCAAAATGCAAGGCCAAGGCAATGCCTGTCATGCCCACCCAGCCCAGCAAAACCAGTTGGCTGGAATCGATTCGCGGCGCGATGACCAGTAACAAAGTCATACCGAGCGCCGTATTCGCCGTGGCAATCAACCACTCGGCCGGGTGTGTTGCAGTTGATCGCACGTTGGGATCCAGAAACGCCTTGGCATTCATGCCAGGCCACAACATGAGATAGCCAAGCTGCCGGCCCAGCGAGGCGCGCCGACGCAATGGGCAAGCCGCCCAAGTCAGCCACTTCAGGCCTGCGTAAATCGCCAAGGCCAGCGACCACATCAGTTGCCACGGAGCCAACCGAGCCGAATTGGCCAGTACCAAAACCGGCAGGGCCAGCAGCGGAATCAGCGGCAAGAAGGCCGGTCGCCGACGGTACTTGACGGAATCGACAGCCAACGCGTCCATTGCGGTAACCCCCTCGTGTTGCCATGTGTCATCTACATCAATGACCGCACGGCGCAACGCGGGTTAACTTAGCGGTGGCGTGGCGAATTGTTAATGCTGACGACTGAGCGCGTAAACGCGGGCCTACACAGAGATCACGATAGCGCGAAGTACCAGAACGATCGCTAAAGCAACTAACGAGTAGATTACGATCTTGGTGGTGTTGGATTCGCCCGTCTTGCCGTTGTAGTCGGTACGACAGTGCGGACATTCGACGTGCGTCAACAAGGCCGGACCGATCAAGCTACCCCACCAAGTGAAGATGACTCGGGACGAATCGGACGCACCACAGCCCGGGCAAGGCATGTACGGGCTATTTACCGATGATGGTTGGCGCGGTGGCGGCGCGGAAGCGCTGTTGGGCGATTTGTAAGGATTGTCATCCATAAAAATTCCTGGCATGTGATGTGGTCAATGTCCGCGCAGCAAATCGGACCAGCAAACGCCACCAAGATAGGCCGCAACTACACCCAGGGCAAGCATTTCCGTGCGAAGTTTAGGACTTTGGCACGAGCTGGCTCGCGTCTCGTTTCCCAACAGGTGCGCCGGGGCAGCGACGGCCGCCTCGTTGCGCCAACATACGGACCGAACAGCGTGAAGCGAAGGTGGCTGGCGCGATTGGTGAACATTTTTGGGTATTGGGAACACTAACAGCCGGTTTTGCGTCCAAGGCTATCGGTCTGCGCCCAGAAAAGTGGCCTCGCTGACTATTGCGGCCGTAACAACGATGACCGACTGCTTCACCGTGGCGAAAACCGCCCGCGCCGTTGGAAAATGGATGCAATCGGGAGGCGTTTGGTTTAAAGTGGATGTTCCAGTTCGCCTAACTCCTATCGGCGCCCCAGCTTCTCACTAATACGTCCGTTGAAGAGGAAGACATGAGTCAAGAAAATTCGGTGGCCCAGGCATCGCAAGAACCGAGCAAAGATGACCTGGACGCACTGGCCAACCTCAAGAACGCCACCGCCACCGTTAGGGCGCAACTTGCCCGCGTGATCGTCGGGCAAGAGGCGGTCATCGAGCAGTTGCTGCTGGCGATTTTCTCGCAGGGGCATTGCTTGCTGGAGGGCGTTCCGGGGCTGGCCAAGACGCTGATGGTCAGCACGCTGGCCAAATCCTTGCATTTGCGGTTCAGCCGAATTCAGTTTACGCCCGACTTGATGCCTTCGGACATCACCGGCACGGAAGTCATTCAAGAAGACAAGGCAACCGGTAGCCGGCAGTTCAAGTTCCTCCGCGGGCCGATCTTCTCGAACATCGTACTGGCGGACGAAATTAACCGTACACCGCCAAAAACCCAGGCCGCGCTGCTGGAGTCGATGCAGGAACGCCAGGTGACGATCGGCGGCGAACGCCATCCGCTGCCGGCGCCGTTTTTCGTGCTGGCCACGCAAAACCCCATCGAGCAAGAAGGCACCTACACTCTGCCGGAAGCGCAACAAGACCGCTTCATGTTCAAAATCTTTGTGAAATATCCCGGCTACGATGAAGAGTATCGCATTGCCGAAAGCACCACGGCGCCAACCACCGCCACCGTCGATCAGGTGCTGACTGCCGAGCAGATTATCGATCTGCAGGCGGTGGT
The DNA here is from genome assembly GCA_038205115.1 of Pirellulales bacterium. GTDB lineage: Bacteria > Planctomycetota > Planctomycetia > Pirellulales > JBBRCE01 > JBBRCE01. The sequence goes on from JBBRCE010000009.1 coordinate 83,069, forward strand.
GCGCCGCGTGCCCGTCGCCCCGCACGTCATTCATTACGCGCTGAAGTTGGTCCGCGCCACGCGCGTTCACGAAGGCGAAGCCCCGGACTTCATCAAGGAATGGGTCAGTTGGGGCGCAGGCCCGCGCGGTGTGCAGTATTTGCTGCTGGGCGGCAAAGCCCGGGCGGTTTCGCAAGGCCGGTTTTTCGTAACCACCGACGACATCCGCGCCGTAGCGCATCCCGTGTTGCGGCACCGCGTGATCACCAACTTCAATGCCGAGAGCGAAGGCATCACGCCCGATAAAGTGATCGACAAACTGCTGGAAACGATTTCCGATCGCGATACCGGCAACTTGGCGCCGGACGTTGCCAAGGCCTTTGCGCACTAGCCGCGTGTCTTAAACGGATTTTAGCGTCGCTCGGTTGCGCGCCGTATCTGCCGGCGATTGTGCGGACGGTTTACAGTTCAGTGAAGTTGGGACGTTCAAACATGAGTACGACCGTCGGACGGAAATATCTCGATCCAAAAGTGCTCGATCGAATTTCGCGCTTGGATATTCGCGCGCGATTGGTGGTTGAGGGCTACATTAGCGGTCAGCACATGAGCCCGTATCACGGGTTCGCAATCGAGTTTGCCTCGCATCGCGAGTACGTGCCCGGCGACGAAATCAAGCATATCGACTGGAAGGTTTGGTCCAAGACCGACCGCATCTTCATCAAAGAGTACGAAGAGGAAACCAACCTCAAATGTACGATGATTTTGGATGCCAGCAAGTCGATGAAGTATGGCTCCGATGCGGAAGGCCTGAGCAAGTTCGATTACGCGGCGACAATTGCCGCCTGCCTGGGCCAAGTGTTGCAAATGCAGGCCGACGCCGTGGGGCTGGTGACGTTCGATACCAAAATTCGTCGCAACGTTCCGCCCGGTTCGAGCATCAGCCACCGCAAGTTGCTGCTGCACGAGTTGGAGCAAACCACGGTTGACAACAAAACCGATCTCGGCGTCGTGTTTAAAGACCTGGCGCAGCAAATTCGCAGCCGGGGCATCGTGGTGCTGATTTCGGATTTGTTCGTCGATCCGGAAACGCTACGCGAATCGGTCCGTCAGTTTCGACACAAGCGTCACGAAGTGGTGGTGTTTCATGTGATGCATGACCACGAACTGAATTTCCCATTTCAGGACAACACGCTGTTCAAGGGTTTGGAAGTCGACACGGAACTGCACACCGAGCCGCGCGCGTTGCGTAAGGCGTACTTGGAGAACGTGGCGGCCTTTTTGCAAAAAACCCGCAAGATGTGTGTCTCCAGCGGTTGCGATTACATGCTGCTCAACACGGCCGAACCGCTGGACGCGGCGTTGTCAAAGTACCTCGCATTTCGGCAACGCCTACGGCGGATTAAACAGCGTTAAGCAAATCAAACGGCGCGAAGTAGCGGCGGCGACTCGCGAACGAGTACCGCCATCCAAGGACTCAAAGCTGAAATCGTGGCAGACCTCATGGGAATTCCGGCATGATCGAGTGGTTTACGGGCATCTTTCAGTCGATGGGCGGATTTTTCGAATCGCTCAGCATTTCGGCGGTGAATCCGTGGATGGCGCTGGGGGCCGTGGCCGTCGCTTCGCCGATTATCATCCACCTACTGAGCAAACGAAAATTCAAAGTTGTCGATTGGGCGGCGATGGATTTTCTGCTCGACGCCAACCGCCGCAATCGGCGTCGCGTGCGGCTTGAAAACTTACTACTGCTGCTGTTGCGCTGCCTGGTCTGTATTTTACTGGCGCTGTTAATCACTCGCCCGTTGTATAAGCCGCAGGGTCTGGCCGCCAAAGCCTTGCGGGCTTCGACACTGGAACGGATCGTGCTTCTGGACGATTCGCCCAGCATGACGGCGCGCAGCAACAACAAGACGATCTTCGACGACGCCCGCGATGGCGTAGTCAGTTTCATTAACGAGATGTCCAGCGAGCGCTCCGGCGACTCGATGACGCTGATTCTTACGTCCTCGCCCAATCGGCCGCTGGTCGCCGGCAAGGCCATGGATACCAAGAGCGCGGAAGAACTGGTTCGGACGGTGCAAAACTTGAAGCCGTCGGACATCTCGGTTCAAATGGACAAAGCGCTGCTGGAGGTTGAAAAGTCGTTGAAGGAGCGATCCAACAACGTGAATCGCGTGGTGTATTTGATTTCCGACATGCGACGGCGCGAATGGGCCTCGACCGACGCCACGCCCAAAGATCGGACCGTGGCGGCACTGGTGAAGCGGATTGCCGATCAAGCACAAGGTTGCTTCTTGGTGGATGTGGGCAACGATCAGATCGATAACCTGGCCATTGCGGAAATCGCCCCGGTCAATAAGACCTTGGTCGCGAGTGTCGAGTCGCAATTTCAAGTCACCGTGCAAAACAACGGCGAACAAGACGCCGACGATGTGGAAGTCAAACTGTTCCCCGGCGATGGGTTGGAGTTGGTCAATCATATTCCGCAAATTCGCAGCCGTGAGAGCGGCTCGACATTGTTCAACGTCACCTTCAGCGAAGTGGGCGCCGTGCCGGTCCGCGCCGAGATTCGCGCCGATGGCATGGCGGCCGATAACGTCCGCTATTTTGCCGCCCGCGTCCACGATGGCGTCAAAGTGCTGCTGGTCAGCGGTGATCCGTTGGATGTGAAGAGTGAGACCTATCATTTGCGTACGTTCTTTAACGCCAAAGGCAGCGCGAGCACCGGCGTCGTGGCTACGGAAATTGCCGAATCGAGTTTTGAGGGCGCGGATCTTAGTCAGTATCAAGCCATCTGGCTGTGCAACGTTTCTCCGCCCAATTTGAGCGAGAAGCGACTGAAGGGCGACAAAGACACAAAAGGCTTGGAAGATTGGGTTCGCGAGGGCGGTGGGCTGATTTTCACGCTCGGTGATCAAGTGGACGAAGAAGCCTACAACCAGCAACTGTACGAAAATGGCAAAGGGCTATTGCCGATCAAACTCGACGGCAAGCTGGGCGACGAGTCGAAGAAAACGTGGGTCAGTTTTGCGACCGAAGCGCCTAACCATCCGCTGCTCAAGTCGTTTCGCGACTATCAAGTTACGTTTTGTCCGGCCACGCCAATCTTTCGCTGGTGGCACGGCAGCCTCTCGCCTACGGAACTTACGGCCGGCCGCGTTTCGCTGGTCGTTTCGTTTACCGATGCGGACAGTTCGCCCGCAGTTGTCGAAAAACCGTTTGGCGCGGGTCATGTGGTGGCCATCACCACGCCGCTGTGCGGTCAGTGGAACTTCTGGGAGACAGACCCAACCGAGCCCATGGCGTTCCTCGATTTCAATTCTTATGTCGCCCGTAAACTGGTCGGCGAGGGCAATCTCACGGTCGGCACGCCGATTCATCACGAATTCGATCCCAGCAAGTTCGCTCGTGACGCCAAACTCCAACCGCCGGTTGGCGACTCGCAGACCATTCAGGCCACGGAAATTCCGGCTGCCGCGCGGCGGAACGAGGCCGATAGCTGGTCGTTGGATTACGAAGATGCAGCCGCGGTGGGAATTTACCAACTGGCCATGAATCGGATTACTGGCGAAACGCAAAATGTGATGTTTGCGGCCAATTTGGATGCCAGCGAAAGCGATTTGCACCGCGTTGAAGATAGCGAGCTGCGGAAGATGTTTGCCGACTCAAAAGTGGAAATCTCGCATGGCCGCGCCGCGTTAACGCTGGGCGCCATTGGCGCTCGCGATGAATATTGGAAGAAGATTCTGCTACTGTTGGTTGTGGCCTTATGCTGCGAGCAGGGACTGGCCTGGTATTTTGGACAGAAACGGCAGTAGGCGAGCAAATGGTGTTGGCGCGTGTTGAAGCGTGTGTGTTGACGTCTGCGTTCAGATCGATTCAAAATCCGGTTTACAAAGTCGTTCCGCGGGCAGCGGCGGACTTTTCAAAGGAGTGCGGATGATGAAAACCTTGCTTGGATATTACGACGGTCGGGCGATGTGCTTGCGCGTTCGCGGCGCGGCCTTGCGCGTCCGTGTTGCGTTTTTGTTCGCGACTGCGGCGTTGGGAATCGGCTGCTGTTTGTGGCCGTCGTCGGCCGCGGCGCAAGTCATGGTGCAGCGGAAGATGTTTGCGCAACCGCCTGGCGACGATGGCGAGATGCAACCCAAGGACGCGGCGAGCGATGCCGGTTCACTCGAGAACGATCCCGAGATTGAACGGATTTTGCACCGCGCCACGCAAGCCAGAGACGACAGCCGTTTCGATCTCGCGGCCACGCTGTTGCAGAAAGTGCTCGATAACCCGAGCGCTTTGCCCATTCCGCGGAAACCGGCGCCGGCGGTCGATCCCAGCGACAAATTCCAACTCTTCTATTATGGGTCGATTCGCGACGAAGCGGAAAATCTGTTAAGCACGATGCCGACCGAGGGATTGCACGTTTACCGGCTCACGGCCGATGGCGAAGCCCGCGGGTTGCTGGCGACTCCGCCCGGTCCGCAACGCGATCGAGCGCTGGCTGAAGTGGTGCGGCGGTTTTTCATGAGTTCGGTGGGCGATGATGCCGCATACGAGCTTGGCTGTAATTTTCTGGATCGCTCCGAGTTTGTCGCGGCTAGCCGATTGTTCGGCAAAATTCTGGCGCGCCATCCGGATCCTTCAGTGCCGCGTGAACAGATCATGCTGCGATTGGCAGTCGCGCAAGCGCACGGCGGTGACTTCAAACAGGCCGACAAGACGCTGGCCGAACTAAATCGGTCCGGCGGTTCGCGCCTACCGCGCGGCTTGCTGGCTGCGGCCACTGAGGATATCCGCCAACAGGCGACGGCAGTCACACAACCATCAATTGCAAATACCAGTTGGCTGGTTGCAATGGGCAACGCGGCTCGCGATGGCATCATGCCGCCACTGGCGTCAAACTATCTGCGCGGCAGCCTGGGCGAACTGTGGTCGCAGTCGTTTCAGTTGCCGTCTCAAAATCCCGTCGCGGGCGAAAACGTGATCTCCTCGGCTGGTCGCATCGTGTTCATTGGCGGTCGTGGCAGGGTGGTCCGAAGCACCGCGGATACCCCCTCGGATATCGTCAAACGTTGGGAACGCGGCAATTGGATGCCAGCCGGGCAAATGGTGTTCGATGGCAACCATATTTGGGTCAAGGTCTACAGCAAGAAGCTGGCCACCGAGGGCAACGCCGCTCAGGAATTGGCGGTGGAACAACTCGTCTGCTACGACGCGCAAACCGGCGCTGAACTCTGTCGAACGCGCGAAGACGTCCACGCGCCGGACATGACGCTGACCACGATGCGCAATCTCGCGCGGCAAATGGGCATGGTTTCCACGGCCGAGAACCGCCCGTTTGGTCCTGATGAATTGGCCGGATTTGGCGACCGGGTTACGAAATCGTTCAGCGTGATTGACGGCGTGGCGTATCAGTTGGAATCCGCTCGCGACGCGGACAAGGCGGCCAACGATGCGGAACAGCAGCAGGCCATGATGTGGAACGGAAATCAAGTCGACCCTGTCCGCTCCAACTTCCTTGCGGCCTACAAAGTCTACGCCACGAAACCGGCCAGTTCCGGCAATGACACCAGCGGAAAGTTCCTCTACGAGCGCGGAGCCGATCCCATCAAGGACGGCCAAAAACTCGAAGTTCGTTTTATGTCCGCTCCGCTGGCCTGCGCGGGGCAGTTGGTTGTGCCGGTTCGCGAAGGCAATTCGCTGTGGATGTATGGGCTGGATCCCGCCAACAAGGCCGCCACGCTCTGGAAAACCTTTTTGTGCGACGAACCGCGCAACGGCTGCGTGCCCGGCATCACAACCGGCATTGCGGTTGATGGTGGCGACATCTACGTGGCCAGCGGCAGCGGTTTGGTGTTTGCCATCGAGGGCGGCACGGGCCTGATCCGTTGGGTCACACGCTACAAACGCGATGCAGCGCCTTCCAGCAATGTCAACCAAAATCAATGGACCGTCGCTGCCACCCGCGGGATGTCGATCAAAGGCTGGGACGACGACTCGCTCATCGTCCACGGCGGGTTGTTGGTCGTGGCGCCGTCCGATGCCGATTTTCTGTTTGCACTGGATCGAATCAGTGGCGAAATGCGCTGGAATACGCCGCGCGTCAGCGGCCGCTACTTGCTGGGCGTTCTTAACGAGCGGCTCTACTACGCCGGCACCGACGCCGTGCATTGCCTCAAGGTGGGCGGCGGATTGCGGCTGTGGGACGCCAGCCTCGGCACGGACGTGCCATCGCGCGGACGCGGATGCCTGACCGCCGACGCCATCTATATGCCCGCCAAGGATTCGATTGTCAAAATCGATCCTAAATCGGGCAAGCGGCTGGTGCAGGTCGGCGTGAATCCGGCGCAAAAATCCGCCGAGCACGAAGCGCCGCCGGTTGGCAATTTGTTTTCCAATGGCGAACGGCTGTACTACGTTGGTCCCGACCGGCTGGTGGCCTTGGAGAACGCCAAGGAAATCGAAATGAACACCCTGCCCGATTCCGCCAAGGACAAACCAGACCCAGACTCCAAACCGGCGGTCGAAAAATCGTCCGCTGAAAAACCAGCGGCCGAAGCTGCTGCTGCTCAGCCGACCTCCGAAGAACGAGATCCCTCTTTCCCTTAAATGACGAAGATTATCGGCGTTAACGATGGCCCGTGAATTACTCTCAATCGTGCGTTTCGGCTGCCTGCTGCTAACGGCATGCTTGGCGTTTGTCGCCCGGCCTGCTTGCGCGCAACTGGCGCCGCAGGGACGTGTGATTGTCATCCAAAACAACCAGCCGGTTGCTCCAGAAACTGCACCAGTCGCGTCGACCACGGCAGCCGACAACGACCCGTATAAGGCGGTCTTGTCGGATTTTTCCGTGACGTCAGATGTCCAGGGCATTGGGCAGTATCTCACCAAGTTGCATCCGACGCCCGATATGCAAAAACTGGTCGCAAAACTGGTCGCCAAGCTTTCGGACGACGACTTTTCTGCGCGTGACGGCGCGATGAAGCAACTGCTGAAAATGCCGACCATTCCGATCGAGCAATTGGAAAAGATCCAGTCTGGCGGCGACCCCGAAGCCGCCTGGCGGGCCAAGGAAGTGTTGACCGAGGGCAGTAAGAAACACGCCATGATTCTCGGTGCCGCGCTGCGGACCATCACCCGCAAGCAGCTCAAGGGCTTGACCAAAGAAGTGCTGGCGACCTTTCCGTTTTGCCTGGACGATTCGCTGGTGTTTGCGGCCCGCAGCGCGCTGGCCGTAACGGCCCGTGCCGAGGATGCGGACCTGCTGCGTGCGGCTGGCAAGGATGCAAAGTTGGAAGTCCGCGTTGCCGCTGCCGAAGCACTCACTGCCGCCATGGGTCCGCAAGCCGCCGCGGACTTGAAGAAACTGTTGAACTCCGCCGATGAACGCGTGCGGTTGGCAGCCGCCCGTGGGCTCGGAAGTTTCGGTGATCGCGACTGTCTAAAAGCGTTCGGCAAACTGCTGTCCGCCGAGGACATTTCCGTGCGCGCCGCCGCGATCCAATCGCTGCGGACCATGTCGGGCGAGAAATTTACTTTCGTCGCTTACGAAAAGCCCGAACTCCGCCAGCAGCAGGCCGAAGTTTGGACGAAATGGATTTCCGAACAGGGTGCCACCGCCAAATTGCTGCCTATCAATAGCCGTACAGCCGAGTTGGGCCGCACGCTGGTGAGCTTTTTTCAAGATGCAAAAATCGTTGAATACGGGCCCGACGGCAAGCAAATTTGGCAAACGAACATTTTGCAACCCTGGGGCGTGCAAGGGCTGTCCAACGGCCACCGACTCGTTGCCACCTGGGGACAACAACAAGTGATCGAGTATGACGAGTCCGGAAAAGAAATCTGGAAGCGCGACCATCTGCCGGGCAATCCCTACAGCGTGGAGCGACTCGAAAATGGCAACACGCTGGTGACGATGTCGGATGCCAACCGCGTATTGGAAGTGACGCCTGATGGTAAAGACGCCAACTCGATCGAAGTCAAAGGTCGCCCTTCGGATGCGCATCGTCTGGCGGACGGCACGACTTTGATTGCCGTTCAGCAAACCAACAAGGTGGTGGAAGTCGATTCGTCCGGCAAAGAGATTTGGAGCAAAACCGGATGCCAAACGCCGACCGCCGTGCATCGGCTGGAAAACGGCAACACGCTGGTCGCCGAGCATGGCGTCTCACGGATTGCTGAATACAGCCGCGACGGTAAAGAAATTTGGAGCTTCAATATTGCCGCTCCTTACGATGCCCAGCGGTTGGACAACGGAAATACGATCATCGCGCATGGGCGGGGTGTAACCGAGGTTGATCGCGATGGCAAAGAAGTTTGGAATCAGCCGGGCCGGCTTTGCAATCGTGTCAGTCGTTATTAGTGGTTTGCCCTGCCGGCCGCAAGCAACGCGGCCCGTAGCGGAAAACACCTTCGAAATCTGGGATTTTTGATCAGTAATGTATTACTTGCTTCGCATTTCGGGTTTTGACACCAGCCGCATTCCCGACGGCGCGGAAACGCGATTCGCCTGGGGAAATCCGCAGGTGTCGTGGATGGCACTCCTTTACTTGGCGCTGGTGGCCGGGTTGGCGTACGGCGTGTTTTATCTCTATCGCCGGGAGCTCGACACCTGCCCACGTTGGGCCCGATTGACGCTGGCGACCATCCGCGTAGGCATCCTGTTGCTACTCGCGCTGGTGTTTTTGAATCCGACCGTGGCCTGGGTCAAAAAGACCGAATTCGAGCCGTACGTTGTGCTGCTGATCGACGGATCGCAATCGTTTGGCAAAGTGGACAGTTACCTGGATGAGACGTCCATTGCGCCCGTATTGGCCGCCACGGGTCGCACGGCCGAATCGATCCGCGCCAAGCCGCCGACGCGCCTCGAGATTGCCGCCGACATTTTCAACAAGGACAACGGTGCCATCCTCCGACAACTGGCGAGTCGCGGAAACCTTAAGGTCATGACTTTTGCCAGCAAGACCAGCGATGTCTATTCGCTGCGTCGCGAAGGCAAATCCAGCGACGCCAAAACCGAAAGCGAAAAGCTACTCGACAAGCCAGCCGGCGGTGCCAATTTGCCAGCGCTGGGTGACAATTCTGCTCTGGCCACTTCGGGCGTGGCTCCCGATGCCGCGGCAACCTCAGACGGCAAAACGCCGCCCACCCTGGTCCAGTTGCCGCCGCTGTCAGCAACGGGCTCCAGCACGCTGATTGCCAAGGCCATTCGCGAAACACTGAAGAAAATGCCCGGCAGTCCGATTGCCGGAATCGTACTGGTCAGCGACGGTCAAGATACGGCCAAAGACGATGACCCGCTGGCCGCGGCCGATCGCGCCGGCCTGCAAAAAACGCCGCTGTTCACCGTTGGCGTGGGCGATCCGAATAAGCCCAAGAGCATCACGCTCACGGATTTTTATGCCGACGAGCAAGTATGGCGTTCCGATCCCTTCGAAATGCAAGCCACGGTGCAGTCGCAAGGCTTCGACAAACTGGAAATCGAAATTGAACTGACCGAGCAAGCGCTGGACGCCAACGGCACGCCGGTCGGCAGCGCCACCAGTATCGAACGCCGCAAGCTGACGCTCAACGAAACCGGCGGACCGCAAAAGATCGCGTTCAAGCACGCGCAAAAAAAGAATGGCTCCTACGTTTACACCGCGCAAATTCCGCCGCAAAAGGACGAATCGCCCGACGCCGTCAACATTAAAACGGTCAATGTCAAAGTGCTGGAAGAAAAAGCTCGCGTGCTGCTGATCGCCGGCGCGCCGACGTGGGAATATCGCCTGGTTTCCGGATTGTATATCCGCGATCCAACCATTGACGTTTCCTGTTGGTTGCAGTCGATGGACCCGGAAATGCAGCAAGAGGGCAACACGCCCATCGCCAAGTTGCCGTTTACCTACGAAGAACTTGGCAAATACGACTTGATCATGATGTTCGATCCCGAGCCGGAAGAATTTAATGAAGCCTGGTTCGCCGCCCTGAAAAAGTATGTCGCCGATCGTGCAGGCGGATTCTTGTACATGGCCGGACCAAAATATTCCAGTCGCTTTTTTTCCACCGCGCGGACGCAAGCCATTAAAGACGTTTTGCCGGTGACGCTGACCGACGTCAACGCCATGGAGTTGGAATCGCTCACCGCCAAAAGCAATCGCGAGTGGCCGCTGAGCGTTGTGCCGGCCGAGTTGGATCATCCCGTGATGCGGTTCGATACCGACGCCAAGACCAATCGGGATCGCTGGGAAAAAATGCCAGGCATCTTCTGGAGTTTTCCGCTCAAAGACATCAAACCGGCATCGCACGTACTGCTGGAACACAGCGATATCGACCTGCGCACGCCGCGCGGGCCACGGCCCCTGCTGGTGACCAATCAGTATGGCGGCGGGCGCACGGCCTTCATGGGCTTCAACGGCACGTGGCGCTGGCGGCGCGTCGGTCGAGACGCCGAATATTTCAATAAGTACTGGGTGCAAATGTGTCGCTACCTGGTCGAAGGAAAATTGCTGTCCAGCAAACGCCGCGGCACGATCGATCTGGGCGGCGAAAAATTCCACGTCGGAGATCAGATCGTTATCAAGGCAAACCTCACCGATGCCGGTTTCCGTCCGCTGGAGGAAAAGAAAGTCGTCGCCAAAGTGGCCGACGCCAAAGGCAACGCGTTCAATCTGGATCTTAAGCCCTCGGCCAGTGGGCAATTCACCGGCTCCATGATTGGTTCAAGCCTCGGCAAGAACCGCATCACCATCAACTTGCCCGGCGAAAAGACGGGCGAGGCGGTGTCGGTCTCTAAGGATTTCGACGTGGAAGTTTCGCGCATTGAATTCGACGATTCCCGGCTGAATCGCGGAAAACTTCGCGAATGGGCCGAGAAGTCGGGCGGCAAGTATTTCGATATCGACCACGTGAGCGAAATTGCCGCCAACATTCCCGATCGCACCGAGACGCAACCGCTGATCAGCAAGCCAGAACATTTATGGGATAACAGTCACGTGCTCATCCTGCTGGTGGCGCTGTTGACCATCGAGTGGGCGGCCCGCAAGCGATTCAAGCTGATGTAACTCAGTTCCGTTGGGCGATTGCGATTGCCAATTACGTCGGCCATGCAACGCAAAACCGATTCCAAACCTACCACGCACGCCGGTGCGCAACGACCAGCTCGCGATTGAGATTTTCCGCAATGACGAATGCGATTATGCCGCCGCCAGAAATTCCCGGGCCGCTGGTTGACAAGCTCAGCCGACTCCGCCGCGGCGTCACCAGTTGGTTAGCCATCGATGGACTGCGCCGGCTCTTGATTTGGACGATAGGTCTCGGCGTGCTGGATGTTGCCATCGATTACCGCTTCCATCTGGATATGATCCAACGCGTGGTCATGCTGTTGGCAGTGCTCGGCGTGCTGGCTTACATCTTTTATCGGCACATCATCACGCCTTTACAACAACATCTCAGCGACGACGCACTCTGCTTGGAAGTTGAACATCGCAACCAAGCGCTGGGCGAAAGCTTGATCAGCGCATTGCAGTTTTCTCGCGGCTACGACGCGGAAGCCCACGGCGTCTCGGCGCAGTTGGTGCGCGCCACCATCGACCGCGGCGCTGCGGAATCGGAGCATGTCGAATTCTCCAGCGTGTTGGATCGGCAGACGTTTTTGCGAAACCTGGTGCTGGCCGGAATTGGCTTGCTGCTGCTGCTCGGCGCCGGCGTCTCCGTGGCATCGACCGATACCATGCGCACCTGGTTCAGCCGCAACCTGCTGCTGGGCAGTAAAGAGTGGCCGCAAGACACTGTGTTGAACATCAAGGGCGTCCGTAACGGGCGTTTGCTGTTGCCGCGCGGCGACGACTGGGACCAAGTGGTGGACGTCACCGGACGTATTCCCGACGTCGTCGAACTGGACTATCAGCCGCATGGCTCGTCGCGTTCCACGGAGCCGATGACCAAGCAGGGCGATCGCCAGTTTCATGCCACCTTCAAAAATGTGTTGAGCGAATTTCGATTCCGCGTCCGCGGCGGCGACGCGCAATCGTCGTGGATCGAAGTCGAATTGATCGATCGGCCCAGCATCGCCGATCTGAAATTGGATTTGGTTTCTCCGGCCTACATGCAGGCCGCCGATCGCGCTTTGCCGCCGGGCCGAGGGCCCTACGACGTTTATCCCGGTAGCAGCATCAAGGTGCATGGCGTGGCCAACAAGCCGCTGGCCAACGTGCGATTGCTCTTTGGCGATCACGACGTGGTGCAGGCGAAAGTCGACGGCAAAGCGCGCGAATTCGACGCCCAACTGAATCCGTCGCAATTGGCCAGCCGCACCTATTCCATCGAATTGACGGACACGGACCAATGGTCATCAAAACACGCCACGCGATTCACGCTCAAGATGAAGCCGGATCGCGAGCCGGTCGTTAAGGCGAGTCCGGTTGGCATCAGCAGCATGATTGTGCCGGGCGCGCGGATCCCGCTGAATTGCCAGCTCTCCGATGATTTTGCGGTGACCTCCGCCAAGTTGCTCTGGAATTGGCACTCCGAAGGCACCGACCAAACGTCGGGCACCGGCGAACAGCCGCTGACCGAACTGGAAGCCAACTACAATCAGCCCAAAGTCGGTGGCACTCATACGTTCGATACCGAACCACTCAAGTTACCCATCGGCGGCGTACTGGCGATGCATGTCGAAGCGCGCGACAACGACGTGGTGTCGGGCGACAAGGTCGCGCCGATCGGCAAAGTGGGCAAATCCGACGACGCAGTGCTGAAAATCGTTTCGACCGACGAACTTCGCGCGGAATTATTACGTCGCGAGAAGGAACAACGCCTTGAGGTTGAGCGTCTATTGAAAGACGAGGACGAACTTGTCACCGACACCCGCGCCGTGCAAGCCAATGGCCGGGACCAGCCGGCGCTGGTTGACGCGGACCGTAAGTTGTTGGAGACGTCGCTGAAAAAGCAGATGCTTTGCGCCGACCGCTGCAAGCAAGTCGCCACGCACATGGAATCGATCGTGCTGGAAATGCAGAACAATCGGCTGGAAGAGGAAAACGGCGCGCTGAAAGAAGAATTCAAAGGCAACATCAAACGCATCCAAGACAACATCATCAAACCGCTGAATCTGCTTTCGAAAGAATCCGTGCCGCAAGCCACCGCGCTGCTCGACACGGCTCGCCGCAACTCCAAAGAGGCCAAGCCGCGGGATATTGCGCTGCAAGAGTCGGTGGTCGTCCAAGAGCGAATGGCCAAATCAATGCGCGACATCCTCAAATACATGGCCAAAACCGAGGGATATCAGGAAATCATCAACCAGCTTTACGCAGTCATCAAGTCTCAGTCCGAAGTCGCCGAACCGACCGCCAAAGAAGCGCATCGCCGGATCAATGAACTTATTAACCCGCCGAGCGACAAACCGGATGACGCAAAGCCCCAACCCGGCAAGCCATAAACCCATAAGCTACCGGCCGGCGCCAAACATTCGCTGGCGGGCGAGCATAGCAGCAATGCGTTACAAACCGAGAAATTCTGGCACGTCACCCGCCAACACGTTACGATATTGGAACTTGCCAATCGCCAAAAAAATCTTGGCCACGGCATTCATGGACCGGGCCGCCGCAAAAACGGCCGGCCTTTCAGACAGGAGCTGATGGTATGAAGCTAATTCGCAATTGGCACTATCTGCTGGCCATGTTGCTGGCCGTCGCCACGGTCCGAGCGGAAGACGCGGCAGTGGAAACCGACCCAGCCGCAAAGCCCACCAATGCGCTGAGCGTCAGGCAAGACCACGTTAAGCGCATGATGCAGGACCTCGACCAAAAATTTGTCGAGCTAGCTCGTTCCATCGAAAAATCCGAGCCCGCACAGGCCAAGCGGCTGATCGAAGCGCTGCAGCAATCGCGCGAGCTGACCATCGAAGGGCGGATGGGCAAAATTGCCACCTTGCTCAATCAAACTCAGTTCGATACCGCCAGCGAAGAGCAGAAGCTGGTCATCAACGATCTAAAAAAATTGATCCACATCTTGCTGGAAGACGAACTGGACAAAGATCGCATCCAGGCCGAAATCGACCGGTTGGAGAAATGGAAAGCCCAACTCGATCAACTCATTCCCGAACAAACCAACGAAAAGCGCGACAGTGAAAAGCTGGCTGATAAAGACAAAACGCTGAACGACTTGGGCCAGCAGATTGCCGCCTTGGAAGCCATCATTCAAAAGCAGCAAGCGGTCATCGACAACACGGTGACGAATCGCGCTCAAGGTGTTCAAGCACTCGGCAAACCGGCGGAGCAGCAGGCTGCGGTCCGCAAAGAAACGCAAGATTTAGCCAAGCAAATTGGCAAGCCGCGTCAAGACGATGATGCAGCCAAAGACCCCGCAAAAGACGACAGCAAGCCGGGCGAAGCCGGTGGCAAACCGGGCGAAGCCGGTGGCAAGCCGGGCGAAGCAGGTGGCAAGCCGGGCGAAGCCGGTGGCAAGCCGGGCGAAGCCGGTGGCAAGCCGGGCGAAGCCGGTGGCAAGCCGGGCGAAGCCGGTGGCAAGCCCGATCCATCTGCCGGAAAAGAGCCGGGGCAGCAATCCATTGAGAAAGCAACCGATAAGCAAAAGGCTGCAGAAGAAAACCTCGGTCAGGGCAAAGGCAAAGCTGCCGAAAGCGACGAACGGGCCGCCTTGGACGAACTAGGAAAAGCCTTGGACGAATTGAAGAAAGAACAATCGCGGATCGCATCGTTGCCGCCCGAAGCATTTAACGAACTGGCCAAAAACCAAGACGGCACCGCCGACAAAACGGCCAAGCTCGGCGACGACATGAAAAAAGCTGCCGACGACGCCGCGGCTGCTGGCGAGTCCGGCGGCGGACCGCCGGGCGAAAGCGGCGAATCCGGCCCTGCTGGTCAAAAATCGATTCAAGACGCGCAAGACTCCATGAAGCAAGCCTCGGGCGGCTTGCAAAAAAAGGATCCCAAACAAGCGGCCAATAAGCAAAAAAAGGCCGTCAAGGATCTCAAGAACGCCCGCGAAGAAATTGAAAAGCGACTGGCGCAATTGCGGAAAGAGCAGCAACTCGAAAAGCTGGCTGCCCTGGAAGCCCGCTTCCGAGAAATGCTCACCCGCCAACAACCGCTTACGATTGCCACCGGCGCCGTCGACCGACAGCGGATCGCCGGCAAGCTCCGCCGCACCGACCGTCTGGCCCTGGTGAAGGTTTCCGATGAGGAGAAACTCGTCGGCGAGATGGCGCAAAAAGCGCTCGACATCATCGTGGAAGACGGCACCAGCGTGGTCTTTGCCCAGGTCACCGGGCAACTCCGTGACGACCTGCGTGGCGTGTCGGATTTAATCCGAGGCGAGCGGACCGACAAATACGTGCAGTCCCAGCAGAAGGAAATCGAAAAGACGCTGGCCGAATTGATCGAGGCCTTGCAACAGGCCCAAAAACAGGCCGACAGCGATAGCGATTCCGACAGTGACGACAGCATGATGGACGATAACGAGCCGCTGCTGCCGAACTCGGCCGAGCTCAAATTGCTGAAATCGGCGCAAATGCGTGTCAATCGGCGCACTGCGTCCTTCGAGCAGAACCGGCCGCAAGGCGAATTGGAAACCGTACTCAAGCAAGAGGTTCGCAACATCGCCAAGCGGCAAGAAGAGGTGATGCAAATGACCGAAAAGCTGAGCGAACGCAAATAAACTCGGCGGCCGGTGCGATCCACTGGCGGCCGCGCAACGCCGATTTTTACTTCAAATCGATCGATTGGTCAGGGGGACGATGACCATGCATTTCTACCGCTTCACCGCTTTCGCGATCATCGCATCCGCGCTACTTGTTTGCTCGGCCGCTGCCGCCGCTGACGACAAAGTGCCGCCCGCCGATCAGTCAACCGCGCCTGCGGCCAAAGCAGCCAAGCCGGCCGACGAGTCGGTGAAGCCGGCCGATGAGTCGGCGAAGCCGGCCGATAGAGAAAACAAGCCAGCAGCCAAGCCAGCCGAGAAAGCAGCCACACCGGTCGACAATCCGGCGGTCGCCAGCGAATTGGCCAAGGCAAAGGTCGATTCCAACAAAGTGCTGGACGCCTATATAAAAGCCCTGCCAAACAACAAAAATCTCACCGATCCGCAGCGGCAAGAGACGCAAACGGTTGTGGAAACTCTGCGCAAAGAGCCCGCCGCGCGCGATAGCGCTCTGACCGAGGCGCTACGCGTTGGCTCGCCGGAATATACCGAGGCGCTGGTGGCCTTGGCGGACGAAAACAGCTTGGCGGCCATCGCCAAGTTGTTGCCGCTTTCCAAGTCGGAAGATCCGTACCTCGCGGCCGACGCTTCGTTCTATCTGGCGCGGGCTTACATTCAAGAAGAGCGGTTCGAAGAAGCGCTACCGCTGCTCAAGCAAATCACCTCCGGCAAGCTCAACGGCTACACGCTCAACACATCCGATTCGCTGTTCTTGCAGGGCGTCACGCTCGGAAAGTTGTTGGATCGCGCGGTGGCCATCCAAACCCTGAATGCCTACTTGGACCAAAACAAAGATGCCTCGGAGCGGCTCCGCGTTGGCGCCCAGCAGTTGATTGAAGAACTCAAGCGGCTCGAAGCGGGATCGCTGGTTGATATCGAAGGCCGCATGGATTACTCGCGGCGGAGGTTGGAATTGGAGAAGGCCGACGAGCCCACGCAGACGCAGCAGAACCGCGTGATTACCATGCTCGACAAACTCATCAAAGACGCGGAAGACAAAGAAAATGGTTCCGGCTCGGGAAAAGGCAAGGGCAAGGGAAAAGGTAAGGGCAAGGGCCGGGGTAACTCCGGTGGCAGCAACCCTGGCGGTGGTGCAAAGCAATCGACGGCCCCCGCCGGCAAGGCAGAAGTCGGCCCGCTGGAGCGCATCTCGCGCGTTGGCAAGGGTGACGAGTGGGGCGGACTGAAAAACAAAGAGCGCGAAGAAGTGCTGACCGCACTGAAAGCCAAATTCCCCGATCGCTACAAAATCCTCGTCGAGCAATATTACAAGAACTTGCAAGACGAAGAGCCATGATCGGCCCCGCGAAAATCGCCTCACTGCTTCTTCTTTTCTCGGGTCTGCTGAAAATGCCCATGGTTCGCACGTTTGGTTTCTTGCTCATTACCGCGTTGGCTTTGAGTCATGTTCGCGGCGAGGACCGGCTGATTTCGTTGGATGGTGAACCGATCGCGGCCACAATTACAGCGATCGAAACCTCGGGCAAAATTCTGGGAACCGGATTGCCGGCCGGTTGTGAGCTGCAATCGCTGCGTGAGATCGAGCACGCAACTGCAAGCGCCGCGACTGCAAACGCCGCAACGCCGCATGCGCCGCTGAAATTGCTGCTGGTCGGCGGCGGCCAACTGCCGGTCGAAAAATGCGTGCTGCGCGAAGAATCGGCCGTGTTCGATTGGGCGTACGGCAAAGAAGTCAAACTACCGCTCGATCTGATCCGGGGAGTGAACTTCGCCGCGGATAAAGTGGCGACCGAGCGGCCCAAGGGCGCCGAGTTGCTGGACAATGCCATCGCGTTGGCCTCGCAAGACAAAGACCAACTGTTCCTGTTAATTGACGACCGCGTGCAAGCCATTCCGGGGCTGTTCGAAGAAATGACCGCCGACAACGTGGTCTTTCATTGGCAGGATAAAAAACAGAGCTTCGCGCGGAGTAAGCTCTATGGCTTGGCGATTGCGCCGCTGGGCAAGCCAGCGGATCGCGCCGGCCAATGTCAGTTCACGCTGGTCAATGGAACGTCACTGTGGGGCAATTTAGAGAAGCTGGCAGAGGGCAAGCTGTCGTTGGAATTGGCCAAAGGCACGTCGGTGATGTTGCCGTGGGAGAGTGTCTCGCGGATCACCATTCGTAACGCGCGTATGGCGCTGCTTTCGGAACTGGAACCGAGCGACGTCGTGCAAGAGTCGCTGGTTGCGCCGCCGCAAACCTGGCAGCGCGATCGCAGCGTCGGCGGACATCCGCTCACCATCGGTAATCGCACCTTCACCAAGGGCATCGGGGTGCATTCGCGCTGTTTGATGTCGTTCAACACAGACGGCTACGATCTGCTCACCGCCAGCATCGGCATTGACGCGGAAACGCACGGTAAGGGCAACTGCTTGTTCATCGTGCTGGCCGGCAGTAAGGAACTCTTCCGCCAGCAAATGAGCGGCGGCGATGCGGCCAAAAACATTCGTGTGGAACTCGCTGGCGCTAAGAAAATTACGCTGGCCGTGGAACCGGGCGAAGGACTGGATCTGGCCGATCATGCCGATTGGGCCGATGCGCGATTGATCAAAAACACGCCCAGCAAAAAGTAATGTTGTCGAATGTCATTTGACCCGTAGGGAGCGTCGGCCGATGTCACTTCGAACAACTCAAGTCGTGCTGGCTTGCGCCGCCTGTTTGCTGGCGGCAAACTCCCTGCGAGCCGACGACGAATTGACTCCGGCCGATCTGGAAAAAGTCAAAACGGTGGAGGCCGCGCGGATTCGCGTGATCGAAAAAGTGTACGGCTCCGTCGTGGCCATCTATGGCAACGACCGCGCCGGCGGCGGATCGGGCGTGCTGTTCAGCTCGCAAGGTTTTGCGCTCACCAACTTTCACGTCGTGGCCGGAGCTGGCGAAGAAGGTTGGGCCGGACTGGCCGACGGCAAGCTCTATCGCTGGAAGCTATACGGCGTCGACCAAGGCGGCGATGTGGCCATCATTCGCCTAAGCGGGCATGATCAATTCCCGCCCGCCGAGTTGGGCGATTCGCGCACGGTACGCGTCGGCGATTGGGCCATGGCCATGGGCAATCCGTTCGTCTTGGCCGACGACTTGCGCCCCACGGTCACGCTGGGCATCGTCAGCGCCATTCAGCGCTTTCAGCCGGGCGAAGGTGGCAAAAACTCGCTCGTTTACGGCAATTGCATCCAGGTCGACAGTTCCATCAACCCAGGCAACTCCGGCGGTCCGCTGGTCAACATGCGTTCACAAATCGTCGGCATCAACGGCCGTGGCTCATTCGAAGAGCGCGGCCGCGTGAACGTCGGCGTCGGCTACGCGATTTCCATGGAGCAGATCAAAAACTTCATTCCCGATCTGCTGGCCACCAAAGCGGCCCAGCACGGCACGCTGGACGCCGTGTTCACCGATCGACAGGATGGCGTCATCTGCAGCCAATTGAATTTGAACAGTACCGCCGCCAAACGCGGCTTGGAACTGGGCGACCGTTTGATTTCATTTGCAGGCGAGAAGATTCGCAACGCCAACCATTATCTGAATTTGGTCAGCACGTTGCCGGCCAAGTGGCCCGTGGAAGTGGTGCTTGAGCACAGTGGCAAAAGTAAATCGCTTTGGCTGCGGTTAGACGCGCTGCCGTATGCCGCCCCAAAACAGCCGGCCACGCCGAGCAGACCAATGCCCAAGCCAGAACCCAAAAAAGAAGATAAAAAAGACGAGTTGCCGGCTGCCAACAAGTCCGACAAACCGAATTCGGCGGACGGCAAAACACCGGCCGAAGGCGACAAGCCGAACCCTGCAAATCCAGAAGAGAAAAAGCCAGCGGAAAAACAGCCCGACGGAAAAAGTCCAGCCCCCACAGGCAAGCCGGCCAAGAAGGGCGTGACACCATCGGAACCGGGCAAAATTCGCAACGCAACGCTTAACCGCGAGCGGGCCGAAGATGTCCTCCGCCAATGGCAACACACGATCAGCCGTCAATCCAGCGGCATGCAGGACATAAAGAGTCTTCGCTGGGTCGAGCAATCCACGCCGGCGGCCGGCAGCGCGGCGGCGACTATTGCACCGATCACAATTACGACGCTGCCAGGCGGAGTTGCTAAGTCCGAAGCGGCTGAAACGAAGGACCAACCGCTGGTGGTTCGCCGAGCGCTGTCGGCGTTGTATGCGGCCAATCCGTCCGCCGCGTTTACAAAGCTCACGCTCGAAGGTAGCGACTTCACGCAAGGTCAGCGGGCTTATGTGCTACGCGGCGAGTTATCCGATGGCGCCGAAGTTTATCTGTGGTTCAGTTTGCTGGGCCAAGCAGGCGAGTTCGAAACACGTTTGATCAAAGTCGCCGCCGACAACGACGATGGTCTGGCTTACGTTTTGAAATCGTATTCCGAGGATCAGGGCACGCAGTTCGATTTTCCGCACGAAGTTGTCTCCGTTCGCGGCCTGTCCGAAGCGGCGGCGACCAGCTTCAAGATTTCCGACGTTCGCGTTGAGCGTGGGGCTGTCGACGGCGAAAAAAAGTCAACCGAATCCGTGGAGAAACCGGCCGATGCCGCGACTGATAAAAAATAAGCTGGTTCTGCGAGTCGCCGGTACGGCAACACTGGTCGCGGCAACACTGGTCGCCGCGGGCAACGTCGCTTGCGCCGCTGAACCGGCCGTCGATAATTCGGCCGCGGCGCAAAATGTCTTCGCCAGTGCCGTGGCTTACGCCCAGGCACGCTGCGTCAAATTGTATGGTGCCGGCATCGGTCGCGATCACGGTTACGCCACGGGCATCATCGTTTCGGCCGACGGTAAGGTCCTCTGCGCGCAGGGCGTTTATCTGGCCGCCGACCGCATCCGGCTGGTACTGCCGGATGGCTCGACGCACGTGGCCGAAGTGCTGCGACGCAGCGACGCAATTCAGACCGCGCTATTAAAAATCGATGTTCCCACCCCCAACTATTTCGACGTTCCGGACGTTTGCCCGGCCAAAAAAGGCGATTGGGTGTTGGCCGTCAGCAACCTATTTAAGGTGGCCGAGGGCACGGAAGAACTGTCCGTCAATATGGGCGTGGCGTCGCTACGCACTAAGCTCGAAGCGCATCGCGGCTTTAGCGAAGTTCGTTACGATAGCGAGTTACTGCTGATCGACGCCATCACCAGTAATCCCGGCGCGCCGGGCGGTGCCGTTGTCACGGCCGACGGCAAGTTGGCGGGCATGATCGGAAAAATCATCGAAGGCACGGCCACCAATACGCGGCTCAATTACGCTGTGCCGGCCGACTTGCTACGGAAATTCATCGACGACAAGCCCATCGCCGAACCGGCAACGCCCAGCTTGGTTTCGACTGACAAAATCAAGCCGGGCACTTTTGGCATCTTATTGTTCACGCTCAGCGGCAAGCGCTCGCCAGCCTACATCGACCGCGTGCAGAGCGGTTCGCCAGCGGAAAAAGCAGGCCTAAAAAAAGACGATCTGGTGCTGGGCGTCGGCGCGGAGATCGTGCACAGCGTGGGCGATTATCAAAAAGCCATTGCCGACTTAAAGGCCGGTGTCGAGATGACACTGCTGATCAAACGCGGTAATGACATCCAGCGGGTGACCATGGTCAGCGTGGAAGTGCCCTCCGCCACGCCTGCCAATGCGATTGAAAAGCCCGTTGCTCCGGCCATTCCGGCCGAGGGCAAGTCGACCGAACCGCTGCCCAAGACCCCGTTGCCAATCAAGCCTGTCGACGATGAAAAAAAGGTGGATTGACTTCATGCATTACGTCAAATGTTGCGGAATAGCGCTGCTGGCGATTTCCTCGGTCGCCCCGGCAGCCGAGCCTGATCCGGCCGGCTATCTGCTCGCGCCGCGAGCGTTTCGCGCGGCGGCGGCCAGAGTTTTGCCTTCGATGGTTACCATCGAGACCTATGGCGGCGTGTCCGGCGGCGGCAAAAAAGGAAAAATCTCCGGCATCAGCGGCCCCGGCGACGGGCCGACGACGGGCGTGATCGTATCGTCCGACGGGCTGATCGTGACCAGTACGTTCAATTTCATTCGCAAGCCGCCCATCATCACGGTCACGCTCCGCGACGGCAGCCAGCACGTGGCCGAACTGCTGGGTCGCGACGAAACCCGCAAGATTTGCCTGTTGAAAATCGCCGGCGTAAAGAATCTACCGGTCCCAACCTTCGTGCCGCGTTCGGATGTCAAAGTTGGGCAGTGGGCCATTTCGCTGGGCGTCGGCTATGGCGACGACGACCCCGCGCTTTCGGCGGGCATCGTGAGCGCCACGAATCGCATTTCTGGCAAAGCCGTTCAAACCGATGCCAACACCAGTCCGGCCAATTACGGCGGCCCGCTGCTGGATATCGAAGGACGGGTGATCGGAATTTGCGTGCCACTCACTCCGTCCAGCCAGGCGGAAGGAGCCGGCGTTGACTGGTACGACTCAGGCATTGGTTTCGCTGTGCCGCTGCACGGCGCCGATGATCTGATTGCCGCTATGAAGGCCGGCAAGACCATTCAGACAGGCAAGTTAGGCATTCAAACCAAGGCCGCCACAGAACAAGGCGGCGTTGTCGTTGCCGGCATCATGGAAAACTCGCCCGCCGGTAAAGCCGGAATCAAGCCGGGCGACGAGATCGTGGCGATCGCCGGCGAGAAAGTGCAAGACCTCACTCAACTCCGCGCGGTCATGGGACGATTCATTGTGGGCGATGAAGTGACGCTGAGCGTCAAGCGTAAAGATGGCGAGTCGGATATTAAGGTCATACTCGCGGCGCTGCCAGATTCGCCTGCCGGCGCGCCACAGGTCGAAGGCGGCAAACCCGGCCCGCGTCCGAAGGGACCAGGAAAATAGCGTTGCGGCGAACCGCAGCGGGCCCATGCAAACTGGCTTACAGCTCGAACCGCGCGGCTCGTTTTTTTCTCGCAAGCCTTGTTGCGGCAATACCTTACCGCGTTACGAGAGAAAGTTTCTCAGTTTTCGTTCAACGTTTCATTAAGCCAAGCGTTGATAATTCTGGACTCTGGCAATGTCCGTCGGCGAGCGTGCGCTTGTTGGCAGAGCTTGGTTAGAATTCGCCTGATTTGGGCATGATACGTGAAATACACTTGCGGTGGCGGTCGTTTCAAGTTGAAATACTTCTAGTGCGTTTGTTTTCCAAGACTGCTCGCGGTTCGTTTTCGCATGGATGCGAGTTCGATGGCGGAATTCGTAGTCCGTGGATGCTTCACGGCCACAGTACCGGTCATCTAACAGAGTAAAGGGGCGAATGGTGTTTTGGGTCAAAACTTTGCTAGGTTTGTTGGGCAGCCGAGGCGCATCGCTGAGCGCGTTCGATATCATTTTCGAAACCGGCGACCGGTCGGCCAATACGGCCGTGGCCCAGTTGCCCGCGCCCCCCAGCACGCTGGAAGCGGATTACGAGTTTAGCGGCCGGCATCTGGTGGCCAGCTACTCGGGCTGCGACATGGCGGCGCTGACCGACCTGCCCTGCTTGATGGATGCCATGCACCGTGCGGTCACGGCGTCCGGCGCAACCTTGCTGAACGCCGTCGAGCATCATTTTCCTCCGCATGGTTTGACGGCCGTGATGCTGCTGTCAGAGAGCCACGCCAGTATCCACACCTACCCAGAGCACGCTGCCTGTTTCGTTGATTTGTTCACATGCGGCAGCACCTGCAAGGCCGAGGCGTTCGACCAGGTCTTGCGAGAGTATCTGCAACCGCGGCACATCACACAGCGGATTTTGCTTCGCCACCACGAGATTCAGGATGAAGCTGTTCGAATCAAAGCAGCCTGACGCATCGGCTGCGGCCCAAGCGTCGGGTGTCCCTGTTGTTGGAGTTTCACCAGCAACTGGCGGCCAATCTCGACCGATTGTCGAGCGTTCCTATCCGCTGCCGGCCTTACCGCCCAATCGTTACTACCAAGAGGCTGTCAGTCCGGCCGCCGTGGGCGATGGCGCGCTGGTATTTGTCGAAGACTCCGACGATTTCGACTCGTTCACGTACCGCCTTTCGCGGGTGTTGTTTAGCGGCCGCACGGCATTTCAAAACGTGCTGATCGCCGACACTTACAACTACGGCCGCACGCTGATGTTGGACGGCGCCATTCAAAGTTCAGAGGACGACGAAGCGCTGTATCATGAAGTGCTGGTGCAGCCCGCCATGTTGCGTCATCCCGATCCTCGTGATGTGCTGATCATCGGTGGTGGCGAAGGCGCTACGCTTCGCGAAGTGCTGGTTCATCGCACCGTCCGCACAGCCACGATGGTTGACCTGGACCGCGAAGTTGTGGAACTCTGCCGCGAACACTTGCCTACCTGGCATCGAGGTGCTTTCGACGAGCCGCGCGCCAAGCTGGTGTTTGACGACGGCCGCAAGTTCATCGCCGAAACCGACGCACTTTATGACGTGGTCATCATTGACGTTGTCGACATGCTCGACAACGGCCCCGCGCAAGCGCTTTACACCCGTCAATTCTATGAACTGCTAAAAAAGCGGTTGCGCCCTGGCGGCATCGTCGTCGTACAGGCGCTGGAGTTCTCGTTTCTCGACGACAAAATGCACGTCGCTTTGTCGCGGACGCTGCGGACGGTATTCTCGCAAGTTCATAGTTACCGGGCGCACATTCCTTCGTTCCTGTCGGCCTGGGGCTTTTTGATTGCCTCGGACTGGTTCGAACCCACAACCTGGTCGGCCAGCGATATCGACAACACCATTCAAGCCCGTTTAGGCAGCGATTGGCTGGATCATCTGACCGGAGATTTTCTGCGCGGCTGTTTTGCCATGTGCAAAGAAACGCAATTTTTTCTCTCCTTGCCGGGTCCGGTGTTGGAAGATGGCGTGCCCTTTGTGGCGCCGCCAGACATTGAAGACATTGAGCCGCCGCTGGCCACGTTTCCGATTTTGCCGCGGGATTAGTCAACCGCTTTTTCAAGACGGTCAATTAATCTCATGTCGGACAAGATCTTGCCGGTTCCAGGTTCTACTGCGGGCGGCGCGGCTGCCAATGCCGCCAGCCCGCCAGCGGCCATCTCCGCTATGCGGGTTCGTTTTGTAACCTCACTGCGCGCAGGCGAGACTTCGCTGGCCAGCTTTGTCGATCCGTTTCCGTGCTCGGCAATTGCGGACGATGTGCCGCTCGACCAGTTTTTTTCGGACGGTCAATCACCTGCAGCCGACGACCAATTGGCGCTGGTCATGATGCCGTCGGGCGCCGGCACGCCTTACGAGTGGCAACAAAAAGTCGAAGCTTGGATCAGCGGGCCACCAGGCGGCATGCAGGGCCAATTGCTGGACGTCACGCTGCGGAGCGAGCGCGTGGTTTGGCGGCCGGGGCAGGCCATCATCATTGGCGCAGGCGAGAACGCCCACGAACTTTTGCAAGGCGTGCTGCATTTTGCTTTTCACGAGGGCGAGTTGCGGAAGCTGGAACGCGAAATTGCCGCCCAGTGGCCGGTGGCCGAGTCGGATATCGAACTGACGCACGGCGTTGGTTTTGGGCAACTCAGCCGCCGCAAACATGTCAACGCCATGACGCATGCCACCACGCTGCGGAGGATGCGATTCGCACGCCTCGAACCGCACTTGGAGAAAGCCTCGGCGCAGTTGCCGGGCGCGGCACGCCGACTGGTTTCGGAATTGACTCTGCAGGCCGAAACGTCCGACAGGCTGGGCTACTTGGACGATCGGCTGGAAGTCTATGAAGACTTGTACGAACTGGCCAACGATCGGCTCAGCGAATTCTCGTACTTCCACAAAGAGTTCTGGCTGGAGATTCTGATCGTGTTCCTGCTGATTGCCGAAGTGGTGATCATGCTTATGGAACTGTACGCGCTCCGCGAGCAAGCGAGCGCCAGTCAGGATGTGTCGTTGAATTTGACACAGTGGGGCGCGGGTCTTAAGCTAGTACTGGCCAGTTTCGTGCCGATTCCGTACATCTGATTGTTGCCCGGCGGACTCGCGTCCGGGCAGCGCGCCTTCGAAATGCCAACCCCGTGGCCTCAAGCGGCGCGGGGTTTTTTGTTGATTCCGATCGTTACTTGAACCGTGCCGAGGGCGCTGGCGAAATTCTGCCGCGCCGCCGGCTCCGCTGATTTTTCTGCCATGACGCGACGCATCCAAATCTACGACACCACCCTCCGCGACGGCAGTCAGGGCGAAGGCGTCAATTTTTCGCTGCAAGATAAGCTGTCGATCTCCGAGCATCTCGACTCGCTAGGCATCGACTTCATCGAAGGTGGCTATCCGCTCAGCAACGAGAAAGACACGCAATACTTTCAGCGGATCGCTGCCAAACCGCTCAAGCACGCGCAGGTTTGCGCCTTTGGCATGACGCGCCGCAAAGGCCGCAGCCCGGACGAAGATCCCGGTATGATCGCCTTGGTTGAGTCGCAAGCGCAGACGATCACCATGGTCGGCAAGACGTCGGACTTTCACGTCACGGAAGTGTTGCGCGTGTCGCTGGAAGAAAATCTGGCGATGATCGACGAGAGTATTCGCTTTCTGCGCGCCGCAGGCCGCGAAGTGATCTACGACGCCGAACATTTTTTCGACGGCTGGAAATCAAACCCCGCTTACGCGCTGCAAACCATTCGAGCCGCGGCCGCGGCCGGCGCGCGGATCATCGTGCTCTGCGACACCAACGGCGGCAGCATGCCGGACGAGGTGGCCAGCCTCACGCAAGCGGCAATTGCCGGCCTGAGCGTGCCGGTGGGCATTCACTGCCATAACGATTGCGACCTGGCAGTTGCCAATTCGCTGGCGGCCATCGAAGCCGGCGCCGTGCAAGTGCAAGGCACCATCAACGGCATCGGCGAGCGCTGCGGCAATGCGGATTTGATTTCAATCATCGCCAACTTGGCACTCAAAAAACGCGGTTACGAAGTGTTGGTGGGCCGCGGCATCGAGCGGCTGACGGAACTCTCGCGTTTTGTATACGAAACGGCCAACATGCATTTTCGCCCGGGTCAGGCGTTTGTCGGCACCAGCGCCTTTGCACACAAAGGCGGCATGCACGTGCATGCCATCGCCCGCGCTACGTCCAGTTACGAACATATCGAACCTGCGCAGGTCGGCAACGAGCGGCGCATTTTGGTGAGCGAACTCTCGGGCCGCTCGAACATCATGGCGCTGACCGAAAAGTTCAATCTGCAACATGACCGCGAACTAATGGATCGCGTGTTGGCGCAAGTGGTTTCGCTGGAAAACGCCGGTTATCAATTCGAAGCGGCCGAAGCCTCGTTTCATTTGCTGGTGGCGCGCGAAGCTGGACTTTTTCAGCCGCATTTCCAGCGGCTCAGCTATCATGTGAATGTCGAGACCACCGGCCAAGGCAGCGTACGCACGGAAGCCACGGTTAAACTCAAGGTGGCCGATCGCATTTTTCACGAAGTGGCCGAGGGCGACGGGCCAATTAACGCCTTGGACGCCGCCGTCCGCAAAGCGCTGAGCGGCATCTTTACCAACCTGGCCGATATGCATCTGGTGGACTATAAAGTTCGTGTCATCAATTCCGATGCTGGTACGGCGGCTGGCGTGCGCGTGGCCATCGAAAGCCGCGACGATCACGATGTTTGGGGCACGGTAGGCGTCAGCGAGAACATCATCGAAGCCAGTTGGATTGCGCTGGCCGACGCCATCGAATACAAACTCCGCAAAGACGAAGCGGCCGTTGAGGCGGTCAATCGCGGGACAGTCAGCTCACAGTCCGGGCATCAGCAAGTTGAGAAAACCTTTTGAACGAGCGTAAACCAAGTTCCAGTGGCAAGCCCGCGCACCGCGGACCAGCGCCCGGCGGCGCGAAGAAAAAGACCGCGCGGCGGCCCAAGGGCGGCGTCAATGTGCGGCGAATTCCCAATCAGCCGGGCTGGGAGCTGGTCCCTCCGCGCGGCGCCGTCGAACGCGCCGACGACCTGCTGCAAGTTCACGACATGATCGCACACGGCGAAATTGAAATTGCCATGGATGAGTTGCGATGGCTGCTAGGCGGTTGCCCGGAGTTCATCGAAGCGCACGCCGTGCTGGGCGAACTGGCGCTGGCCGAAAACGATCTGGCGCTCGCCCGTGCGCATTTTGGCCTGGCGTTTCAGGTTGGCCAGCAAGCCATCGAACAGCGAACCTTGGCCGTTCCGCTGCCCTACGCGCGCCCCGCCAATCAGGCGTTCTTTTCCTGTGGCAAAGGGCTGGTTTGGTGTTTGCTCAAGCAGCAGAAGCGCCACATGGCGCAGGCCGTGGTCAATCAACTACTGGAGTGCGATCCCAGCGATCCACTCAAAGTGGCCGACTTGCTCGCGCAGCCTCCGGTTTGAGTGCTGACTCCATCGAACTTGCCGGTCCTGATCCGCAGTACGGAGAAGTCGCAGCGTGGACCGAGAAAATCCCTACGCCAGCCCCGCGGAAATCAGCGATCACTCGTTTGACGACGAGCGCAACTGCTGGCGCGACGGCGATCTGTTGGTTGTGATTCTCAAAACGCAGATGCCGAGCCGCTGCGTTTTTTGCAATGCGCCGAGCCATGCAACATTTGCCTTCGACGCAGCGCGGTGGTTCGCATTGGGCAAGAGGATCGTCCGCCCGGGCATTTGCCCCAGCCACGGGCGTCGATTGCGGCGAACTCGCTTCATCCGCTTCGCCTTCCTGTTACTCAACTTGATGCTGGTGTGGTTCATATACTTTTACGTGCCGCTTGGCGGCTCGGTAGCAATATGGTTGAAAGCCATCTATCTGTGCGTGATGGTTGTTCTTCCGATTTTGCCGCTGACATCGGTCACGCGGAAACGAATCGACGGCCAATTTGTCTGGCTGCGGGGAGCTTCGCCAGCGTTTCTCGATGGCTTGCCGGAGTGGAAGAAGTAGTTCCGAATTCGGGCGGTCGACGAAGCCTTACTATCGATCGTTCGGGCCAGGGCGACATCGTTTATTGATCGACGTCTGGAATTCAACAAATTGCCAAGACATTCAGTTCTAGCGTGTCCGCGCGGCTTGCCGCTCGGGCGACGGAGGAAAAAAGCGGCGTGGACCAAGACAATCCCTATGCCAGCCCGGCGATTGCCGACGATCGTCCTTCCGGCACGGCCAAAACTTGCTGGCGCGACAACGAGTTGCTGGTGATGCGCGAGGATGGAATTCTGCCGCAACGTTGCGTTTACTGTAACGCGCCGAGTCAGGCGACATTCAAGTTCGATGTTACGTCGTCGTTCACATTCCGAATACGCAGTGCAATACTCGACCTTGGCATTTGCGATAGTCACCGCCGTCAGGCGAGGCGAAATCTTTTCATCCGCTCGTCCGTCGATCTGGTTGGCATTTCGATGTTGCTGATCTCGTTCTCCCTCCCACTAAGTCGAATTGGGATGTTGCTTTTCGCACTCTTTTTTTAGGTGTGCTGATCGCCAATACGTTCTTTTTGCGGAAGTCGATCAAGCGCACCAGAAGTGACCGGCAATACGTCTGGCTGAAGGGAATCTCGCCGCAATTTCTCGATGGATTGCCAGTTTGGCCTGGATAATTCCACTTACAGCGGCGCAGGCAAATCGCGACGCGTGAAGGTCACCAGCGCCGCAAGATAGCAGGCCACACCGCCGGCGAGGAGCGTGGTGTCGTACTGCCAACTCAACTTGATTGGATCGTAAGCGGAATCGACAAATCGCAGTGGCTCGACCGCCGCCAGAAATGAGCCGTACAGCAAGGCATGGTAGCTGTCGGAAACTTTGCCGACGACTTTCAGCAACATCGCAAAAATGTAAAACGTCACCGCAATGCCAATCGTGCGGCCCCGCGAGCGATCCGCACTGGAAAATAACGTCGTCAGACCTGCCACAAAAAAGGCATGGCAAAACATATTCAATGCACAATAGGCATACGGCCCTGTCGGAATATCGCGCATTTTGGGAACGCAGGCGATTCCCGTCCAGGTGCCTAGCCAATTGAAGAGTGCCATCAGTGCGCAGCCCAGCGTTGTCACGCCGGCGTTGGCCCACAGCACCGCGCTGCGACGGATGGGCTGTGCGAGCAGCATTTCCATGGTGCCGCGGCCCAGCGGTCCACTCACCGAGTCCGACCCGCGCGAGATTGACCAAAAGGCAAATCCAAAGACCACCAACGGATGCTCGTAGCCAATGGCGACGCGCCCCGAGTAGGTTGTCAGACTTTCGATCGAAACCGGCAGCAACTTTCGCCACATTTCCGGCATGTTTCGCAAGAACGCGGCAACGAACTGCAATTCCACCTGGCTGGTGAGCCAGACAAACAGCACCTGAAAACAGAACATCAGCAGGACGAACGACGGCAACGTCAGCCGCACTTCGCCCAGCGCCTTTTTCCACAACGCCCAATTCATGCCGCCTCCACGGTGTGGAAGCGATCGTACACGGCCTGCAGTCCGATCGGCTCGATGCGTACTTCCTCCAGCGGCAACGTAGACAACCAGCCCAACAGCGGCGACAGTTCGCCGGGCGTTTCGATGGTCAATTGTCCGCCGGGCGCTTGCTCGATTTTCAGCGCCGGCGCCAAATGTTCTGGCGGCGACGTGAACGGCCCTGCCAGCGTGGCGTGAATGCGATGTTGCCGGCGAAGTTCGCAAAGCACCTGCTGGTAAACCACTTTGCCCTGCTTGAGCATCAGCACGCGATCGCACGACTGTTCGACTTCCGACAGCACGTGCGACGAAAATAAAATTGTGCGGCCCGCCGCGCGAGCTTCGCGAATCAGCGCGCCTACTTCGCTGCGAATTGTGGGATCCAAGTTCGACGTGGGCTCGTCGAGAATAATGAGCGGCGTCTCGGCCGAAAGCACGGCCACGAGCGCCACCTTTTGCTTCATGCCGGTCGACATTTGCGAAGTACGCCGCGCGAGGTCCAAGTCCAGTCGTCGCGCCAGTTGCAGACTGCGTTCGAAATTGCGATCGCCGCGAACTTCCGCGAAAAAGCGTAGTACGTCGCGACCGCGCATCTCCGGAAAGAGTCGCGTCTCGCCCGGCAAGTAGGCCACGCGACGATGGACCTCCACCGATTGTCGGTAGCAGTCTAAGCCGTCGATCTGCGCGATGCCGGATGTCGGGCGCAGGTAACCCATCAGCAAGCGCAACAAGGTTGTCTTGCCAGATCCGTTGGGACCGAGTAGCCCAAACACTTCGCCGGCTTTCAATTGCAACGTGCAGTCGTTCAGCGCCTGCAGGTTGCGATAATGTTTCGAGAGTGAATCGGTGCGGATCAGCATCGTTCGTGCAAGATGAAGTCAATGGATCAGTGGCGGCGCTCGCCCGCCCATTGTTGGCGGGACAATGCCGATCGGACAAGTCCCGTCAGGTGTTTGCCACGGGCCGATAGCTGTGTGCGTGATAAAACGTCGCGGCGGATTTCCAGGCGGGATGCGTCTCCAGCCAGATCTGGCGAAGTCCCAGATCCCACACCGCGGCTTCCAACGTCGCCAAAAGCAGCCGGCCGACGCCGCTCCGCTGCCAGCGTGGCACCACCGCCAACCAATGCACCACGGGCTTGGCATTTGCGTGAGAGCTTCCGCGCATGGCAAGCGCGATTGCTCCCACCGCTTGATCGTTATGCACGCCCATTGCTGGCAGTGCGAACCATACGGCCTGCGGGTTCCACCACCATTTGTCTAGGAACTCAACCCGGAAGTCCTCGGAAGTCCAACTGCGGACACCCAGTTTCTCACGGGCAAATGTACGCTGACGGACATCAATCCAGAGCTGTATATCACTGTCACTATTATAGTTGCGTACTACGATACCATCGACGTCCGGAATTGTCGGACGGTCGCTGAGAGTTTTCGTCAGTTGATCAATCGTCGCCATATTTCCTGCAGTTGCTGCGGAATACGTAATCATTAAAATTTATCAAAAAGATCAAAATCGCTCATTTAGATGATTGAATTCTTTCAACTCTTCGTGCATACTGTTTCACGCAGGAGCGAAACTGGGTAAGGAAAAGAAGATGGTCACTTCAGAAGCACGTCGCAATCGACTGTTGGAGTTTGTTCGCAGCCGGGGTTTCGCCTCGCTGCCGGACCTGCGAGACCAATTGGGCGTGAGCGAATCGACCATTCGGCGCGACTTGGATCAGTTGGAAGAAGCCGGAACCGCCAAGCGCACGCATGGCGGTGTATTCTACACCGGCAGCTCGCCAAAATTGTTGCATTTCGATGAACGGCAGCCTGCCCAGTGGGATAAAAAACGCTCAATCGCCCTGCGAGCGTCGCAATTGATTGCCGACGGCGACACCGTGTTGCTTGATGGCGGAACAACGACCTACGAGGTGGCCAAGCTGTTGGTCGGCCGTCCGCTGCAAATCGTCACCACGTCGTTGCCGGTGGCCAACTTGTTCGCCTCGCAGCCCAACACCGATTTGATCCTGGTTGGCGGATACGTTTATCCACGCACCGGCGTGGCGATTGGTCCGCACGCCAACGAAATGCTCAGTCGGTTGCACGTTCGAAAAACGATTCTTAGCGTGGCCGGTATTAACGATCGTGGTTTTTATAACAGCAATTTGCTGTTGGTCGAGACCGAGCGGGCGATGATGGCCGCCGGCGAAGAAGTGATTGTCGTGGCCGATAGTACCAAGTTTGGTCATCAGGGCTTGATGCACCTTTGCCCATTGAATTCGGTGCAACAACTGGTGGTCGATCGAGACATTGCCGCCGCCTGGCGCGACAAAATCGCTGCTGCCGGAGTAAAGCTCATTATTGCCGATCCAGACAGCACGCAACCATAACGTAATCTATACTTCCAGACCTTCCTCTGCGCACCCGCTTAACCCGCCCAACTTACTTCATGAGCACTGCTTCACTACAGCGCACGTCGCTGGACCGCGAGACCATCGAACGCATCGTGCGGCAGATTGTGCTGACGTCCAACGGATCGATGCCGTCGGCCGTTAAGTCGGCCGAGCCAAATTTGGTTGTCAGCATCTCCGCTCGACATTGCCATTTGACCGATGAGCATGTCGAAATTCTCTTCGGACCAGGGCACAAACTGAAGCCCATGAAGAACCTCTACCAAGACGGTTTTTATGCCGCGGAAGAAACGGTGATGGTGGTTGGCCCCAAGCGCAAGATGCTGCCGACCGTGCGAATTCTTGGCCCCACGCGACCGTTCAGCCAGGTGGAATTGGCGTTTACTGACGGCATTTCGCTGGGCATCGATCTGCCCGTTCGCGCCAGCGGCAAGATCGCCGGCACGCCGGGTTGCGTGCTGGTTGGTCCACGCGGCGTGGTGGAACTCAAAGAAGGCGTGATCCGTGCCGAGCGCCATGTTCACATGAGCCTGGCGCATGCCGCGGCCTACGGCGTGAAGAATGGCGAGCGGATGGATTTGCGAATCACCTCCAGTTGCGGTCTGACTTTGCAAGATTTGTTGGTCAGGGCCGACGAGACCAGCAAGCTGGAAGTTCATATCGATACCGACGAAGGCAACGCGGCCGATCTGGATCACGCGACCAAAGTCGAACTGGTCAAGCAACGTTAAACACACTGACGACTTTCTGACAATCTTTTCTTCTTTATCTCGGAGCACACACAATGGCAAAGGCGAACGAAGCGTTGGGCATGATCGAAACCAAGGGCTTCATTGCCCTGGTGGAAGCCAGCGACGCAATGTTGAAGGCCGCGAACGTAAAATTTCTCGGCTGGGATAAAGTCGGCAGTGGTCTGGTCACCGGTTTTGTGACCGGCGATGTCGCGGCCGTCAAAGCCGCCACGGATGCCGGCGCCAACGCTGCGGGCCGTCTGGGCGAAGTGGTGGCCGTGCAGGTCATTCCGCGTCCGCACGACGACCTGGCCATCGTCCTGCCCCAATCGCTGAAAAAAGCCGAAAATCTCGGCTAATTCCGGCTCGATGCAGATTCGCTCGGACTTCATTTTCAAACATCATTCACAGGATTATCGATACATGGATACTGCAATTGGATTGATCGAAACCAAGGGCCTGATCGCGCTGGTTGAAGCAACCGACGCCATGGCCAAAGCTGCCAACGTGCGCATTACCAAGCGCATTTCGATCGGCGGCGCATATGTTACGACCATCGTCACCGGCGACGTCGGCAGCGTGCGTGCGGCGGTTGAAGCCGGCGCCAACGCCGCTTCGCAAATTGGCGACCTGGTTGCCAGCCACGTCATTCCGCGTCCGGCCGAAGGCCTGGTCGCCGCGCTGTTGTCTTAATCACCTCAGCGGACGGTCCCTGGCGGTTGGCCAGGGCGGCTCGTGGCCGGTAACGTTTTTGCCCAATTTGTCCCGCGATCGGAAAGTGATGGAGCGATGAAGATACTCGTTGCCAATCTTGGCTCGACAAGCTTCAAATTCCGGCTGTTCGATATGACCGACGAGCGCCAATTGGCGCGCGGCGGAGTCGAACGGATCGGCTCGGATGCCAGTCGTTGTTTTGTGGAAATCGGCGGCCAGCGACAAGAATTGACGGTTGCGGTGCCCGATCATGCGGTTGCCGTTCGGCAATGTTTGTCGCAACTCACCGATCCGCAAACGGGTTGTTTGCAGGATGCGGCGGAAGTGGCCGCCATCGGCTTCAAAGCCGTACATGGTGGCCGTTACAGCGGCGTGCAACACGTGACGCCCGACGTTTTGGCCGCAATGGGCGAAATGTCGGAAGTTGCGCCGGCGCACAACCCGCCGTACATCAAGGCTATGCGGTTGCTCAGCGAAAAGTTGCCGGGCATTCCGTTGGTAGCGGCGTTCGAAACAGGCTTTCACCAGACGATTCCCGATCGCTTGCGATATTACGCCGTGCCCCGGCAATGGGCCGACGATTATCAGATCAAGCGCTGGGGATTTCACGGCGCCAGCCATCGTTTCATCGCCACCCGCACGGCCGAACTTTTGGGACGCAACGACCTGCGAATTATTTCCTGCCATTTGGGCGGATCGAGTTCGCTGTGCGCCATTCGCAATGGCCAAAGCGCGGCCATCACGATGGGCATGAGTCCGCAATCCGGACTGCCGCAAAATAACCGGGCAGGCGATTTCGATCTGTACGCGCTGCCAATCATTATGCGGCAAACGGGGCAAACGCTCGATCAAGTGCTGGTTGCACTGGCTGAAAAAAGCGGACTGCTGGGCTTGAGCGGCGTGAGCGGCGACGTGCGAGATTTGGAAGCCGCCGCCGAAGCCGGCAGCGCGCCGGCCAAGCTGGCGCTGGATGTGTTTACTTCCGCGATTCGCCACTATCTGGGCGGATTGCTGGTCGAATTGGGCGGTTGCGACGTACTGGCGTTTACCGGCGGCATCGGCGAAAACGGCGCCAGCATCCGCACCGCCGTGTGCGCCAACTTGCAAGAGTTGGGCATCGTACTGGACGCGGACCTCAACGCCACGACGCGTACCGAAGCCAAGATTTCGGCCGCGCAGAGCCGCACGCAAATTTGGGTCATCCCCACCAACGAAGAAATCGTGGTGGCCCGGCAAACTCAAGAATTACTGTCGAAAGGTTAAGCCATGTTCGTCGCCCGGGTCACCGGTTCGGTCGTTTCAACGCAAAAGGTTGAGTCGATGACTGGCCAAAAGCTGCTGATCGTCGAGCCGTTTCGGCTCGAGCCGCAACAGCGCAATTCGCTGGTCAGCACGGGTCGCACGTTTGTGGCCGTCGATACCGTCGGGGCAGGCGAGGGCGAATTCGTGCTGATCACCCAAGGCTCCAGCGCGCGACTCACGCCGGAAACCAAAAACATGCCCATCGACACGGTCATTATCGGCATCGTCGATCAAGTCCGCATCGACGGCAACGACGTCTTTCATCGTCCCGACTAAACAGCACCTGTCGCCTGCAGCATTCAGCCACTTCACGCAACTCAAAACATTCCGCGATCTTTCACGCGATTCCACCCACGCGAAACAATATGCAAGCCACCGAAGATCTCATTCGTAGTGTCGTTCAGCAAGTGCTGAGCGAAATCAACGCTAACAAGTCGGTCACCAAGGCGGACAGTCACGGCGACTGCGGATGCCACAGCAAGTCAGACGCCTGCGGTTGTCATCGCGGCAAGTTCGGTATTTTTGACAACGTTGACGATGCCGTGGCCGCCGCCACCGACGCCTTCGAGCAACTCAGCGAACGAACGATTGCCGACCGCAAGCGGATCATCGATCACATCCGCCGCATTTCGATCGACCAGTGCGTCGAACTCGGCACGATGGAAATGAACGAGACCAAGGTCGGCCGACTCGAACATAAGATTGCAAAACTCAAAACGCTGGGCGAGCGCACGCCGGGCGTTGAGTTCATGCGCAGCGAAGTGTTCAGCGGAGATAACGGTCTGGCCGTGATCGAACACGCACCGTTCGGCGTGATTGGCTGCATCACGCCGGTCACGCATTCGCTGCCAACCATCACCGGCAACGCGGTGAGTATGATCGCCAGCGGCAACACGCTAGTGGTCAATCCGCATCCGTCCGGCAAGCGCGTTGCCGCCGAAGGCGTACGCCGTTTTAACGAAGCCATCTATCGCGACCTGGGCATCGACAATTTGATTTGCCTATTGGCCGAGCCGACTTTGGAAACGGCCAATTCGCTGTTTAACCACCGCGGCGTCAAGCTGATTTGCGTGACGGGCGGGCCAGCGGTTGCCAAGGCGGCCATGCAAAGCAGCAAGCGGGCCATCGTCGCCGGGCCAGGCAATCCGCCGGTTGTGGTCGACGAAACGGCCGATCTGGATCGCGCCGCGCGCTGCATCATTCAAGGTGCATCGTACGATAACAACTTGCTGTGCATTGCCGAAAAAGAAGTATTCGTCGTCGCCGAAGTCTTCGACCGCATGCTGGAAGCGATGGAAAATGCCGGCGCCGTGCGTTTGAACGCGCGCGAAGTCGACGCCCTGACCGCCAAGGCGATCACCAGCGTGGGCGAAGGCAAAGACAAGCACGATGTGGCGCATAAAGACTTCATCGGTCAAGACGCCGCCAAGTTGGCCGCCGCCATTGGCAAAACGATTTCGCCCAACGTGGAATTGATCTTTGGCGAAACCGACGAGCATAACCCGTTTGTGCCGGTCGAACAAATGATGCCCTTCTTGCCATTTGTCCGCGTCAAAGACGTCGATGAAGCGATCGCCAAGGCCAAATATTACGAACACGGTTTCCGTCACACCAGCATCATTCACTCCAACAACGTGCGGAACATGACCAAAATGGGCCGCGCCTTGGATACCACGTTGTTCGTCAAAAACGGGCCATGCATGGCGGCGCTCGGTTTGGGCGGAGAGGGTTACCTGTCGTTTTCGATTGCCACGCCCACCGGCGAAGGTGTCACCACGCCACTCACGTTTACCCGCGAACGCCGCTGCTCATTGATTGACGACCTGCGAATTTTAGGAAAGTAACTCGACCATGCAAATCGGACGCGTCGTCGGTACGGCCACCAGCACGGTCAAGCATGCCTCGATGGAAGGCTGGAAGTTGCTGGTTGTGCAATTTTATGGAGTCGACGGAACCACGCCGGACGGCGAACCGGTGCTGGCCATCGATACGCTCGGCGCTGGCCGCGGAGACAACGTGATCCTCAGCAGCGACGGCGCAGGCACGCGCAAGATTTTGAAACACGACAGTACGCCCGTGCGATGGATGGTGCTAGGCATTGAGGACGAATAGGGAATTGAAAACCGCAAATTGCGATCAGCAACTTGCAGGATGAACGCGGCAGCCATCGGAAATTATGAACATCACAGCGGAACACATCGAACGGATCGTACGCGAGGTGCTGGCGAATTTGCCAGCCGCCAAAGCGACTTCGTTGCTTGTTCCGCCGAGTAGCACAGCGTCCGTTAAAACGGGTACACCTGCAATTTCAGCGGCAGACGTGCCGCAGGCCAACGCCATTGCGATCGACGGCAAAATCATCACGCTGGCACAGCTTGAAAAGCGGATTCAACCGGCCAGTCAAATTCTGCTGCATCGCGGAGCCCTGGTCACACCGGCCGCCCGCGATTGGCTCCGCGAGCGCAACGTGGCAATTGCGTTTCATCCCGCAAAGTCATCTGCAGTTACGCCGCCCAAGTGGCAACTGGCTTGCGCCACGGCTGAGACCGATTTCGATCCGGCACAACTTCTGCGAAACGCCAACAAAGACAACGTCGCCACCGATCGTCTGGCCAGCACAGGCTTAAGCAGCGTGATTGACGAACTGGCCGACCGCGTCGCCAAGGGCGGCATGCTGGGCTTGCTGTTCACCACCAAGCTAGCCGCCGGCAATTGTTTGGCGAATCGCGTTCGGGGTGTGCGCGCGGCAAGTGCTCATTGCCAAGTCGGCGTGAAACAAGCCATCGCGGAAATCGGACTGAATCTGCTTGTGATCGATCCGCGCGGCAAGAGTTCGTTTCAGCTGGGCAAGATGCTGCAAGCTTTTTACGGAACAGCCGCTCGCGAATGCCCGGCCGACTTCGCAAAGAAACTGCAGTAACCAGCTTTAACAAGCGTCATCACAGAAACCACCTTATGCGAATCGGCAAAGTCATCGGCACCCTGACGCTCAGTCGCTGGCATCCTACGCTGCAAGGTGCGCGCTACCTGATGGTGGTGCCGCAGTCGCTGGACAATCTCACTGGAGCATCCAAAGCGCAAGCCGAAGAGTTCGCCGTGTATGACGATTGCGGCGCTGGCCACGGATCGCTGATTGCCATTAGCGAAGGCGGCGAAGCGGCGCAGCCATTTCGGCCCGACGTGAAACCGGTTGACGCTTACAACGCGGCAATCTTGGACGAAATCCATCTGCCCACCGACACACGAAATTAATTCCGACACAATCCATACTTCATCACTTTCAGTCGAGCCCGTTATGCGACCAGTCAATCTACAGCAACTCAAAGAAGAAATCTGCGACATCGGCCGGCGGATTTACAACAAGGGTTTTGCCGCCGGCAACGACGGCAACATCTCGTTCCGGCTCAACGAAAAAGAAGTGCTTTGCACGCCGACCATGGTTTCTAAAGGCTTTCTCAAGCCCGACGACCTGTGCATTGTGGACATGGAAGGCAAACAGATTTCCGGCAAGAAAAAACGCACCAGCGAAATTCTGCTGCACCTGGCGATCATGAAAGAACGCCCGGAACTCAAGAGCGTGGTGCATTGTCATCCGCCGCATGCCACCGCGTTTGCCGTGGCCCGCGAGCCGATTCCCCAATGCGTGCTGCCTGAGGTGGAAGTGTTTTTGGGCGATGTGCCCATCACCAAGTACGAGACTCCTGGCGGTCAGGCGTTCGCCGAAACGATTCTGCCGTTCGTCAAGAAATCGAACGTGATCATCCTGGCCAACCACGGCACGGTCAGCTATGGCGAAACGGTCGAAAAAGCCTACTGGTGGACGGAAATTCTCGACGCCTACTGCCGGATTTTGATGTTGGCCAAAGATCTGGGCCGCGTGAAATACTTCGACGAGCCCAAGGCGCGCGAACTGCTCGATCTGAAAACCAAGTGGGGCTATACCGACGCACGGCTCGATCCCGGCATGGAGAATTGCGACATCTGCGCCAACGATGTTTTCCGCAGCACCTGGGAAAAATCCGGCGTGGCGCGCAAGGCCTTCGAAGCGCCTGAACCGATGGGGCCCAAGGCCAAACAAGCATCGGCCCCGACAGCCGCCGGAACTCCCGAACAAGAAGCGCTGGTCAAAATGATCACCGAGCGCGTGATTGCCGCATTGAACGGCAAGTAAACAATCACGCGGTCGCTCAGTCGTCGTCCCAACAAAACGGACGTTACGACTGAGATTCGTTGAAACCCCGAACTCCTTTTCAGCATTCACACTCAGAACGCGTTGAACCTATGAAAGTCAGTATTATTGGCGGCGGCGGATTGGTCGGCAGTTGCACCGGCTTTGCTTTACAGACCGGCAAGATCGTTCGCGAAATTGCCATGCTCGACGCCAATGCCGAGGCCGCCGCCGGCCAAGCGCTCGATCTGCTGCACGGCGGTGCGTTGACGGCCGATCAAGTGATTTCGTCCGGCGGTTACGAGCACATTCCCAGCAGCGATGTAATTTGCATTACGGCCGGCCTGCGTCGCAAGCCCGACGAAAGCCGCTTGGACCTGATCAATCGTAATGTCGATTTGTTCCTTGGAATTCTCAGCGAGATTACCAAGGCGGGTTACAAAAAAGACGCAATCGTCGTCGTGGTTTCCAATCCGGTCGATGTGCTGACCTATCTGGCAGCGCAGCGGCTCAATCTGCCCGCCGCGCAGGTCATCGGTCTTGGCACGCAGCTCGATACGATTCGCTTCCGGGCGTTGATAGCGCAGAAATTGAACGTTCCGCCCTCGCAAGTTTCCGCACTGATTCTCGGCGAGCACGGCGACAGCATGTTGCCGGTGTGGTCCAGCGCGTCGATTGCCGGACTGCCGCTCGAAAAATTTCCTGGGTGGTCGCCAAAGCTGGGTGACGAACTCTTTACCCGTGCCAAAGGTTCGGGCGCAGAAGTCATCAAGAAAAAAGGCGGCGCCGGCTTCGCCGTGGGCATCGCCATTCAAGAAGTGATCGAAACCATTGCGCTGGACCGTCAGCGAATTCTGCCGGTTTCCAGCGTGATGACCGGCGCGTACGGACTGCGCGATGTGGCTATCAGCGTGCCTACGGTGGTTGGGCGAAAAGGCGTGATCGGCATTCGCGAAATCGAACTCTGGCCGAAAGAAGTTCAGGCGCTGCGGAAAAGTGGGCAGGTCTTGCGCGGCACGATCGACACTGTGCTTGCACGGATCGGTAAGTAGGAAGCAGACCAAGATTCACCGCGAAGGCGCAAAGGACGCGAAGAAATACAGAAGGATTGGTAAGCACTGGTCATATTGAGAACACCTCCCGATTGATTCATCATTGGTAGCAACTGCTTCGTAACTCTCTTTTCCTTTGCGTCCTTTGCGCCTTCGCGGTGAAATAACTTTTTCCTCAATTCGCGGTGATAAAACACTGAGTCAGAAGTTCAGTCGCTGGAGCAACGTTTATGGGCGTGAAGAGTCGAGCGGAGATCGAAGAGATCGCGACGAAGCTGGTCGACTCGATGGTTCAGGTGCATAAAGAACTTGGTCCTGGCCTGCTGGAGTCGACGTATCAAGCCTGCTTGGCGTTCGAATTGAAAAGTCGCGGCATCGACGTCCAAATTGAAGTCAGCCTGCCGGTCACCTACAAAGGGCTGTTGATCGAAGCCGGTTACCGAATCGATCTATTCGTGGCGGACTGCATCCTCGTCGAAAATAAATCAGTTCACGAACTTTTGCCCATCCACCGCGCCCAAGTCTTAACCTACCTAAAATTATCGAACGTACGTCTAGGCTTCCTGGTGAATTGGAACGTCCCGTTGATCAAAGACGGCATCCAGCGAATTGCCAGCAAGCTTTGAAGCAATCGGTCTCTCCTTGCCTTTCTTCGCGTCCTTTGTGCCTTCGCGGTGATCTTCAGTCTGTTATCCTTGACGGTCGCTGAACCATGCAGAAATCGCTCGACCGCAAATTGGCCGCGATTCATGCTGATCCGTCCGGTGCCAGGGACTTCATTCTGGCCGATGCCAAAGATGCCGATATGGCGTTCGGAATTGCCGCGCCCGGTATGTCACCGGAAACGCAAATCAGCCCCGCACGTCGGCGGACGCTGGCCGAATATCGCCAGGAGATTCGCCAGATCGTGCGTCAGGGGCTAGTCGATATCGTGCTGATGTCGGCCAGTACGAACGAACTGCTGACGATTCACGAGCGATTGTTCGACGACAGCCAGGTGACGCCGGCCGCCCGCGCCAACGACACCAGCGACGTCTGGGCGGTTCGCGGTGGCACGTATCTCGATCAGCCGGCACAGACATTTCGATCCGCTACGCTGGATCACATCCAATGTGGCCACGTCCATTGCCAACCCGACGAGCGCGGTCGCGGTGCCAATCTTGGCCTGTACAGTTTGACGTTCAACAATCGGCTCGAAGACGATCGCCGCGCGCTCCAGCAGTACAACGCGTTTCGCACCGAGGCCGAAGCGGTTGGCTTCCGGCACTTTTTGGAAGTGTTCGATCCAAATGTCAGTACCGGCATGAGCGCCGGCGAAATTGCCGCATTCGTCAACGACCAAGTTGCCCGCACGCTGGCTGGCGTTGCGCAGGCAGGACGGCCGGTGTTTTTGAAACTGGTCTACCACGGCCCGCAAGCGATGGAAGAACTGGTGTCGTACGATCCGCACTTGGTGGTGGGCGTTCTCGGTGGCAGTTCCGGCACGACGTACGACGCTTTCAAGCTGCTTTCCGAGGCGCAAAAGTACGGCGCGCGGGCGGCGCTGTTCGGTCGCAAAATCAATCACGCCGAATGCCAGTTGGCCTTCGTGGAATTTCTGCGCCTGATTGCCGACGGAGCGATCTCGCCGGAGGAAGCCGTGCGGGCCTATCACGGCGTGCTAGTCAAACGGAACATCAAGCCGTGGCGCAATCTGGAAGACGATCTCCAACTGCAAACCGGCGTGATGAGCTACGTCAGTTCGAGCGTCAGCGTTGCCACGGACTCATTATCGCCGCGCGCGGTCGTTGCAAAATTCCCAATGAATCGAGCCATCGCCAGCGATCTGCCCGACTTCTCGAAAATGTCGGCAGCCGAGAAGCGAGCTTACCAACAGGCCAAGCGCGATCGGACGTTCGGCTCGTTCGGCTAGCCGTTATTTCAGTTTCCAGGCTTCGTCAAAAAAGTCCGCGGCTACGATCTTGCCGGGATGGCGACCATTGGGCGGCGTGCTGGTGTCTATCACCGCCCAATCCGGTAGCTTGGGAATTTGCCGCGCGTTGTTGAGGTAATCGTACTCGCGGTAGGTGACGCCGGAATTGAGCACCACGTAACGCTTGAGATTCAGCGGGTTGGGGCAAATCATCGCCAGCACGTGTTTGTCGGCGGGGTATTTTTGCTCGCCGACTTTAACGCCCTCGCTGGTCCAGGCGATTGGCAATTTGCCGCTGACCTGACCGATGAGTTTGTTGCTACCGGCGTCGCCCCACAGCACCAGGTGGTACGCGGCAATATCGCTATCCGTCACGTCCACGTCGTCTTTGACTCGTGCTTCGCCGCGAAACTGTTTGCGCCACTCGCGGATCGCACGAGCCATTTCCGCCTTCGTCCACGCTTCCACGGCCGGCTGTGCAAACTTGCCCGTTGGGCGGACGAACATGAACGCATCCAAAAACGCATCGTCGATTGGGCCTTGCAGATCGTGACGTTTGCGAACGTCGTTGTCGGCCAATGCGCCCACCTGCCACATGCCGTTCACTTTCTTGAGATGACAGGTCCACGAACGATCGGACTTGGCCGCTGGACCAGTAAGCACTTCGCCATCGACCGAAACTTCCACCGCGCGATTGACGTCCACAGGGCAACGCCCTGGCGCGAACGCGAGCGTTAACGCCGTCACGTTTTCGGTTTTCAATTCCACGTCCGATCCGGCCAGCAGTTGGCCATCAACTTTGGCGGCGCGCCAATGCTCGCCCATTGCATCAACGGTTACCCAAGCCAGACGGCTGTAGCGCAGCGTGTAGGTGGTGAAATGCACGTTGAGCGGTACGCGGTCGCGGCCAACTTCCATGAT
Organism: Pirellulales bacterium; assembly: GCA_038205115.1. GTDB lineage: Bacteria > Planctomycetota > Planctomycetia > Pirellulales > JBBRCE01 > JBBRCE01. Next base: position 126,258 of record JBBRCE010000009.1, read on the forward strand.
GCTGTCGAGCACTTCTTCAACGGCCTGCTTGCCTTCAGGCGTGTACTTGTGCGCTGCTTTGGCGCCGATGATGTGCCGCAGTTCCAGGCCTTCGCCTTGCATGGCCACGGTCATGATGTCGGCGGCCTGCTTTTGTTTGTCGATCTCGCCGCTATAGGCCACAGTTGGGCAATGAAACAGATTGCCGGCCCAATCCGTGCAGTCGTACATGTGCAACAGCTTAGCTTCGTAGGGCGTGGGCTCGATGGTTTCGTTCTGAAACACGCGCAAAAAGTCCGGAGTTTCGGCGAAACCGGCACCAGGGTTGGCGGCCGCAAAGCGATCGGCATAGTGAACAGCGAAATGCCAGACGCCCGCGCCGCCCATCGAGAAACCGCGTACGGCAATTCGATCCGGATCGATGCGGTACTGCCGCTTCACGGCTTCCATGGCTTCCAGCACGTCGACTTCGCCGGCCAATTTGAAGGCGTTGCAATACCGGCCGTAAGGGTGCAAGACGATGGTATCCGCAGGGGTGAATTCGCCGGCAATTTTCTGCCGATCGGTCAAAAACTTGATCTCGTTCAGATCCTCGCCACGGCCATGCAACCATAAATCCATCCGCACGCGATCGCTACTGACCGCCGCATAGCTCGCCGGCACGACAACGCCGTAGGGCTGCACCGAGCCGTCGAGCCTGGAAACATATCCGCGGACGACGAGCCCTTGCTGGGCGGCCCAGGGTGCATTGCCCGCCAGGAGTTGCTCCGCGCGTTCGCGGCCTTGTTTGAGCAGTTGCTTGGCGCGTGGGATATCGTCGTTGCTAAGAAATTCCTCGTAGGCAATCGCGTCGCGGACGGCCTTGGCAAAGATCTGCACGTCCGGCAAAAGCGATTGCGTCTTGGCGTCGGTCTGTTTGGCGAGTTTGTCGATACTCGCCTGCAGCGCGGTCAGTTCGGTCTTCAGTTGCGCTGTGTCGGCTTCGGGAACCTGCACACCGGCCGCCGGCACGCGACGAGGATTGTCGGCCTGATTGTCGCTCGGGCCATCGGCTTGTACGCGCAGGCTGCAGCCCATGCCTGTGATCACGACAATGGCATAAAGAAAAACGCGGCGCATGGCAATTCTTGGCGAAAACCTATTGGGGGATGCTCACAACAGGATAATCGCGCCGTGACCGTGCCGCTAGAGTTGGCCCGCAGCGTGAACGACGCAAATCAATCCAACCGCACGGGCATGCCAGGGGCAATTCGCCACAGACGGTGGCTGACAATCGCCTGGCGGCGGAGTTGCGCAACGCGCCGCGGAGCGCTTGAATCGTTGGGTTCCAACACCACCAAATAGAGATCGTCCGGCAGCGTCCACGCGTTTCCGCTGGTGGGAATGGCGGGCACCGCGTAGCTGTCGATCGATTCGGCCACGGCGCCGGCCGGCCGATCGTTCACCAGATACTCGTTTTTCATTTCGTCGATGCGAAGCTGGTCGCCTGGCGCTGCCAGAATGCGGCCAATGTCGAGGTCGCGATCGTCGTCGTGCGTCTCGCCGTGAAATGCAATCAACGCGCCTGCCCGCAACTTATCGGTTTGCAAATGCCGGTTGAAGAGCACCTTGCTTCCGGTATTCAAGTTGACGATGGCGCTATCCTTGGAAACTTGCAGAGCGCCAAAGCTGGTCGCCGCCAACATCAAGACCCACGCGGCAAACAGATACGTCGCCAACGCGACGATCGAAAACCAACGATTCAGTATGCTAGCCGTTGCATCCCGCGCGACACAGGTCTTGATGCTGCGGAGTTCACGCGACCAGGCGAACAGCCCCACGGCAGCCAGCGCCACCATCAGCGTCAGCGTGATGGCGCTCGGCCAAAAGCAAACGGCAATCATCGCCGCCAAGGCCGCGAGTGTCAGCAAGAGAGTCCGCCAGGCCGATTGGCCGTCGCCCAACAGCGCGTAGCCCGCGCCGGGCAAAATCATCGACCGCCAGCGCGCTTGGCTGCGATGCTTGGCATTTTCGCCAGCGGATGGATTCATAAATAACGCGACGTGGGAACGAGTGAAATTCAGCAGTCGTGCGCGGCGCTAGGCGCCGTTGTAACGCCCAACGATTAGCGTGATGTTCTGTCCGCCAAATCCAAAACTGTTGCTTAGCGCCACATCGCAACGCGCCTCGCGGGCAACGTTGGGAATGTAATCCAAATCGCAATCCGGATCGGGATTCTCGTAGTTGATGGTCGGCGGCAGCACATTATCGCGAATGGCCATCAAACAGATGATCATTTCCGTGGCGCCGGCCGCGGCAATCAAATGTCCCATCATGCTCTTGGTGCTTGAGACCGGAATTTTGTAGGCCTGCTCGCCGAATACGGTTTTGATGGCCAGCGATTCGACCTTGTCGTTCACGGTGGTGCTAGTGCCGTGCGCGTTGATGTAATGAATGTCGTTCAGGCCGAGCTTGGCATCGGCCAGCGCCATACGAATGCAGCTCGAAGCACCGCGCCCTTCCGGATGCGTGTCGGTAATTCGGAACGCGTCGGCCGTCGAACCATAGCCGAGCACTTCGCCGTAGATTTGTGCGCCGCGAGCCTTGGCGTGTTCCAGTTCTTCCAGCACAACCATCGCCGCGCCTTCGCCCAGCACAAAACCGTCGCGCTCGCGGTCGAACGGTCGCGACGCCTTGGTGGGATTTTCGTTATTGGTGCTCAAAGCGGTGAGCAAATTAAAGCCCGTCACGCCAAACGGGTGAATCATGCTGTGCGCGCCGCCAGCCAACATCACGTCGGCATCGCCGCGGCGAATGATTTCCACCGCTTCGCCAACCGCCTGACTACTTGCGGCGCAGGCAGTCAGACAATTCGAATTTGGCCCCTGCGCATTGAACATGGCGGCCACGTGACCGACCGGCATATTAGGCTCTTGCTCCAGTTCGACAATCGGATCGAGAATTTCCAGGCCGGTCTTGGTGAATTTGGCAATGTCGAACTGTTCGCCGCCGAGTCCGCTCACGATCATCCGCGAGAACGACATAAAATCTTGTTGCCCTTCGCCGCTGCCGAGATAGACGCCAAAACGAGTTGGTTCGACATTCGTCTCGTCGATTCCGGCGGCGCGAATCGCTTTCTTGGCGGCGCCGGCGGCAAACCGCGAGTGGCGGCCGCGTCGCTTCCAGAATTCGACGTCTTCGCCCACGTCGCTGACATCCCAGTTGCGAACTTCCGCCGAAATCTTGGTGGGATATTCGCTGGCATCGAAGATCGACGTAAAGCCCACTCCCGACTCGCTGTTTTTCAGCCCTGCCCAAACTTTTTCGACTTCGGTTCCCATCGGGGTGATGCAGCCCATGCCGGTAATCACCACACGACGTCGCGCCGGTTGCGTATTGTTCATCTCGAAACCAATGGCTAAATGTGAAATGGCCAGCCGACAGCCGCAAAATTCGCTGCCAAGATTCGCTATTTATGATGGTTGATTTTATGGCCGGCGGATAGGGCCAATACTGTAATCATCGCCTCCGCCCACTCGGCAGCCCAGCGAAAATGCAATTGGACGTTGCCCGCTCAGATGCTGGGCAGCCGCGGGGAAGCTGCGATCCAAAGTCGAACATGCGGAACGTTGCCGCCCTACCGTAGCGCCGGCTCAACGATTCGCGTCCCATCCGTGTTGACGCCCACCTCAAACAACCGGATCATTCGCAGCCAATTGAGCAGTGTTTCGCGTTCGAACATACCGGTTTGCTCGCCCTTGGAGCCGAGTTGGGCAAACACCAATTCCACTTCGCCCTGCAGCCGGTCATCCACGCGGCTGGTGCCGGAGATAATGGCACCATCGTCGCGAATGTCCTGGGCATCGACACGGTAGGTCAATGTGTCGCCGGGGCGGGCTTCGAAGTAAAACCGCGCTTTCGCAACTTTTGCCAACACCACTTGCCGTTCGAAGCCCGTCGCCTGGCCCAGCAGAATGCCACCAGCTTGCGCGATGCCCTCAATAATCAGGCTGGCCGGCATCAACGGCGCGCCGGCAAAATGGTCGTGCAGATGATCTTCGGCCAGACTGACATTTTTAATCGCCGTGGCGTGCTGCGCACTGACGAATTCCGTATAGCGATCGATCCAAAACCAGCGCATATCGGTTTACTTTTTGGCCAGCTTGCTTTCGACGTAGCGAACCATGTCTTGCACGGTCAGCATGTTGCCGAAGTCTTGCACATTGGGATTTGCCGAAAACTTGGTGAGATCCGCAAACGGCATTCGCTGCTTGATTTGCTCCAAGCCAGCCGGCGTGACTTTTCCGCCTTGCACGTACTGCGCATTGGTCAGAATGTCTTCCGGAAACAATTCGCCGCGCGGAATCTTAATATCGAACGCTTTTTCCAAGCGGAACACGATATCCAGAAAGTCGATCGACTCGGCGCCTAAATCGCCTACTAACGTGGCAGTCGGTGTGACTTCTTCTTCATCAACGCCCAGCGCGTCAACCAAGGCAGTCTGGACCTTGCTGAAAATCTCTTCCTGTGATGCCATCGCGAAAAACCTCCGAAAGTGAATCGATGAAGTGCTCTATTATGCTTAGCAGCTAACGACTTGATAAGTGCGATTTCCGTTGAATCGTCCGAATGCCCTGCATTCCGTTCAACAAACCCCGACCGATGGATCGGAACGGTTGGGGGCTGCGGACGGATTGGACGGATAAAGCAGGGCAAACAATCTGCGCATTTCCGAGATCACTCGCTCATCCGTCACGGGCGAGTATGGCCCGCTGTCCGCCAGGTTGTAACGTTCGAGCGTCAGCCGCGCGCTGACGTTCACTTTGCCGTCGACCGTGCCTTGAGCCTTGAGTTTCGTTTGTCGCTCGTCGTGACTCATGACTTCGGCCGTAACGGTTAGCGTGCGGCCGGGCGAAACAAAATCCGCGTACTTGACGTTCTGTGCCTGACGCAACACCACCGTGCTGTGGGCAAAGTCTTCCGTGGCACGGATCAGCCAAGCGCCGCATTGCGTCATGGCTTCCAGCATCAAAACACCAGGCATGATCGGAAACAGCGGAAAATGGTCGGCCAAGTACTCTTCCGCCAGCGAAAGGTTCTTGATGGCAGTAATTCGTACGCCGGGCTCAAGGTTGACGATTCGGTCAATCAGAGTGAAACGCATGTGGAATGCTCAAGTCGTGGACGCATAATAAATTTTAAGCTGGGAACGTCTGAATGCCGCTTTGCGTGACGGCCACAGTTTCGTTCCAGGTCCGACATACTCCAGGCGTGTGTTTCCGGCCGACATTGCCAGCAATTGATCGTAGGGCGATCGCTGCAGGACGCAAACTGCGTTGCGGCAAACCTTTTCGTCCATTCGGATATCAACTCTTGAGGACGTACTACTATATCTAGCCAAAACCGACTAAACAATCGAAAAACTCGCGATTTTTGGGCCGTTTTGGCCCATTCCGGACGGCGTACAACTCCAAAATCCGAGCCTCGTACTGGCCTGCGACCACTTTTCCGCCCTATACTTTCGATCGAATTGTACGTCGGCGTTGATGCCTGCAGCCAGGAAAACCCATGTTTATCTACTTTGACCTCGGCAACGTCCTGCTGACTTTCGACAACCACCGCGGCTGCCAAAACCTGGCCAAGGTGACCGGTGGCGACCCTGCGCGCATTCATCAAGTGCTTTTCGAAAAAGGACTTAAAGCGCAGTACGAACGCGGAGAATTGACGCCCGAGCAATACTTTGCCGTGTTTTGCCAATTGACGGACCATCAAGGAGAACATGCACCTTGGGAGTTGGCGGGCAGTTCGATCTTCGAAGTCAATCTGTCAATCGTACCGGTTGTCAATCAACTTGCGGCCGCCGGGCATCGGCTGGGAATCCTCTCAAATATCTGCCCCAGTCATTGGAAATTCGTCTCGTCGGGTCAATATGGCTTGATCCGCGATAATTTTTCGGTGCATGCACTGAGTTACGAGATTGGCGTGATGAAGCCCAACCAGGCAATTTATCGCCGCGCCGCGGAACTGGCTGGCGTCCGGCCGTCGGAAATCTTTTACTGCGACGACCTGCCCGCAAATGTCACTGCAGCTCAGCAAGCCGGCTACGATGCGGTGCTTTACACGACCACGCCAGCCTACGTCGCGGATTTGAATCGTCGCGGTCTATTGTTCAACTACTAGACGCGATTCGCGTGAATTTGACGATAACCGCTTGTCAGTCCACGGCTTAAAGCCGCGAGTGAATTGCCCGGTGTCGCTAGCACCGATGTCATTTTTGGGATTTGACCGAACTTTGACAATCCGGCGACGCTCGGGTGACACGGCAATTCCACAAAAGCTCTAGAATTCGACGAAGCAGTTAGGGACTCACGCCCGCGCGTGGACTGGCTGACGGTGATGGTCGACTCGATTCAGCGACCCGCCGCAAATGGGAATTCGATCTTGAAGGAGCAACCCGATATGGCAACTGTGGACGCGGAACCATTCGAAGATTTGTTAGACATCGCTCATCAACCGCTGCCGCACGCCGGCGATTGCCACGCGCACGTGGCCGAACAGCCGAATAACAACAAATGGGCCGCAGGCGTCGATTGGCCAGCCGCCATTTGGATTGGCTTTTTGCACGCCGGTGCCCTTGCCTCGCTGGTGTTTTTCACCACGTTTTTCACCTGGAAGGCTTTGGCGATTTGCCTGGTCATGTGGTGGGCAACCGGTTGCTTGGGCGTTTGCCTGGGCTTCCATCGCTTGCTCACCCACGGCAGCTTCACCACGTACAAGCCGGTCCGCTGGTTTTTGGCGATCATCGGTGAGTTAGCCGGCGAAGGCTCGGCCATCACCTGGGTGGCCAATCATCGCAAGCATCACGCGTTTAGCGATCACGATGGCGACCCGCATACGCCGCGGCATGGCGGGTTTTGGGCGCACATGCTTTGGTTTTTGCCCCAACTGGGCGAAAAAGGTCACGCGGATTTGACGCAACGTTACGCGCCAGACTTGCTCAAAGATCCCGTTCTGCGGGCGCTGCACAAGCTCTTTTTGCCACTGAACATCGCCTTTGGGCTGATGTTGTTTGGCATTGGCTACGGCTTTTGGGATCTGCACACGGCACTGTCGTTTGTGGCCTGGGGCACATTCGTTCGCATGGTGCTGGTACTGCATGTGACTTGGTTTGTGAATTCCGCCACGCACATGTGGGGATACCGCAATTACGAAACCACCGACGACAGCACCAACCTGTGGTGGGTTGGGTTGCTGGCCTTTGGCGAAGGTTGGCACAATAACCATCATGCGTTTCAGCGGATGGCCAAGCATGGCCATCGCTGGTGGGAATTTGATCTCACCTACCAGACCATCCGACTGATGGAAAAAACGGGCTTGGCCTGGAACGTGATTCACGAAATTCCCGCGCACACCCGGCCGGCTTAAACCAGGCGATGCGCATCGGGCCTCGCCCGATAGAAAGCAAACTGGCAAGTCGCAAATCAACGCTTTTCAAATCACTTGCTCGCATCATCGCGGGCAAGTGATTTTTGCGTTGCTGCCGCAATCGACGGCGTGCAATCGACGGCGTGCAATCGACGCCGTGCGTGCGACGCACTCGCGTTTCCGACGCTGGCGAATGAAGGCTGGCGGTGAATTGCCGCCGCGGCGTGCCGATGGAAATCGTCGCCGCAAAACATTGCCAGCGGCGACGGTCATGGCGTACATTGAGGAGGTTGCCCTACCTTGGCGGCGGCCAACCGCCCGGTCACCAATTTGCGAAAGCTCTGCTATGATTTTGCGAGGATTTTCAGCCCCGCGCGCGACGATGACTTGCGCCCTGTTTGTTGCGGCTGGTTTGCTGGCGACCACAATCCACGCTGCCGATGCCAAACCGTTGGAGCACCCGTTTCCGCACCGCGCCGCAGCGCCGCCACTGACAGGCGGCGTGGGCTGGTTCAACACATCCAAGCCGGTCGAACTTAAGCAACTCCGCGGCAAATTCGTGCTGCTGGATTTTTGGACGTATTGCTGCATCAACTGTATGCACATTCTGCCCGAACTGAAAAAACTCGAACAAGCCTATCCCAACGACCTGGTCGTTATCGGCGTGCATTCGGCGAAGTTCGATGCCGAGCAAGATTCCAAAAACATCATCGAGGCAGTTCAGCGTTACGAAATCGAACATCCGGTGGTCAACGACGCCAACCACAAGATCTGGGACGCATACGACGTTTCGAGTTGGCCAACGCTCGTTGTGATCGATCCCGAGGGCCAAGTGGTGGCCATTAACAGCGGCGAAATCGAATTCAAAGATCTCGATCGCTTTATGAAAGAATCGCTGCCGTATTACAAAGCCAAGGGCTTGATGAACGCCAAGCCGTTGACGTTTGAACTCGAAGCCGACAAAGCCGAGCAAACGCCGCTACGATTTCCCGGCAAGATTCTGGCCGATGAAGCGGGCGGGCGGTTATTCATTGCCGATAGCAACCATCATCGGTTGGTGATCGCCAAGCTCAATGGCGCGCTGCTTGACGTGATTGGCGCGGGGCAACTTGGCGCAGCCGATGGCGATTACGCGACTGCCCGTTTCAATCGCCCCCAAGGCATGGCACTGGTGGGCGAAACACTGTACGTCGCCGACACGGAAAATCATCTGCTCCGAAAAATCGATTTGAAGACCAGGCAAGTTTCGACCATTGCCGGCACCGGCAAACAAGCGCGCGGTGGCTGGCCCGGACCGGGCGCGCCGCTCGATCCGCAAGCCGATTCAGGCAAACAACCACCGCAGCGTTTTGTGGGTCCGCCAAAAACCACGGCCATCAGCAGCCCGTGGGATTTAATCGCGTTGAAAGACAATTTGTACATCGCCATGGCTGGCGTACACCAGATTTGGAAAATGCCGCTGGATCAATCGGAGATCGGTCCATATGCCGGTAACAACCGTGAGGACGTGGTCGATGGACCGTTGTTGCCGCCGCGTCCCTTCGAACTTGGCTTTGCATCGTTTGCGCAGCCCAGCGGCTTGGCCACTGACGGCAAGTCGCTGTTTGTCGCCGACAGCGAAGGCAGTTCCATTCGCGCGGTACCGCTGGATCCCAGCAAGGAAGTCAGCACCATTGTCGGCACGTCCCGCTTGATGAGCGAACGGTTATTCACGTTTGGCGACGTCGACGGTCGCGGCAGAGCCGTGCGGCTCCAGCACTGCTTGGGCGTGGCCTATCACGAAGGCAAGATTTACATTGCTGACAGCTACAACGACAAAATCAAATCGCTCGATCCCGCCACGGCCACCGTCAAAACGCTGGCCGGTGAAAAACGGACGGACAAGAATGCAGCAACCAACACCTTCCGTGAACCCGGCGGACTCGCATACGCCGCAGGCAAACTGTACGTGGCCGATACCAACAATCAGCGAATTCGCACCATCGATCTGAATCAGACCAATCGTGTAGCAACGCTCGAGATCGTTGGCTTGAAGCCGCCGCGAAAAATTACCACCAGCAAATAACGCTTGCGGCCGTCAGGCTAGCAGCGCTGCGCCGCAGACGTCTGGCGCATCTCAACAAGCTGGCCATTTACGCGGACTTTGCCGATTAGGCAAAAGTTCCGGCCGAAATCGGTCGATTCCTGCTGCGGACGGCTGCGCACCGCGGCCACGCCGGAAACTCGTTGCTAGCGAAACGCACATTTCATGTTGGGCCGACAAACAATCTACGTCGTCTTCGGCATCGTGGCCGCAACGGCCATGCCCGGCTGCGCACTCAATGTTTATGGCCCGCGGAATGACGTTGCCACGCAGGCCAGCACGACCGACCGATCCGCCGCGCGCGCATCGTCGTCCACTGCTGTGATCAACCCGCGAGAAACGGCGTTCGCGGGATCGACTGGCGATTCGCCAACCATGCCGTCTCTAGCGGCGGCAAACAACGAATCGTCGCCATTTGATCGCCGGCTGTTGGATCGGCCGCTTGCGGATCGGCCAATTGCCCAGCGTCATCCGGTCGCGCGGCTCACTGGTCACGAAAGCATGATGATCGAACAACCGCCTGCGCTGTTGTCGCCGCGTGTGCCGCTGTTTCCCGTGCCGACGCGACCGGTTTTCGGACCGGCTGGCATTGAGTCGCACCCCTCGTCTCCGCCGCCTGAGCCGTTTCGGATGGCGCCGCCAATGATGCGTCCGCCGCAACAACCTGAAACGATTGTGCCCGGTGTTGAAGCCAAAGCGCCAGCCAAGGCCGACTCCGTGGCTGCCGATTTGGAACCACGGCCAATATCGGAACCGATCTCCGTGACCCGCATCGCGCAATCGGTGCTTGTCCGTGGCAACGCCCGCGCCACGCGCGGTGCCGAGGTCGAATCACAGTCGGCAATCAGCGGTATGGAGCTTCAGCGGGAAGCGACGGCGGAGACGCCTGCTAGCACAACGGCCAGCCAGCAGCATCACGACTCGCAGCCCATTGATGCCGCGCCCACGCGGCGTAATACTTCGACCGATTGGAAATCCCAGCGCGCCAGCGACTCGGAAGATCGCGTCATCAACTTGGATCGCACCACGGGCGCCGGCGGCCCGTCGGATGTTCGAACCGCATCCGCTTCGACGGCATCCACTTCAAACGCGATGTCCGCCAAATCTGCCGCTCTGAACTGGCGATAGCGCCAATCGGGTTTGATTGCGGCCAGCGATCATCACGCTAGCAGCCTTCGCCGCAATCGCCAAAGATCAGATTGGCGCAAAATTGCCGGAGTCGTCTTGATCTGCCGTTACGTTTTCGCTATTTAACGCCGTTGCTCATTCGGCCAACCGGCGGACTGGGCAAAAGCGGTAAAACCGTCATCGCTGTTATCTCAGGTTGAACTGGCAAACAACTCATGGCCGATAACAAACAGCGGGTCGGTTGGAGGATCTTGGATCGACAACCGCCCGTTCGACATGCCCACGCGAACTGCATTGGCTCGACCCAGTCAATGTCACGCCGTTATGGTCGTTGGGCTCCTAATAGCCGCCAGGAACAATGCCGGTGAAAATTCATCCCACGGCCGTGATCAGTGCCGATGCCCAAATTGCGGCCGATGTATCGATCGGCCCATTTTGCATCATTGAATCGGATGTCACGATAGGTAGCGGTTGCGTCCTTGAAGGCCGCGTGAACATCAAAAGCGGAACGACAATTGGCGAAAACAATCGCATTTCCGATGGCGCCGTGATTGGCGGTATGCCCCAGCACGTGAATGTGCCGGAACATCCCGGCCGCGTGCAGATCGGTTCGCACAACACGTTCCGCGAGTTCGTCACCATCCACCGCGCGCTTAAGCACGATGTGCCGACCGTGGTGGGCGATCATAATTTGATTATGGTCGGCGGCCATGTCGCCCACGATTGCCACTTGGGCAATAACATCATTTTTGCCAACAACGCCATGCTCGGCGGACACGTAACAGTCGACGATCGGGCCTATATTTCCGGCGCCGTGGCGGTCCATCAGTTCTGCCGGATCGGTAGCTTCGCCATGATCGGCGGACATGCGCGCGTGGTGCAAGACGTGCCGCCGTACGTGACGATCGACGGCCTCAGCGGTTGTGTGGTTGGCCTGAATCTGATTGGCTTGCGCCGCAACGGCTTTACGGCCGAGCAGATCATCACGCTGAAAAATGCTTATCGCTTGATCTACCGCACGAATCTGAAATGGAACGAGATCGTGCAACGATTGCAAAGCGAGTATTCGGCCGAACCCGCCGCGCGGTTGCATCACTTCTTCGCCGCCGGCACGCGCGGCTACGTGCAAGAACGCCGCATGCCGCCCAACGCCACGCTCAAATTCCGCCGCCAGTCGGAAGACGACGCCCGCGGAACCGGTGGCTTGCAAGTGAAGGCCGGTTGATCCGCGTGCTCACGCCCAGCGTGTAACCATCGTTTTCCATGCCAATGTCAGACAGCTCGATGGACCCACTCCGGCGCGATTGCCGCCGAGACAACGCAGTCGTACGCAGTCGTACGCAGTCCAGAACCAGACCGGGCAATCAAGCTTGCCCGACCACAAAACTGCAGCCTGCCGTAAACGTGCCCGGCGCGATCCGACGGCACCAAACGACTTCGATCTTCAAAATCTGACCGGCAGGCAGCTTGATCGAGCAGATTTCGCCCGGAAACAATTGGCTACCATGCAAAAAGCGCATTCCGCCGCGCGACATGTCGCGCAGTAGCACATCTTGCGATTGCGGTGGGTGCCCGGATGGAGCATAGCTGCCGTGGCTATACACAACGCACTCCGATTGCGTCAGCACGCGGGGAAAACGCCGCGAGTCGCTGAAGATCATGCCGGTTCCACGCGTGCGGCGAATCAGCTCGTCGCTTAACTGTGGCATGGCCGTGTGCGGCTGTGTTGGCAAATCGGTCATGCTTCGACGATCTCCATCCAATGCCGCAGCAGTTCCGGATCGAAATGTTGATCTTCGGAATTCATGATGCCCAGCGCGGCCGACGTCCGATCGGTTTCGCGATAGGGTCGGTTGGACGTCAGGGCGTCGAACACGTCGGCCACCGCGCAAATCCGCGCCCACAGATGCATTTCTTCGCCAACCGTCGCCGCGGGATAACCGTTGCCGTTGTACCACTCGTGATGTTGGTAGGTCATCATGAGTTGGGCCCAATTCAATTGGCCCAGCGCCGCCAGTTCGCGGAACCCGGTGACCGGATGTTGGCGGACTAATTCCTTTTCGCGGTCGGTCAATCGGCCCGGCTTACGCAAGATGAAACCCGGAATTTGGCGTTTGCCAATATCGTGCAGCAGTCCGCCGCTGGCCAGGAGTTTGAGATCCTGTTCCGATAAGTCCGCGCGTTGACCCAAAGTGGCTGAATAAATTGCCACGTTGCACGAATGCTGAAAGGTGCAGCGGTCGTGATCCAACAAGCCAACCACCGCCTGCACCGAAAAATCGTAACCGTTCACGGATATAAAAGTTGGTCTTCTTGGAAATGGGGTGGTGCGGTTAAGTTGTAGCCATGACCAACTTGACTGCCAAGGATGCCTGCCCGAATTGTGATGCGTTGCGACGCGAACTCGCGGCGCTGCGCAG
>JBBRCE010000010.1:0-120652 GCA_038205115.1 Pirellulales bacterium
GAAGCTCTTTGACAACTTAACCGGCGGTCGCCTGCGCCCAAGCAGCCTGGCGACCGCTCACACACTCCGATTTGCAAAATGCGATCCGGCGCGTAGCGTTTTGCGCTTGCGCGCCGATAGCAGGAAGTTCGCAGTCTTACAATTCGAAGTGACAAGCCTGCGGTCCGCGCCGAAGCGTCGATAACAGTGCATTTTCTCGGCGCTGTGTCCGCACTGTCCACGGCGATTGTCGAGGTCAAAATCGTTGCCAAGTCGTTACGCCTTGCAACGTTGCCCTTGATCGCTGAGGGAATTGGCGAAAAACTTTTTCTTGTTCGCTTCGCCGCCTTCGATCGTCGCCGACTCCTTCGCCCTGCTCCTTCCGTTGCCCGTCGTAGGCGATGCAGCCAGCGTCGGTGGATTGAACGGTTGGCGTTGCGTCAGTGAAATGAATGCAATTGGCGATCCGGCGGCGATTGAGTCCCAACTCAGGCGATGCTGGCAGCATCGTTCACGGCAAACGGACGCAGCGTGAGCGGCCACATTCGCGTTCGCAATGCGGATTCACGAGCCTGCGGTGCGCGCCGCGAGAGTCGAAAAATCGGTGTTGGCAAGCGAACTGTGCTCAATGTCCTCGGACGTTTTCGAGTGCTTCGCCCAGCATAAGTGAAGTGCGGATTGCATTTTGCAGAGGAGTTATGCGGGGTTTGTAGCCTAACTGTTTTCGCGACGCGCGGAGATCGAAAAGCGAAAGGCACCTGCAGTAACGATTTTGCAAAGCGAAAGCCGATTGCAATGTGACCAAAAAGCCGCAACCGGTTGTGGCACGAGCCCACCTGCTGCCGCAACGGATTGGCACAGCGCAATCGGTGTAACCAGTGAGTCCGGCGATGGTCGGCCGAGGTGTTTTGCGATAGAATGCCGACAGGCACGCGATTGATTCCGGCACGGCCGCGCTCGACGTGAGGCCATGGCCGCAACTGTGACGAAGTGAGCATGCAACAATATCTCGAACTGATGCAGAAGATCGTTCAGCAGGGCGTGCATAAATCCGATCGCACTGGCACCGGCACGCTCAGCATATTTGGCCATCAAATGCGGTTCGATCTGGCTGCCGGTTTTCCGCTGGTGACCACCAAGAAAGTTCATCTGCGGTCGATCATCCACGAATTGCTGTGGTTTCTGCGTGGCGAAACCAACATTCGCTACCTGACGGAAAATGGCGTGCGAATTTGGAACGCCTGGGCCGACGCAGACGGCGAACTCGGCCCGGTGTATGGTCATCAATGGCGGTCGTGGCCGGGGCCTGACGGTCAGGCGATCGATCAGATTGGCCAGGTGATCGAGCAGTTGAAGAGTAATCCGGATTCGCGACGGCTGGTGGTCAGCGCCTGGAACGTGGCCGACGTTCCGCAAATGAAACTGCCCCCGTGCCACATGCTGTTTCAGTTTTATGTGGCGGACGGGCGGTTGTCGTGCCAGTTGTATCAGCGGTCGGCGGATGTTTTTCTGGGTGTGCCGTTCAATATTGCTTCCTACGCATTGCTGACGATGATGGTGGCACAAGTGGTGGGACTTCGGCCGGGCGAGTTCATTCACACGTTTGGCGACGCGCATTTATACGCGAATCATTTTGACGCTGTCGAGTTGCAACTCAGCCGCGAGCCGCGGGCACTCCCGACCATGCGGCTCAATCCCGCGGTGAAATCTATCGGCGATTTCAAGTTCGAAGATTTCACGCTGGAACATTACGATCCGCACCCACACATTCCGGCCGCCGTCGCTGTTTGAATTGCTGATACGCGGCGGATGGCAAGCAGCGGTGGCGTGGAACACGCGATCGGACGGTTGACGCGGGCGGAAACGTTAGGTGTATCGCACGTCGCGATGTTCCGGTTCGAAGTAGGCGGGCAGCAGCGAATCGATCTGCAGTAAGCCCGCGCGGGTGACGTCGATGCAGTCGCCACGAATGCTGACGAAGCCATCGTCAACATATTGCCGCCAAACATCGGCCCAATCGGCGAGAATCTCGGTGTCGAATTTCTGGCGAAAATAATTCGCATCGAGCTGACCCGTTTTGATCTGCAGAATCATTTCGCGCACCAGCAGTTGATGCGGCGTCGGCTTCAAACCGCGCGCGAGCGGCAATTCGCCTTGATCGAGCGCACCAATGTACGTCGGCCAGTCGGGCAGATTTTGGTAATGCACGCCAGAAGCATGACCGAAACTGGCGACACCCGTGGCCAATAAATCCGAGCCACGCCAGAGATTATCGCGATAGCTAAAATTAATTTTTCCGGTGTCCTTGACCACGGTGTAGGCGCTTGAGACCTTGTAGCCCGCGGATAGGAACTGATCGAAGGCGTAGCTCACCCAGTCGCGTTTGGTAGTCCAATCCGCAACCGGCGCTTCGTGCTGTTGCGTGAGCATGTCTTTCGAGATCAGCGTGTTGAATGGCAATTCCATTTGGTAAATCGTGACGCTGTCGGGCGACATGGCAATGGCGCGGCGAATGTTCTCGCGCCAGTTGTCCCAGGTTTCGCCCATCATGCCGGCGATCAAGTCGATGTTGGTGTTGTCGAACTGCGCGTCTTGAATCCAGCGCCAGGATTTATCGACTTCGCCCGAGAGATGCGCGCGGCCGTTGGATTCCAGGACTTCATCGCTGAAGTTCTCGACGCCCAGGCTGATGCGTGTGACTCCCAGTTCTTTGAGCGTGTGGACTTTGGGCTCGGAGAGCGTGCCGGGCTCGCATTCGAACGTGACTTCTTCCGCGTGATCCCAATTGATGTTGGCCCGCAGTCGGTCGACGAGCGAGGTGAGCTGTTTGGCGCTCAGGAAGGATGGCGTGCCGCCGCCGAAGTAGACAAACCGAAACGGCCGGCCGCCCATCACCGGCAGTTGGCTGACCAATTCGATCTCGCGCGAGAGCGCCGCAACATATTGTTCGACATCGTGCGCCGTTTTGTCGGTGTAGACGCGAAAGTAGCAAAACTTGCAGCGTTTGCGGCAGAACGGAATGTGTAGATACAAACCGAGCGGAACGTTGCCGGGCGGCGAATGCAGGGCGCTGCGGACATCGCTAAGCGACTCGCTCGTCCATTGCGAGAACGGCGGGTAATTGGCAATGAAGTAACTACCGACTTCGGTCTTGGCGGTCTGAGTGGACATATCAGCAGGCAGGCGAGGTGGAGGGAGCAGCGGTGATCGACTTCCGTCGTTCATTATCCCCCAAATGCGCGCTAAGGGCCAGTGGATTGCGGAGTTTCCTGCTGGCTGAAAGCGCAAAATCGATGACTCGATTTCCGCGCGTCGCCCGCGATAATCATTGCCCTGTCAGCGTAAATGCTCCCCAATAGAGTGGATGCGCGGCGCCATATTTTGCCCGGCGAGCTTTGATTCGCGACAGTTGGGCGTTGCGGAGCGATTCGGACTTCGATTGCCCCGCGGCCAAGTTGCCGAAGAAGTCGTTCATCAACTGGGCGGTGGCTTGATCTGGGATTTGCCAGAGTGTGGAGACAACCGATTGCGCGCCGGCCAGTTGAAACGCCTGCCGCAGCCCGGCTACGCCCTCGCCGTTGTTGACTTGTCCCAAGCCGGTCTCGCAGGCCGAAAGGACGACCAGTTCGGTGCCGCGGAGGTTGACGCTGATGATCTCCAGGCCGGTCAAGACGCCGTCGTCCATGTTGGGCATCTCTGCCAGTTGCCTGCGATTGTTGCAGCCGGTCAACATGAGCCCACAGCGTACCAAGGGGTTTTCCAGCGGCTCGGGCAACACGAAGGGTGCAGCCGCGCGCGTCTTGGCATCGACCGGCACGAACAATGCGTCGGCAACAGGGTTGACTTGCTGGTCGGCAATAAAGAAGCCATGCGTCGAAAGCACCAACACGCGCGGCGGAGCCAGGTGTTTAAAAACGCCTTCGAGTGCTTGTTGATCCGAATAAACCTTGGGCTCGCCGGCGTAGCGCGTCAGACTCGGAATGATTGCTTCGGCCTCAGCAGCCGTGCCGGGCAGCCGTGAGACTTGTCCGATCGTCTTTGCTGACCGCGAAACCTCGGCCAGCGAATGTTCGAACGTTGCGGGCGAGGGCGGTGCGTAAGTGGCAGGTGCCGCTGGTGCAGGTGGAACTGCTGCAGGCGCGGGCGGTGCAGGCGCGGGCGGTGCAGGCGCGGGCGGAACGAGTGCCGATGGCGCGGCAGGCGCAAGTGGAACCAGAGGCTTGGCAGGAATCTGCGTGCCCAGGATGGCGGCCAGCGCAATTGCCGCTTCGCCTGCCGGCAAATCGTAGTTCGGATTGGTGAAAATCCGTGGCGTGCCGGCTTTGATTGCCGGATCGATGGCCTGCGGCGTCAAGTCGCGGGCGCTACTGACGAAGCGGATATTCCACTTTTCAATCGCGTAGGTTTTTTCGTCGAGCGGCAATGCGGCCCACGGAATCAGCCACAAACCGGCATCGGGACAAAGAATGATTTCATCGCTCGTCTCCAAGATTGGCTGCAAGGGAAGCAGCAATTTGCTGGCAAGTGCCGCCAGCGATTGGTGGAGTTCTTTCTCCGCAGCGACTTCGCCGAGGCGGCCAATGGGGTTCTTGTTTCGATCGGCGTTTTGGCAGGGACGAAAGGCTTCTTGAAATTCGGCGATTGCTTTGTCGATGTCCGCCGCATCGCCCAGGTCGACAATTTTGGTCTCGCCATTGCCGACCGGCGGCGTCACCCACGCCATGTAATGCGCGGCCAGCCGGTGCGGCTCGCCTGGCTTCGCGCCAAATACAACCGGATAAAAGCGCGCGATATCGACCAGCATGCTCTTAGCTGGCATGCCTCGCCGAATGTCGTTCATGGCAACCCACTTGCCAGCAACAACACTGCCGCCCAAATGCACCATCCGATTTGCCAATTCGTCGACGAGCGTCGACAGCTTATCGACCGCTTGTTTATGAGCCGCTTCTTCGCCTGGCTGCGGCGCAAGGTTGATCAGATTTGCCAGTCGGCGACGGTCGCCGACGAGCTCTCGCACGAGCGGTACGAGTTCGGGCTTTTTGTTGTCGCGCTCGAGAAGTGCTTTTTGAGCCAACATTTCTTGGGCCACGCCTTTACTGTTGGCCAGCCAACCGGCGCTGAGTTCGGTCAGACCCGCCGCGTTAGGAAATTTCCAGGGCAGGCTTAAAGCTAGGCCAAGGTCGTTGGCGTCGTTTTTCAGATAATTGAGCTGTTCGCGATCGCTGAGCAATGGCAGAATTTGCGCGGCATGTTTACGAACGATATGTCTGGAAAAATCGAGTTCTTCGGCGGCGGCGGTGACATTGCCGACCGCCGCGTGCAGCAGGCCAAGGTTCTGCAGCGTCTTGGCCAATTCGGGGCGCTGACTGTCGAGCTTGAGGGCAATGTCGCGCGCCCGCAGATACAACGGCTCGGCTTCTTGATAACGCCCAAGATCATTGTAGACATTGGCCAAATTGATCAGACTCGACGCCACGTCGGGATGTGCTGGGCCGAAGGCGTTTTCGCGAATTTTCAAGCTCCGCAAGTATAGTTGCTCGGCTTCTGGATATTTTCCCAGCAACTTATCCTGCACCGCCAGATTATTGAGCGCCAACGCGACATCGGGATGGTTGGGGCCGAGCTTGGCTTGCTTGGTCTCCAAACTCTTCTGCAACCATTCCAGCGACTGCTGGTTTTGACAGTACGTTGCGTAAAGAATGCCCAGATTGTTCTGTGCCGCGGCGATATCGAGCGGCGTGGAGTCGGGGCTGTGCTGATAGATGTCCAGCGCGTCTTTGAGATCACGGTCGGCTTTTTCGAACTGCCCCAAATCGGAGTACAGGTTGCCGAGGTTATTGAGGCTTTGGGCGACATCGTGGCGATTCCGACCGAGCAGCTTAACGCGAATTCGAAAACTCTCTTGCAGCAAGGGCTCGGCCCGTTCGAATTTGCCTTGAGTATGAAAGATGGCCGCCAGATTATTGAGGTTATCGGCGACTTCCAAATTTTCCGCGCCGAGACGCGTTTTGCGGATGGCCAGCGCTTCTTCACCTTTTTTGGCCGCCTCCGCGTAACGGCCTGTCGCCAAATACAGGTTGGCAATGTTGCCGAGGCTCTGGGCAATATCGGGATCGTTTGGCGGCAGAATGCTTTTTCGAAGCGTCAAACATTCATCGTGCAGTCTTTCCGCGGCGGCAAAGTCGCCGAGTTGTTTTTTTATGTTGGCCAGGTTGTTGATGACCGTGGCCGTACGTTTGTCGTTGGGCCCAAAGACACGCGGGGCCAGTTCGCGCGCCTGCTGATAAAACTGACCTGCCTGGACCAAGTCTGACTTGGCTTCGGCAGCCTGCGCGGCTCGAAATGCCCGAAAGAAATCGTCATGATCGTCGGCCCTGGCGACCGTGGCCAACGCTAACGACAGACCGCCCAACAGGAATGCGAAAGCAGCTGAACGTCCGCGAAAAGAACAAGGCATGACACACACGCAGTTGATGGAGGGCATTCTGAGGGCGAGTCGCATTAACAAATGCACAATGCAAGTCAAAATCGACGGGAATCGCCAATTTCAACGTGCCTTGTCGGCCACGCCGGTTGTTGTTTTCATCGTCGTCGGGAAATCACGGCGCGGCTGGCAGATCCGCTGGAAAACCGGCCTGACGGTTGTAGTAGCGAATGATGGTCGATTCGATTGGCGTCGGGTTCGCCTTGAAGGTTACGACCTTGGTCGCGCTGGCCTCGACGGCGCCGGCTGCGACTAAACCGCGGGTAATGTCGGCGAAGCGCGCTTTGAGGATCGACAAATTGTTCACCGCCAACGAATCTTTGGGAAAGGCGCCTCGGTTGACCGCCACCAGATCGGCGGCGTCTTCGTCGCCCAGCGGCGCCGCCGGCACTTCGCCTTTGAGTTCGGCGAAGACCGTCATCGAAATCAGTCCCGTGTCGTCACCGTAGTTGACTTCGGTTTTTTTCGAATCGGCAACGGACAGCACGTTGAATTTTTCGCGTGTGGTGGTGTCGATCTGAAAACCTTCGACGACCAATTGTTTGCGGTCTGGATCGACGACCCACTTGCGGCAATCGAGATCGCGGCTCTTCTCCTTTTGCAGCGTGTTTTCACCGTTGACCTTGAGCACCACGCCGTAGCGTTTGCCGTCGGACTTGACGCGTTTGATGATCAGCGCGACCTTTTGCCCCTCGTTAGGTTCGGCAACAAACGCCTTGCCATTTTTGGTTTCGACTTTGATCGGCTTGCCGTCGTATTGAATTTCCAGCGAGATGGCGGCAGCCGAATCGCTGAGCGGAAAACTGGCTTCTTTAGCTTTGACCTTGGCGGCGGTTTCGACGGCCTCCTTTTCCGCCTTTTCGATCGTCTCCGTATTCACGGTTTCGATTTTGCCACTTTCGAAAGCCGACCGCATGGCAAAGCTTTCGCCCAGTTCGCTGAGCGTGCTGGCGTCGACGCGGGCGGTAAACTGCGGAACAACTTTTTGCAATTCGCTGCCGTTCTTGTCGAACATCAATAAGCCGATGCTCATCTCTTTGAGGTCGGGCGTCACGATCACCACGCCCGTAATCATCACGTCCGGCACGACCTTGGTGTCGCCCCAGGCCAACGGATACTCGCTGGTGAAGAACGTCTTGCGACCTTCGGGCGTCAAATGGCTAGCGCCAGAAATCTTGGCGGCCGTGGCGCTGGCATGATGAATGATGCCAATCTGCTTGTCATCGGTTGGCGGATCTTTCAGGATCATGGCGACTTCCAATTGATCGGCCAGCATCGAATTCAGCGCACCGACATTATCGCTGAGCGGTTCAGCGCCCTTTTTGACGCGGAATTTGAGAATGCCGACGTTCTTGTAGCCTTTTCCGCTGAGCACCTCGATGACTTTGCCGGCATTGGCCAGCAGTTGCGCGTTTAGTTCTTTGGCTTGGGCCGCGCGGACGGCTCGACCCGGCAAAACCATGGCCAGCGCCATAGCCAGGCATAGTAGCGGTCGACTGTACGCACCGAGAAAGTGCGGCTTACGCACCGGTCGAGAATGGATCTCGTTTTTCAATGAACGGTTCATGGGAGGGTATCCTGTTATGAATTTGTAATGCTTGGTGATATCAAATGAAACGCGAATCGTGACGGTGACGGACAGCTATTTGGTTTCGATGTCGATGGTCTTTTTGATCATCAAGCCTGGGTCGAAATGGGCCTCGCCGCCTTTGGGTGTGTGCTGCAAGTAGCCCTTGATGTCCGTGGCCGTGTAGAACGGATGAACGGCCCGGTCGACAATGTTTTCGCCACGTAGAATTTCCGCACAAGGGAATTCATAGGGGTTGGCAAACATGCTGATCCGTTCCTTGCCCAGCGAGGGTTGCACTTTGATGGCACCCGTCTTGGGGAAACGCAACGTTTCGCCGGCGGCCACCGTTTGCGGTGCCACGAGCAGCACTTTTTCGCCTTTGACGCCGGTGCCGATCAGCTCCACGTACATCGCGACATGCGACTTGTTTTTGACGGTGATGAACATCTCGTCGCCGGGAGCGAAGATGTTGTTCTTTTTGTTGGTCGTCAGCACCAAGTTGGCCGCTTCGGGACTGGCTTGCAAATCGGGGCGAGTGAGGCCATCGACAGGCACGATCGGAATACCAATTCCCAGCGCTCGCACGACCTGATCGTAGTAGTCTTCCCACATGTCGCGACGCACCACGCCACCGGCGGCCAGCGGCAGCAGGCCGAGGCCCGTGAACGTAGGCGTGCGAAAGATGTGTTCCAGATCGGCTGGCGAAGCCAAGCCCAATTCGGAACTGGCCACCGGCAGCGAGAGCGCGGAGTCCAGAAAGTTTTGCGAGACAGGCGTGAGCGGTTCGACTTTCTGCGACTTGCCGAGCACGCGTTCCATGGCGCCCATGAAGCGATCGGTATCTTCTTTGACGAGCGGCTTCATGACTTTTTCTTCGGGATACAGCTCAAGCAAAAAGCGTTTATCCAAGCCGCTACTGCCGGGCAGTTTCAAGACGGCATCGCGGACGTTATCGCTAAATTCTTTCATGCCGCGATCGTGGCAGCGAATGCACGACAGCCCGTTGCGGACGACTTTATCGAGGGCCGCTTTATCGGTGACGATTTCGGTGGGCGCGGCCTCGATTCGTGCGCCGGAGCCGAGCGCCAACAGGTAGCCTTGCAGACCGTTGGGCAGTGTGAAGATCATCTCGCCGCCCACCGGGTGTAGGTTGAGCGGATCGATGAACATGTTTTCGTTGCCCTTGCTGGTGCGGAAGTCGAAGCTCTTCCAGTAGCTGCCGTCTCGCGAGCGATGACGTTCCACCACGCGATTGTTGCGCGACACGAACGAAATGCTCATGCCGGCTCGTTGTGCCACGCGATCGTCCACTTCACGCTGCGAATCGATGGCCAGCATTTTCTCCAAGTCGGCCAGTTCGAATGGCAGTTGTAAAAAGTCTTCGTACAGTGGCGGCAGAGTCGCGTTGCTGCTGAACCAGTCGGCTCGCAAGTAGGCAATTGGCCGCACCATCTCGGACGGTACGATAAACTCCTGCATGAGTTGGTCGAAAG
Source organism: Pirellulales bacterium (assembly GCA_038205115.1). GTDB lineage: Bacteria > Planctomycetota > Planctomycetia > Pirellulales > JBBRCE01 > JBBRCE01. Next base: position 9,527 of record JBBRCE010000010.1, read on the forward strand.
TTTCCGAATCTTGGTACAAAGCCGCGTAGGGATACTCCAGCAGTGCCAGGTCAAACAAGTTGAAGTTTGCCCGCCCGCTGGCGTGACCGTCGCGATACTTCTGATAGGGCTGCTTTTGCCAACCGAGTTCTCGCAGGTCGATGGCAAACACGGTAGCCGTTTTGCCGTCGATCACTTTGGGATGCACAATGCGGCGTTCCCAACTGAGATGGTTGATGGCCTTGCACAGGGCTTGATACTGCAGATCGAGTTCCGCCCGCGACGCGCCGGCGGTGAGCATGTGATTGGTGCTGAAGAACCGCACGTAACGGCGATCCGCCACGTTGAGCGTGCTGACGTAACCATGAATTTGCTTGAGCACGTAGTCGACACCCACCACATCCTTGAGCCCGGGATCAACGTCTTTGGCCACCGGTTGTTCGACATCCGCCGGAAACTCCGGCGCGCCGGCCGAAATCCAGTTACGAATCGCTTCGATGTCCTCACCACGCAACTTGGGACGCCCCCCGGGCGGCATGACGACATCGTTGTCGTCGGACGTCACCATTTTGATCAGCGTGGATTCTTCTGGCTTGCCGGGCGTGACTTCCTGCTTGTCTTTGACCAGGATTTTGTGGTCGAGAATCTTGAGCCCCGCGGCCGGGCTCTTGTTGCCGTGGCACTCCGCGCACGAAGCACGGAAGATGCCTTTAACGCTGGCCGCCAGGGCCGGCCCGTCAAATTTCGCCGGCGCGTTGGCTTTTTTTGCGGCGTCGCCATCGGCCGCCAGCAGTGGGCCGGCGACGAAGCAGCTAGCCAGCGCCAGAATGACCAGCGAACTGGCGCGCGTCGCGCGGCTGGCGAGAACGGAATGGAAAATTTCGCGTATCATGGTCTTCAGGCTCCGGTTCGTGAGATTGATTCCTGCAAACTAAACGCGAGCTAGCGGAAAAGCGGACAGCGCTGGTCCACAACCGCGCAGGGCTCAATGCGGCGATCCGCAAAAAACAGTGTAATCTGTGGCGACGCCGGAAAAAACTGCCCGCGTCACGCCACCAAAGAGTTTAACCTTTTGTGACCGCCTGTTGCGAGCCGCGGCGCTGTTCGGTTTGCCATCTCGGGCTGAGATTCGCCGCCTGATGGCAGCAAATCCGGCAACATCGGCTCATTCTTCGCAGGCACTGGCAAATGCGTTGGCCAGCACGTCCTGGGCGGAAAAATCGAGGGTAATCGCGCATAAAGAGCGCTGATTCTGCTAGCGTTACCCGATAAATGCTACGAACGGACATTGTCTTGCGACTTCGCGTAAACTCGCGGCATCTTGGCTGCCGAAGTAAACAGCGGACGGTAGCGACCGGAATCTTTTCCGGCCGGTGCAACCCGGAACCAACTACCGGCCGGATCCTCGTCTGACGCAAGCCAAGGAAGGTTTTCGTGCCCAGGCTCTCGATTATTATCCCCTCGTTGGGAAATACCTCAGGTTGGGAAAACAGTTTGGCTTCTGTGCTGCAAAATCGGCCAGAAGATAGCGAACTGTTAGCCGTAACTCATGGTCCCTACAGCGATCCCTATGCGCTGGCCGGCGAAGTTCGTTTCATTGAAGCGAACTCCAATCAAGGTTGGACCGACTGCGTGAACCTGGCCGTGAAAGCCAGTTCTGGCGCCATTTTGCATCTGCTGACCAGCGGCATGGAAGTCAGCGACGGTTGGGCGAACGCGGCGATTAGCCACTTTGCCAACCCGCGCGTGGCCATGGTCTCGCCGCTGATCGTCAATCCTCGCAATTCCAATCAGTTGGAATCTGCCGGCATTCGTTGCGGTCTCGGCGGCAGCCGACGAATCGCTAAAGATCCGCGTCAATCGATCGGCCCATCAACCCTGGCGGGCTTTTATCGCGCGCAAGCGGTTGAACTCGCCGGCGGTTTTGCCAGCGATGTGGGCGACCAACTGGCCGACTTAGACATGGCGCTCTCCCTGCGACAAGCCGATTGGCAGAACGTGGTTGAACCCGCCTCGCGGGTTATGCGGACCAGCGTTCAGCGCACGCATGCATCTGCGTACAGCCAAGGTCTGCACGCGGAGCGCTTGTTTTGGCGGCATACCAGCCATACTGGCTGGGCGAATCGGCTTTTCCATCCGCTTGCGGCCATGGCCGAAGTGGCCGCTGTGATCACGCCCTGGGGCATGGCGGCACAATTGGCCGGACGAGCCGTGGCTTGCTGCAATCGGGGCGAATACGCACGACATCGTCAGCATTTGCAGGAAATTCCCGCACCGATGTCGGTGATTGCCGGCAGTTCGGCCCGCTTCGCGCAATTGCGAATCGATGGCCCACACTCCGCGCATTCGTCCAGCGCAACATCGAAAACCCAGCGCGCCGCGTAATCGCTGTTTGAGGCGTGACGGCTATCTGGCAACGTCGCGCGCTGCAGCGTCAGCGGCCTTACGTTGCTAGCGTTCAATTACGGGCAATCGATTGCCGGCGCTGGTTCGCGACGTTGAATCGCATTTGCACTTCTGCGGGCGTCGCGTGCTGCATTCGACGGAGCGTCGAGCAGCGTCGCATCTCACAAACTGCTGGCATTAATCGGCAAGCGACAACGGAGTTGAGCTGATTCTGGCGCGATGATCGCGTGAGAAGTGTGCTTGGAGCCAATTACCGGCCGTTAAAGTCCGCGTAATCGAAATACCGCTCAAGATCGATACAACTGGACCCGATAAATAGCGACGTCGGAAATAGTCCCATTACCTGCGCGCATCGTCGCGAATTCCCATGAATGACATTGCCAGCGAATTTGCCGTTGCGTCCAGCTCCGGTCCTCATGCTGGCGGCCCGTCGTTGATCATTCGATTGCCAGACCTCAACGCGCTTAGCAAGCCGAGCTTGAAGCTGTTTCAATCCAACGACGAAGCCGTTGCTCTCGATCCGGAAAAATCGACGGTGCCCAAGTCAATCAGGCGAATCGACGCTGCTGTGCAACCGGCGAGCAAGCCGGCCGCCGCGGACGCAACGATTGCTGTCGCCGCGCCTACAACCACTTCCAAATGGCTGATTGCCGGACGCAGCGGTGCAAACGCGGCGGTGGCAACTTCCAAGATTCTGGCCAATCGGATTCGCGGCAAATTACAGAGCGTGAATTGGGCGGCACTCGCGGCGGCAATCGGCGTGGTGGCGATCAAGATTTTGCCCTCGCGTGGGCAGTTCCTGGCAATTACCGGCGTGTTGCTGCTGGGCGCAGCGTTGATGACACGAGGGCATATTTCGCGGCCCAATGCTCGTAATTCGCGAATTGAACCGGCGGTTGCGAACGTCAATTCGCCCGTCGATTCGGGTGGGTTGGGACTGGCGCTGCCTTCGCCCGGCCAGCCCGTCGCAATTCCGAATTCGGCGGCCGCTCCACAATTCGATCGAAATGTTGCCAATCAAGGCGGAATGTCTCTGCCCAGTTTGCAGCCGCCAGCCGGGACTGGCAACCTGCCCACTCCTGGGCCGCGCTCGCAAATCGATCAATCATCGCCCAACCAAAAACCGAACTGGCCGTCGAACCCCGCGCAATCTTACGAAGCCAAACGCCCGCCGGAAAGCGACGTGCGTGGCGGTCGGTTATCGGATTCGCCAATTCCGCCAATCGTCGACCCGCGCGATCGTGTGCCGTATCTGCCGCCGAATGCACCGGTTTTGGCCGAGTCGCCCGCAGGCGGAAGCGCCGCACCGTACGCAGGCGGAATGTCGCCGCGCGTTGCCAGTCGCGAAACGATCAATCGACCCGTTGCGCCGCCCAGCGGCACTCTGCAACAACCGGCTGCGCGTTTAGACGGAAACATCGCTTATCCCCCGATACGAGGCAGCTATGACCGCGCTGGATCGAGCGTTTATTAAAGCGTATCGCGACGAGCAAAAAACTCAGTCGCCAGCCGCCGAACCTGCCCATCACCCGGCGACCGTGGTGCCGATGCCGCACGCCCGTCGATTTTTCGAACGTGCTGGCGCCGTGAAACCGAATTTGACGCCCGTTGGCGAAGAGCCGATCGTCGTCGAGCCGACGCCCGTAAAAACCATGGTCATGCACGAATTGCAATTAGATATCTCGCAGGACGTTTCGACGCCGCACGCAGCCTCACTCGATCAGCCGACCGTGACAACGGCATTGCCGAAATCGCCGGCAGCCGCGCAAGCTCCGGCAGCTCGGCTTGCAATGGCGGAGGCCATCGCGCCGCAGTGGGCAACCCCACCGGCCGAAACCGATAGCGCGCCAGTCGCACCGCTCGCGCATCCCGGTGTAATCAAATCCAGGCAACTCGCCGCGGTTGAACCCAACGTCGAAGCCGCCACAACTGCAACGTCATTCGACGGAGAAAATCTCGTCGCGCCCGCCAATATTGAGCTCAAGTTGCCCAGGCTCGTCTTTCCGCGACGTGATTCGTCGGCGGTTCCGCCCGGCAAGTGGCCAGCAAGTTCGCTACCCAACCCGTTTGCACTTAAAGGCAAACCACTCGCTTCGCTCGAATCTGGCGTTACGCAAGTGGCAGCTAGTCCTGCCGAGCCGGTTGTGACTCGCCTAACGTTAACGGCTGGCGAAAACGCGGATGCGAGTTCGCTGCAGGACACGTTTAACGCCGTCGCCGACGATGACGACACTTACAAGACGCTGCCGGCGATTTTGCCGCTTTCTGCTTTTCGTAGTGAGCCGGTCGTGACGCCATTTCGCGCCGCGCTGGAAGTCGATCATTTTCTATGGCCGACCGAATGCGAGAAACTGTTTAAAAAAGCGCAACAGAGCTTTGACGCATTCGTGAAGCCCATGCAGCAGGCCTCCAAACAGGGACAAAAGTGTTTGGCGATCACCAGTTGCCGGATTGGCGAGGGTCGAACCACGTTTACGCTGACCGCTGCCAGGCATTTGGCTGCCCGCGGAATGCGTGTCGTTTTGCTCGACGCTGACTTTGCTCGCCCGATTTTAGCGGCGCGGCTGGGATTGGCGGTCGACAGCGGTTGGGAAGCGATCATTGCCGGCGAAGCTCAAGTGGCCGACGTGCTCATCGAATCGCTGACCGACCGACTCTCGCTGCTTCCGCTGGCTGGTCCACTCGACGTGGCGGCTTTCACCGCCAATCTCCGCGGCGCAACGATGTTAGGCGTGCTGAAACAGCATTTTGACGTCGTGCTCTTGGACTGCTGCGCAGCCGAAGGCGCGGGACGGCTGGCTTTGGATGCGCTGGTTTCTTCTGGCCAATTGGATGCCGCGTTAACGCTTCGAGACGTGCGCCGCACATCATTGATTGAAGTTCGCGAAATCCAGCTGCGTTTGCACGCAGCCGAAATTCGCTGTTTGGGCATGGCCGAAAATTTCTGCGCTCCGTAAATTCACTTGGCGTTTTAATTCACACATAACGCAAAGCATACGCAAATGTACGAATCACACTGGCGATTGGAATGTCGGCCTTTCGAGCAGATTGCCGACGCACGTTTTTATTATCCCAGCGAAAGCCATCAAGGCGCATTGCTCAAATTGCGGTATACGGTGGAAAACCGTCGTGGCGCCGTGCTGCTCTGCGGCGCGGCTGGCGGCGGAAAAACCCTACTGGTCTCGCTGCTGAAGCGTCAGCTAAGCGAATCGTACGGGCCGTTTGCGCATCTGGTGTTTCCCAAGATGCCGGTTGCCGAACTCTTGAATTATCTGGCAACTGAACTCGGCGCACCGGTCGGCAGTCAGCAACTGACCATCGACGGCGGCATTCGTCGCATTCAACATCGTTTGGAAGAAGTTGCCGCGCAGGACAAACATGCCGTAGCCGCTATCGACGAAGCACACATCATTGATGACGTCGGTACCTTTGATGCGCTGCGGATGCTGCTCAACTTCGAGCCCAGCGGTCGGCCCGGCTTGACACTCATTTTGGTCGGTCAACCGTCGCTGCTGCCGCTGATGGATCGCATGCCGGGGCTCGAAGAACGATTGGGCGTGAAATGCTTACTGCGTCCGTTGTCGATCGAAGAAACCTTCAGTTACGTCAATCACCGCATGTCGGCAGCCGGCGCTAAGCAAACGATCTTTCAAACCGCCGCGCTGGAAACGCTGCACGAACTCACCCAGGGCTCGGCGCGTCGGATCAATCGGCTTTGTGATCTGGCGCTGCTGGTGGGATTTGCCGAGGACCGGCACGAGATCGGCCCCGAGCATCTGGAAGCTGTCAGCCAAGAGTTGATGGCAGTGACTCCCGAGTAGTCGCGGCATGGGCGACACGGGCGAGCAGCGCGGCGTAAACGGTAGTTTGTGCTGTGTTGGTAAAGCAGTCCTAATCGGAAGTTGGCAATCTTCAGTTAAGCTGTGATGCCTAAGTGTTCGATAGCTTCAAAACGGGTTGCTATCACACCGCGCACGAAGCTAGAGCGGCCGCGCCGCCGGGAGTTGCCAAATGGAGTTCAATCGCAATCAATTTTTCTTGCTGGGCATGCTGCTCTTGCTGCTCGGTGTGCAGTTTCGGATGGTCGACTCGTTTCAACTGAACGATAAAGTCACGAAAGTTCTGGCGAATCACTCGCAGCAGACTCCCACAGCCACGATCGCATCGCTGATTCCGGCGGACGCGCCGCTGCCTCACAAAGTGATTCACCCGCCGCAGTGGCTTGGCTATTCGATGATTTCGATTGGCTCCGTGCTGATTCTGCACGCTCTGGCAATGACTAAGCCGGCCGGCGGCTGACGCTTGAACCGGCACCGCTGACGAATTCGCCGTGAGGCTGTTCGTTGGCGCTAAGGGTTTTCAGTCGGCGGCGCCGCGATCCGCAACAAGGCAAATCAGGCAGCCGACGCGCGGTTGTTGGCCGCTTTCGGCTCGCTGGTCGCGTCGCGCCACAATTCCGAGACCACCGACCAAAAACTCTTGTAGACGGTACGGTGGTAAATCGAGTTTTCCGGTAAACCGGCCATCAAGCGGCGATGCGCCTTGGCCAGATTATGGTACGGAAGCGACGGAAACAAATGATGCAGGGCGTGATATCGCAGGTGCAACGGGAAGAAAAGTTCGGTCACGACCGGCATGCCTTCAATATTGACCGAGTCTTCCAGTTGTTCCAAGTGCGACATCGCCTCGCCATCGTTGCGGTAATGATGCGCGGCCATGTTGCGAATGTAGTTCAACCCCAGCGTCAGCACGGCAATGCAATACATCTTGAACACGTAAGCAGGCTCGCGGAAACCGACGCAAACGGCCACGGATAAGGCAAAGCAGCGCAGAAAACAGGCGAATTCCAACCAAGCCCAGGTCTTCAGCGGAGCGTTGTTGGGAATCGTCAGGCGATGCTTGAAGTTGATCACAAACGACGACATATGCTCCAGCAACCACTTTCGCAGTGGCGGATAGCAAAACGACAGCGGCGTGCCGATCAGAAATCGTAAAAAGATGTAGACGGGCAATAGCGGCACTTGCATCCAGAACAGCACCAGTTGTCCCCAGCGACCGGCACCAATCGGCAAATACTCGCCGTCATGCACGGTGCCATAATGGCGGCTGTTGTGGTGGTCGATGTGGTTTTCGTAAAAGAACGAGGGCATTAACAACGGAATTCCAAACAAGACATTCCAGGCGATGCGAAATTTCAGCATTTCGCCGGTTCGCATGTGCGTAATTTCGTGGATGTAACTGCCCACGCGAAACAGAGCAAAGCCAGCAATCAGGTAGGCTGCGGCCGACAACCAGGTAACGCCCGGTGTCTTTAAGAAGCAGGTGGCACAGCCGTAACCAACCGCGCCGGTCAGCAGCATATCCGTCCAATAAATGAACGAGTTATGGACGAACAAGTCGCCAATCAGTTTCCGCGCTTCGCGAAATGAAAATGCCGGATGTTCCGGAGCCATTTCGTCGCGGGGACTGTCCATCGTCAGAATTTCGGCCATGAGAATTTTTCAGTGCGAACTTGGGTTTCAATTGCAGTTGTCGAAAAACCAAACAGCACGCGTGCGCTCGCGGATGGATCTGCACGGACTAGACCGACAGCCGCTGGGAATGAGCGATATCGGAGGTTTTAGCCACTTTTTGCTCGCTCGCATGGCGTGCGGCCATTTGCCACAGTTCGCGCAGCGTTCCGAATAGCGAGCGACTTTCCGTCAGGCGGTAGGGTGAATTCGCCGGCAGTTTTTCCATCAGTCGCCGATGTGCTTTTGCCAAATTGTGGTAGGGCATGGCCGGAAACAGGTGATGCAGCGCATGATAACTCAGTCCGACCGGCGCCCAAATGGCGGTGACCAGCGGCCAATGGGTAAAATTGACGGAGTCGACCAGTTGCTCGACGAACGTCATTTCGCTGCCGTCGCCGGCAAACCGATGTGCCCCCAGCGTTCGTAACGCGTTGGCGTACAAGATGACAATGGACGTGGCGAAAGCTTGCAGCAACATAGCAATCGGCAGCGCACCAGTTATAAACAGGACTGCCATGATCAGCGTTACCACAAAGCAGGCCAGCTCCTGAAATCGCCAAATACGCATTGCATCTTTGGTCGGCAGCGGGCGGATGTAGCTGGGGTCCATGACCATTGACGACGCGTGCAGCTTGACCCAGCATCTAAATTGGGGGAGCATCCAAGCCAGTGGCGTAAAAATCAGCCAACGTAGAATCGCCAAGATCGGAATGATCAGTGGCTGCGTCAAATACAGTAAGATTGCCGCCGTTGACTGATGCCCCAGCGGAATGTATTCACCGTCGTGCTGCGTTCCGTAATGTTTGCGGCGATGGTGATCCAGATGCGTGTAGTACAAAAACGACGGCATCAAGAACGGAATCCCACACATGAGATTCCAGGCAATTCGAAAGCGCTTGAAGTCCGCGGATCGGAGGTGCACCAGTTCGTGAATGAATAAAGACGCGCGGTAGTACAGCGCACAGGCCAGAAAGAAACTGGCCGTTCGCAAACAAGGCACCAGCACCGGATAATTTGCCGCGGCCACGCCAAAGCGACCGAGAAAAATCGGCAGACGTTGGACCATCGAATAGAAGAAACTTCCGAACGTCATCGAAAGCAGAAAGTCCGTCCAAAAAATCCACGGCTTGGGCTCGAATAAGTCGTGGCAAATTTTCCGCGCCTCGGCCAGCGAAAACGCTCCGAAATCGGCGGATGATCGATCTAGTTTCGACATTTTCAACGACTCAACCGATTGTCGGGGAAATGCGTGAGATCAAATAGGCACGCAATCTAACAAATTGCATTGACGAACCTTACCGACATTATCGATATCCGTCTTACGAAAAAGTCCTGGAATTCGATCATGGCGGAATATTACCCCATATTACCTAAAGCCGGCAAGTTATCGACGTCGCTTTCCGTTAATCTGCGGAAAATAGTAGCACTTTAACGAGGCAGAAATTATTCGGAAAATGCCAGCGAAAGCTGGTTTTCGCGTGTGGATTGCGCAGTTTTCCGATTGAGAACCTTGATAGAGCGGATAGAATAGGCGGTTTCGCACCGCTGATGGCAAACCTCGTTCCAAACCTTATCGATGATTACCGAAATGGATGTAGTCATCACGGGAATCGGGGTCATTAGCCCGATTGGCATCGGTTTGGACGCTTTCCGCCAAGGCCTACGCGCCGGGATCAGCGGCGTCAAACCGATCACGGAATTTGACGTTTCACAGTTACCTGTCCGCATTGCCGGACAAGTCGAAAGCTTTGATGCCAAAGGCTTTATCAAGCCCCGCAAAAGCCTGAAAGTCATGTCTCGCGACATTCAATTCGGCTTTGCGACTGCGGATATGGCCTGCGACGACGCCGGCTTGCCCGCAGTGATGGACGATCCGGACCGCTCCGGCGTGGTGTTCGCCAGTGACATGATTTACGGCGATTTGTCGGAATTTCCGGCCGCGTACGAAAAATGTCTGGTCGAGGGCCAGTTCGACTTCAAACTCTGGTCATCCCAAGGACATGCGCAGCTCTTTCCGTTGGTGATGCTGAAGTATTTGCCCAATATGGCGGCCTGTCATTTGGCAATTGCTCGCGACGCGCGCGGCCCCAACAACACGATTTCTTTGGGCGAGGCTTCGAGCCTGACGGCCATTGGCGAAGCGGCACACGTGATCCAGCGCGGTTGGGCGGACGTCATGATTGCGGGCGGCACCAGTTCGATGCTCCATGTGATGCGTTTGATGCGTTTGGGGGCGATGCCCACAACGCGCCGCAATGACGATCCGGCGGCGGCCATGCGACCATTCGATGCCGACCGCGATGGTTGGGTACCGGGCGAAGGCGCTGCCACGTTCATCCTGGAAAGTGGCAGCCACGCGCGCCGTCGGGGAGCGCGAATTCTTGCCCGAATTGTCGGCTTTGCCAGCCGATTTAGCGCAGACGGCGAAGCCCAGCGCACGACGGCCATGCAAAATGCAATCGCCGCGGTCATGCAACAAGCCGGCTGGCAGGCGGCAGACGTGGGGCATGTCAACGCCAATGGCATGAGCACGATTGTCGATGATCGCAGTGAAGCGATGGCCATTCACCGCACGCTGGGCGATGTGCCGGTTACAGCGCCCAAAAGCTACTTTGGCAATCTGACGGGCGGAACGGGCGCGTTGGAATTGGCCGCGACGTTGGTGGGACTGGCGGATGGCGAAGTGCCCCAAACACTGAATTACCGCCGTGCCGACGCGTCTTGCCCCGTGAATGTCGTTCGCGATCAGCCGCTGATGGTTGCTAAGCGTACGGCCATTGCGCTGAACCAATCGCGGACTGGGCAGACCGCGGCGTTGGCCGTGGTTTTTGCGGACGAGTGACGTCGTCGACGCCAGACGTTCGGTGTCGAAATCTGCGATCGATGTTCGCACCGCCAGCACGGCCGGGAGATTGGTGCTGACTTCAATTTCCACGAGCACTGGCGACGTCAGCAATGGGAATTAGCATTCGTTTCGAAACTTGCCTGGGCGCTCCGCGACAACGACTCGCCTTGACCATAGGCGACCCATGCGCGTATCTTTCACTGTGTGGACACACGCAGGGTCGCGTCGATTTTCGTTGTGCCACGCCTTCAAAACTGGGGCGATCTCGTGCAGCAAACGCTGTTTCATATCCGGGAATCAATCGGCGGCTGGCCGCTGTTTGGCGGACCGTTCAACAGCGGCCTGCTGTTGTTGATATGGGCTATTGGCTCAGTGGCACTACTGGCCTGGCTCATCAATCGCCAAGGGTTTAATGCGGATACAAAAAGTTACTTGCCGCTGTTAGGAATGATGGGCGGAGCGATCTTGTTTCTGCTGCCGGCTCTTTCCGATCCAGGACGTGGCGTGCCCATCCGCGGCTACGGTGTGATGGTGCTGCTGGGCGTAGGATCTGGGGCGGCGCTCTCCGTCTATCGAGGGCGGTTGCGCGGATTCGATTCAGAAATTCTATTGTCGTTAGCCTTTTGGCTATTCATCAGCGGCATGGTTGGGGCCCGAGCGTTTTATGTCATCCAAAAATGGGATGACGATCATTTCCACAAAGACACGTTGTTGGAAACGATAAAAGCGGTGGTGAATATCTCGCAAGGTGGGCTGGTGGTGTTTGGCTCGCTGATTGCCATGATTCCGACGGCAATCATCTTCTTCCGAAAATATCGCTTGCCGATTTTGCCGACGGCCGATGTCATTGCGCCTGGCGCGCTGCTGGCGCTGGGCATTGGCCGAATTGGCTGTTTGATGAACGGCTGTTGTTTTGCCGCCGAACGCTGCGATTTGCCGTGGGCCGTAACGTTTCCGGCACCGAGCCCACCATTTGAGCGCTTGGTAAACGACTCGAAAATTGCAACGCTCGGTGTCTGGCTGCCAGGAGATCGTCAGACGCCCGAGGATCAAGCTTTGCCGCCGGTGATCAGCAAAGTCGAGCCGGATTCGCAGGCCGCCAGCGCTGGCTTGAAAGCCGGTCAGTTAATCACCAGCATTCGCTACCGCGATGCATTCGGAAATTCCTACGAGCATGACAATATCCGTACGGTCGAGCAGGCCCGCAACTCTCTGATCCAGTCGGCCGTGCAAGGCACGCAGGTCAAGGTGCTGACTTCGAAATCCAATCAGCCGCATGAGTGGACGGTGCCGGTTACTCCGCGCACCTGGCCGGTTCAGCCAACGCAGGTTTATAGCGCCATTGACGCAGTGTTGCTGAGCCTGTTTTTGCTGGCTTACTCACCGTTCCGGCGGCGCGAGGGCGAGCTATTTGTGCTACTGCTGGCGCTGCATGGCGTCTCGCGATTCTTGCTGGAGAGTATCCGCACCGACGAAACGAAAAACTACCTCGGCTTGCTTTCTGTTTCGCAGTTGATCAGCGTTTGCATGTTGGCGGCCGCGGCAGCGCTTTTTGCCTTCATCATGACGCGGCCGAAACGCCAGCTGGCCGGAGCACCCGCGATGCTGCCCGCATAGCGAACCTCGCTGCATACGCGATGGCAGCAGCAATTGACGCAACGAATGTTTGCATCGATTGCGCTTCGAACGATTGCGACCGGCCTTCTAGCGCGGGCGCGTAGAACGCCAAGAAGCGGTATTTAGAAATCCGCACGGCCTCGCCCGACTCTCCCGCCGCCGCCCGATCTGTCAGTAAATAGGCGGCTTGCAATCCGCTGCTCGCTTTGGTTGGGCTGATCTGCCCATGCTGCAGCCAAGCTGCGTGCGACGGCACCATCCAGCATTGACTTGGCACCGATGTCAGAGTAACGACCGCACCATGGTGCGGTCCTCCCTCGAATTGGACCTGGCAATCGACAGACCTCATTGTCTCACCGCTCGCTTTCTTAAGAAGGTGTGTGGCATCCGTTGCGTCGTCAAGGATGAGTCGCCGAGCATTGACGCCCGGTCACACATATTCGCTTCAATTTTTGTTTTTTGAGCGATTGGCTGTCCGTGACGACCGATCCGGCTCGCTGCTGTGTCTCCGGAAGCTCTTGAATCGCTGCAACTTAAGTCACCTTTGCGCTTCCTTTGCGCCAAAGGCAATTGAATTGACACCCAATTTGCGCGAGTCCCGGTAGAGTTAACGACGAAGTGACTGGTGCGATCGCAAAGCCGCGATCGTGCAGAAATCGCTTAAGTTCCAGCGAGGAAACGTATGTCGGCAATGGCACTTGAAATTTTGGTGGCCGCGATTTTTTTGGCGTTTGCGATTTTGTCGTTCGGACTGGTTGCATTCTGCGAACGTTTGCGCTAGGCGCTGGGCGCCGCGAGACGTGAACCCCTTGAGGACTAACTGATGACAGGAATTTATTGCGTTGCTGGAGCGATCGCGGCCGTGTTGCTCGTCTACCTGGCCGTGGCGCTCTTCAAACCGGAGTGGTTTTCATGACACTGAATGTATGGTTGCAATTTGGAATTTACTTCGCCGTGTTGATTGCCACGGTCCGACCGCTGGGCCGGTTCATGGCCAAGGTCTACCGCGGCGAGCCAACGCTGGCCAGCCGCGCTTTGGGCTGGTGCGAGCGGCTCATCTACCGCCTATGCGGATTGAAATCCGACGCTGAGTCGAGTTGGAAGGAGTACGCCGTTGGGCTGCTGTTGTTCAATTTTGTCGGCGTGCTGGCCGTCTACGGATTGCAGCGATTTCAACACAGTCTGCCGATGCAGGCGACGTTTAATCCCGAGAATCTCGCGGAGGTGGGGCCAGACTTGTCGTTCAACACGGCCGCCAGCTTCGCAACCAATACCAATTGGCAAAGTTATGGCGGCGAAACCACGCTCAGTTATTTGACGCAAATGCTCGCACTGAGCGTGCAAAATTTCGTCTCGGCCGCTTGCGGGATGGCCGTTTTGGTGGCCATGATTCGCGGTCTGTCGCGAAAGTCCGCCGAAACCATCGGAAACTTCTGGGTCGATCTGACGCGCTCGACACTATACATCTTGTTGCCAATGTCCACAGTGCTGGCGCTGGTGTTGGTTTCGCAAGGTGTCGTCCAGAGCTTTCGACCCTATCGCACGGTTTCACTGGTGGAAGCGACGGTTGACGACAAGAACGTGCCGGTTACCGAACAGAACATTCCCTTGGGCCCTGTCGCTTCGCAAGAGGCCATCAAACAGTTGGGCACCAATGGCGGCGGGTTTTTTAACGTCAATTCGGCGCATCCGTTCGAAAACCCCAACAGCCTGACCAACTTTTTGGAACTGCTTTCGATCCTGATTTTGGCCGCCGCGTTCTGTTACACGTTTGGCGATCTGGTCGGCGATACCCGGCAAGGCTGGGCGGTGCTGGCCGCAATGCTGCTGATCTTTGTGCCCCTGCTGGTCATTTGCCAATCGGCCGAACAAGCAGGCAATCCCCGGATCGCCGCGTTAGGAGTCGATCAAACGGCCAGCGACATGCAATCCGGCGGCAACATGGAAGGCAAAGAAACTCGCTTTGGCATTGCCAATTCGACGCTCTGGGCCACGGCCACAACGGCAGCGTCCAACGGCAGCGTCAACTCGATGCACGATTCCTACACGCCACTGGGCGGATTGATCCCAATGTGGCTCATTCAACTGGGCGAAGTGATTTTTGGCGGAGTCGGCAGCGGTCTGTACGGCATGCTGGTTTTCGCCATCATCGCAGTGTTCATCGCCGGTTTAATGGTTGGTCGCACGCCGGAGTATTTAGGCAAAAAGATCGAAGCCTTCGAAATGAAAATGGCTGCGATCGTGATATTAGTCCCGCCGCTGGTGGTGCTCACAGGCGCCGCAATTGCCGTGCTTGGTCCCGGACTGAAGTATTCGGCCACGGATGATTCCGGTAAGGTCGAAATGAAAGATTCGCTTTCTAACGCCGGACCGCACGGATTCAGCGAAGTGCTGTATGCGTTTTCATCCGCGGGCAATAACAACGGTAGTGCGTTCGCCGGCTTAAACGCGAACAACCCGTTTTACAACCTGGCGCTCGGCATCTCGATGTTGATCGCCCGCTACTGGTTGATGATTCCGACGCTGGCCATTGCTGGCGCGCTGGCGCGTAAAAAACGTACACCCACCGGTGCCGGAACATTGCCTACGCACACGCCGTTGTTTGTAGCGCTGCTGGCCGGAGTGGTGATGATCGTAGGCGCTTTGACGTTCATCCCCGCGCTGGCGCTGGGACCGATTGTCGAACATCTAATGATGCTGAAAAACTAATTCGTACTCCAAAATCGATTGCTCTAAGGATTGAAACGTTATGTCCGCACAAGCTAAAGCTCGACCGCTGTTCGACCCGCCGATTGTTCGTCGGGCGGCGCTTGAGTCTTTCAAAAAACTCGATCCGCGTCACCAAATTCGTAATCCGGTAATGTTTACCGTGTTTATCGGCAGTTTGCTGACAACCGGTCTGTGGTTGCAAGCCGCGTTTTCAAAAGGCGAAGCGCCGGCCTGGTTCATTTTCGCAATCTCCGCCTGGCTGTGGTTCACCGTGATTTTTGCAAATTTCGCGGAGGCGATGGCCGAAGGTCGCGGCAAGGCGCAAGCCGACTCACTCCGCCAATCGCGTCGCGATGTACATGCCAAGAAATTGGCCGAGGCGCATTACGGCGCCGCGCACTCAACGGTCAATGCTCTGAGCTTACGCAAGGGCGATGTGGTACTCGTCGAAGCCGGCGATCAGATTCCCGTTGATGGCGAGGTCATCGAAGGCGTGGCATCTGTCGACGAGAGTGCCATCACTGGCGAAAGCGCTCCGGTCATTCGCGAAAGCGGCGGCGATCGCAGCAGTGTGACCGGCGGCACCCGTGTACTCAGCGACTGGATGGTCGTCCGCGTGGCGGTCAATCCGGGCGAAACGTTTCTCGATCGCATGATTTCGTTAGTCGAAGGCGCCAAGCGCCAAAAGACGCCTAACGAGATCGCGCTCGATATCCTTTTGGCGGCCATGACCATCATCTTTTTGCTGGCCTGCGTCACGCTACTGCCATTTTCTCTGTACAGCGTCGATTCGGCCATCAAATCGACGGAACAAGCGGCGACCGCGAACCAGCAACCGTCGACTGCGGCGCCGGGTATCGACGCTGTTGCCGCCAAGAAAACAACCGCGCCCGGCGTTGCACCCAGGCACGTCGAAGCCGTTGCCTATCACTGTCACCGTGTTGGTCGCACTCCTAGTGTGTTTGATACCGACAACGATCGGCGGATTGCTATCGGCAATTGGCATCGCTGGCATGGATCGGATGATTCAAGCAAACGTCATCGCCATGTCGGGCCGCGCGGTGGAAGCGGCCGGTGATGTGGACGTATTGCTGTTGGATAAGACCGGCACCATCACGCTCGGAAATCGCCAGGCGGTTGAGTTCACTCCCTGCAGCGGTGTGAACATTGAGGACCTGGCCGACGCGGCGCAACTTTCTTCGCTGGCGGATGAAACGCCTGAAGGCCGCAGCGTGGTGGTCTTGGCCAAAGAACGATATGGTTTGCGCGGTCGGCAACTGCACGATTTGCGGGCCGATTTCATCCCCTTTTCGGCTCAGACGCGGATCAGTGGCGTGAATGTCGACGGCCGGCAAATTCGCAAAGGCGCGGCCGAAGCCATGGAGCAATTTGTCGTCGAGCGTGGTGGCATTTACCCTGCCGAGGTTCGCCAGCGCGTGGAAGAGATCGCCAAGCGCGGCGGCACGCCGCTGGTGGTGGCCGACAACAAACACGCGCTGGGTGTGATCTACCTCAAAGACATCGTCAAGGGAGGCATCAAAGAGCGATTTGCCGAACTTCGCCAGATGGGCATCAAAACCGTGATGATCACCGGCGATAATCCGCTTACCGCCGCCGCCATTGCCGCCGAAGCGGGCGTCGACGACTTTTTGGCGCAAGCCACGCCGGAAGCCAAATTGAAAATGATTCGCGAGTATCAGGCCGGCGGCCGATTGGTCGCCATGACGGGCGACGGCACCAACGACTCGCCAGCGCTGGCGCAAGCCGATGTGGCCGTGGCCATGAATACCGGCACGCAGGCCGCCAAAGAAGCCGGCAACATGGTTGATCTGGATTCCAATCCCACCAAGCTGATCGAGATTGTCGAAATCGGCAAGCAACTGCTGATGACGCGTGGTGCGCTAACGACGTTCAGCATTGCCAACGACGTTTCGAAGTACTTTGCGATCATTCCGGCCGCATTCGCCAGCACGTACCCCGTGCTGGAACGTTTGAACATCATGCGGCTGGCTTCGCCCAGCAGCGCAATCCTTTCGGCTGTGATTTTCAACGCTTTGGTGATTGTGCTGCTGATTCCGCTGGCGCTCAAGGGAGTGAAATATCGTCCCGTTGGCGCGGCTACGTTACTCCGCGATAACCTGCTGATTTATGGCCTGGGCGGTTTGATTGTGCCGTTTGTCGGCATCAAGGCCATCGACTTGCTGCTGCAGGCCGCCGGCATCGTTTGATGATGGCCATTTTGCCTTGACGTTTAAGAAACCGATTTCGTTCTTTCTAAGTGATTCCCATGTTTAAACAACTTCGCATTGCGCTCGTTATGTTTTCAATTCTCACCGTGATCACCGGCGTGGTGTATCCGGCCGCGGTCACGTTGTTGGCGCAGGTCTGCTTTCCGCACAAGGCCCAAGGCAGTGTGTTGGAAAAGGACGGTCATGCGGTCGGTTCGGAATTTATTGGCCAATCGTTCACGCGTCCGGAATATTTTTGGAGCCGGCCATCGGCAACATCACCTTTTCCTTACAACGGTGGTTCATCGAGCGGATCGAATCAGGGGCCGATCAACGACGACCTGATCAAAGCAGTTGCCGACCGCATCGAAAAACTGAAAGCAGCCGATCCAGGCAACGACCAACCGATCCCGGTCGATTTGGTCACCGCTTCGGCCAGCGGCTTGGATCCGCAGATCAGCCCAGCGGCCGCCCAATACCAGATCGCTCGCGTTGCCCGCGTACGCAAGTTAGACGTCACGCGGGTTGAAAAACTTGTGTCAGCCGCTACCGATCAACGACTGCTGGGCGTGCTCGGAGAACCGGCCGTCAATGTGCTGAAATTGAATTTGGCTCTGGATGCCGAGCAGGCGGCCAGTAAGTGACCGTCGCCGGTGTTCACAACTGCCCGACTGCATCTGGCGGCAAACTTCCGCTGTATCAGAGTTCTTTCTCACAATTCTCAAGTGTGTTATGTTTTTTGTTCCCTGCCGTGTGACGTTTTGCGGCGGTCCGCATCATCGATTCAGCGTTGACCTCGAGTATGTGCCGGATGCTTCGATTTCTCTGCCCGCGCGATTGCTGGAGATCGAAGCGTCGCGGCCGCTGGGACTGAACGAACAACTCCGGCCCGACGCTGACCAAAATTCGCTATTGATTTGCCAAGCGCGAACTGACTCACGTGTGATGTTGGCGCTGCTGAGATCGTCTGCGAATACACCTTCGCGGCAAGTGCGCCGCCTGGCAGCCGACTCAATCGTGGCCGTATATCGCATGCATTGTTGCGAGATTGCTGCCGGCCAAGAGATCGAATTGCGGTATCGATTCGTCGCCTTCGAGACGTCGCGACATTACGTACGATTATCTCTCTTTCGCCGGCGAATCCCGCCTAAACCGCGCTACCGGCAACTCATCGACTGCTTGATCGGCCGTCTGCGCGAACCTGCCCAACCCATCCGACGCCGCTCGCACTGGCAAAGTACAATACAGATATGAGCCACATGCGACCCAATCCTGATCAACTGCTGGCTCAAGTCCAAGCCGTGGAGCAAAAGCAGGCGCGCGGAAAGCTCAAATTGTTTTTCGGCGCGGCGCCGGGCGTAGGCAAAACCTACGCCATGCTCGAATCCGCGCGCAAAGCCGCCAAAGAGGGCGCGGACGTTTTGGTGGGCTACATCGAACCACATGCCAGGCCGGAGACGCAGTCCTTGGTGCTCGGTTTGGACGTGCTCAATCGCCGCGAAGTTGAATATCGCGGTGCTCAAGTTTTTGAGTTCGATCTGTCCGCTGCATTGCAGCGGAAGCCAGGGTTAATTCTGGTCGATGAGCTCGCGCACACCAACGCATTGGGCTCATCGCACACCAAACGCTGGCAAGACGTGATCGAACTGCTGGATGCGGGCATCGACGTTTACAGCACCCTCAACGTCCAACATCTTGAGAGCCTCAACGACGTCATCGCCCAAATCACGGGCGTGGCCGTGCGCGAGACCGTGCCCGACTGGGTGTTCGAAAATGCCGACGAAATCGAACTTGTCGATCTCGCGCCGGACGATCTGCTGGAACGACTCCGCGATGGCAAGATCTACCTGCCTGAGCAGGCTCAGCGGGCGATTTCGCATTTCTTTCAGAAGGGCAACTTGATTGCGCTGCGCGAACTGGCCTTGCGCCAATCGGCGCAGCGCGTCGACGCACAGATGGTGGAATTTCGCCGCGAAAACGCGATCGAGCAGACCTGGCCGGCGGCCGAGCGACTACTGGTTTGCGTCAGTTCCAGTCCGGGCTCCGCCAAGTTGGTGCGCGCCACGCGACGGATGGCGGCCAGCCTCAAGGCTTCGTGGGTGGCTGTGCATGTCGAAACGCCGGCATCGATGAAGATGTCGGCCGACGATCGCCAACGATTGACACGCAATCTGCGACTGGCCGAGCAATTGGGCGGTGAGACGGCCATGATTAGCGGCAGCAAGCTTGTCGATGCCGTGATCGCTTACGCACGCAATCGCAACGTCAGTAAAATCATGGTCGGCAAGCCACAGCAACCGCGTTGGCGCGATCTGCTGCGGGGGCCTTTTGTTTACGAGTTGGCCCGCCGCTGCGGCGATATCGACGTCTATATCATTAGCGGCGATCAAGACACGGAAACGCCCCGATCAGTTGCTCCGCGCGTTGGAAAGAGTTTGGCCTGGGGATATGCCTGGGCGACGATTGCGGTTGCCATCTGCACAGCGATATCGCTCACGCTCGACCGTCTAAGCAGTTCGGACGGCAAGATCGTCAATATGGTGATGGTCTATCTGCTGGGTGTGGTCGCTGTGTCACTGCGGCTTGGCCGTGGGCCTTCGATGCTCACATCGCTGGCTGGCGTGATCGCTTTTGACTTCTTTTTTATTGCGCCGCGATTGACATTTGCCGTGCAAGACACGCAGTACATTTTTACGTTTGTCGTGATGTTCGTAACGGGTGTGGTGATTAGTTCGCTCGTGGCGCGGCTCGCGGCTCAGGCCGCACTTGCTCAGCGAGGCGAACAGCGGACAATGTCTCTGTACGGCATGAGTCGCGAGTTTGCCGCAATTCAAGCACGCGAGACGATCGTTGCCGTAGCGATGCGCCATCTCGCGCAGGCTGTCGACGGGCAAGTCTGCCTGCTATTGCCCAACGGCAGCAAGCAACTGGAAACGCAACGGCCGGAATACAAGGGATTCGAACCCTCGCAGCACGATCAAGGCGTGGCCCGTTGGGTCTTCGACCATCGTCAACCGGCCGGACTTGGTACCGACACACTGCCTGGCGCCACAGCGCTATACTTGCCGCTGGCAACCTCGCGCGGGTCGGTGGGTGTGCTGGGTATTCAACCGGCGAAATCGGCCGCGCCGCTGGACATCGATCAATCGCATTTGTTGGAAGCACTGGCCGGTCTGATCGCCTTGGCGCTGGAACGCTCGGAACTTTCGCAACAAGCCGAACAGCGGCGGATGCTGATCGAAACCGAGCGATTGCGGAACTCATTGCTGAGCGCCGTTTCGCACGACTTGCGCACGCCGCTGGCAGCCATCGCCGGCGCAAGCAGCACCTTGCTCGACGCCGACCAAAGTCTGTCGGCCGACATTCGCCGCGAGTTAACCACATCCATTTACGAAGAAACGCACCGATTGAGCCGATTGGTCGCCAACTTGCTCGACATGACGCGTCTCGAAGGCGGCGGCATGGTGGCAAATAAAGAGTGGCAGCCTGTGGAAGAAATCGTCGGCGTGGTGATTCGACGATTTGCGGCTTACGCGGCAAAGCATCCCATCGATACGCAACTTGCGGCGGAATTGCCGCTGGTGCCCTTTGACGACGTGTTGATGCAGCAGGTGCTGATTAATTTGGTCGAAAATGCAATGAAGTTCAGTCCGCCGTTTGCACCAGTCACGATTTCCGCGGCCGCCAGCAAGACCGATATTACGGTCTCCGTTTCTGATCGCGGGCCGGGTGTCACGCCCGGCGAGGAAACGCGGCTGTTTGAAAAGTTTTATCGCAGTCAGGGCGCGCCGGGGCGATCCGGCGTGGGCTTAGGCCTAGCCATTTGTCGCGGAATCGTGCAATTGCATGGCGGACGGATTTGGGTCGAAAATCAGCCAGCCGGTGGGGCAAAATTCAGTTTCACGCTGCCGATCGTCGGACGACCGCCGGCAGTGCCGCCGGAAGCGGCCGGCGAGTAGAATGCCAGATAACTGCAACTTCCGTCACCACTGAATCGTATTCCAACATGACTACCGACGGGCCTAAGCTGTTGATCGTGGAAGATGAGCAAGAGATCCGCCGGTTTTTGCGGGTTTCGCTCAATCACCACGGCTACCGATTAGTCGAATCGGAAACGGCCAAGGACGCCGTTCTGCAGGCCGCGACGCAGCAGCCTGACTTGATCATTCTGGATTTGGGCCTGCCTGATCTCGACGGCCTGGATGTGATTCGCCAAGTGCGCGGTTGGGCAGCCACGCCCATCGTCGTGCTCTCTGCGCGCGGACAGGAATCGGACAAGATCAACGCGCTGGATGCTGGCGCGGACGATTACCTAACCAAGCCGTTCAGTGTGGGCGAACTGCTGGCGCGCGTCCGCGTTGCCCTGCGGCACGCTGCCCAGCGGCAATCCGGCAAGGGCGATCCGGTGTTTCGTTCCGGCGATTTGTGCGTCGATTTAGCCAAGCGGCAAGTGTTTGCCAAGAACGCGGAAATTCATCTCACGCCAACCGAGTACCGGCTTTTGACATTGTTGGTGCAGCACGCCGGCAAGGTGATTACCCACCGGCAACTGCTACGCGAGGTTTGGGGGCCAGACAGCGTGCAGGAAACTCAGTATTTACGGGTGTTCATGGCCGCATTGCGACAAAAGATCGAAGTCGATTCGGCCCGCCCGCAGCATCTGTTGACCGAGCCGGGCGTGGGCTATCGGCTGGCCACGAGCGGCGGAGAGGTGAGCGACGAAGAAGCCGGAGATTCGTTCAATCGAAGTTCCAGCCCGGTTCGTCGGCCGACATGAAATAAACGGTCGGCACCGGCAGGTTCAGCAATCGCAGGTACACGCAAAGCTGCGCACGGTGATGGATCAAATGATTCAGGCACCAAACGCGCAAAACGTAGTGCCGTGGCTTGCTGACCAGCACTTGATCGCCATTGCGAACGGACCAATCTCGCCACAGCGCTGCTTCGTCGGTTTTGGCCAGGGCCGCCTTCACCGCGAAGACATTTTCGTCGAACGTCTTCAGCACGTCCGCGGAGTCGACCGGTTCCATGCGAATCTTTGGCGGCGAGCCCATGTCCATGAATTCGGTTTCCAACGTGCCTAAAAACCACTGCAGGATCGTCGCTACATGCATCGAGAGGCGGCCTAAGCTCATCGACTTTTCGTGCGGCTTCCAGGAAAAATGTTCGTCGGGCATCCGTTCCAGCACGCGACGCGTGACGGCAATCTCGCGATCGAGATCGACGAAAAGCTGCGAAACGAGAGTTGGATTATCAGGCGATGATTGGCTCATTTGAAGACCTCGAAATTTTTTGGGGCAGCCGTGGCAGAACGGCATTCTAGTCAACCCGCGTTGCAGGGTGAATGGCTGGAGCCTGTCGAGTTCCAAACGCGACGTATCGCTAACACGCGGGTAAGAAATCGGTTCGAATTGCGGCCCAACGCCTGCTACGTCCGATGGACGTGCAAGAGCCGTTTGTTTCGTTCTGCAATATTCTGGGCATGGCTCCGCAAGAGAAATCACCCACATCCAACGGCCGGCCGATCAAGCTGTTCGAGGGCGGCAAGCGAATCGAAGAATTGTTTTGAAGCGGAAAAACATCGAGAAATCTTAGGGCTTTTCGATTCCGAACTATTCGCACGTTCACTCGCAATTTTCCGATTTTTATTGAGAAAAACGCCCACCGCAAACGTCTTTAAAATCAGCCAGCAAATCGCTGCAAGCACTTCATGTTGTAGTAGCATCTGCCTACGGCCGCAAAATACGGTAATTTCATTGTGCGCTGATTTGTTTCGAGTACAGTTTGCCTCAGTCTTGCGAGCCATCTCCCGTAAGGATGGCTTGTGAAGGGAGTATTTAAGACCCAGGTTCAGGAGACAAACTCGGACGTAGTGCCAGGGAATCGGCACGATCGACCGGCAGAATGGCTAGTCCCGTAAACTGGCCTCGGCGCTCTGAACGGCGCAGACAAACATCCGTCTCACGTTCACGCCGCACTCGCTCGCTAGCAATCAGAACGATTCTGAACGTTGCTGGCCACCGAGTCATCTGCCTTCGCTCCGCATTTCCCGGCGAAACGTGTTGAGCTTTCTGCCTGATCGCGTTCATCATTTATCGCAACACAGGAAGTGTTCAGGAGACTTTTGATGCAGACCAAGCCCTTGATCGGTTTGAACGCAGATTATCGCTCGGCCAAGAAGGATTCACCGGCCTACTCGTTTGTGTCCGCGGGATACTACGACGCGATCATCAAAGCGGGTGGCGTGCCTGTCATTCTGCCCCCCATGGACGACGAAGAGTCGCTCAATCGAGTCTTGGATGTTTTGGACGGCGTGGTGCTAGTAGGCGGGGCCGATTTGGATCCTCGTCGCGATGGTTTCATGCTGCATCCAACCGTGCGTCCGATGGACGCGCGTCGCGAAGATTTCGACCGCATGTTGGCCCGCCTGGTGGCTGACCGCCGCTTGCCCGTTTTCGGCATCGGAGCTGGCATGCAACTCTTGAACTTAACCGAAGGCGGAAACCTCTTCCTGCACATTCCGGAAGATATGCCCAAGGCCATTCCGCACAAGGATCCACAAGATCCCTCGCACCGTCACGGCTTGGAGGTTGCTCCGCAGTCGCTGATGGAACGGGTGTATGGCGACGGAGAAATTCGCGTCAACAGCGTTCACCACATGGCAGTCGATGCCGTGGCGCCGGGCTTCCGAGTCACCGCTCGCTGCCCGGATGGCGTGGTCGAAGCCATCGAAAGTGTCCGCGATGACTGGTTTGCCATTGGCACTCAGTTCCATCCGGAAAGTGACAGCGCCTCGGCGCTCGATCTGCGGATTTTCGAAGAATTCATCTGTGGCATCACTGGCCAAGAGATCGAAATGAAGTTGGTCGCCTAACGAATTGGCCATCAGCCCCCGAAACGCCGGCAGTGGAGCACCGCAAGTTACGGCTGCACGCGTCGATGGCCGGAGCATGGAACAGTCACACTTCCTGCACGGCGTTTCGGGCTGATTGCGTTATCAATCGACTTGCCACTGGGCAGAGCGTTCCGGCAACCGCTGCTCAAACACGCAGGTGTCAAATTGCGATCTCCTGTTGCATTTCAGCCGGCGCAATTTTCCGGAATGCCGGTCACCGTGATGGGCTTAGGACGGCATGGTGGCGGAGTCGCCGCAGCGAGATTCCTGGCACAGCATGGCGCGCAGCTAACGATTACCGATCGCGCTCGCCAAACGGATTTGGCGGGTGCCATTGAGTCGCTTGCGAATCTTCCCGTGCGTCGCTGGCGAATGGGCGAGCATCACGAGGATGACTTTCGCCAAGCGTCATTATTGATTGTCAATCCGGCGGTTCGCCCAGGGCATCCGCTCGTGGAATTGGCGCGGCAATCCGGGGCGGCAATTTGCTCGGAAATCGAACTCTTCTTGCAATCCTGCCCCGCGCGAGTGATTGGCGTAACCGGTTCTAACGGGAAATCGACGACGGCGTCCATGATTGCCGCCATTGCCCGTTCGGCCGGACGCGGTACCTGGTTGGGCGGAAATATCGGCGTGAGCTTGCTGCCGCAGATCGGAAAATCGGATGACGCGCTCTCGATTCAGCCGGACGACTGCGTGGTGCTGGAGCTCAGCAGCGCCCAATTGCACTGGCTGTCTCCGCATTGCCGCATTCCGGAGCTAGGCGTGGTACTTAACTGCACGCCGAATCATCTCGATTGGCATGGCGACTTTGCGAGTTACGCGGCTGCCAAGCAACGCTTGTTGCGCGCAAACAGTCTGGGCGACGCCCTCGTGTTGAATCCGGAGGATGCCGAAGTCGATTCGTGGCGAGCATTGACCGAGCGCAGGATTGTTGACCCGGCACCAGACGATTTGTTACCTCCGTTGAAGGTGGCTGGACGACACAATCGTATCAACGCCCGTTGCGCCGCGGCGGCCGCGCATTTCTTGGGAATCAACGATCTGGCGATTCGCGACGGCTTGCAAAACTTTATCGGCCTCAGTCACCGGCAACAGCGAATTGCGGCGCGCGACGGACGAATTTTTGTGGACGACTCGAAGGCCACCACGCCGGAAGCCGCAATGGCCGCGCTGCACGCCCATCAGCGACCGACTTGGCTGTTGGCGGGCGGCGACGGCAAAGGCGTTGATTTTTCGCGGTTTGCAGCAGACGTGATCGCAAAATGTCGCGGGGCCGCCTTGTTTGGCGCAGACCGCCAGCGACTGGCGCAAGCCATCCTCGCGCAATTGTCTGTCGCGGAATTGTCTGCCGCGCCTACGGCGGCGCACGAAGTGTGGCAATTTACCGTCGTGGAGACACTGCAACAGGCGCTGGAATGGTGTTGGTCGCGCTCGCAGAGCGGCGACAGGATCTTGCTTTCCCCCGCGTGTGCCAGCTTAGATCAGTTTCGCGATTACGCGCATCGTGGCGAGAGCTTTCGGCAGATGGTTGCCGAACTGTGCACAGTGGAGCGTTCGCCAAAATCAAATGCCGCTGTTAGAGAATCCGCTGTTCGAGTTCCGTAATGTGTAGTGACGTGTTGCGGACCATCAAGCACGACCAAGCCAGCGGATAGGTTTTGACCGCATCGTCAAAACGAAATTCCTGCAACCGCTCGATCGTGAACAGGTTGCCAAACTCGTGACGCAGATCCGCTTCGCTGACCGTCGGCGGCCCCGGGACTCGAGCTTCTTTGGCGTTTCCGGCCAAAACCAACATTTTGCTGCCCGCTTTGGTTATTGCAGCGAGCGTATTCAGGTAGGGCTCAACCGCATTTCGTCGCACGCAATGGTAGCAGCCGCGGTCGAATACGAAATCGGCCGGTTCATCGGGCCAAGCCAGCGTTCCCACATCCGCTGCGATGAACTCCACTTTCACGCCGGCCTGCTCCGCGCGTTGCCGCGCGGCTTTAATTGCGATGCCCGAGACATCAATGCCCGTCACCTTAAAGCCCTGCTCGGCCAGATAGATCGAATTCGCGCCGGTTCCGCAGCCCAGTTCGATGGCGCGGCCGACGCGAATTTGGCCCGTTGCCAAGATGCGAATCAATTCGCTGGACGGCTCGCCGGTGTCCCAGGGCGTGTTAAAATTCGCGTATCGCTCGTTCCAATCGGGCGGATTGGCCATTGCGACTGGGTCGTCAGCCATGACAATTTCCTGGGGGCTAATGCACTTCGATGCCGGCGTCCCAGATCTTCTTTTTGTCCGCCGCGCTCGGCTCGACCAAGGGGCGAATCACGCGGAAACCAACGAATTGCGCGTCCGTGTGATACCAAATGCTCTGGGGCAACTGCGGATCTTGCTGCTTCCAATCTTTGTTCGATCCGCGACGGGTCGCGCTGCGCACGGCCTCTGGATCGTCGTCGTAGGCGCCGCCCCGAACGACGTGCGGATAAAGCTTGAGCGGCGGGTTGAATGCGGATTTTGCGTTCTTATAAAACACTTCATCATACTGGTCGAGCACCCATTCATCGACATTGCCGTGCATGTCGTACAAGCCCCAGGCGTTGGGCTTTTTCTTCATCACGGGGTGATACTTCTCTTTGCTGTTGCCGCTGAACCAGGCGTAATCGCCGAGCTGTTTGGGATCATCGCCAAACGAGTATGCGGTCTTCGAGCCGGCGCGGCAGGCGTATTCCCATTCCGCCTCGGTGGGCAGCCGATAATAGCGACCCGTCTTTGCGGACAACCACTGACAGTACGTGCGGGCCGCATAATGCGTCATGCAGACCGCCGGGCAACCTTCCTTGCCCATACCAAATGACATATCCGTATAAGGTTTTGTGGGACGCGAGACCACGTCCGCCACGTCATCTTCCTTGGATTTAGGGCTATCTTTCACGGCTTCGCGTTTTTGAATGTCCAAGTTGTACATGTAAACCTGATACTCGTCCCAGGTTGTCTCGTGCTCTTCCATCCAGAAGGGTTCAACGGTCAATTCACGTTGCGGTCCTTCGTCAGCGCTGCGTTTGTCTTCTTTTTCCGCACTGCCCATCATGAATTTGCCGCCTGGAATCGGCACCATGACAAATTTTGCATCAGAACCGAAAATGACTTCTTCGTACTTCTTCATGTCAGCCGCGTTTTTTGCCGCGCTATTGGCTGGGGTGGGGGCGTGCTTTTCCGCCGCGTTGGCGTGGCTGATGACGGCGAAAGAAAGAATCGCCATCAGCGAGACCAGCGATTTCTTGCCTAAAGCGCTACACACTGGCACGACTTTCGAACTGAGCCGCATGACAATCTTCCCTTGAACTGGATTGGACCGTTAGAATAAACCAGATCGACTGAAACCCACCGTTTTTTTGTCGCCACGAAGATCGGCCCGTCCGCCGAATGACCGATGAACGCAATTCTGCTGATTGTTTCCGCGCTGACCGTCGCCGTGCCCGCGCAAACCGAAACCCGAGTGCTGCCGACGGCTGCCAAGTTGGAGCGATTCGAGTTCGAACAAAAACACATGGGCATGCCTTACAAGCTGCTATTCTATGCGGCCGATCAGCAGACTGCAAACCGGATGGCCGAAGCAACGTTTGCGCGCATCCACGAGCTGGACTTATGCCTGAGCGATTACTTGCCAGACAGCGAACTCAACCGTTTAAGTGCCACATCGCCCAGCACATCGCCCGTGAAAGTCAGCGACGATCTGTGGAACGTGCTGCAGCATGCGCGCACCATTTCTGCGGCCTCGGGCGGCGCGTTTGATGTGACAATTGGCCCGATGGTTTTGCTGTGGCGACGATCGAAGCGGCAAATCGAACTGCCTTCGGCACAGCGGATTGCCGATGCCAAGGCGGCCACGGGCTACGCGGGAATGTTGCTCGATCCAACGAAAAAAACGGTGCAACTCACAAAGCCTAAAATGCGGCTGGATGTTGGCGGCATCGGCTGCGGTTACGCTTGCGACGAGGCGATGAAAGTCCTTCAGGCCAACGGAATCGAGCATGCGCTTATCGATGCCAGCGGCGATATTCTGGTCAGTGCTCCGCCGCCGGGTAAAACGGGCTGGCGAATTGGACTGGCCAAGCTCGAGCGACCAAATGATCCGCCTAGCCGGTTCGTGAACTTGAAGAACGCCGCGCTGACCACTTCCGGCGACGCGTATCAGCATGTCGAAATCGACGGCAAACGTTATAGCCATATCGTCGATCCACGAACCGGGCTAGGGCTCACCGAGAGCTGTGTGGTGACGGTCGTTGCGCCGCGATGCATCGATGCCGACGCCTGGACGAAACCCGTCTGCGTGCTGGGTCCGGAACAAGGCTTTCCACTAATCGATAAAATTCCTGGCGCGGCGGCGATCTCAATGCGGCAGGTTGATGGCAAAATCGTTACCAGCCAATCCAGCGGTTGGCAACGGTTGGATGTGGAAATCGTCAAACCGACGGATCAGCCGTAAATCCAGCGGCATTTCGTGTTTTTCCGAGGTTTAACTGGCGAAAATTTTGTTGACCCCCCGCAAACGGGCATTTAGAATCGGGTAAGGTTCCTTTCATCTCGGCCGAAAGCCGCGTATTGAGCGCGCGATCGGCGGCCTTCTTAGGCCACACTGAGTCAGTACGCACTTCGCGGGTTCTTCCGCACCACATGAGGTAAGGATATATGGCGAGCAGAGAAAGCACTGGAATTCAGATCGGCTTGATTTTGTCGGTCATCGTCAACGTGGGGTTGGGCGTCACGGCCTTCATCTTTCAGAAGGACATCCAAGAGGCGCAAGCCAAGGTGAAAAGCGCAGAAACCGCGCGGGCAGAGGCGGAAACCGGTAAGCGGGCCGCCGAAGAAACGTCCAATAAGGTGAAGTCGATTGTCGGCGCCGAAGAAAAAGACGATGCCAAGGTGCTGGACGCCAAATTCGAAGAAGACAAGAAGAACTACGCTGACCCACGCGTGCTGAGCAATCCCGAAGCTGCCGGCAAGCTCATCTATCACGATTTGCTGGTCGCGCAGGCCGCTAAACTTGCCAGCCTCAACGATCAAATTGCCAAGGCCAACGCCGATAAAGTCGTGCAGGTCGCTGGTAAAGAGCAAGTGGTGGTGGTCAAGACGGGCGAGGCTGCGAAGTCCGATGCGGAAAAGAACGCAACCGTCGTGGCGTCCACTCAAGTCAAAGCCGCCTTTGACGCCGAATTGGCCAAAATTCGCGAGGCGTACTTGGCCGTGGAAAAGAAATATTCGGATAGCATCGCCAAAATCGACAAAGACAAAGACGTCTTGAAAGGCACGATCACGGATTTGCAATCGAAATTGGCCAAGGCCGAAAAGCTTTACGCCGAATCGAAGGACATGGATACCGCTGGGCATCAAGACAATTTCGAGTGGAGCCAAGGTAAAGTCACTTACATCAACCAACTCGAAAATACCTGCTACATCAACCTCGGCCGCGACGATCTGCTCCGTAAGGGAATTTCGTTTAATGTTTATCCGCCGCGGGTTACCAACGTACACAAGGCCACGCCAAAAGGGAGCATCGAAGTCATCGACGTCAGCGAAGCGCACGTCGCTCTGTGCCGGTTGGTTCATTCGGAGTTGCACGACCCAATTTTACCCGGCGACGAAATCTACACCTTGGCTTGGACGCCTGGACAACACCAACACTTCGGCATCAACGGTTTTATTGACATCGACGGCGATCGAGTCAGCGACCGCAAAAAGGTGCACGACCTTATCAACCTGTACGGCGGCATTGTGGACGCCGAACTGGACGAAAAAGGTAGCGTCAGTGGCTCGCTCACCGTTGGAACACGCTATTTGATTGAAGGTGAACGGCCCAATGAAAAGAGCTCCGAGCAAGTCCGAATTGGATTCTCAAAAATCCACGGTGACGCCGAGCGAATGCGGGTCGAGGTGATCAGCGTCGAAAAGTTCTTGAAACTCGTCGGCTACGTGCCGCGCACTGTCTCGGCGGGTGGCTCAGGCACCGCGGCACGCAAAGCGCCTCCCAAGGCGGCCCCAGGCGCGGCGGGAGCGGACGCCAAAGATAGCGCATTCAAGAAGCGAGCACCTGCCGCAGCCGCGCCCGCTGCCGAATAACAGCCGGTCGACGTCGCAAACTCAACACTCTGAACCTCGCGAATGAACTCCATTCGCGAGGTTCTTGCTTTTTGTGAAGCCTGATTAGGACTCCGTTGCGTCGATCTTTGCGGAGAGATCGATCAACTCATGGGCCTCAACGTTGGCATCAATCGTTGCGGCAGCGTCGCCAAATAGCTTTGTCGACAGCGCGGCAATTTCGCCTGCCCGAGCTCTCAGTGACTTCGGTATCTCGCGCAGCGCAAACGCTGATGGTGTCAGAAACAGAATTGCTGGTTGCCCGCCACCCGCAGCCCTAGAAAGCTGTTGCAGCAATTTGCGCTCGACGGCCGTCAACCGATGTTCTGCGCACAGCGTGCGAAACAGTTTTGACGGGCTGTTGAAGACACGCCGCGTGTCTTGCCTGGCGGTGATTCGGGCCAAGATCAAAATGCCGCAAACCACGGCAATCAGCGCAAAGATGGCGATCCAGACATCGTGCATGTCGAGCTTGGCGCGGTCTCCGCGAAACCCGGCGCCGAGTTCGCGCCAACGATCTTGCTCGGCCAACACCAGCCACGACAGGTTCAGGAGGCGTTGCATTTCAATTGATTTCGTTAGGCGGCATCAAGGTTGCGCCAAGCAGCGACATCGGCATCCCGATTTGATCGGCCCAGACTGGCGGTAAAGGCGGTTGCGGTGCGAGCGTGTCGACAGGTGGACTGGCGGCAGGCTTGGGCGTTTGTTGCGAAAGTAGCTGCAGACTGGACTCGGCCGCTTCTTGTACGGCGATGCTCCGATCGGCAAGTGCCTCGTGCAAGGCTTGCCGCGATAACTCCGTGTTGCTCAGTGCCAAGGCGCGCGCCGCCTCGACCCGGACCAAATGATCTTCGTCGGAAAGTCGTTCCAGCACGGACTGCTCGAGGGCTTCAACCAAGTTCATGGCCCGCGCCATCGAAAGCGCTCGCATGCGTCGTGTGCGCGAAGTCGCGGCCATTTCGTCCGCTAGATATTTCTCCGAGCGCGGGTCCACCTTCCGTACGATCGCGCCTGTCGTATAGCGAAGATTTTCTTCCATCAGGTCGAAATTGGCCAAGAATCGCTTAAATTCGAATTCCGCGAGGCTGTCGCGCGCTGCTTGCACTTCGACTTCATACGGTGAATCGATGGCTTCGATCAGCCGATCCAAGGCACAAGGCAAAGTGCGCGCTCGCAGTTGCCGCAGGATGTTGGCGCGAACTTGTGGGTCGCTGTCTTTCAGTGCGCGAAGGGCCAGTTGTCGGGCACCGTCGCCCAGAAAGTGCGCCAGGGCCGCGGACGCCGCGCGCCGTCCGCCCACTTTGCCGCTGCTGAGTAACTGATGCAATAGTTTGAAGACTGTAGGACGCCCCATGCCCGAGCGCAAGGCCAACTGCACGGCGGCATGCTGCCCGGCATCGTCCAGCCGATCGATCATCGTCAGATCGGCCTGCAGCCAGGCGATATGATCCAGGCGGCGTAAGTTGCTGCCGGCCGTCGCGTTCGGTTCGTAACCGATCTTACGGAGCAGGCACTCGATGAACTTTTGATCGCCACGGTGCGAGATCAATGCTATGGCTGACGACGGCGCATGAGGATCGTCGAGAAAACTCAGCACCAATCGGATGATTCCGCCGCGCGGGCTACGGCTCATCAAGTCCTTGATGGGCTGATAACTGATTTCGCTGGCGTTGATTAAAATCTGTTTCAGGGTCACGTTGTCGCGATTAACCAACATCAAAAACGCCTCGATCATTTCCGATCGACGATGACGATAAAAGCGACGAACCGATTGCTCGAGGCTACCAATCACCATCTGGCGGACCAACTGTGGATCGCGCCGATTGCGGGCATCCCGCGGGCCGGCGAGTTCGTCGTACAGCTTTTCGGCGAGTTTCAGCAGCGTGGCCGCGGCCAACTCGCGGCTGACGTTGGCTTCGTCCTCCGCGGCATTGATGAGCGCCGGCATCAAGTCGTATTCGGCAAACCACAAGATTGCCTGACAACCGTTCATACACAATTGCGGATCCGGACTGAGCACGGCATCTCGCAATGCATGTGTCATGCGGCCGTTGTGTTCCGAGATGATCTTTCGCCACGGCTCATTGATGGTATGCAGACGGCGAACAATTTCTTTTTGGCCTACCAGGCAGCGGCGGTCGAGTAGCGCCGCCAGCGCCCTCTCTTGAACGGCCTGCTGCGGACAATCCAGCGCAGCAATCAACACCGCCGACGCCGCTTCGTTGCGCGTCTTAATGAGGAAGTTGAAGGTGGTGTCCAAGGCTTTCGACACGGTCGATCCTGCCGCGGGCTCAGGCAAATCGGAGCGCAGAATTTTGGTTGCTAATACTGTACTTCAATTATCGGGCGGCAAACGCATTCCGGCGACTCGCGTGGTTTTGCTAACGAATATGCCTGAAAAACCGATTGTGCGAAGTTGACGATCCAATTGCTCGAATGGCGGAAATCAATTCACGGGGCGCACGAGTGACCTATGGTTGAGTGTCCTGCGCGATTTGCGCGCTGGCCGTGGCGCGGCGGGAATTCGGTCTTGGATGACTGGAGGGGATCCCGCCACGCCATTTTTTGTTTCACAGCACTCCGACTTTTAGCATTGCCTTCCTATGGTGCGAGCGACGGAGTTGGCAACTCGAGCGTTGGTGGACAAAGGGCCAACCGGCGCGCCGCGGAAAATTCGCCGCGTGGGCTTCACGCTGGTGGAATCGCTGCTCGCAGTGACTTTGGCGTCGATTGCCGGGAGCGCACTGCTGCTGGGCGTATCCTCGGCGCTGCAAGCCACGCAGTTGTCGGTGGAAGAAACCGTGGGTCTGCAACTCGGCCAGCAATTGATGGACGAGATCGCCGGCCAACGTTACTCGGCCGTTGGCGCCAGTCCGTACGTCTACCCGATTGTCCGAAATGCTTCCGGGAGTGGTGTGATTCGCACCAATTTTACTTGCCTAGCCGATTACAACGGTTATCGCGCGCAGCCGCCAGTCGATCTATACGGTGTGCAGATCGGACGCGGCGACGGCAATGGTTCGAGCCGCATTGCGGCATTGCAACTTCCCGACTATTTCAACAGTTGGCGAACGGAAGTCGACGTTTATTATGTCAGCGCCACAGACTTCGTTTCGCCATTGGCGGCCGGTCAAACCAGCGACTTCCGCGCGGTGGATGTGCGCGTTTATCTCGTCGACCCCCTGCACGGACCACGGTTCACGGCCAGCTTGCATCGGATTTTTTCGAATGTGCCCACACCTTAAATTGCGATTTTGGCAACCGACGCCTTACTCACGCGCTGCGATGCCGTCGCGCGCCGGTTTGTCGCTGATCGAATTGATGCTGGCGGTTTCCACCATGCTGATGATTGTCGTTGCGCTCACGACCATGGCACACGGCGTCCATGCCGGCGCCGAGTACAGCAACGGATACGGCACTGCCACGCAGCACGCGCGCGTCACGCTCGATCGAGTCAGTAGCGCGGTGAGCAAAACGTATAGCTGTGAAAATTACCCAGGTGCTTGGGTGTTCGCCGATACTGCGGGCAGCTATACATTTCCGGATACCCTGGTGATCTGGTGGCCGACAACCACGCCTGCGAATTCGGCCGGACCGCCGCTGATGAATGAGTTACTGGTGTTCTGCCAGGATCCCAGCGACACGGGTACGTTGGCGGAGATTCGCTGCCCAACCGATGGCACGCCGTGGTCGGCTTACACCAATGCCAGCGCAATGAAATTGCAGATCGACAAATTCAAGACATCCGTCGGCGCTCAAAAGACGGTCGTCACGGACTTGATGCGCGTCGTGACATTAGGCGGTTTACCCGCCGGTTCGCGAACGACCCGCCCGGGATTGCGCTTCGAAGTGCAAATGACACCGACGCTCGCCGAAATGTCGGCCTATCGCGCCGGCAGCAAAACCTGGAAATCTCTGCTTTGGCCGCAAGGCATGTATGGTTCGAAAACCGGTATGCGACAAGTCAGTGTGCGTACGGAAATTCAGTTGATGCCGGGCCGCGTTTGGTCCGCGAATAGTCCTGGCAGCAAAACGGCCATCCCCTACCTTGGTTCAACGGCTTTCACTACGAAGTTGACGCAATGAACGTGAACACGCGAAAAAACAACGAGTTGGTTGCCGCCGTCGATCACCCGATATCGCCGCCGCGCCGAGGTTCGGCCGTGGTGATGGTGCTGACAATCCTGGCTGTGACCATGACGCTGGCCTATGCGGTGTTGCGGTCGCAAGGAACTGCCGTGCAAATTCAGAGCAATAGCAACCGGCTGGGCAGCGCTCGGCAGGCGGCGCAGGCTGGCATGGCGGCGGCAATGCGGGCCATGAGTACAAACGGTTGGTCGGGGGTGACTTCGACACTTGCCGGTTCAATCAGCCCTCGCGACACATACACCGTAACGTACACCGTGGGCGATGCGTTGTTGCTCAGTACCGATCCGGCTTACAGTGAATATCCTTATCGAGTCACGATCACTTCGGTGGGCTATTCGTCCGATCCCGCGAACGCCAGCGTGACCAGCAAACACACGATTCAGCAAGTCATGTGCTTGATTCCGCGTGCGCTCAACGCGGAGCCAACCGAATTTACGCAGATGCTCAACTATACGCTGTTTCAGTTCAGCAACGACGCGGTGCAAATGGAACCGGCAACTCGCATCGAAGGTAAAGTTCGCTTGCAAGGTGCGCTCAGTCTGGACACCGGCGAAGGCTGGAGCACCACGATCAAGAATCGTTGGATTAGCGACATCGGGCAGATGCGCCTCAATGGATATGCCGATTATCGGCCCTTCAACGCGCAAGTGGATCTTGCGTTTAGCAGCACGGATTCGACCACGCGCGGGTATTTGACATCGCAACTTGGACTTGCCGTGACCGATTTGCCGCAAGCTAGCACGTCGTCCAGTTGGAGTTTTCCAACCGGAATCTCCAGCTATGTGCTGTACACTGGCGGCCCGTCGTATGCAGTGCAGTCGGTTTCTGGCACGCTGTCTGGTGTCACGCTGAAACCCAATCCAGTCAGCAATCCGCTCGGTTTGTTTTACTCGAGCGGCGATCTTACGATTGGCAACAACGTAAAGTTGACCGGCACGCTGATCGTCAACGGAGCGATCAACATCACCGGAGATGGCTCGCAATTGACAGCGTTCTCGGGACCGAATCTCGACGGCGCCACAAAGCCTATTCAATTGCCAGTCGTGATTTCCGCTGGCAAGTTCGATGTGAAAAGTTCAGCGGATGGCGACAGCATCAAAGGCGCGGTCGTCGTATTTGACGAATACCTGATCGAAACGCGGTCGGAAAGCTCGGCGTTTTCGATTGAAGGTCGGCTGATGGCGGAAAAACTCACCTTTCAACCGCGAACCGAGTGGGTGCGTTCGGGTTCGACCTGGTCGCTGCTCTACAGTTGGTTTTCGTCGCAATCAAACGGATCGAACA
Source organism: Pirellulales bacterium (assembly GCA_038205115.1). Taxonomy (GTDB): domain Bacteria; phylum Planctomycetota; class Planctomycetia; order Pirellulales; family JBBRCE01; genus JBBRCE01. The sequence continues at coordinate 45,279 of JBBRCE010000010.1, forward strand.
ATACCATCTACCTTCCGCTTTATATCTGGTTTTTTAACTCGGATCCCACGCCCACGGTGACGGTTGTGCCGGAAACAACGCCGGCCAACTACCATTGGCACAAGCCGAATAATCCAGTATTTGTACCAACCGCAGCCGATAACGGCGCGCTGCTGTGGGAATTTCGTTCGTGCGTCGAATTGCCGTAAACGATCGGCTTTGCATGGCTTAGGCGGGCCGATCTGGACTTATTTGCAAGGGGTGTAGGATGCGGAAATCGAATCGTGTTCGTTGGACCATGGTTGTGGCCGGAAACGTGTTGGCCGTCTGCATGCTAGGTTTCTTTCGGACAACCACCGCTGCGCCGCCGAGCAGTGGCGAGCCGTTTGCAAACTCCGTCGAGCAGCGGGCAGAAATCATCAAGCAGTTGCAGGAAATGAATTCGCAGTTAAAAGAACAGAATTCGTTGATTCGCGGCGCGCTCAAAGCGTTGGTAGGCGACAAGAACTGAAACTTGTGTCATCGACATTTATGGCCAGCAACCACCACGCTCGCGCGTTCTCGCTCCTCGAGTTGCTGATTGTCATTTGCATCGTCGGAATTCTTGCCGGCCTGCTGATGCCGAATCTGGAACCGTCGCTGCCCGACACACTCAACGCGGCAGCGGAGGTGGTGGCCGGTGATCTGGCGTACGCGCGGAGTTTAGCCGTTGCCAACGGGGATGCTTACAAACTGACCTTTGATTTGTCTCGCAATCGCTACCAATTGTCGCACAGTGGACCGAACGCGGCGCTCAATCTTTTGCCGCGAAGTTCGTTTCGCTCAAAGTTAGACAGCACCACGTCGCAAGTCACAGACCTAGCGAGCTTGCCGAACATGGGCGCCGTCGCTTCGTTGTTGGGCGTGGTCACCGGCGGCGCCGCCCCGGCCAGCGTTGGCAACGTGGAATTTGGGAGTTTGGGCCAAACCACGCAAACCAACCCAACAGTGATCTGGCTGGCCGCCGGTGCAAATCCGCGTAAACGATATCTTTCCGTTACCGTCAACGCCACGACGGGTCTAGCGTCGATTGGCGACGTGCAAGCCTTTACGCCCGTCATTGCCGGAACAAACGGTAATTCCGGCTCTTAAATCGCTGCCGGCGCAGGGTAACTTTTGCGCCATTTCGTTCGGTCGTGGCCATAACGGTCATCCAAGTCTCAGAGCGCAACGCAATCGTAAGCTACGCTTGCGCAGGCTCACTTTCTGGAGATCGATCGACATGGTCAGTTGGTTTGGCAAACAACCGGGTTTAATCGGCATCGATATTGGCAGCCGCTCGGTGAAGCTGCTCCAATTGAATTCCGATCGCAGCCAGGTCATCGCTTGTGCGCGGCAGGAATTGCCGGAGCCGTCCAACGATCCGGCGCGCCGATCGGCGCAGTGGACTACCGCCATCGATAAAGCGCGGAAGCAGCACGGCTTTCGCGGACGCAAAGTTGCGTTGTGCCTAGGCGGTAGCGAATTGTTCGCCCAGAACATCCGCGTCCAAAAAACAAATCCCACCGAAATGGAAAAGGCCGTGCGTCAAGAGGCGGCCGGTAAACTGCCGTTCCCGCTCTCCGAGTCCGAAATGCGGTTTGTCGATGCCGGTGATGTGCGGCAAGGCGAAGTTGTCAAACGCGAGCTGATCCTGCTGGCCTGCCACCGACCGGCGTTGAACATGTTACTCAAGGCGGTCGAAGAAGCTGGCTTACAACCGGCTGCCGTCGATGTTGAACCCGCCGCGCTGCTGCGTTGTTACGTCAAACAGTTTCGCCGCGATGCCGACCGCACGCAGCGGGCCATGTTCACGCATTTTGGCCAAACCGGCACCGTGGTGGTAATTGCCAAGGGCGAAGAAGCCCTGTTCGTCAAGTATTTGGAAATTGGCGGACGCCACTTGGACGAAGCGTTGGCACGGAATCTCAAGATGGATATGGCGGAAGCGACTTCGCTCCGCCGCAACCATGGCGATCGTCGCGTCGAACAACAAGATCCGGAGATCGCCCGCACCGTGGCCGAAGCCACGCGCCCGGTCGTCGAACGTTTAGCCAGCGAACTCGCACTCTGCACCCGATATCACAACGTCACGTTTCGAGGGCAGGCACTCGCGCGCGTCGTGATTGGAGGCGGCGAAGCCACTCCCGAGTTAGTCGAGGCATTGTCAGCGCGCTTAGAAACAAAGTGCGAACTTGGCGATCCGTTGCGATCGCTGGAGTCGCCGGCGGTCTCAGGCCGCAAGGGACAATGGGATATTGCCACGGGCCTCGCTTTACATGCGGTGGAGTAATCGACGGCCATGTTACTTGACGAAATCAATTTTTTGCCCGACGCCTATCGTCAAAAGGCTCGCCGCCGGCAGGATCAAGCCTGGCGCGGCCTGTTTGCCGCCGCGTTCGTGATTGGCATCGGCGCAACCGCCGTTTACCAGCAGCATTTGAAATCGCAGGCCAACGCGGAATTCCAGTCGTGGGAAGCGCCGTTTCTGGCTGCAACCGCGCAAAACGCGCGGTTGGCGGCCATCAACGCCAGTCTGAAAACCGAGCGAACGCAAGCACAATTATTCACCACGTTCCGCACGCCTTGGCCGCGATCGCAATTGCTGTCGGCAATCGCCGCAAATATGAGCGACAACATTGTGTTGCTGGAAGTCCGCATTGAGTCGGCAGTCGAAGAGTCGTCGACCGCCGCACAAGTTGCGTCGTCACCGCCGCCCAAGCCGGAGAGCCCGGATGCCGTGAAGCCAAGCCCTCTCGAAAAAGACCTGCTGTACGCCCGCGAACAGGACGACAAACTCAGGTCAGTTGTTTACATTTCCGGCGAAACCCGGGAAACCAGCGAGTTACACATCTTTTTAGCAAAACTCGCCAGCCATCCGCTATTTTCGAAAGCCCAGATCACCTCGCTTGAGAGTCTCTCCGGCGACACTTCGACCGGGTCCCGGTTTACCGCCGCTCTGATCGTTCAACCGGCCTATGGTCAGCCAGGCGGACCAAAGCCGCCGGTTGAGAAAACTCCGGAGCAAAAAACAGCGGCGGAAACGGCTGTCGCAACGCCGATGGGAGCGCCGTCATGAGAAACAAAACTTCAAAGTCGAGCCGCAGCGGAAGTTGGTTGATTACCGCCGCGCTGGTCATCGGCTCATCCGCATACTTGTTGCTTGGCTTCATGCCAGCCATGCGAGCGCTCGCTGAATCGCGACAGAAAACGGCCGAACGGCGCGACTACGTGTCTCAAGCTGACCGCCTGAAACCTGCGGTCGAGAATGCGACGCTCGAGCTCGAAAAAACACGAGCCTACAACCAGCGTTCCGCGGAAAAGCTCTCCGACGATCGCAAGCTCGCCGAACTCTACCAGCAAATTACCACTCAGGCAAAACTCGCAGGCGTGGTGTCAAAGCGATTCGAACCACAAAAGCGTACGTCGCCTTACCAAACACTCCGGCAGAGTGGCCTCACGATTGAAGCCGTGGGCTCATTCAGTCAACTGTGTGCGATGCTAGCGGCTTTTGAATCGCTACCGGTAACCATGAATTTTGAAAGCATCAAAGTCATGCCGCAGCGGCAAGATGGCCTAAAATCTGTCTGCGAACTCAAGCTGGCAATATTTTTGGCATGTTCCGAAAAAAACGATTAGGCAAACCTTACCGTCGGCCGATACTGTAGGCGTTGAGCGCAGGTGCAGCCTGCGCTGGGATGAACCTTTGTGAAAATAAATACCTTTATTGGCAAACTGCGTCACGAAGCTAAGACAAACCCCAAACAAGCGGGCGTCCTTGGCTTATTGCTCGTGGTCGCCTTGTGGTTTTGGGCGCCGCTGCTGATCAAATGGATCGCACCGAACTCCAGCGCCACGGCGGATACCGCTCCGTTGGAGCCGGCGGCAAGCCCGGCCGCTGATACGCCTGCGGCAACCAGTGCGTCAAATACGCTGGCCAGCAATAAAGCCAAAGCGATGCAGTACCCTTGGCGTGAAATTTCGAATTCGATTGAAAGCGATCCGCAAATGTCGCCCGCAGCACCGGCCGCGGCAACCATTCGTGATCCGTTTAAGCCCTTACTGAAAATTGCACCACCCACGCCGCCAGCGCCTAAGCCGGTGGCTAAGATTGTTGTTCCCGACTCGCTCGATTTCAAGCTCAGCGGAACGTTGATTGGCAGTACACGAAAAACCGCGCGGATCAATGGCAAGTCGTACGCGGAAGGCGACCTGCTTCACAGCGATGCGCACCCCGAGGTTCATTTCGAAGTCACAGAAATCACCGGCCGGAAAGTCACGCTCGAACGACTGGGGCAGACCTTCGAACTGAAAATCAAATCGCAGCAGTCGGCAGACAAAAGCGACACGACAAACGTCGATCGGTAACGCCGGAAAAACAAACGACGAAAAACTTCGAGGCGGCCATTCGAGCCGTTTCGCCTAGGCAAGGTCAAGGACGACCATGAGCAGCTTCTTGCGACTTTCACTGCTGGCAATGTGCGTCGCCATAGGCGTGACGCTGGCCGTTTGCTTGGCGATTAACGCTCCGCCACCTTCGAACGCTGCGGACGTTGCTGTTACACCAGCGATTGGAGCCAGCACTTCGTCCAAGCATCCATTAACGACCGCATATCCGGCGTTCGCCGAGCCGCACCGCAGTGCAGTCGCGCGGGAATCCTCCGAAAAAACAACGTCGCCGGCTCCGTTGGCGTTCGTGATGAATGCTGCGGAAGACGACTTGGCTGGTCGGCGATTGTCGCATGTGCTGATTGACGATCGTTTGATGATCCCGTCCGTTTTGAGTCGCGTGGCACCTGCGGTTACGCAACAAGTGCTGCCTAAATTGCCGCCCGTTCCCAAGGCCAACGATGTTTCGCCGGCGGTCGGACCGGATCTCTCGAAATTCACTTCGCCCGAAGGCCGCGAGCAGCTTCGTCAGCTCTTGCAAGCCAAGAGCAAAGAACTCGAAGGCAGCAATCCATTCGAAGATGATCCGGCGGCGAAAGCGTCCGCCGGCGCCAAGCAGGCCGAAGTGTTGCCGGCGCCGGCCGAGAAATCGGCCAGCGAAAAGCCCGCAAAACGGCCAACCATCACGCGATCCACCAAGCCGCGCGCACTGCGTGGCCCCGGTGAAGGCGATGAGCGACTCTCGATCAATATCCAAGACAACGACATTCGTGACGTGCTGGAGATGCTGGCCGAACAAGGCGGCTTGAGCATCTTGCCGGCCGGCACCGTCCGCGGCAAAGTCTCGGCAACGTTGACCGATGTGAATGTCGAAACCGCGCTGGATGTCATCCTGCGCACCACGGGTTTTACTTCGCGCCGTGATGGTAAGTTCATCTACGTTGGCACGCCGGTCGATTTCCAAAATATGGAGCGCGCGCTGGATCGAGTTGGCACGCGCGTCTATCGCCCTAACTACGTCAAGGCTTCCGAGCTACAAGCGATTGTCACGCCGCTTCTCACGCAAGGCATCGGCGCCATTAGCATCAACACGCCTTCGGAAGTTGGCATCGGCGCTGACGGATCGAAGACCGGCGGAGATGGTTTTGCCGGCAACGAGGCACTGCTGGTCAAAGATTATGAAGCGGTCTTGGTGCAAGTCGACCAGGTTGTTGCCGAACTCGATAAGCGGCCCATGCAGGTTGCCATCGAAGCCATGGTGCTCAGCGTATCACTGAGCGACGAAAATGCGTTTGGCGTCGATTTTCAGTTCTTACGCAATAACAAGCATATTAAGTTGGCCACCGGCAGTCCGGCGGCCAACCTGGCCCAAGTGGATTTTAACGAAGGCGGTTTGAAATTCGGGTTTCTCGACAGCAGTCTGGGCGCGTTTCTCGACGCCTTGGAGACAATCGGCAAAACCGACGTGATCGCCACTCCCCGGTTGATGTGCGTGAATAAGCATCGTGCCGAAATTTTGATCGGCTCGCAGCTCGGCTACATCAGCAGCACAGTGACCGAGACCAGCACCGCGCAAAGTGTGCAATTTTTGGAAGTCGGCACGCAGTTACGTCTGCGGCCGTTCATCTCGTCCGATGGCACAATTCGATTGGAAGTCCATCCAGAGCTTTCGACCGGCAGTGTCGAAGTCAAAAACAACTTCACGCTACCACAAAAAGAAGTCACCCAAGTGACGACCAACGTGATGACGCGCGATGGCTGTACCGTCATCATTGGCGGGCTGATGCGCGAAGATCTCGATACATCCACCTCGCAAGTACCGCTGTTGGGCTCTTTGCCAGGCGTGGGTTTCTTGTTCCGCCACAAGAAAGATACGCAGGTCAAACGCGAAGTGTTGGTGCTGATCACGCCGCACATCGTTTACGAGCCCGATTCCGCCATCGAAGGTCACAAAGCGGCCGCCGGTTTTCATGATCGCCACGCCAACTACGCGGATCATATGAGCCCGATTGGCTACGAGTATTTGAGCCGCAAATATCGCCGACTGGCGGCCGACGCCTACGCTGCCGGAGATACCGCGGTGGCGACTCGTTGCATCGACCTTTCGATTCATTTCAATCCGCAAAGCAGGGCTTCGCTGGAACTTCGCGAGCAAATTCAGGCCGGGCCGCGTCCGGTTGCGCCGTCCGAGCCGCGACTAGGCGAAAGTCCGCTGGATGGCCAACAGATCCCCGCGTGGTTGATGAACGATCTTGAAGCAGCGCCGCCGGCCGAACATCCCTACGATTCGGGACGCCCAGGCCACAAAATCGATATCCAGCGCCCCGCTCGTTTGCAATGAGAACAATCATGCCAAATTTTCGAGTCGCTGCCATCCATTGTCGCGCACTCTTCGTCGGCGCTTGCGTCTTAAGCAGTATCGGGTTGCCTGGCTGCGCTGCTTGGCAGTCCGTGATGACGCCGAGCGACGGTGCGAATTCCAGCGGCGCAGTTGGCAAGCCCAGCGCGGCGAACGCCAAGTCGCTGGCGACGAATGCCAAGTCGGCTCCGTCCGCGGCGGCCATTCAGCCACGTGAAGAGATCGTGCAAAACTTCGAAAAATCGCGTGACGAGGCGCAATATCGCGCGGCATTGGCGCGCTGGAAGGAAAACGACACGGACGGCTGCCGCCAAATGTTGGATCGCGTGCTGGCGCGCAATCCAACCCACCGTGAAGCGCTGCTCCTACTGGCCGAGTTTAATTTGTCGGCGCAGCAGCCCGAAAAGTCGCTGACGGCAATTGAGTCGTACGCTGTCGCCCATCCAGCAGATGCACAGGTCCACCACACGCTGGGGATGCTACTTGAAGCCACGGATCAACCGCAGTTAGCGATCAAGCACTACCAGCGTGCCGCTGAACTCGAACCGCAAAATTCGCTCTTTGCGTTAAGTATGCAGACGAGCCAGTCGTCTCTGCCTCGGAATCGCAGTCCGTCCGCGCAGTCGACTGACGACGGCGATTTTCCGGCGGAAACCACGCCGTACGTGCCGTCGCCGCCGCTCAAAATCAAGAACGCCAAGTCGCACTTCGATGTTGCTTCGACCAGTTATCAACCACTCGATCAGGCCATCGATCACACGCTGCAATCCAAGCAGCATCCAACGAACGCCACTTCAGCAGAGTCGAGCGAACCTGTCGATCCGCAAGCCAGCGATCGGCACACTTCATCACCCTCCGCAGACGATGCCGCCAACGAACCTCGCCAGAAGCGCGCACGTACGCCGGTGAGCGACGGACAGACGCGTGTGACCGTAAACGTGTTGCCAATTCCCGAGGGAGAGAGGCTCAGCCGGGATGACTTGCCCGGCGTGATGAAAAAGGCGGGTGATCGCTTACGAACCGGAGATTCCGCACAGGCCATCGAATTGTTACGTCCGGCGGCCGAGCAATTTCCGCGGAACGCGGCGGTCTTACGCATGCTTGGCACGGCCTATTATCGTCAGTCCGATTATGCCGCCGCGCGAAAGACCTTACAGGCGGCATTGGCATTGGACAAGGGCAATGCGCTGTCCTACTTTTTATTGGGCCAGGCGCTCAAAAAACTAGGACAATCCGAACAGGCCGAGCAAATGTTGCACGAGGCGATTCGGCTTGACTCTCGTTACGCCGCGCCCGCCGGAGCGTCCTGATCGGTTTGACTTCGTCGAACCCCGTGCGTCGATTCCGGCAACGAACGTCTTGCGAGTTGCCACGGCAGCCGTTGAGACTTCGCAATTGACGGGTCTCAGCGCAGGGGCAGTCACGTGGATCGTTTGTCTTTTATCGAAGGCCGAAAAGGCCGCTGGCTGTTGGGTGCCGTGATTGCGGCTTCCGTCTGCTGGCTGTGCCTGTGGGTTGCCGGCGTCTTCTTCCTGTCAGACGCTTCGCGGCCGCTTCGCGCGCGCATTTCGATCATTCTTTTTACGCTCGCGATTGGTGGCGGCGCACTGTTGACAGAGAACCTGGCGCAACAGCATTTCCGTTTGCTCCATGCTTTTAATGCCATTGCCCAGCACATCAACGACGCCTCGCCAAGTTTGGATGCGATCTCAGACGTGCAATCGATGCCTGAAGGCGCCAGCCGCGACCTAGCGCTGGGTATGATCGAAAACATTCAACAATTGCAACTCAGTTGTAGCACACTGGAAAACGCGCGCTCGGCGGCTGAAGTCCGCGCCCGTCGCAACAAAGCCAAGTACGAACATCTGGACGCCATTCTCAATAGCTTGCCAGAACCGCTACTCGTCATCGATCAGTTTGACGAATTGGTACATGCCAATCCGGCAGCGCGTAAGCTCTTTGCAATTCCGGTCAGCGCGGCCGAAAAGCAGAAGCTATCGCAGCAGATCGGCTGTCCGAAGTTGATCGACATTCTCGTCGAGACAGGTCGACGCCGCGGCGCTGCGCAGCGCACCGGCGAGATCGAACTACCTGGCGACGGGCAAGAACTCCGTGCGTTCAGCGTTACGGCGCGGACGTTGCCCTCGAAGGGCGATGCCCACAGCGATCATAAGCCCGTCCATCAGGGCGTGGTTGCCGTGTTACGCGATATTAGTAGTAGCAAAGCCGCGCAAAAGCGAAACGCCGAGTTCGTCTCGGCCGTCAGTCACGAAATGAAAACGCCGTTGGCCGGTATCAAGGCCTATGTCGAGTTGCTAATCGACGGCGATGCCGAAGACGCACAAACTCGCGAAGAGTTTTTAATCGTCATCGAAAGCCAGGCGAACCGCCTACAACGTTTGATCGACAACTTACTGAATATCGCCCGCATCGAAGCCGGCGTGGTGCAAGTCTCGAAGCAGCCACTGTCGCTCAACGAATTGCTCGACGAGACGCTCAACGTCGTGCGCCCCGCCGCTGAAGCTAAGCAGATTACGTTGCACTGCGATCTGAGCAACCTGTACCTGGGCGTGCTTGCCGATCGCGACATGCTCATGCAAGCCGCCATTAATCTGCTTTCAAACGCCATCAAATATACGGCCCCTGGCGGTCGCGTAACGCTCCGCAGTCGCATGGACGACGATCGAATTTCGTTCTCGGTCGAGGATTCCGGTGTGGGACTGAGTCCAGAAGATCAGGTCAAAGTGTTCGAAAAGTTCTATCGCGTGACCAAAGATCGCGAAATGGCCGCAGGGACCGGCTTAGGATTACCGCTGGCGCTGCACATTGTGGAAGACGTCCACGGCGGACAACTCACCGTGCAGAGCGCGCTCGGTAAGGGCAGCACCTTTACGATTCATTTGCCGGCCAGCGCACAGTTGCAGTTGGCCTAATTCAACGGAAGGCATTTTCATGGCACGCCGCGTTTTACTTTGCGATGACGAAATTCATATTTGCCGCGCCGCCGAATTCAAAATCAGTCGCGCCGGATACGACGTTCGCTGCGCGTGCGATGGCGAGGACGCCTGGCAGCAGATTCTCGAATGGCAGCCAGAAATGTTGATCACCGACTGCCAAATGCCGCGTCTCGACGGCTTCGGACTTTGCGAGCGAATTCGCAATCATGAAGCCACCAAGCGTTTGCCCATCCTGATGTTGACGGCCAAAGGACTGGAATTGTCGCGAGTGGACACCTCCGCCCGCTGGGGTGTCATTGCCGTGCTGGCCAAACCGTTTAGCCCTCGCGAGTTGCTGCGGCACGTCGAAAACGTCCTGCCGCTCTGTGCTCCCTATGCGCCCCAGACGCTCGGGCAAACTCAATCGACGGGTATATCGACAGCAATATTGACAGCAATGCCGACGGTTTAATCCTCAAAAGATCGTAATTCACACCAAACACAAGCCATGAATCTCCCGACAGAAATTTTCGACTCCGTGGTGGTCGTTCACACGCCCGACGAACTTGGCGCGGATCAAGCCGAGGCATTTCGCAATTTCGTCACGCGTCTGGAACGCCACAACGTCGTGGTGGATATCGACGGTACGGAATCGCTCGATAGCGCGGGACTAACGGCGTTGATCGACGCACAGGAAATGTTGCGCGGCATCCACGGCGATTTGAAGATTTCCACCAACAACGTGAATAACCGCAAAGTCTTCGAGATGACGCGCCTAGACGTTCATTTGGAAATCTTCGACAGCGTGATCGACGCCGTGCGAAGTTACCACTAAACACCGCCGATGTCTTGTGAGTGCCGCCCGCCCCGCACGATTGACTCCTGCCCCCGGTTACGACCATGACTTCTTTCTCCGACCTGCCGATGCGTTTAGGCAACCTGTTGCTGGAGCGCGGATATGTGACGATCGAAGACATTGAGACCGCGCTCTCCAAGCAGAGCGACGGCAAGCAAGAAAAGCTGCTCGGCGAAATCTTGGTCGATCTCAATATTTGCACGGAAGACCAAATTGTCGAATGCCTGGCGGCCGAATATGGCGTGCCCTACGCCAAGCTTGAGACGCGGCTGTTCGATAGCAAAATCATCGAGGTTCTACCGCGAGAGTTTCTCGAAGCCAACCTTGTACTGCCACTGTTTTTGGTCCGGAACACGTTGACCGTAGCGGTACCAGAACCGTCCAACCTGTTCTTGATCGAAGAACTCCGGGCAATCACCGGGCATGAAATTCAAATCGTCGCTGCCACGGGCAAAGACATTCGACGGATGCTGACGACGTTACCGAATTCTAAAGTGTTTGTCATTGATGACATCATTGAAGATTCCGAGTCGGCCGACGTAACGTTGATTGAAGACGCCATCGAGGACATTGGCGATATCGAAGAGGTCGCTGGCCAATCGCCAGTGATTCGTTTGGTCAACTTCGTGATCTTTAACGCGGTCAAAGAAGGCGCAAGCGACATTCACATCGAACCGGCCGAAAAATGTTTGCGCGTGCGATACCGCATCGACGGTCGGCTGTACAAGTCGCTGGAAGTACCCCAGCACCTGCTCAACGCGGTGACGAGCCGCATCAAGATCATGGCCTCGCTGGACATCAGCGAGCGGCGTTTGCCGCAGGACGGCCGCGTGCTGGTCATGCTGGATGGTCGCAAAATCGATCTCCGCGTCAGCACGTTTCCCGGCAACCGGGGCGAGAAGACCGTGATTCGCGTGCTCGATACGCGCGGCGTTTCACTAGTACTTGAGGATCTCGGATTTGCCGAGGACATTCTCGAGGGTTTTCAATCGCTGATTCGCTCGCCCAACGGCATCGTTTTGGTCACTGGGCCCACCGGCAGCGGCAAATCGACCACGTTGTACGCGGCGCTGAATTCCATCAGTTCGATGGAAAATAATGTTTGCACCGTCGAAGACCCCATCGAGTATCACTTGCCGCTGATCAATCAGTTTCAGGTGCAAGAACGTGTGGGCCTGACATTTTCCAAAGCGCTGCGGACGTTGTTGCGCCAAGATCCCGACGTGATTATGGTCGGTGAAATCCGCGACGAAGAAACCGCGCGCACCGCCATTCAAGCCGCGCTGACAGGCCACTCGGTGTTTAGCACGCTGCACACCAACGACGCCTGCTCATCGATCACTCGACTGATCAATATGGGCGTTGAATCGTATTTGATTGGGGCCGCCTTGAATGGAGTATTGGCGCAGCGGTTGGTGAGACGCATCTGCCCAAAATGCCGGCAGAATTACGAACCGCCACGAGCCATCCGCAAAACGCTCGAAAAAATGGGTCTGGAAATGAACGAGTTTTTTAAGGGCGTCGGCTGCCGTCGCTGCCGTAATACCGGCTACAGCGGTCGCGTCGGCGTGCACGAACTGCTCGCACTCAATGACGAAATTCGCGACGTCGTAGCGACAAATCCAAGCGTGCAAACCATTCGGCAAATGGCCAATCGCAATGGCATGATCACGCTGCGTCACGACGGATTTCGCAAAGTTCGCGAAGGCGTAACGACTGTCGAGGAAATCTTGCATGTTGTAGGCGAGAGCCGCGACCCGCCGGAAGGCAAACTGGCGGTCGGCACTTCGCCCGCGCCGGCCATTTGTGCAACGTAACAAGGTCCCGCGGCCGATGACGGAATTGCCGTCATGACCACGCGTCGAATTCGAATGTTTTGAGGGTTTGAACGCTATGAGTTACGCATCGCCAGCTCGAAAATCCGGAATTGCCGGTCTGGGTTCGTCCTTGAATCCGGCGGCGTCAGATTTCGCCACGCAATTGGCCCGCAGCAATTTTGGCGGCGATAGCGTCGAGACCACAACCAAAAGTGAGCGCAGCGAAGATACTGGCGGATTCAATCGCCGCGTCACACGCCAAGACATCATCTACGCCACCGCCCAATTGGCGATCATGACCGAGACGGGCATCAATCTCTCCGAGGCGCTGTCCGGTCTAATCGACGGCGAAAAAAACCTCCGCTGGAAGCAAGTGCTCCTCGATTTGAAAAGCGGCATCGACTCGGGCGAAGATTTTTCCGCCTCGCTCTCGCGTTTTCCAAAACACTTCGACAGGACATACGTCTCGCTGATTAAAGCCAGCGAATCGACCGGTGCGCTGGCGGAAATGTTGGAACGCATTGCTCTATATCTGCGAAAAGAATTGGAAACACGCAGCAAGGTCCGCGGCGCAATGGCCTATCCGGCCGTGATGGGATTTGTCGCGACGGGCGTTACGCTCTTTTTGCTCACCTACGTGCTGCCAAAATTTACGCCGCTGTTCAACCGTAAGGGCATGAAGCTGCCGTTGCCGACGGTTGTGATGATGACGCTCTCGCATTGGCTGCTCGATTTTTGGTATCTATGGTTGGTGGGCTCCATTGCTTTGACGCTGGGCTTCATTTTTGGACGGCGGACCGAAACGGGCCGTTCCGCTTGGGATTGGTTCAAAATCAATGCGCCGCTCGTTGGGCCGATGTTCCGCAAAGTGACCATCAGCCGCAGCATCCGCACGTTAGGTACGATGATCGCCAGCGGGGTGTCGATGCTTGAATCCCTCAAACTGTGCGCGGATGTCTCGGGCAACTATTACTACGAACAACTGTGGCTGGCCGTCTTGGATCGCGTCACCTGCGGCGAGCAAATCTGCGACGTGCTGCGCGGCAGCTCGCTTTTTCCGCCGATGCTCGTGCAGATGATCTCCTCCGGCGAGAAAACCGGCAAGTTAGATGTTGTGCTGGAAAAAGTCAGCGACTATTACGATCAAGAAGTCGATACCGCAATCAAAACTTGCACGTCAATGATCGAACCAATCATGATCACCGTGATGGGCGTGGTCGTCGGCGGCATCGGCATGGCGCTGATGTTGCCGATCTTTTCGCTCAGCCGGCCCGGCTAATTCGAGCGGCAGAGTTGTCGGCCGCTTGTAAGCCGCGCGTTTCGCGATTGCGTTTTAAAACCGATCCGGCGAAAGCATCGTCAGATCGATCGTGGGCGACTGATTGTCGATCAATTCGGCCACAATCTTGCCTGACACGGGCCCCAGGCTGAGTCCCATCATGGCGTGCCCTGTTGCGACGACCAGGTTTTTGAAGTGACGGCTGCGTCCCAAAAACGGCATGCCATCGGGCGAACACGGTCGCAAGCCTTGCCACGGCTTGACGTGATCGAAGTCCGTCATCTGAAATTCGGGGAAGTAGTTTGGAATCGCTTTAACGATGCCTCGCACGCGTCGCAAATCGATGCGCTCGTTCAGCCCCGAAAATTCCATTGTGCCGCCAAAACGCAATCGCCCATTCATCGGCGTGATGGCCACGCGCGCTTCGGTAAAAATGGAACAGAGCCCCGGCAATTGCCGAGGCTGTTCTAACGTCAGGCTGTACCCCTTGCCGGCTTGCATCGGCAATTTGAGACCCAGTTGCGATGCCAATCCGCTGGACCACGAGCCGCTGGCCAGCACAACTTCGTCGCAGGGTATTAACTCGCTGCCTGCCTGCACGGAATAGACAACTCCGCCGCGATGGTCGATTTTGCCGACTTCCGAATTCCAGAGCATTCTGCAGCCGTCAGTTTCCAATCGCCGCTGCATCGCCACCATCAGCCGGTCGGGCGAAAGGTGACAATCTCGCGGGAATAGTACGGCGCCGGCAATATTCATCGTCACCGCCGGGTCACGAATTGCGGCCTGTTGTGCGTCGAGCACTTCAGCCGGAACGCCGAGCGAATTCGCCTGACTGGCGACTTTGGCCTCGTCATCCAATGCGTGCTGCGTTTTGCAGAGCATCAGCAAGCCGTTGCGAACCAGGCCAAAAGCGTCTTGAAATTGATCGGCCAGTTCTTCATAACTGGCGCGGCTGGCGAAACTCAAATCGCGCAGGATCGGCGCAGAACGCTCAACATGCGACTGTTTGCAAGAACGCGCAAATTGCAAACCCCAACTCAGTAGATCCCAGGAAAGCCGGGGGCGAATATAAAGTGGCGACTCCGGGTTCAGCATCCAGCGCAAGCCGAGCGAAACCATGCCGGGAGCCGCCAGCGGAATAAAATGGCTGGGCACGATCATGCCGGCGTTGCCGTAGGAGCAACCGTCGCGGAGCGGACCGTTGCGATCGATTACCGTCACCTGATAGCCGCGCTGTCGGCAATACCAGGCCGAGCATAGCCCAATGATTCCACCGCCGATGATGACGACGTGCTTACTCACCGCAGGCAGTTATCCTTGCACTTTCCAGTTTCGGTCGGTGTCGGCCAGCAATGTCAATTGCGGAACGATGGCTCGGATGGCGCGCGCCCGATGGCTCAACATCGCTTTGACTGCGGAATTCAATTCGCCAAAAGTCCGATGATATTCGACAATTTCGAACATCGGATCGTAGCCGAACCCACCGCTGCCCTGCTCGGTCAGTCGAATGCGCCCGTGGCAGCGATCTTCCGCCTGCGCGCGAATCGCGCCCGCCGGATCTGAGAGCGTGGCGTGACATACATAATGCGCGGTACGTTTTTCAAGTGGAACGCCGACGAGTTTTTCCAGCAGCAGGCAGTTGTTGGCGGCATCGTCGCCATGTTCGCCGGCAAAACGGGCCGAATAGACGCCCGGCGCTCCGCCCAAAGCGTCGACCGCTAACCCACTGTCCTCGCCCAGCACCCAAGCGTTCAAATGCCTGGCTTGTTGGCAAGCTTTGAGTGCGGCATTAGCGGCAAATGTATCGCCCGTTTCTTCAACATCAATGGCGTTCGGTAGATCCGCCAACGTAACCAGTTCGAAGCCCCAGGGCGCGAGTAACTCGATCAGTTCGAGGCCCTTTTTGCGGTTTCGCGTTCCCAGCACCAGTTTCGGTTTGCTCATTCCGGCAGCATAATCGTTCGGCGGATATCTTGGCAACTGTCGCGGATTTGTGCCGATCAGGCCCAATTCAGATGCGAGACCTTCTTGAGCCGATGTTCGAAATCGCCAATTAGTCCGCCAACCACGTCCCAGCCGTCCGTCCGGCGAACTTCGATATCGCCTTGCTCGTTAATCCGTACGATGCACTGCTCGGTCACTCCGGCCGCCTTGAGATTTTGCGGCGTCAAGTCGCTGCCATCGGCCATCTGATAAAGTTGTTTGCCGGAGAGTTCAATGAATTTCATAGGAGTCTGGACTGTTTTGTAATTGAGCGATGCATAAGAATCGATGGGAAGCCGGCTCCTATGATACCTTGCCGCCACCGCCGTTCGAAAGGGCGAGAATGCGCGAATGCGCCGCGCTACGCCGGTCGCAACATACACGCGGCCGGCAGAAGCTATTTCACCGACTGCAGAACTTGCGCTGTCTCACCGCGTGCGGAGTTCACAGCCTCGGCTGCCGTAGCGCGCGCGGCGACGTCTGGCGGGATTTTTCCGTGGTCGCCGGATGCCGTTCGATTCTTGCGCGTCAGCCATTGACGACGCAAGTCACGAATCTTGGGCAGTGCGGTACGGAGCGCGTAGATTAGCGGTCGCGCCGACAATTTGCCGGTGCCGATCAGCGTCCGGCCGAGCGAGTAATCACGCGTCGTCCACTTGGACGTGGCGTCGGCCAGCGGGCCGGCAAAGTCAAGCATTCGTCGATCGGGCGTGTCGAAGAATCGCTCAAGCAACTTGTAACGCAAAATCTGGCCGGGCGTCAGTTGCGAATAGGATTCGTCGTAACCAACTTTGGGCGAGTAATAAACGCCTTTCGCCTGCCAACCATATTCGAACGCGATCGGCTGCTGCTGGCGGTTTAAGAACACCAGTTCTAAATTGCCCAGCGCTGCCAGCGCAACCGCTTGCTGCTGAAAAAATTCGAGTATTCCCGGCGAGCGCATGACAGACGTGCCGGCGGCGCCTTTCCAGCCGCGGTCTTCAATTTCGAAACCGCTGAGAATTTCTCGGCGAATCTCCTGATCGGAGATCCCCTGCGGCATTGTCAGTTGGCATTGTTCTTGTTCGGCCCGCTTCAGCGCCTTGCGCATATGCCGGCGGTGGTTGCCCGACCAGTCGGCCTGATAATGCGTCCAACTGCGGTCGAACTCAATCACGCCCACACGAAAGCGCTCGTCGTACGCGTGCTGCATTCCGGAACGATCGAGCGCCGCGGCAAAACGGCGCCAATGGGGCAAGTCGCTGGAGGTGCCTTCGAGCCAGAGCAGCCGCCACGGCAGCCGGCGAATGCCTTGGGCCAGCAAATCCAACACGGTCGTTTCGTCCGCCGCGGGATCGAAAAGAAAATCGCCGCCAGGCGTCCACTGGTTGCTGGGCAAGAACCCAATCTTGATCGCCCGGGCGATTCGCCGCTCGACAATCGGCAACGCCGCGACGAGTTGACCACCGTGCTCGACGGCCAACGCGCAAAAACGCGAGTGCGGTTGAAAGTGCCGCAGCCAAGCCAACAGCGGTTGTGCTTGCGCCACCGGCAAGGTCGACTCGCTGCGCCGCCAGAGATCGTTCCAGCCATCCGCGGCAGCCTGCAAAGCGTCGTACGAATCCAGTTGAATGAGCCGCATGCCAGATCACATTTCGATCGAGTTGTCAGATCCCTGTCGGTCGCCGGGCGCGCCACTGCGCAACTCACGCGATCACTATAAGAATGGCATACTTTCGACCACGCGCACGCGGAATAACCGGCATGACCGGAGTTCCTGCAGAAATGCGGCGCAGGGGCATCCACCGGTTAGCGGTGTCGCGCGTTGAGCACTCGGTATTTGGCCGGCGATCCCAAAATTTTCGCCCGCCGAAAGACTTGGAATCCCGCGGCTGCGAGTATTGGTACGCTGCACCAACTCCAGCGTCACGAGCGCGCAAGACAACGGTTCGCCCAATTAGCGAATGGTCGTGGCATCGGCTAGCGATACGCGCAGCGCAGTAACGTGGGTTTTCTTGAACTCCGGCATGTAACCGCGTTCGCCCGTGATGCCCACCTCGCGGCCGACGTAGGGTTCCATGTTCACACCAGGACCTTGGGTGACAAACGCCGTGACTTGGCCCGAGCCATCGACCAGCGCGTAATGCGGCGCGCCGGGCCGTTGCGAAACCACTTTGGTCAGTTTGCCGCGGCCATCGAATCGGCTGTCCGTAATGGCTGCGTTGGCGACGGTCGAACTTGCAATCGGCGGCGGAGGCGGCGGCGAGGCAACCGTTGCCGGGCTTGAGCCAAATGGGTCCGTCAATTGTCGTGAGGATCCAATAGGCGGCAGCGGAGCGGTCAGTCGCGAGCCTTCGGCAGACGCCGTCCGATTCACGCCACGCGACAGCGGCCCCGTCGAATTCGCCAGATCGTAACGGCGTTTGATCTCGTCAAAACGTGCCAACTTGTTGAGCATTTCGCGGGCGCGTCCCCGCTGGACGGCCGTGCTCGATCGATCGGCAATTGCTTCGGTGCGACGTTGTAAATCATCGAATCGCCAACTGTTTGGCTCTTCGGCCACAACAACTGACAGCTCCAGATCGATCTCGTCGAGGTCCGCCTGAAAGGCTTCGTCGGGCGTCAATGGATTTTTTTTCCCGCGACTGGTTTTAGCCCGCGGCGGTTGGCTCGTTGCCTCGCGATCTTGATCACGACTTGGCTCGCGACCGCGCCAATTGCGATCATTTTCACGAACTTCCTCCGTGCCGGCCGTTTGCCGAACATCAAATTGTTCTGACGGCGGTTCGGTCGCAGGTCGACGCGAACGGGCAACTTCGGTCTGTACGCGTCGCGGCACATGCTCGGGGTTATCGTCGCCGGCTTCCGGTGGGTTGCGGTCGATCAATTTGACGGAAATCCATCGGAACTCGCCCGACGGCGGAGCGATCATGCTCCACTCTTGACGTTCTGCGCCATCGCCCAGGACGTGCGATTCCATGACATCAACTAATTCGCCGCGGTCCAATCGAACCTGGGTGGTGTCGCGCATTTCGCCAAAAGCACTGCCGACCCTGGTCGGCAATTGTTCTGGCAAGACCGTCGCGATTCCGTCGCGATCAATTTTTAGCGCAGAACTGGGCACCCAAGAAAAGCTGCGGCGCGGTGGACGGATGGCGCACCATCCGCCCGGATCATGTCGGTAGACTTCGACTTCGTCGCCACGCGCCAGCTTCATTGTGGGATAATAGTTTTTGCCAGGCCCGCTTCGGACATAAGCTTCGTCGGCATTCACGTACGCTGTATAAGGAAACTTTTCCGTCCCCGTGGCGATCGGTGACAGGGTCAACAGTAATAAAATCGAGCTGAGCCAGCGCATGGCCGCACCCCTGACGATGTTGGTCGCGAACGCGTAATTTGCGGGCGAACTGCCCGCGGAAATGAAAAGAGGGCCGCTTTTAGCGGAAACCGCTAACGGGTTCAAGATCAGCTCAAATTCGCTTGCCTTCCGCCATTAGAAATGACCCCAAAAGCGACCATTAGAAATGTCCCCTGAAATCGCCTTCTTTGCCGCGACCACTAAAATTGCCGCCGACAGCACGCACAAATTCGATAAAAATTGCCGAACGCGCTTGAAAATGTTGCAGCGCGCCTTTAGAATGCGACGAAGGCAAATGAGATTGAGTCTCAAATTCACCAAGGTGTACCGCGATGCACGACGTGATTCCGCTAGACCGGCTCGATTCTGGTGATTCTGCAGAAGTGATTGACGTTTTGGGCCGTCCCGAACAGGTGCAACGCATTCGCGAACTGGGTTTTCATCCTGGCACGCAGGTGCAAATGGTCCGTGCTGGCAGTCCGTGTATCGTGCGGCTCGCCGGGCAAACGTTGTGTTTCCGGGCTAACGAATTGCTGCGGGTGCTGGTTTGCCGTGCAGATGCCACTGCACCGCGATTGGTCGGAGTTTCAGCGTGACCGTGCTCTCCAGCCTGCAAATTGGTCAGACGGCAAAAGTCGTAACCATTGCTGGCGAAGATGAGATTAGTGTTCGCTTGATGGAAATGGGTCTCACGCCGGGAGTCACGGTGACGATCCTTGGCGCGGCCCCGCTGGGCGATCCGCTGGAACTCGAAGTCCGCGGTTATCGACTGAGTGTCCGCCGAGTTGAAGCCGCTCGGATTGAGGTCCAAACTGGCTGACAATGGCGCGGCGCGGCACAGTCCGCTGTCGCGTTGCTCCAGAGTTTCTTCCGTCAGACTCGCCTAACATTTGCCCGCCATGTCTACCGCGACCGTTCCCAGCACGTTGACCGTTGCCTTGATTGGTAACCCCAACACCGGCAAATCGACGCTGTTCTCGCATTTAGCGGGCGTACGGCAACGCGTCGGCAATTATCCCGGCGTGACGGTCGAAAAAAAAGTTGGCCAGGTGCAGTTTGGCCAGCAACGTTTTGAGCTGATCGACCTGCCAGGCACGTACAGCCTCGCGCCGCGATCGCTTGACGAAATGGTGGCGGTGGACGTGCTGTTGGGCCGACAGGCTGATGTGGGCGCAACGCAGGCCGTGCTCTGCATTGTCGACGCCAGCAATATCGAGCGAAATCTGTACCTTGTCAGCCAAGTCTTGGAGATGGGGCTGCCGACAGTTGTGGCCCTGAACATGATCGATATCGCCGAGGGCCGCGGCATCAAAATCGATGTCGCCACTTTGGCCACGCGTTTAGGCGTGCCGGTCATTGCCGTACAGGCGAACAAGGGTCGCGGACTACTCGAACTCAAAAATGCGCTGCTGACCGCGGCACAGTCGCCAGTTAACGTCCGCGAAAATCCGTTCCCGCAGGCGTTTCAGCAGGAAGTCGCGCAACTTGAGCGCCTGCTTTCGACAAACCAACTTCCCGCGTCAACGGCCGACGGCCAAACAGAACAGGCGGCTCGTGATGCAGCACTGCGATTTCTCGCCGAGCGGCTGCTACTCGACTCGGGCGGATATTTGGAAACTTCGGAGCTGTTCCGGCACCTGCCCGAGCTGAAGACTACGCTGGCCACTGCACGCCAACGGTTGAAAGCGGCTGGACTGCCTGTGCCGGCGGTCGAAGCGATGGTCCGCTACGATTGGGTGGGCCGAATTGTCGATGGCATTGTCACGAAGCCCAGGCAGCGAGAAGTAACGTCCAGCGATCGGCTGGATCGCGTGCTGACTCACAAGTGGCTGGGGACGCTGATTTTTGCCTTGATGATGTTGCTGGTGTTCACCTCGATCTTTGCCATCGCAAAGCCGCCAATGGACTGGATCGATGGCGGAATTAAAGCGCTCGGCAAGTGGACCGGCCAACGACTGGCCGAAGGGCCGCTAAAATCGCTGGTCGTCGACGGCATCTTTGGCGGCGTAGGCAGCGTGCTGGTTTTTCTACCGCAAATTGTGATTCTGTTTTTTTTCATTGCCATTTTAGAAGATTGCGGCTACATGGCCCGTGCCGCTTATCTGATGGATCGTTTGATGTCGCGCGTCGGTCTCAGCGGCAAGTCGTTCATCCCGCTGTTGTCTTCGTTCGCTTGCGCCATTCCCGGCATCATGGCCACGCGCGTGATCGAAAATCGACGCGACCGGCTGACGACCATTCTGGTGGCGCCGCTAATGAGCTGTGCGGCAAAGCTTTCCGTCTATATGTTGCTGATCGATACGTTCATTCCGGCCACGGTGCTGGGCGGTTGCCTGCCGCTGCAAGGCTTGGTGCTGTTTGCCATGTATGGGCTGGGGATCATCGTGGCGGCCGCGGTTGCGATGTTGCTCAAGCGGACGCTGCTCCGCGGCGCCACGCCGCCGTTTGTGATGGAACTGCCCAGCTATAAGTGGCCATCGGCTGCGTTGGTGCTGCATCGCATGGTCGAACGCGGTTGGGCGTTCATTCAACGCGCTGGCACGGTGATTTTCGCGGTTTCCGTGCTGGTTTGGGCAGCCGGTTATTACCCTCACCACTCGGCCGAAGTCGAGGCGCCGTTCGCCCTACGGAAAGAGGCGCTGGAAATCCGACAAATCGAATTGCAGCGAATTTCGCCCGACGACCACGAGCAACTCGACACCGTGGCCAAAGAATTGGAAACGCTGGAAAAGCAAATCGACGGCGCGTATCTCCAGCAAAGTTATCTGGGCCGCGCAGGTCATTTCATCGAGCCGGCCGTCAAACCACTGGGCTGGGATTGGCGAATCGGCGCGGCGGCCATTGCGTCGTTCCCGGCGCGCGAAGTCGTCATCGGTACGCTCGGCGTGATCTACAACTTGGGCGACGTCAAAGACGAGACCGAACCGCTCAAAGATAAACTGCGCGACGCAACCTGGGACGGAACCGACCGTAAAGTCTATAATATCCCGGTGGCGCTATCGATCATGGTGTTCTTTTCGCTCTGCGCGCAATGCGCTGGGACTCTGGCCGTGATCCGTCGCGAAACGAACAGTTGGCGATGGCCCGCGTTTACGTTTGCCTACATGACCGTGTTGGCTTACTTTGCCGCGATGGCCACCTATCACCTAGGAATGCTGTTCGTGTAATTTGCCATGAGCCAACTGCCGCAAAATCTGATCGTACTGACCGCCGCGCTGCTGGCCGCGGGCTACTTGCTCCGTCGCGGTTGGAAAATGTTGGCGCAGCAAAAGTCAGGCGGTTGTGGCGGCTGCGGCAATTGTCCGAGCACCAGCCCCGCAACTCGAACGGCCACGTTGCAACTGTCGGCGGACGCAACGCCTGCTAAGCAAAATAACCCGCTGCACGTAATTTCGGGTGCTGGTTCCGTCGGTGCCGTGCGGCCTGATGTTTGACCGGCGCGCCGCAGCTCATGAAGTATCGGGCTGACTGGTCCGGTACGTGTGGAGGCGTGCTCCGCGCATGAATCTGTGCACGGTGAAACGATTATGTTCTCAATTGCGACCTTCGTCTGCTAGAATGCGCGGCCAGACCACCGCCGCTGGTCTTGACGTTCGTAGAGCGTCCATCTAAACAGAAGTGTCGGCGCCATTGTCACGGCCACGCGGCGCGGGCCAACACATCGTTCAACTTTTTACGCGATTGAATCAGGGAGTCATTTGTGAGCATCATTCGGATTGGCGCGACGAAGAAGTACTCGGATAACTGGAGCAATATTTTCGGCGGTAAGAAGTCGGCCGAAAAATCGACCGCCGCCGTAAAGAGCCCTGCTAAGAAAGCGTCGACACCCAAGCCAACTGCCAAGCCGGCAGGCAAGGTTTCTGCTAAAGCCGCCCCCGCCAAGAAGGCGGCGAAGAAAGCCAAGAAATAATCGCTTTGCAGCGGCTGATTTTGGTCGTGGTATCAAGTCCGCCCACCGGGCAGACAGTTCGGCCGATGAGCAGCGTCGCGTTGACAGATGCGTTTTTAAGCCGCGGCCGCAACTCGTCCGCAGGTGTTCCGCTGCGCCGGAATTACCATGCACCCAACGAACTGAGCCTTGTTACGCGCGGTCTCGAGCCGATGCTTGGCCGCTCGCCAAGACAAGCTTAAGCCGACAAGGTCAACTGACTATAACTGTGGCAGATCGATCGGCAGCGGAATGCCCTTGATTTTGCCTTCCACCACCAGGACGCGTTCGACAAAGCCTTGAAAGCGGCACACGATCATTGCGCCGCGACGGACTTTGAGCAGCTTAATGGCAATCACCAACCGCTGCCCCGGAAAGACCGGGTCGCGAAATCGCACTTCTTCCAAGCCGCCAAAGCCAACCACCTTGGCACCTAACAGATCGTACTTCTGCGTCAGAAAGCTGGCCAACTGCGCGGCCGCTTCGCACATGATTACGCCGGGCATTAGGGCAATCTGCGGCATGTGACCGCGAACCCAAAATTCGTCGTGACCAATGTCCTTGTAGCCGACACAAATGTGGTGCTCGTAATCGATGTGGACGATGGCCGTCAACTGCTCCATTTCGAAGCGTTGCAAATTGTATCGACGGATTTCCTCCAAATTGGCGACAACGACGTTTTCGTCGAAATCGCTAAACTCGATGATGAGATCCTTACCAGCCACGCCACCACTCCTGCCGGTTGCCTAATCGCTGTCCGCTGTATGGCCCAAGAGGGCAAGGTAAATTTTGCCCGACTGTCTGTCGTCCGGCACTTCGTCAATTCTGACGTTTAGGTGCGGATATCCTTACGTTTGGCCTTCCGCGCCTTGCTGTTGGCAGGACGAGCGCCGTGATTTGCTTTTTTCAACCTGCGATGCGGTTTTGCCATCTTTCCACTCCCAAATGTATCTTGAGGCCCTAGCTGAGAATCCTCCAAAATACCATCCCGGCCGAAGTTTGAAAAGGCAAGAAAATTGGCATGTCGACGGACCCGCGGAGTTGGCAACGACTTGCGAAACGCCCACGGATCGCGTCAAAATACATCCGTGCGAATGACATGCGCGGCAGAATCGTCTTGGAATCGGATGGATACCCACGCGGAGAACGAGCAAACCACACGACGAGGAACCCAAGATGAACGTTAAACCGATTGCGGCATTGTTACTGAACGCGCTGTTAGCGGCCGCTGTGGTCATTACCATTGGGCGCACGTTGCCGCCGACCGAAACTCCATTGCTACAGCGTGCGTCGGCCGCCGATTACGCCAGCATTCTGTTGCCCGACGTGCCACACGTGCGGCAAAGGCCCGATTTTTGCGGCGAAGCGTGCGTCGAAATGTGGTTGCGCAAGCTGGGCTACAAGATTGACCAG
Organism: Pirellulales bacterium; assembly: GCA_038205115.1. Classification (GTDB taxonomy): domain Bacteria; phylum Planctomycetota; class Planctomycetia; order Pirellulales; family JBBRCE01; genus JBBRCE01. The sequence continues at coordinate 69,576 of JBBRCE010000010.1, forward strand.
GACGATGTTTTCAACGTCTCAGGGCTTGACCCAGAGCGTGGCCGCGGCTGTTATACGGCCGAAATGGTTCGCGCACTAACAAATTTGGGCTTCAAGCCGGGCGACGTTTGGTATCGCTACGACACGGCAAAGGCGGCTGAACAATTAGAAACGCAGTGGCAACTGCTACACGCTGATCTGCTCAAAGGCATTCCCAGCATCGTCTGTATGCATTACGACGACACGCCGCGGACCACCGAGCATTTTCGGCTGGTGCTGGGCTACGACGCCGTGAAGGACGACGTCATCATGCACGACCCGGCGCTCGAAAATGGGAGCTACCGCCGTATGCAGCGGGCTAAGTTCTTTAAACTTTGGCCACTCGGCGCAGGCGAAAACCGCCAGGTCGCCATTCGTTTGCGGCTGGAAGGCGCCAAAATTAGCCCACCGCCGCGCGCGTCCGGCTTTACCGACGCTGACTACTGTCAGCATATTATGACGCTTCGCGAAAAGCGGTTGCCGGAAGGATTTTCGCTGGTACTGCAAAAGCCGTTTGTCGTGGTTGGCGACGACCCCGAAAAAGAAGTCAAGCGTCGCGCGGGCGACACAGTCAAGTGGGCCGTCGATCAACTGAAAGCCACCTACTTCGAGAAAGAGCCGGAGCATATTCTCGATGTCTGGCTGTTCAAGGACGAAGACAGCTACAAAGCGAACACCAAGAAGGTTTTTGATGACGAGCCGACAACGCCGTACGGCTATTACTCGTCGGCCCATCGTGCGCTGATCATGAATATCAGCACGGGCGGCGGCACGCTGGTGCATGAGATTGTGCATCCATTCATGGCCACCAATTTCCCCAAATGCCCATCGTGGTTTAACGAAGGACTGGCCTCGCTGTACGAACAATCGGGGAGCGAAAATGGCAAAATTCATGGATACACCAACTGGCGTTTGAATGGGCTGCAAACGGCCATCAAAGCCAAACGCGTGCCAAGCTTCGAAACGCTGTGCGGCACCAGCACCAACGAATTCTACAACCAAGATCGCGGCACCAATTATTCGCAGTCCCGCTATCTTTGCTATTACTTGCAAGAGCACGACTTACTGGTGAAGTACTATCAACAGTTTCGCAAAAACAGCGAAGATGACCCCACGGGTTACAAAACGCTCCAGGAAGTGCTCGGCGAAAAAGACATGGCCGAGTTTAAAACGAAATGGGAAGCCTGGGTGCTCAAGCTCAAACGCTAAGCCGTCAATCAACCGCGCTGGCAAACCGGCATTGCCAGCGCGGTTTGCATTTAAAAATGCAACAAACGCATCGTAAGCAATTCACATGACTTCGGACGTCGATCCCAAAGCTCTGGCCGCGACAACAACCCTGCGGTTGCATGAAGCAACCAAGGATTGGGCGAGCTTGATGGAGCAGATCGACTCGTTTTCGCTCGCCTGGGATCAAGCCGCGGAGCAACCACCGGAAATCGAGAGTTTCCTGCCGACCGAACCGCCAATCTTGCGGCACATGGTGCTGGTGGAGTTGATCAAAATCGATCTTGAGTTTCGCTGGCAGGAACACAACTGCCCTAAGACCATTGAGCAGTATCTGGCCGAGTTCCCAGAACTCGGCGCGGATGGGCCGCCAGCCGATCTGATTCACGAAGAATATCAGATTCGCCGGAGACTGCCCGACGCCCCGGCGGTGGCCGTCTATCTCTCTCGTTTTCCGCGACAAGCCGACCAGTTGCAAAAACTTCTGAAGCTCAGCGAAAGCGAGCGATCATCCACGCGTGTCATCGACCGGGCGCGCGGCCCGGAAACGCCCGTGGACGTTGGGCAGCAAATTGACGATTTCGATCTGCTTACGCGACTGGTCGCCGGTGCGTTTGCCACGGTCTTTCTGGCCAGGCAGCGTTCCATGCAACGGCTGGTCGCGCTGAAAATCTCGAAGGATCGCGGCACGGAATCGCAAACTCTGGCGCAGTTGGATCATCCGTATATCGTGCGCGTTTTCGATCAGCGCACGCTGCCTGAGCGGAATCTGCGACTGATGTATATGCAGCACATTCCCGGCGGCACGCTGCAAAACGTGGTGAGTCGCGTGCGTGACTTGCCGGTGGCCGAACAATCGGGCAGGGTGCTATTGGACTCCGTCGATCAAGCGCTGCTGGATCGTGGCGAAACGCGTCCAGCGGATTCTGCCGCGCGGCGGCGATTGGCGCAGGCGAGTTGGCCGGCGGCGGTTTGCTGGTTGGGCGCGCGACTGGGCGACGCCTTGCATTACGCCCATCGCCGGGGGGTGCTGCATCGCGACGTCAAACCGGCCAACGTGCTGTTGGATGCCGAAGCGAATCCCAAACTGGCGGACTTCAACGTCAGCTTCAGTAGCAAGCTCGATGGCGCGACACCAGCGGCTTACTTCGGCGGCAGTTTGGCTTATATGTCACCCGAACAGCTCGAAGCCAGCAACCCTGAGCACCCACGCGAGCCCGACAGTTTGGACGGTCGCAGCGATGTTTATTCGCTGGCGATCATGCTCTGGGAAATGCTCTCTGGCACGCGGCCGTTTCCGGATGAAGCTGCCGCAACCTGGCTGGAAACGCTACGGCATCTGGTCAAACTTCGTCAATCAGGCATCTCCGAGCAACAGCGCCGCAAACTGCCGCCACGGATGCCGCCGGGCATGGCCGATTTGCTGATCCGCTGCCTGTCCGCCAACCCGGACGAGCGGCCCGCCGATGCGGGCGAATTCTCGCGATTGTTGCAGCTTTGTTTGCATCCGCGCGCGCAGAAATTATTGCAGCCGGCGCGCGGCAGCGCCAGCGATTGGATTCGTCACTGGCCAGCCGTGGCGATCGTGCTCTGCTGCCTGATTCCCAACGCGATCATGACCGCATTCAACTTGCAATTTAACTTCGAGTTGGTGATGGATTCGCAACCGCCGGCGATTCGCGACATGTTCTTTCACTCGCAAGTCTTGACGGTCAACAGCATCGCCTACACGCTTGGAATCGGTACTGGCATCTGGTGGATTTGGCCGGTGCTCCAAGCCATACGCAGCGTGCAGAGCGGGCAGCGGTTGCCTGCCGAACGCCTGGCGGACTTACGTCGCTACTGCTTGTGGTTTGGCGATGCCATCATGTGGATCACCATTGCTGGTTGGCTGATTGCCGGGCTGACCTTTCCGATCTGGTTGCATCTGGCCGTGGATTACGAGGCAGCCCATTACGCCACGTTCATTCCGTCGATGGCGCTGTGCGGTTTGATTGCCGCCACAGCCACCTATTTTGTGGCCGCGTATGTCACAGTGCATGGTTTTTATCCGGCGCTCCTGGGCAGTGGCGAAGTCAGCGAACGCGACGAGCAGCAAATGCAGGCGGTCATTCGGCGAAGCTGGCGGGTATTCGTGGCCACGGTCACAGCGCCGCTGTTGGCTGTGGTGATTGCCACGTTGCACCCGGAGTCGAGCGTCAGTTCGATATACAAAGCCAGTGTGCTGGGCTTAGCGGTGATCGGACTTTCGGCCTCGGCGCTGGGATATATTTTGGTTCGGCAAATTCAAGCCGACATCGCGGCGTTGGCCACCGCGCTTTCGCCGCAGGCGTCTTCCGCCGCCGGCGGCGATACGGGTTCGTTTTGGACCGGCACGCATTAACAGGTTGGCAATTGTGGCAGATTCAACTTGCGGCCTGCGGCCACGCGCAGCAAAATGCGGCAACCAAAACAACCTTGCCCCGTACACTCAAGCGCGATCGTGCAACCATGTCAGTTCCTCGAATTTTGATGTGCCCGCCGACGCACTACGGGATCGAGTACGAAATCAATCCCTGGATGAGCCGCAACCGGCAGGCCGACACGGCGCTGGCCATCCAGCAATGGGAGTCGCTGTGCGGCGTGCTGCAAGCGGCCGGCGCCCAGATCGAGTTGCTCGATCCTGTGCCGGGCTTGCCGGATTTGGTGTTTACGGCCAACGCGGCCATGATCTATCGCCAGCGAGCCATCGTTTCGCATTTTCGCTATCCGCAGCGGCAGCCGGAGGCAGCATTCGATACGGCCTGGCTGAATGCGGCCGGCTTTCAGGCCGAGCAACTTCCGGACGAGATTTTTTTCGAAGGTGCCGGCGATGCACTGTTCTGCGGCGATACATTGTTTGCCGGTTATCGCATCCGCAGCCACGCTCGCGGCCATCAGCAGATTGGCAAGTTGCTTGGCGTGCGCGTGATTCCGATGGAACTGGTGGACAGTTACTACTATCACCTGGATACCTGTTTTTGCCCCATTGCACCGGGCGTGGCCATTTACTATCCGCCGGCCTTCGACCGTTATGGCCGCGACGTGTTACCGAATTTGATTCAGGAATTGATCCCGGTCGAAATGGAGGAAGCCCGCCGGTTTGCCTGCAACGCCGTGGTGGTTGGCAAAACGGTCGTCACAAACACTGGCTGTCCTGAGTTGCATCGAGCGCTGCGCGAGCGCGGCTTCGAAACGCGTGAAACGCCGCTGGACGAATTCGTCAAAGCCGGCGGCAGCGCCAAGTGCCTCACGTTGCGGCTCGATGGCGAAGAAGCCGCGGCCTGGAAATATGCGCCGCATTAAATTCCATCACCAGCGCCGTCGTTCGTTCGTCTAGCGAATTGACTCGATGCCGGGGTCGTCTGCCGGACGCGGTCCCGGAGCGGGCCAGTCGAACGTCCGCTCGGTGTGATGGATGGCCACGTCGTTGATACTGGCTTCGCGGCGACGCATTAGCCCGCGCTCGTCGAATTCCCAGAGTTCGTTGCCGTAGGCGCGGAACCACTGTCCGGCAGCGTTACGATATTCGTAGCGAAATCGCACGGCAATTCGATTGTCCGTAAAGCTCCACAGCGCCTTGGTCAGGCGATAATCGAGTTCGGTCGCCCATTTACGCGTGAGAAATTCACGAATTTCGTCGCGACCATTGATGAATTCGCCGCGATTGCGCCACTGCGAATCTTCAGTATAGGCCATCGACACGCGCTGCGGATCGCGCGAATTCCAGGCATCTTCCGCCGCGCGCACTTTGCGCGTCGCGGATTCCAGCGTGAACGGCGGAGCGTTGATCGGGGCGGGAGTTGGCTGCAATTGTTGAGTCATGCGATTCACGCTGCCTTGAGTTTTGCGGCAATCGTCGCCACATGCTTGCCCTGCGCGCGGGCAATCGCCAATTCATTCGCGGATACCGCGCGGTCGCCCTTAGCGCCGGCCAGCGTAGTGGCACCGTAGGGCGAGCCGCCGCTGATTTCGTCCATGTTGCTCAGTTCGGCCACGCTGTAAGGCACGCCAGCAATCAGCATCCCGTGGTGGAAGAAGAACGTTGACATCGTGAGCAGCGTGGTTTCTTGTCCGCCGTGCTGCGTGGCCGTGGAGGTGAACGCGCTGCCGACTTTGCCAATCAGTGCGCCATGCGCCCAAAGTTGGCCGGTGGCATCGAGAAACGCCCGCATCTGCGCTGCCGGCGAACCATACCGCGTAGGCGAGCCAAGAATGATGGCGTCGGCTTCCGCCAGTCGCTTCGGATCGGCAATCGGAATGCTGGCAAACGCCTTGCGCGCATCGGTGGCGTGCATTTTTTCGAGCACCTCGGTCGGCAACGTCTCGGCAACTTGCAGCAATTCGACTTCCGTGCCAGCCACCGCGCGAGCGCCCTCGGCAATCGCTTGGGCGAGCGTGAAAACGTGTCCGTAGGTGCTGTAAAAAACGACTTGGATTTTAGTGCTCAATTAAAACTCCGGATGCGTTCGTTGGCGTCGCGCGGTAGTCGCGCTGGCGTGCGGGCTAGCAAGAAAAACTTCGATTGACGTTGACCGGTATTTTATCGCCGAGTATCGTCCCGGCATATCCGCAGGCCGATATTTCTTGGCGCTCAAATACGATGCATGCTCGCTGGTTTCCGCCGGTCGTCGCCTTGCTACTGTTGTGCGGTGGCGGCTGCGCGGCCTATCAGGCCAGCCAGCAGCCGAGCAAAAAGAATTTGGCGCTCTGCCAGCAGGGCGTGCCGCGAGCGAATCTGATTGCCGAATTTGGTCCGCCGCTCTACACAGAAGAACTTTCCGATGGCACGCTGACCGATATTTTTCACTTTCGCCAGGGCTATAGCCGCGGTGCAAAAGCCAGCCGCGCCTTGGTTCACGGCGTCGGCGACGTGCTGACGGGCGGTCTGTGGGAAGTGCTCGGAATTCCGATCGAAACGCTGGCTTCGGGCAGCGACGTGAAACTTGAAATCGGCTACGACGCCAACCGCAACGTGCAGTGGATCAACGTCATCCAAGGTGATAAAATCATCGCCCGACGTTAAAACCCGAATCGCCGGTTCGCGTTGCCAGCCAGAAATTCGCTGAACGAGCTGAGATATCGGCCTTTAAGAAATTCGAACATCTGCTGAAAGATGCGCAGCATGGCCTGCGTATCGCCGATGGTCAGCGGTTGGTCGGGCCCTTCGTCAATGCCCACCACAAACTGGCCTTCGATCTTTTTCAATCGCACATCGAAGCCTACCGTGTGATAGGCAAGTTGCGTTTGCTCTTCGCAGACGTCAATAGCGATGCCAAACCGCCAGTAGGCGTCGTCGGCCAGATGCAGCGCGGAGGCCGGACCATCGACTTTGCGGCCGGCAAAACTGCCGAACTTGGCAAACAGGTTGACGGTACCGTCCGGTGCGCCAAGAAATTCGCGCATTCCGGCCAGAAACTGCCCGGCAACTTCGTAGGCCTCCAGCCGATATCGCTGATACTCGCCGCGAACTTCGGCCAAGGCCGAACAGAGTTGTTGATAGCGTTCCATTGGAAATGCACTGACAGTGTTGTGTTCGAATGTCGTTGCAACGCATCAATTGTCGCCGCGTAGAGTTCAACATAGCGAAGCCGATGGAAGTCTGCAATTTGCCGCCCTTCTACGGGCTGGGTTGAATGACCGATGCCATTGGTAGATGATGGAGGAATTCCGCACGCATTTCGATCCGTTGCGGCCACCGCTGGACGACCTCCTGAGAGCACGTTTGTTTTACAATGTCTGACTTGCCTGTTGGCCAACCGCTGATCAGTATCCAACTGACCGACCGACGCAGTAGCTACCGCCCGGGCGAACTGCTGCGCGGCAGCTTTCAGATCGACGCCATTGAGGCTCATGAACTGCACGCCGTGGAAGTCTCGGTGCTTTGGTACACCGAAGGCAAGGGCGACGAAGACCTGGCAGTGCATCATTTCGAGCGAATTTCCGCGGACTCGGTTTCGCCCGGCGCGCTGCAGGAAATGCGGCACTTTCAAACCACGTTGCCTGTCAGCCCGCTCTCTTACGAAGGTGTAATCGTCAAAATCTGCTGGTGCGTACGGGTGCGTGCGTTTCTTAAACGCGGAAGAAATTACGTTTCCGAACAGGATTTTCGCTTAGGCAACGTGCCCGTTGCCGAAACGGTTGCGCCGTGAAACTTGCCATGACTGAAGGGCCCCGATCCACGCGCGCGACGAATCCGTTCTCGACGCGTTTTGTGCGTCCGGGCGCACTTCGCTTTCAATTCGCCCCGGCGGCAACTGCCGAACAACTCGTCCGCCGTCTGGAGGAACTGAATTGGCGCGCGCAGATCGTTGGTGCGCATGGCACCGGCAAGTCGACACTGCTAGCGGCACTGCTGCCTGTGTTCGAAATCTTTGGCGTAACGGTGAAATCGATTGCTTTGCACGATCGTCAGCGAACGTTGCCCGCTGAGTTCTTGGCAGACATGCCCGCCGCCGCAAGGACGGAAACGACGGCGGTGTCGGCGGGGGATCGCGACAGTCGGCCGAAAATTGTGTTGGTCGTCGATGGCTACGAACAACTCAGCCGTTGGTCGCGGTCGAAACTGCGCCGATTTTGCCAGCGACACGGACTGGGGCTATTGGTTACATCGCATCAATCGGTTGGACTACCGATGCTGTTCGAAACGCAGGTCAATGCGCAACTTGCCGCGCAGTTGGCGACCGAGTTGCAGCAAACACTGACGCCAGACCGGGCATTGATTGGGCCCGACGATGCCGCGGCCGCGTTTGTTGCCAGCGGCGGCAATTTGCGGGAGAGTTTCTTCGTGCTGTACGATCTCTATCAGCAACGGCAAACGGCGCAGCGGGACGGCCGGTAATTGTAAAGTTTCCAGGCCTGGGGAAACTTTCCTACAAACCTGGCCATTCGAGTTCAAGCGATTTGCGAACCCTTAGCGGTTGTCGGCAGCACGAGGTGGGCACTTGCGGCAAACTAAAGAATCTTTTTAGCAATTCTTTCGCCGTGGCGCAAAACGTGTCCTACAGTTTGGCAGCGGGTCGGATACGCTCAGACTGCGTACCTTTGCTCGCCTTGGATAACCTGCCAAACCATCCACGGTTTCCTTTCCAGGCACGTGCTGCTATGAATCGATTTCGCAAACATTGCCGACTGTTGGCGCCGCTAATGGCGCTGGTTGTTTTAACCAGTGCCGGACCTGCCGATGCCTGTTGCCTGCTAGATTGGTTTCATCACACGATGTATCCACCTGCGCCAGCGTGTGCGCCCGCCTGTGGATCCGCCTATGCGCCGGCGCCCGCTTGCTGCCCGCAGCCAGCGTGTGCTTCGACGCAATACGTACCGCAGACGACGTATCGCACCACTTACACTAGCGTGCCGATGACCACGTATCGCCCGATCGTCACCGCTGATCCCTGCAGTGGCTGCCCCGTGACGACGATGCGCCCCGTGACGGCATTCGTGCAGCGCGCCCAGTTGGTGCCCTACACCAGTTACATGCCCGTCACGACCATGCGTCCGGTCGTCGCATCCTATGCGCCGGCTTGTTCCACCTGCAACGCGGCGCCCGCGCCCGCAACTTATACATCCAACTACGCGTCGAACTATTACGGTGTCGCGGCCACGTCTTATTACCAGCCGGCCACCACGGCAGTCAGTCTCGTGCAACCCAACACGGCTTGCTCCGCAGGCACGACAGCCGGCTACACCCCAGCGGCGGTCAGTTCGCCCACGCCGGGCTACCTGAGCCCTGGTTACTCGACATCGTCGTACGTTCCGGCAAACGCAGCGCCCGGCTACTCGACGCCGAATTACGTTCCCGCCAATCCCGCGGTGCCAGTCAATGTGCAGCCCGGCTATGTTCCGCCGGCGAATTACCCCCAGCAAGGCCCGGCCTATACGATTCCGCCGACTCCGCAGCCAAGCATTACGCCGACTCCCGGATCGACGACACAAACCAATCCACCCAGTGCGGCCACACAAACATTCCAGACCAACAGCACCTCGGCCGCGCCTGCCACGGTGCGGCCCATTCGCGACCCCAATCTCGACGAGCAGGGCCAACAACTTCGCCCGCCAGCGCCGCGTGTCAATTCGGCCGGCGATCGCACCACGATGGCGCCTTCCGCCCGCCCATGGGCATGCAGTCTGATTCGTTACGAGCGACCGATGGCGGAACCGGTTTGCAATGCCGATGGCTGGCACGCTGTGAACTAGGCTGATAACCTCCGAAAATCGATTGAATCACGGCGGCGCCGCATGGCGCTGCCGAGACCCACGCCGAAGCGCCGTGTTGCCCCTTGCGGGCCGCACGGCGTTTTTTTGTTGCCATTTACGGCGTTTCTTTGGCATCCGCTCCTTGACTTCGCGGATTTTCTCACCTGACGCGCATAACGCGCGTTTTCGGTAATTGCGGGCCGTTGGCTGGGCCGCTAAAATGCTCGTTTTTCCGGTAGGTCCGCAACATTCCGCGGTGATTCACCGAGCCAAGCCCAACCAGCGAGCAGAGTTCAGCGAATTTTCTATGGCGAAACAACGCAATATGGTCGTGGCCCAAAGCGGCGGGCCCAGCGCGGTCATCAACAACAGCTTGCGCGGCATTATCGAAACGGCCCGGCAACTGGACGCAATTGGCACAGTTTACGGTGGGCATCACGGCATTGAAGGCGTGCTGAAAGAAGAACTGCTTGACCTGTCTGGCCAGGCAGAAGAAGAAATCAGCCTGCTTCGCTACACGCCAGCCGCCGGCTCGATTGGCACCTGCCGTTACAAGCTCAAGCCGAATCAGACGGAAGACTTCGACCGCGTGATCGAAGTGCTCAAAGCCCACGATATAGGCTACTTCCTCTACATCGGCGGCAACGATTCGATGGACACCGCGCACAAAATTGCCGATCTGGCCCACAAGCGTGGGCTGGATCTCGTGGCGGTCGGTGTGCCAAAAACCATCGATAACGATGTTGGCGACAGCGAATTCAAGTTGGTCGATCACACGCCCGGTTATGGCTCGACAGCCAAATACTGGATGCACATGGTTCAGTATGCCAATGAAGAAAATTTGGGCAGTTCGCCGGCCGACCCCGTGTTGGTGATGCAGGCCATGGGCCGAAAGATCGGCTTCATTCCGGCCGCTGCGCGGTTGGCTGATCCGAATCGTGAAATGCCGCTGCAGATTTACTTGGCCGAGAGTCCTTGTTCGATCCAACAGTTGGCGGACCAGGTTAACGATCAGCTCAAGTCCGCTGGCCGCTGCATGGTGGTCATCAGCGAAGGCTTCAACGTCGGCGATATCGGCGTGGTGAAAGACGCTTTCGGTCATGCATCGTTTAGCGCCAGCCAAATGACGGTGGCGCAAGTTGTGGTCAATTATTTGAACAAGGTCGGCCTGAACGCCAAAGGCGCGGCCCGCGGCAATGTTTCGGGAACCGACCAGCGGCACTCGATGGGTTACGCGTCTACGGTGGATCTGGAAGAAGCTTACCGCAGTGGTCAAATGGCCACGCTGTTAGCCGCCTCCGGAACCAGCGGCTTCATGTCGACGATTCTGCGCGAGCCAGGCACAATTTACTCGGCCCGTTACGACAAAGTGCCGTTAGAAAAAGTGGCCGCCGCCGATCGTTCGTTTCCCAGCCATTGGATCGCCGCAGGCGGTTACGACGTCACCGACGATTTCGTGCGCTATTGCAAACCGCTGGTCGGCGAAGACATGGTCAGCCTGCCAATGGTCGATGGCCGGCAACGCATGACGCTTATGAAGCCGCTGTTTGCCACACAAAAATTGCCGAGCTACGTGCCGCAAGCCGACCGCGCAAAATAATCACTCGAATTGCAACTGCTGAACCCCGACCCCCGACCTCTGACCCCCGCTCTCATGTACGATCTGACACCTAAGCACGAATTTCTGGTCGGCATTGATTCCGACGGCTGCGTCTTCGACACGATGGAGTTGAAGCACAAAGAGTGTTTCATCCCCAACATCATCAACAGCTACGAACTGCAAGGCGTCAGCAAATATGCGCGCGAAGCCGCCGAGTTCGTGAATCTGTACAGCAAAAGTCGCGGCATCAATCGCTTTCCGGCGTTGATTGAGGCGCTTGAGTGGCTGCAAAAGCGGCCAGAAGTTCAAGCCCGCGGAGTCAAAATTACCCTGCCGCCGGGTCTGCTGCATTGGATCAAAACCGAAACCAAATTGGCCAACCCGGCGTTAACGGCCGCCGTTAAGGCCACCGGCGACGCCGATCTCAAGCAAGCGCTGGACTGGTCGCTGGCGGTGAATGAAACCGTGACCAAATTCGTGCGCGGCGTGCCGCCGTTTCCGTTTGTGGACGACTGCCTGAAAAAGTTTTCTCCGCTGGCCGATTTGCTAGTCGTTTCGGCCACGCCCAACGAAGCCTTGCATCGCGAGTGGCAGGAGCACGGAATTGCCAAATATGTCGAGGCCATTTGCGGCCAAGAAATTGGCACCAAAAAGGAAGTGCTGGGCGTAGCTCATAAATATCCGGCCAATCACGTGCTGATGATCGGCGATGCTCCGGGCGATCATCAAGCGGCCGTTGCCAATCGGGCATTGTTCTTTCCGATCAATCCGGGCTCGGAAGAAACGAGCTGGAAACGATTGCTGGAGGAAGGTATCGACCGCTTTGTCGGCGGCACATTTGCCGGCGATTATCAACAGCAATTGCTCGAAGCGTTCGACCGTTGTCTGCCGGCCACGCCGCCTTGGAAAACCACGTAATCAACGCGCGTTGCTTGAGAGTTTCGTCGAGGGAACGTCTCGTTGATCGCACACACCGCCTCGTCCGCAGCCCGCTCCAAATTTTAACTCCTTGAAATGCGTTAGGTGACACATGCCTCAGAATTGTGATATCGGTTTGATCGGCCTGGCTGTGATGGGCGAAAACCTAGCGCTCAACATTGAAAGCCGCGGCTATAAAATCGCGGTCTTCAATCGGACGACCAGTGTGGTCGACAATTTGATCAACGGCCGCGCCAAAGGCAAGAAGTTCGTCGGCTGCCACTCGCTGGAAGAGCTCGTACAGTCGCTGGCCAAACCGCGCAAGATCATGATGATGGTCAAAGCCGGCCCTGCGGTCGACGCGCTGATCGATCAACTGATTCCGCTGCTCGAACCGGGTGATGTGCTGATCGATGGTGGCAACACGCACTACACCGACAGCGAGCGCCGCACGCAGTATGTCGAAAGCAAAGGGCTGCTGTTCGTTGGCTCGGGCGTGTCCGGTGGCGAAGAAGGCGCGCTGCTCGGCCCAAGTTTGATGCCCGGCGGCAGCGAAAAAGCCTGGCCGCTGATCAAGCCCATCTTTCAGGCCATCTCGGCCAAAGTCGGTCCGAATGGCGATATTCCCTGTTGCGAATGGGTTGGCCCACGCGGCGCCGGACACTACGTCAAGATGGTGCATAATGGCATCGAATACGGCGACATGCAGTTGATCTGCGAGGCCTACTTTTTGATGAAGCAGGCGCTCAATCTGAGCAACGAGCAACTTTACGACGTGTTCGAAGAATGGAACAAGGGCGATCTCGACAGCTACTTGATCGAAATCACACGCGATATTTTCAGTGTCAAAGATCCAGACACGGGCGATTATCTGGTCGATAAGATTTTGGACACCGCCGGCGCCAAAGGCACCGGCAAGTGGATGAGCCAATTGGCTTTGGATCTCGGTGTGCCCAGCACGCTGGTGACCGAAGCCGTGTATGCGCGCTGCTTGTCGGCGCTCAAGGATGCGCGCGTGCGGGCAAGCAAAGTACTCAGCGGTCCGAACAAAAAATACAACGGCGATTCCAAGAAATTCATCGAAGCGGTTCGCAATGCTTTGTACGCCTCGAAGATTTGCAGCTACGCGCAAGGCTACGTGCAATTGGCCGCCGCCGCCAAAGAGCATCAGTGGCCGCTGGATTATGGCAATATCGCACTGCTGTGGCGCGGTGGCTGTATCATTCGCGCGGCGTTCTTGCAGCGTATCAAAGATGCCTTTGACGCGGACCGCAACCTCGAAAATCTGCTGTTGGCGCCGTACTTTCAAGCGGCCGTGCAAAAAGCGCAAGCCGATTGGCGGCACGCCGTGGTCACGGCAGTTGAGTTAGGCGTGGCAGTGCCTGCGTTTGCCTCCGCCCTGTCGTACTACGACGGCTACCGCACCGAGCGATTGCCGGCCAATTTGCTGCAAGCGCAGCGAGATTACTTCGGCGCGCACACCTACAACCGGACCGATAAGCCCGGCACATTCCACACCGATTGGTTGCACTTGCGAAAAACGCTGGCCAAGTAATTTCGTGGCGAGACGCCGCATTCCCGACTCCAGATCGAATTGTGCTTTACAGATTGCAGGCTGCTTCGTGTCCGCTGAATACTTGAAATCCCTGTTCGATTTGACGGGCCAAGTGGCCGTTGTGATTGGTGGCACCGGCGTTCTCGGTGGCGCTTTGGCCGAGGGCGTTTCGGCGGCTGGCGCTGCGGTGGTCGTTGCCGGTCGCGGCGGCGAGCGCGGCGAGGCGCTGGTCGATAAGCTCAAAGCCGGCGGCAAGCCCGCGGTGTTCGGCGCGGTCGACGTGACGTCGCGAAGTTCGATGGACGCCTTGCTGGCGCAAACGCTGGCCGAGTATGGCCGGGTCGATATGCTGATCAACTGCGCCGGCGCGAATTCAGGATCGAGTTATTTAGAAGTCACCGACGATGATTGGCATCGCGTTCTAGAAATCAATCTCACGGCCACGCACTTGGGCTGCCAGGTATTTGGCCGCGCCATGGTCGCAGCCGGCGGTGGCGCAATTTTGAATATCGGCAGCGTGACCTCGCATTTGCCGCTTTCGCGTGTGTTTGCGTATTCGGCCTCCAAGGCAGCCGTAATCAATCTCACGCAAAATGTAGCGCGCGAATTTGCGCCGCACAAAGTGCGAGTCAATGCCATTTGCCCCGGATTTTTTCCGGCCGAACAGAACCGCGCGCTGCTCGATTCCACACGCGTGGCCAACATCATGGCGCAGACGCCCATGCAGCGGTATGGCGAACCGCACGAACTGGTTGGCGCCGCGCTGCTGTTGTTATCGCGCAATGCCGGCAGCTACATCACCGGAGCCGCTTACTACGTAGACGGTGGCTTTACGGCCATGCGGTTTTAAGCTCGCGCACCGCAATCGAGCCCGAGCGTCGCCTTCGTACCGGCAAATCGTGACGATATTCGTAATGAGTTGATCGGCGAGGCTTGCCCAATTTCATCCGCCCAACATGCCAGCGACGGAGGTCCAGTCAATGTCGGCCGAAAATCTCGATTCCGCACTCGGTTCCAATGCTGCCGCTCCACGCCGCTGGAAGCCCATCGCCGCGCTCGAACGCCGCGTGCTGGGCGTGCTGATGGAAAAGGCCAAGACGACGCCCGAGCAGTATCCGATGACGATCAACGGGCTCTGTACGGGTTGCAATCAAAAGAGCAATCGATTTCCGCAAATGGACGTCGATGCCGACGATTTGGAACCAGTGATCGAGAATCTCAAAAAACTCGGCGCGGCCACTGAGGTACAGGGCAGCGGCCGCGCGCTCAAATATCGTCACCATTTTTACGAATGGCTGGGCGTCAATAAAGCGGAGTCGGCTGTGATGACCGAACTGCTGCTGCGCGGCGCGCAAACCGAAGGCGAACTCCGCACGCGCGCTGCGCGAATGGAAGCCATCGCGGATCTCGCCGCGCTGCGGACGATTCTCGATGGACTGCGAAAAAAAGATCTGGTGATTTCGCTCACCCCGGCAGGCCGCGGTCAATTGATCTCGCACGCGCTTTACGAACCACGTGAGCTAGAAAAACTGCGGGCAGAAGCCGGACGGATGAGCCCTGGCGATGAACCGGACGAGCCCAAGCCACGCCCATCGCAATCGCCTGCGCGCGAACATGTTGCCGCGCCGGTCGCGGAGCGTCCGCTGGCGGTTTCGCGTTCGCCGGTCGGCATTCCCGCGGCCACGAGCGGTGCGCCGTCCGAATCGGGCGAAGCGCTACTGCGTCAACACAATGCCATGCGAGCGGAAATCGGTCAGCTTCGCTCCGATCTGGACGACCTCACGGGCGAGTTGCGACGCTGCATGGACGAGATTCGGCAATTAAAAGATTCGCTCGGCGGATAGCGGTCCACGATCCTGTTCGGCATCTCTTACTTTGATCGGCAACTTTTACTCATCCTGCCTGACCGGCACGGCCGATACCTTTGGCATCGTCGCTACGACCGGAACTTTCCGACAGGTGATAGCATGCGTCGTTTTTGCGTACTGGTGCTAGGTTTTTCGCTGCTCGCCGCTGGCGCGGGTTGCTCAATGTGCGAAACACCTTACGACTGTACGGGGCCGGTAGTCGACGCGCCTTATGGCACGCCACGCGGTGGCGGACGCTATGCGCCCAGCGAAGCTGTGGCCCCGGACGAACCGTATTATACGCAACAGACGTTGCCGCCGGAACCGACCCCACGCGAGGTTGCCCAGCGTGCCAACAAGTCTGGCATGCAGTCGGTCGTTCGGCAACCGACGGCCACGGCTAGCCGCGCGATGCCTGAATCACGCTCAGCGCGCCCTGCTGAATAAGCAGGTCGGCCGCGTGTTGGCCGAGCGTCACCGCCGCTGCTTGATCGGCGATCATTGCTTCGACCCGCGTTGTCATCCGCTGGGTGCCATCGATCGAAAGCACCACCGCGTCGAGTGTCATTGTTGTATTGCTTTCGAAGCGCGCCCAAGCGCCAACCGGTGCCATGCAACCGCCACGCAGTGCGGCCAGCAAGCTGCGTTCCGCTAACACGCAGTGGTGCGTTGCCGGGTGGTCGAGCGGAGTCAGATTTTTGATCGTCGTTCGATCATCGGTCCGCGTTTCGAGCCCCAGAGCGCCTTGCCCCACGGCCGGCAAAATCAATTCTCGGGGCAGAATTTCGGTCATTTCGTGCCGCAGTTCCAGGCGCAGCAAGCCGGCTTCGGCCAAAATGATGGCGTCAAATTGCCCATCGGCCAGCTTACGCAACCGGGTGTCGACGTTGCCACGGATGTCGTGGAATTCAAGATCCGGGCGGGCATGCAACAGTTGCGCTTTGCGGCGCGCGCTGCCGGTGCCTATTTTTGCCCCGGCCGGGAGATCGAAAAATCGCACGCCACCACGGCTGATCAACGCGTCGCAGGGCGATTCGCGTTCCGGCACGGCAGCCAGCGTCAAACCGGCAATCGGGTCGGTGGGCAGATCCTTGAGACTATGTACGGCCAGATCGATGCGATCATCCAGCAATGCGCGCTGCAACTCCTTGGTAAAAACGCCTTGCGTGCCGATGGCGCCAATCGGACCGACCTGCTGCAGATCGCCCTGGGTATTGATGGGCACCAGTTCCACCGTCACGCCGTGGGCGGTCAGTTGGCTGGCCACCCATTGTGCTTGCCAACGCGCCAACGGGCTGCCGCGCGTACCTAATCGGAGCACAGACTGCTGGGTCATCGCCGTTCATTATCCACGAAAACGAGCCGAAAATCGAAAAGGCTATTCTACTCACCGTGGGCGGTCTGCGATACTTGAGCGATGCCTCACGTTGAACTGATTGAACTCACCAAGCGATTCGCCGCCACGACCGCCGTGGCGGGCCTGTCGATGCAAATTGCCGATGGCGAACTGCTGGCCGTCGTTGGCCCGAGCGGTTGCGGAAAAACGACGCTACTGCGGTTGCTGAGTGGCTTGGAGTCGCCAACCAGCGGGCAAATTCGCGTCGATGGCCGCGACGTAACGCCGGATGCGTCGCATCGCCGCAACGTGGCCATGGTCTTTCAAGACGCGGCCATCTTTCCGCAACTTAACGTGGCCGAAAACCTGGCATTCGGCCCGCGATTGCAAGGCGCCTCGCGCGATGAAACGCAACGTCGCGTCGATTTAGCAGCCCGGCAACTTGGAATTACCGATTTACTTTCACGTCGAGCGACCGAACTCTCTGGTGGGCAGCGGCAGCGCGTGGCTCTCGCGCGTGCGATCGTCCGAAAACCCCAGCTTTTGCTACTGGACGAGCCGTTATCGCAACTCGACGGGCCGCTCCGGCAAGAACTGCGTTTGGAGGTCCGCCGTTTACACAGAGCCCAGGGACTGACCACAATTTACGTCACGCACGATCAATCCGAGGCGCTCGAACTCGGCCAGCGCGTGCTGCTGCTGCGGGACGGACGTCTGCAACAATTGGGCGAGCCGCGGCAGATTTACACCCAGCCGGCAAACCGGTTCGTCGCCGGCTTTGTAGGATCGCCGGGTATGAATATCTGGCCTGGCCAGTGGGATCGTACTTCGGGCGGGTTGCGCGTGCCGCATC
Source organism: Pirellulales bacterium (assembly GCA_038205115.1). GTDB lineage: Bacteria > Planctomycetota > Planctomycetia > Pirellulales > JBBRCE01 > JBBRCE01. The sequence goes on from JBBRCE010000010.1 coordinate 87,144, forward strand.
TTGGCTGGGCATTTACTCTCGATCCTAGCTTGTCGAGACGGATTAGCAATTTCCCGACGCATCTGCAAATCGGCTTCCGCCCTGAAGCATTGAAACTGCTTTCGGGTGATCAAAACTCCAATCCTAGCCAAATTGGGTTTGCGGCCGAAGTCGAATCCGTGCAATGGCTGGGCGAACGTCAATTGGTGCGACTATGCACACAAAACATTGATGTGGCGGTGGCGAGTGTGGCCGCCGATGCCGCCGTAGTCGTCGGACAAACGCGACATTGGCGCGTTGATTGTGACAACCTACATTTCTTTGCCGCCGACGGCGATGAATGTCGACTCACGCCGGCTGCCGCCGAGTGACATCACGAGAAAACGGAGTCGCCAATGTCGGACAATCGGTCGCGCGCATCCACGCGCCAGCGGTCGACGATTTCGCCGCCTTCGCGAACCCAGACGTACGAGTGCAGCGCGACAGTCGGGCAAATGTGCGTCGGAATGCCATAATGCAGGTCGCCGACGCAAATGCCACGGGCGTCCTCAACCGTTAGCACCAGGTGTTCTTCGTTGTGCATTTGCACCCGGCTGTTCGGCAGGCTGAGCCAATGAATGCGCAGGCCCGACGGGTCCGCAGCCACCGCTTTGTGCCCCACGTCCAGGCAAATGCGATTGCCTTGCCTGCTGACAACGCGTGAACAGATGATTGCGGCCGGCTGAAAATCCAGATCAGGATACTTTAGGTGATATCCGGCGTCCCACAGTATGCATGTGCCGGGACTGCAAAAATTTGCGAACCGAGCATGAATCGCCAACGTCGGCGTGCCTCCAGCGACAACCTGCCGGACAATCACGCCGGATTGTTCGAGTTCTTGCATCAGCGTAGTGACCGGGCGGAACTCTTTGGTGCAATGCTGAGTGCGGAGGTTCAAATCGGTGTCGTGAATGTGGCCGTCGTAAACATGCAGTCCGGCGAACAACAGTTGTGGTTGATTCGCGATTTGCCGAGCAAGTGTCAGGCAAGGTTCCAAAACAGGCGGCAGACCGGTGCGGTGCATTCCGTTGTCGATGTCCAAAAAGACTTGGAGCGGCGAGGCGGTGTCGAGAAACGAGTGGGCCAATTGTTCGACAATGTGCGCGTCGTCGACGATGGTCGAAAAACTCGTCGCCGGAAAGCGATCGGACAACTGCCGCAACATGCCGATCGCGGGGCCAACCGGTTGCGCAGCTAGCATTGCATCGGGCGCAGCACAGCGCGCCACCATTGCTGCTTCCGCGAGTGTCGCGCATTTGAAACGCGTAATGCCGGCCTGCAATTGCAGTTTGACGATCGCCGACATTTTATGCGTTTTGACGTGCGGCCAAAGCCGATCCCGTGGCACCATTTCCACCATGCGGCGGATGTTGTTTTGCACCCGTTGCCGATCAACGACCAGCGCTGGCGTGGGCAGCCACTCGGCGGAATTGAGGGCAAACCAATCGGCCATGTTCGCTCGTCGCTCGCGATGAGGCGATTTAGGGATTGGCCGCCGCTGCGGCAGGCGAGAGATACACGGCCACGCGATCGATACGGCGGCGTGTGGCATCGAGCACGACAAACCGTGCCCCGGGCAATCTCAACTCTTCGCCCACTGACGGAATTCGTCCCAATTCGTGGAAGACCAGTCCGCCGATGGTGTCGTAATCCGCATTTTCGGGCAACGACAAATTCAACCGCTCGTTGAGTTCTTCCAACCGCACGCGGGCCGCGACTTGAAAATGCAATTCCGAAACTTGCTTGATGTCGTCAACGAGCGCTTCGTCATGCTCGTCGACAATTTCGCCAACGATCTCCTCAAGCACGTCTTCGATGGTAATCAGACCGCTAAGTCCGCCAAACTCGTCGAGCACCAAGGCAATGTGATTGCGAGTGCGTTGGAACTCGTGCAGCAGTTCATCAACCGGTTTGGTGTCGGGCACAAAAAACGGCTTGCGCAGCAAGTTGACCAGCGGCTGGCGTTCGGTTGGCGGTTGCGCCAACTCACGCAACAGATCCTTGGTGTGAAGTATGCCGGTGATGTCGTCGCGGCTCTTGCTGAATACCGGCACGCGGGTGTGCCCGGCTTCGACGATGGCCCGCAGCATCTCATCCCAGCTCGTTTGCAAGCTGATCGAAAAGACGTAAGTGCGGGGAGTCATAATCTCCGAGACCTGAACTTCCTTGAGTTCCATCACCCCTTCGATCATTTCGCGGGCGTCCTCCTCCAGCAGTCCTTCGCGGTGCCCTTCGCTAACAATGTTACGAATCTCTTCTTCGACCGATTCCTCGGACGCTTTGGAAGGCGGTCGCCCGGCAACTCGATTGACCAAGTGACTTAACCAAGTCGCGCAGGCCAATAGCGGCGCCATTAACAACCGATTCGCACGCCAAACGGGCCAGGTGGTCGCCAAAAAAATCTCGGACCAATGCCGGGCGATTGCCCAGGGAATCAGAATGGAGAACAAGACCATCGCGACAATGGCCGCGACGGTTAATGCCACGATCTGAACGGAATTGATTTGAGCGGTGCTGATCGCCCAGGCGAGCGCTAACCCCGCCCCAAACGTACACGTGGTGCGGGTACACTCCGCAGCGGTTCCGGCAGCCTCGTGGTCGTGAGCAATTTGCTGGTAACGATCGAGCTGACCACGGCTTTCGCAAAGTTCTTGCAGAAAATGTCGCGAAAAATCCTGCAGTGCTCGCGCGGCAACAGCCGCCAGCGCGCCGAGCAGCGCCAGTCCCGCCGAAGTCCAGTACCAGGCCACCAAACTCACGATTGGGCCTCGCGCGACGGTGCTTCGGAGGCAAATGCGGATTCCGCGTAACGCGGAGTCAGGCCGAACTCGGCCAGATATTTATGTTCGGCGGCGCGCATCAGCGGCAGCGCTTCGTCCGTGAGGTCGTCGTAGCCGCACAGATGGAGTGTGCCATGAATGACGTACAGCAGAAGTTCGTCGGATGTCGTCCAACCGAATTGCGCGGCCATCGTGGCGGCCGTATCGGCGCTGACAATGACCTCGCCTTCCAACGCATTGCCCTGATCTTCGAGTACAAAGCTAATGACGTCCGTGGCGTAATCGTGCTGCAGGAACTTGCGATTGATCTCGCGAATTGCCGGATCGTCGATCACCGCCAGGCTGATCTGGGCGCGGCGTAAGCCCTCGCCTGACAAAACGGCGCGGCAGCCAGCAACCAGACGTTCAGCCGCAAACGCGTGAGCGCTTTGTTCGTTGGTGATTTGAATATCGAACATGAAGGCTAGCCCAAGGTCGCCGGAAAAAGGGTTTGCTCGAGGCAACCGGTTGGTTGATTTCGAGAAAACGGTCGGAGCGTTACGCAGTTCGTTGGTCGGGGTATTTTACCCGACCATGATAGACTGCGGTGAGCGATTTGACCAAACTTTCTTCGACCGTGTGCAATTCTTGCAATGTAAGCCCGCTCTCGTCAAATTGGCCATCAAGCAGGCGCTTCATCATCAGGTCATGAACTAAGCCTTCGATTCTCGCCGGCGTAGGCCCAACCAGCGTGCGGCAAGCGCTCTCGACGGCGTCAGCCAGCATCAATACGCCGGCTTCCTTGGATTGCGGTTTGGGCCCTGGGTAACGGAACGAACTTTCCTGCACGGCGGTGCCGTGCGGGTCAGCCTCGGACTGCATGTTGGCGCGATGGTAAAAATACTCGACTAGCGTGGTCCCGTGATGCTGCAAAATAAAATCCACGATCGGCGGTGGCAAATGGTGTTGCCGCGCCAAGTCCGCGCCGTCTTTGATGTGCGCAATAATAATCAGCGTGCTCATGGTAGGCACCAGCGTCTCGTGACGATTTCCGCCAACACCCTGATTTTCTGCAAAGTACTGGGGCTTGAGCATCTTGCCGATGTCGTGAAAATACGCGCCCACGCGGACCAATAGGCCTCGAGCGCCGATGCTCTCGGCGGCCGCTTCGGCAATTGATGCCACGTTAATGCTGTGGTTATAGGTGCCTGGCGCGCGACGCACGAGTTCTTGCAGCAGGGGATGAGCGACGTCTCCCAACTCCAGCAGGCTGATATCCGTCAACACGTTGAACATTTTTTCGATGAATGGCAACAAACCAGTCATCAAAAATCCGGCCACCACCGCCCACATGCCCACGCGACCTGCATCTTTGAGTAGTTCGAAGTGATTGCTGTCCAAAGGCTGCCGATCGAGAATGCCCACGCCCACCGCGGTGAGCGAAACCACCACGCCGGAACACAAACCCACGTAGATCAGCTTACTGCGACTCCGGATCCGATCCATCAGCAAAATTGCCGAAGAAACGCCGCTCAGCAAAATGACAAACTCGGCCAGTCCCTGCCCAATACCAATCACCACGATCAGCGCTACGGCAGCGGAGAGTAGTAACGCCAACTCTTGCTGGTAGGCAATCGCCACCGTCATTCCAAACAAAAGCAAGGGGATCAGTTCCGCTCGGAATTCATCGCGAGACGCAACCAGGCACACGGCCACTGTAGTGACGATCGCCGCCAAAATGGCAAACCGCCGCATGCTGGCGAAAAGTCGCGGGACGCGATGCGCCACGTAAATCCCGCAAAGAATGCCCAACGCGGCAAACATGCCCATCACGGCGGAGGATCGCACCGCCCGCTGCCAGAACGTGAGCTGCGCGAGTTCGGCGTTGTATTCATCACGAAGTAGCGAAATTTCGGGTTCGCCCAGCGGTTGGCCCGCTTTGGCTAACGGCTTGCCTTTCTCGTGCCTGACTTCCTGCTTAACGACACGGGCGGCGGCGTCGTCTTTCTCTTTGTTCGTCAATTCCTCGTCGATATCGAGCGTATTGAGATTCTTGAGTTTAGGCTCCAGCCAGGCAACGACGCGATCGAAAACTTCCGGCGGCGCGATCTCGGGCTCTTTACGCAAGCGATTCTTGAGTTGAGCGATCGCTTCTCCACTTTGAACATCCACAAGTTTGACGGCAATGGGCCATTTGGCATCGCCTTTGGGATGCACCTGGATCACGAACTGGTTGCCTTGATCGTGGCCCTGCTTGAGCTCTTTGAGGATTCCGTTTTTCTCGATGTCCGCAAAGGCGTGTTTTAGCGCACTCTCAAACGAATCCAGTTTCTCGTCGTTGGCCAGGTCTTCTCGCATCCGCGAGAGTTCTTCGGCATCGGGCCGCTTTTCGCCAGGCAGCAGGAACTCGTTCCAGATTTCCGAGTCCAATTCTTCCACTTTCGCGGCGTCGCGCATTGCCACGACTTTGTTTCGCAAAGCGCCGCGCATGTTGATCAGCGGCGTGGCATCTTGGCTATAAACGTACTGGACGGCATTCCTAGCCTTTTCTTTCTCGTTGGCCAATTCCTCATTTTCTTTTTGCGGACGCCGGAAATCCAGGCGGGCAATAATGTCGCGCGAGGGAATATAGCCGGTGCGGTACGAAAATGGCGGCGCCCAGCCGCTAATTAGCCCCCACATGATCACGCCAGCCAGCAGAGCCAGCCCAATCCGCATCAATACGGACCCGTGGCGAAGGTATTCCAGCGAACGCTCCCAGCGGTTAGGCGGCAATTCAATTGACGCCACGCGCTGTGAGCGAGTTCGTTTTTGACCTCCGTTAGCCATGATCGCGGTTTAGCAATATCGGATTGTAGGAATGATTCGCAAGAAAGCGGTTATCCGCCGGTAAAGTCGGGCGAAGCTGGTGTTATGCCGCGACGTTTCAGTTCCCTATTATGCCTTGTGTTTTCGACGTGTGTCGTCTTCATACGCGCGAACGATATCTTGCACCAAGCGGTGACGCACGATATCGGAATTTCCCAATCGAACTTCGGCAAAGCCCTGAATGCCGCGCAGCCGGTCAACCGCATCGACCAAACCACTTTTGGTATGGCTCGGCAGATCGACCTGAGTCGTGTCGCCCGAGACGACAATTTTGGAGCCCATGCCCATGCGGGTCAGAAACATTTTCATTTGCGAGACGGTGGTATTCTGAGCCTCATCTAAAATGATAAACGCCTCGTTCAGCGTACGTCCGCGCATATAGGCGAGCGGAATCATTTCGATGACGTCCATTTCGGTGTACCGCTTGACGGTTTCGAAATCCATCATTTCGCGCAGCGCATCGAGCAGCGGACGCAGATAGGGATTGATTTTGGCTTGCAAATCGCCCGGCAGAAAACCGAGGCTTTCGCCGGCTTCCACGGCAGGGCGAACCAGCACAATTTTGCGCATTTGTTCTTGGCGCAATGCGGAGACGGCCATGGCCACCGCCAGGTACGTTTTGCCTGTGCCGGCCGGTCCGGTACAAAACACCAAGTCGGACTGCGTGATGGCTTTGACAAATGCCGCTTGCCCTGTGGTGCGTGGCCGGACCTGTCGTGAGGCCATCAAACCTTCGATGGGCGGATGCTCGCGGACCGCTTGCCCTGTGACGCTGGCCAAAATCTGATCGAACTGCTCGGCGGTCACCGCCTGGTGCGAAATTGCTAACTGCTGCAACTGCTCGATGGCGCTGGTGGCTTGCAAGACGCCAGCTTCGACGCCATGAATATGGATATGCCCATCATTGGCGGCAATGTCGACACCGAGAGCAGTCCGCAGCTTACGTAAGTATTGATCGCGCGGTCCGAAGATCGACAGTAGAGTCTTCGAATCAACCACCGACAAGATTTTTTCGACCATCAACGTTTGCGGCAACCTACCCGGCGGCCACAACCTCAATGAGAGTGGAGAGAATTCTTTTAATATAGTCCAAACGCCCCTTGCTGCGGTAGACGAATCTGGATTCGGCAGCCGTATACATCGCCAGGCTAGCGACTTGCGGTTAGCCGTCGAAACGCGTCCGGGCCATTTTGCAGCGAGTTGCCCCCGCAGTCCAGGCGTGCCAAATGCTAAAGTGGGGCGAGCGAAATATCAAAATGGCGAATACTTACCGCCCTCAACTGCCGGAAATCGCTCTGGCGAGCGGTCCAGCCTCAATGCCAAACATTGCGCATTCTTGCGAGAGCCGCGCCAGCATCTCGCGCAGTTGCGAGTCGATTGCTTGCATCAGCGGATCTGCCTCGCCTCGTTCTCGGGCGGGATCAACTTCAATTGCCTCGCCGATTTCGATCACCACGTGCATGGGATTGTGCGGCTGGGCAACATCGTTGAGATCTTCTTCGAACCGCTCGACCGTTTCCAAATATCTGTCGACCGAAGGAAAAGCGCGAATGTATTCGGGCGGGTACCAACTGAGCTGCTGGGCGAGGTACATGTCAGATAGTTGCCGCCAACGCTGGTCTTTTTCATCCGGCGTGAGTTCTTTTTTGACCAGATCGGGCACGATCGCCGTTCGCAGTCGCTTGACCCGTGCGACAACCGTACCGTTGTGCAGACCGCCCGCCCACTGGACCTCCAGCGGCATCAAGAGGTGGTCGATCAAGCCGGCAAGACGCTTGTAGATGTCGCCCGGTTGCGGCGCCCCGAGATATTCAATTTCTTTAAGCGTCAGCAACGCCTGCCCAACGGTGTAAATTCGATCGAGTAGCGGCAATTGCTTGCGAGGCGCCCAAGAGAGGCGGGTCTCGATGGCGTCCAAAACCGAATCCACGGCGGTGTGCAGATCTCCGCGAAACAGATATCGAATTCCCACAGGATGCACCACCACTTTGCCCGGCGTGGGCAATTTCGCCCGTTTCTTGGCAGCACTTCGGGCAATGAGCGAAACGCCCTCCATCAAGTTCGACAGTGAATCATTGCAACGATTGATAACGCCTTCCGGAAAAATAATCACCGGTCGATCGGCGTCGGCCAATTTATCCACCGCGGTGTTCACGGCCAGACGATCCATGCCCTCGCGATAAACGCTAAAGCCGCCGAGCCTTCGCGCAAAAAAGCGATCCCAACGGTTTTGCATGAAAACATGCCAACTGGCCATGGCATACATGGATGTCTTGGCGTGGCGAGAAACCAGGCCCATCACCATCGGGTCGGCCGGGCGGCAATGATTGGGCGTGAGCAAAACTCCGTGACCTGCGTCGATCGACGCTCGTAACCGCTGCGCATGGCGAACATCGGAAGAAACGATGCCGTATTTTTTTCGCAAATGCGAATCGAGCATCACCTCCAGTACCCACGGCCAAATTCGACTCCGAATGGGCGGGACAAACTCGTAGGGTTGATCGAAAACGATTTTTTGCATTAACTCAAACAGCCGAAGCGCGGGGCGACATGGTTCGTGGATTGTGCAGGGAGAAGTCCGACGCCGAAAGCAATGACTTTAACGTGAGTAGCGGAACAGGAATTGTTTCACTGTTGCCCGCGATGACTCAGGCGAAGATCGGGCTGTATCCCAGCGCGCGACGCGCGACCGTCATCTGGCCGGCATGCAGTCCTTCGTGCCAAATGGATAATTCGAACATCGATGCCAAGTCCGAAAACATCGGCGGGCTGCCCGAAGGAACTGGTTTGCTGAGATCCGCCTCGCTCATGCGATCCAGCACCGCCAAAAACGTCTGCCGACGCTCGCGCATAATTTCCAGCAGTTCGGTCGGCGGCACATTGTCAGCCAAACTTGCGCTCGGCGTCGATTTAACGCCGTACTTGGCTTCCAGATCGGGCTGACTTCGATGATCGGCGGGCGAAAGGATTCGCAACATCATGTTATCCACCACCGCCATATGCCCGACGAACCACAGCGCGTGATTGACGCCCGGCGCCACCTGAAACATCCACTGTTCTGGCGTTTGAAATGCCGTCAGCCAGCTTTCACTCGCTTTGCGAACGGCCTCAAGTCGAGCCTTTAAACGGGGCTGCAAATCCATCGGTATCGACCTCGAAAGACACACGTTGAAACAATGCGAGATCGTACCAAAACCGCGACCAAGATGCGAACACCCCTGCGACTCAAGCCACGATCGAGTTGCCACCTAACCAACGACCAAGACTTGAAGCACAGCTACACCGCGGGTAAATTAGGTTTGTCGGGTGCGGACTGCCCAAATTCCGTGCGATATGGAGTGCCGCAGATGACGGACCGATTTGATGCCTACCATAAATGGTTAGGCATTCTTCCCAAAGACCAGCCCGCCAACGCGTATCGGCTGCTAGGGCTGGAGTTGTTCGAAGCGGATCGCGACGCAATCGCACATGCCGCCGACCGTCAGATGGCGCATGTCCGAACTTTTCAGAATGGACCGCATGCTGCCGAGTCTCAGCAACTGCTGAATCAGCTATCGGCCGCGCGGTTGCTGCTGCTGGATATCGGGCGCAAAGCCGATTATGACTGGCGGTTGCGCGAAGCCGTTCAGGCAAAGTTGGCAATTCACTCTGCGCTGCCGCCGCAGGTTCCGCCCAAGTCCGCTCCGCCACCGCCCGCCGTCGCTCGCGGGCAACCTCGCACTTCCTCGATCGTACAAAGCCTTGGGCGTGGCGAAGGACCACCCCCGCCGCCGGTCGTCAAGGACGACGAGATTTCCGTCCTGGATGAGCTAGACGAAATTGTCCACATCGCTGCGAATTCGTCGCTGCATCGTTCACGAATTCGCAGCGGCCGTTCCGGAATTAGCGGTGGCCGGCCGCCAGCCGATTCTCGCCAGCCGCTTGGGTCGGCCGATCAGGCGACTCTGCACAGCATGCTGGGCGACGCTCCACCGCGCCGCGCAGTGCCGAAGATTCTCGATTTTACGGCGCACCCAAAAATTTGGTCGGTCTTTGTTTTATTCGCGATCTCACTTTCGGCATTGAGCGGCGCAATGGCGGCCAAGTTCTGGCCTAAGCAGACCCGGCTGGCTGCATTTAGCGACACGCCGATCGAAACGGCAAAACCTTTTGAAGACACGAAATTGCCGCTCCGGCAGTTGGCCAAATCGATTCGTGAGTGGGGCGGATCATATTCGATCGACAACAGTCAGCCCGAGCAACCTATCGTGGGCGTGAAGCTCGGCTTGGCAAAACTCGACGCCGAGCGCTTCCAACAACTCGCGCAGCTCACATCGCTCAAGTCGTTGGATTGTGCCATTGTGGGCATGCGTGACTCTTGGCTCGACGGCATCTCGGGTCTGGGCAAATTGGAAAACCTCGATCTTTCGTCGAACGATAAACTCTCTGACGCCGGATTGACGTTCCTGGAGCCGCTGAAGAACCTCAAAGAACTCAACCTCCGCAATACGAGTGTCACGTTGGCGGGCGTCCAAAAGTTACAGGCGAAGTTGCCGCAACTGTCCGTCATTGATGCCGCCGGAGAGAGGCACCGCGCGGGCGAACTTTCGCGTGAGCAAGCGATCGCCCAGTTGCGGCTTCGCGCGACGATGCTCGATGGTTCGTCGGCCAATCTGAATCGGCTAAGCGCCCCGTTGGACGACGAAGAAATGAACTGCCTGACGCCTTTTCCGGAATTGGTTGCGGCGGATTTTCGCGGCGGAAAGATTCGTGGCCCTGGTTTGCAGCACTTGCATTCCGACAAGAACCTCACGACTTTGGGCCTGCAGTTTTGCCCACTCGATGATGCCGAGCTCAAACCGCTGGCGCGTTTCGAGCAGCTCGTGCAGCTCGACTTGGGTGACACTCCCATCACGGATCAAGCGCTGCAGTTCCTTACGCCGCTGAAGCAACTGCAGCGACTTTCGCTTAACGAAACGCGCATCACAGACGCCGCGATGACGCCGCTGGCCGAGTTGACCGCGCTGCGTGAAGTTTATCTGCGTCACACGAAGATTAGCGACACCGGTCTCAATCAACTCTTGACGCTGGCCGAGTTGCAGAAGCTCGATCTCTCGAACACAGAGGTCACCGACAACGGAGTAAGACTGTTGGCTGCACTGAAACAATTGACGCTGCTCGACCTCTCCGGCGATAGCGTCAGTGTGGCGGCCGTCAATGAGTTGCGACAAAAACTGCCGAGCTTGATTGTCGTTGGTCCGCAGAATTCGCCTGCCGACGAACCAGCATATCCCGCGGCGCAAGGACCAACCGCCGATTGGCTGGCCAGGCTCGATCCTGGAAAGCCCATCATCGAAAACTCTGTTCGCGGCAGTTGGACCAAGACCAGCGACGGAATCCTGTCCGCAGCCACAAGGACGGCCTACTTCGCGTGCGGCATTCCGACCAAGCAGTACGACCTCGAAGTCACCGTGACTCGCAAAGAAGGCAACAGCGGTCTAACGTTGATCTTTCCGATCGTTGGGCAAATGGCGTCATTAACCGTGGATGCGGACCATGGTCGATCAACTTACCTAGAGTCGGTGGCCGGCAATCCGTTTCCGTCGTCCTTCGGTGCCACGTGCAGGCCACACCTGCTGCCGGGCGATGCGCCGCACAACTTGATCTTGCGCGTGCGAGATCATGGGGTGTGTCTTTTTTGCGATGGGCATCGGGTCTTGCAATGGACCGGTGACGTTCAGCAGTTGAGCCTGCCCAACATTTGGGATGGCGCGGCAAAAACGTACGTGAGCATTGCTGCGACAAAAACCAGTTATGAATTCACCAAGATCGAAGTCCGCCCACTCGGTTTGGATCCGCCGACGGCGCCAGAGATGAAACCGCCCGTTCCGCCTAAGATAATCGTGCGTCGTGCCGTTCCTGACGAAAAGGCGCTGCTACGCGCCAAGGCCGAAGTGCAGTCGATTTACCAAAGCGACCTGACGAAAGCGGTAACCGCCAATGCGCGCGCCGCTTTGGCCGAGATGCTCGTTAAGCGCGCTGCGGAAATCGAAGATAAGCCGGCCCTGCGATATGCGTTGTTGAGCAATGCGGGCGAGTTGGCGCTGTTGGCGCGCACGCCGCAGATGATGAGCAAAATCGCCGACCAGATGGCCGAGGACTTTCAGGTTTCGGCGGCGGTTGTCAAAGCGAATTGGTTACTGCCATTTTTGAATTCGGCCGACGCCAATAAAGGCGGCGTGACCATACACGTCAAGGCGGCGCTGACGGTCGCCGAGGAACTTCTCGAACTCGAGCAAACATCCCTGGCTCAATCGCTCGTCGATCGCTCGCAAGAATTGGCGGCGGATGTGATCGGTCGGCAGTTGCATCTTGACATCGATCAAATGGCGGCGCGCGTGAGTGTCTGTCAGCGTCGTCGTAAATCGGCAACCCAAGCACTAGAGACGCTGAAGACATCTCCGGCGGATGCCGATGCGAATCTGGCCGTGGGTCGCTATCTTTGCCTGGTCCGTCATGACTGGAAAACCGGCTTGCCGTATTTAGCCAAGGGCGCGGACGCCAATCTCAAAGTCCTCGCGGAGCGCGATTTGAAATCTCCTGCCGACGCCAGCGAGCAACTGCAGTTGGCCGACGCCTGGTGGGATTATGCCCCGGCGGCTGAAGAAAATCTGCCGCACGGCGCAAAACTGCGCGCTCAATTCTGGTATCAGCAGGCGCACGACCGCCTCAAAGCCATTGAACTGGACAAAGCCGATCGGCGGATCGAAGAAGCGCAATCGCTCTTCAAAAACACCAACGCAGCCGCTGCGAAAAACTGAGCCTGGCGGCGCGGCGATGCCAGCGTCGCCCTGCTATCGGCCGATCGAATTTTTGCCCGCTTCGGGAAATCATCGCGAAGGCTTGTCCAACGGCCGATAGTCAAGAAATCAGGGGCCACGGCGCGATCGGATTCGCGCTCTACCGGAGATCAGTTATGTCAGGCGCAGTCGGCAGTTGTTCCAGTTGCTCGTCCGCCTACGGAATTCAAGCTGCCAATTCGCTTGCACAAGCCAAGCGTACTGCTGGCACAGATGCCGCCGCGACTTCTGGCGCTCAAGGCAGCGGAAGCGCGGCTCAAGCGGATCTTTCGCCCATCGGACAATTATTGGCGGCCTTGCAACAGTTGCAAACGCAATCGCCTGCGCAGTACAGCCAGGTCACTGGCCAAATTGCCAGTCAGATTCAGACTGCGGCGCAACAGGCCGGGCAGACGGGCCAGAATAGCCCGCTCAATCAATTGGCTAACGCATTTCAGCAGGCCTCGAGCAGTGGCCAATTGCCGAAACTTCATCATCATCATGGCAATCACAACGCGACGACGTACGGCGCAGGCGGTCAATTGACGGATTCCGGCTCGACGCAATCTTCGGATGCATCGAGCGCCGCCGGCAGTCAGTTTCAGCAATTGCTCGAAAGCATCACGAGCGAGGTCAACTCGGCGCTCGCGCAATAACGGCTCGCGACATTACTGCGACGCGTTGCCGCCGCGCGCCGCGGAGAAACGCCTATTGGGCGATGGTCGAATCTCGGCTATCATCGCACGTATGTCGTTGACTGCCAAATTCCGCGTCAGTCCGGAGTCGGAGGTTGGTCGTGAGATCGTCCGCCTCGTTCCGCATTGGTACGAGGCCGACTGCGGCCCGGAAGAATTCTCCGTTCTGATCGGACAGCACTGCACGCGTTTCTTCGATCACCGGCCGTTGTCGGATCGATTGGCCGGCTTGTTGGATACCATCCGTAAAACGGTGGCTGAAATACAGTTGGCCTTGTTTTCGAAGTATGCCGGCAGTACCGACATCCTGATGGAAAGCCTGGCAACTGAGTGGCTGAGGATGCACGCCGGCCAATTGGATTGGATCAAGCTGATCAAATATCTGGAGAGCGTTTCACGCCGTACCAGCGAAAACTTTCCTGTGGCGCTCACGCTCTTAATCCGGCCAGGCGCTGGCATCTCGGACATCACGCAGCCGCATCTGCAGAAGTTTTTCGATCGGCTGGCTGCTTCGCCGTACACCTTTACGTATCTGGTGGTCGATCCCGATCTGCAATTGATGCAGTACGCCACGATGGAATGGTCGCAAGTAAACAACGCCAAGGCGCGGAAATTCTATCCCGAGTTTCTGCATCCCATCCATCACGTGATGGGCGAGAGCGATATGGTTGCGCACCTCACGCCACGGGGCGACCTGATCATTATGAATAGCCGGGGCGTACTGGCGACCAAGCGCAAAAAAAAGTGGCGAATTTATGATGCCGCCTGCTTCACAACCAGTCTGGCGCTCGCCCTGGGCGATTACGATGTGGCCGCCAATCTCATCGAACTGGTGTTCGATCTGAGTTACAGCCGGCAAGGCGCACTTTTGATCTACGACCCTCAACATCGACTGCTCGGGCGAATTTCAAATCCCGAGAGCATTTTGTCTCCGATTATCGAGGAGCAACCTGCCACGACCGAATCGCGGGTGCTCGGCCAGTCGCTGATTCACGATTCGATCAAGGATATCGCCTTGGGCGGTAATATCGGCTCGATGAAGAAGAAGCGGTTGCTGATTGAGCTGGCCAGCATCGACGGCGCGGTCATTTTTGACGATGCCAAGATTTTGGCCGTTGGTGCCCTGATCCCTGCACATCCCGATGTCGGCAGTCACTTAGGCGCGCGAATCAGTGCCGCGAAATCGGCTTACCTCTGGGGTGCGCGTCCGATCGCGGTGAGTTCGGACGGCGACGTGACCGTTCATTTTCAGAGCGCCAGCGGCGAAAAACGCTGCGATGCCGTCATGAACTTTCTATGAACGTTCGCTCGACCCGACGGCGTAACCGTTGTCGCGAAGCGAGGCACATCATCGTCAGAACTAAACGGCGCCGGCCGACATTTGATCGGCAAATGCCAGCAGTTCGGCCACACCTCGGCGGTGACAAAAATCACCCAGTGTTTCGCCCAGCTGGCGATCTTGTTTGAAAAAGGCCAGCAGCGGCACAATCGTCGGCACCACGTCTTCGGCCAGAATCATGTCTTTGTAGATGAAATTGAGTCGGTCGCCGAGCAGTCGGCCGCCAACCAAAATCGTATACTTGCCGGCCGCTTTACCGACCAAGCCGATATCGCTGTTGTAGGGCCGCGCGCAGCCGTTAGGGCAACCGGTCATCCGCAGCGTGAACGTTTCTTTCGACAAGCCGAGCTTGGCCAATTCGACTTCCAACTGGTCGATCAAGCCCGGCAGTTCGCGTTCGGCTTCGGTGATCGACAAACCGCACGTCGGCCAGGCAACGCAGGCCATCGACCAGCGCCGCACGTTGGAAATTTCGCTCGACAATTTGACCGCATGCCGGTGCAGAATTTCTTCGATGGCCTCACGGTCGCCGGCGTGAATGTCGGTAAAAATCAAACTCTGATGCGCCGTCAGGCGAATGCCCGGCTTGAATTTGCCGCAGATTTCGCGCAGCGCGGACTTGAGTTGCATGCTCGGCAGGTCGTGAATGCGGCCATTTTCAATATTCAAGCCGTAGAACAAATGACCGTCGCCTTGCTCGTGCCAGCCAAGGTGATCGTCAAAACCACGGACATCGTCGTGGTGCGGTTCGGCCAATGGCTGGCCGTAATACTCTTCGACCTTGGATTTGAATTTTTCCAATCCCCAGTTAGCGATCAGATATTTCATCCTCGCCAATTTGCGGTCGCTGCGGTTGCCGAAGTCTCGCTGGACTTTAATGATGGCGGTCGTCACGGCGATCACTTCCGTGGGCGGAACGAACGCCATCCGTTTGGCAACCGCGGGGAAGGTCTTGGCAGCGCTTGGCGTCACACCAAAGCCGCCGCCGACCAGCACGTTGTAGCCAATCACATTGTCGTTTTCGCAAATGGCCATGAACGCCAGATCATTGGCATACAAGTCCACACAGTTATCGTCCGGCAATCCAAAGGCAACTTTGAATTTGCGTGGCAGGTAGGTCGGTCCATACAGCGGTTCGACATCCTCCGCGGCATGTCCGTTTGGCGATCCGTTGGACGCGCCGACGAGTTGCCGCTGCCCGTCATCGGGATCGCGAATCCAGGTTTCGAAGTATGCCCGGCTTTGCGGCGCGAGCATTGCCGCCATTTCGGTGGACAGTTGTTCGATCTGCTGATGAACGGCGCTTTTGCGATGCGGCGCGGGACAACACATCACGTTGCGGCCCACGTCGCCGCAGGCGGCCAACGTGGTCATTTGCACTTGGTTGATGCGATGGATGGCCGCCCACAGGTTTTCTTTCAGCACGCCGTGCAATTGCAAACCTTGCCGCGTGGTGATGCGTAACGTGGTGTTGCCGACTTCGTCGCATAGGTCAAGTTCGGCCAGCAACTGTTCGCTAGTCATCCGTCCGCCCGGGATTTTGGTGCGGACCATGAACGAATAGTTCTTGAGCGACTTTCCTCCACCGTCTTTGACACCGCGGGTGTCGCGATCATCCTGCTGGTAGGTGCCATGATGCTTCAGCAAGTTGGCGTTATCCTTGTTGAAACTGTGCTCTTCGCTGCCGAGTTCCTCGGCAATCGTGCCACGTAAGTAATTACTGCCAGACTTGGTGGCTTCCAGCGGACTCAGTTTTTTTTCTTCGCTCATGGCTCAATCGCTAAAGATGGGGCGCGGCTCGCGTTGGAGGACCGGCAAAGGGAGCAGAGATCGGCGGCCAAACCAATCACGCCAATGATTACCGTCATTGTTGTCATCGTTCGTGCGGCTCGTCAACTCATGATAACGCTGTCGAGAAATTCAATCCACATCAGTTGCACGGCGGGCCGAAGTCGTGCATACGGGAAGTGTGGAGTGAAGACTGCTGACCGCAGTTCGAAACCCAATAGCGCCGATCGACTTGGCGATGAGTGCTTCCGCGACCACCAACGGTCAGTGACGGGCGACACGTCGCAAAACGCTAGGAATTTGCCAGTAATCTCGATGCTGCGGGCCGATCCGCCAACACTGTTGCGTTTTGCTGGTTGACGCGCCCGCCTGGGATGGACGGATCGGCGTCGCGCAGGCGAACCAGTTGCTCCGCCTTTTCATCGCCGGTCACGAGCCACAGGATTTTGCGAGCGCGATCAATCAGCGGATAGGTTAAGGTCATGCGGCGACGGTGCTGATAATCGCCGGTCAGCGCGACGTCTCGATCACTCACGTCCAGCACCGCATCGCCAGGCACAAGCGAAGCCGTGTGTCCATCGGGTCCCAAGCCTAAGTGAATCAAATCCAAAATCGGCGGCGAACCAGCGACGACAGCTAGAGCTTTTGCGTAGCTGGCGGCTGCGGCGGTTGCATCGGACATTTCGACCGGCATGGCCAGAATTTGTTCGGGTCGCAGCGCGCGTTTGTCGAGAAAGCTGGCTTGCAGGTGGGTCAAGTTACGATCGGTATCGCCGGCCGGCGCAATGCGCTCGTCCACTTGAGCGATGTAAAAGCTCGGCCAGGGCAGATCTTCGGCGGCCAGCGCTGCTAGCATCACCCAAGGGGTTTTCCCACCGCTGACCGCCAGCACAAACCGGCCGCGCGCCGCCACTGCGGCGCGGGCTTCGGAAGCGATGATTTTTGCCGCCTGTTGCGCGACGGCATCTGCGTTGTCGAGAACATCAATTTTCATTTGACCAGCACCTGTTTCATATCGGACTCTCACGACTGTCAGGCTCCCCAAGCTGCGGATTTTGCCAACCGCCGGGCGGCTCCACGAAGCTGTTCACTTCGGCTGGCCCCCACGTGCCGGGCTCGTAGTCATAAACCGGCGTATCGGCTTTTAACGCGGGATCGACAATCCGCCAGGCTTCTTCCACGTAATCTTCGCGGGCAAACAACGTGGTGTTGCCGCGCATGGCATCGCCCAGCACCCGCTCGTAAGCTTCCATTTCGGCCGAGTTCGGATGATGTGTGGCCAGCAGTTCCACGGGTTGACCAATCATTTTATCTTCGGCATCCATGGCCGTCATGCCAAATGCGGCCGTGACTTCTGGGTCAATCCGAAAACGGAAATAGTTTGGCGTGGCCTGCGAATCCGGAAACACCGTGGGCGTGCGACGCATCCGCACCAAAACCTCAGTACAAGTGATCGGCAGGCATTTGCCGGCGCGAATGTAAAACGGCACGCCTTGCCAGCGCCAGGAATTGATCTCCAACTTGAGCGCGGCAAATGTCTCGACCTGCGAATCCGCGGCCACGCCCACTTCGCCGCGGTAGCCGCGGAACTGCCCTCGGACCAGGTTTTTCGGATCGAGCGGCGGAATGGCTTTGAGCACTTTGACCTTTTCGTCGCGCATCGATTCGCTATCGGTGCGCACGGGTGGTTCCATGGCGACGATTGCCATCAATTGAAATAAGTGATTTTGCACCACATCGCGGACCGCGCCGTTTTGATCGTAAAACGCGCCGCGACCTTTGATCCCAAAGTCTTCGGCCATGTTGATTTGCACGCTTTCCACTTCCGTGCGATTCCAGAACGATTCCAAAATCGCATTTTCGAAGCGGAAGTAGACCAGGTTTTTGACCGGCCGCTTGCCGAGATAATGATCGATCCGAAAAATGGCCGATTCCGGCAGCGTCGCTCGGAGGATCTCATTGAGCTTTTGCGCCGAAGCCAGATCATGGCCGAACGGTTTTTCGACAATCACACGAGCGTTTTCCGTGCAGTTGGCCGTCTTGAGCTGCTCGACCACTAATCCAAACAGCACGGGCGGAATGGCCAAGTAGTGCGCCGGACGTTGCGCGTCGCCCAATTCTTTGCGAATCGCCGCGAATGTGGCCGGATCTTTATAGTCGCCATCCACATAGCGCAGCAAACTGAGCAGTTTGTCGAACGCGGCCTGATCGAGCCCACCGTTTTTCTCAAGGCTGTCGCGAGCGCGGGCGCGGAACTGGTCCAAATTCCAGTCCGATTTGGCCACGCCAATGACTGGCACGTCCAAGTGGCCGCGCTTGATCATCGCCTGCAATGCCGGAAAGATCTTCTTGTAAGCCAGGTCGCCCGTCGCGCCAAAAAACACCAGGGCGTCGGAATTGGTTTCTGTGGTTGCCATTTTGTATGACTGCGGCTATTTGCCGGCAGATTTCTCCACGTGTCCGCCGAATTGAAACCGCATGGCCGAAAGCAATTTATCTTGAAAGTCGGCTTCGCCGCGCGAGGCAAAGCGCTCATACAGCGCTGTGGTCAGTACGGGCGCCGGCACGGCTTCGTCAATGGCGGCCTTGATTGTCCAACGCCCTTCGCCGGAGTCCGAAACGCGGCCCGAAAAGTCCGCCAGCGTGGCGTCCTTGTTGAGCGCGTTGACGGTTAAATCGAGCAGCCAAGAGGCAATTACGCTACCCCGTCGCCAAACTTCGGTGATGTCCGACAAATTTAAATCGTACTGGTAAAGGTCGGGGTCGCGGAGCGGCGTGGTTTCGGCGTCGATGTCGTGCTGGTGTTTGCCGATGTTGGCGTGGTGCAAAATTGCCAGTCCTTCTGCGTACGCTGCCATCAGACCATACTCAATGCCGTTGTGAACCATTTTGACGAAGTGCCCTGCACCGCTGGGGCCACAGTGCAAATAGCCGTTTTCGGCGGTGCCTTGATTGGTTGCTCGACCAACCGTCCGCGGAATTTCGCCAATGCCGGGCGCCAGCGTTTTGAAAATGGGATCCAGTCGCGTGACCGCATCCTCGGGACCGCCAATCATCATGCAGTAGCCGCGTTCTAATCCCCAAACGCCACCACTGGTTCCGACATCAAGGTATTCGATTTTTTTTGCGGACAATTCTTTGGCGCGGCGAATGTCGTCAACGTAGTACGAGTTGCCGCCATCAATCAGCATATCGCCGGCTGAAAGCAGCGGCAGCAGATCGGCGATGGCGGCGTCCACAACGGCCGCCGGCACCATCAGCCAAATCGCCCGAGGTTGTTTGAGTTTGCTCACAAACTCGGCGAGCGTTGCCGCGCCACTGGCTTGATCGGCCACCAGCGCTTTGACGGCGTCGGGCGAGCGATCGTAAACCACACATTGGTGCCCACCCTTAAGCAAGCGGCGAACCATGTTGGCGCCCATTCGCCCCAGGCCTATCATTCCGAGGTGCATAGCAGAACTCCTGTTAATTGCGTTTATACGGCCTTACGGCCCGACATGTTTGGTATCGTTCCAAAGCCGGATCACCGGCCGACTGACTTCGTGTTCGTAACCCAGGATACTCAAACTGGCGGTACTCAAATAAAGAAATTGTCCGCCAGTGACTTCCAGCCCTAGCCAGCGCGCTGCGAGCACGCGGAGAAAATGTCCGCTGGAAAACAGCAGCACGTCGCCTTGCATTTGCCGCACCCTGCGGACGACATCATCGGCCCGCGAGGCAACTTGAGCAGGCGACTCGCCGCCTGGACAACCATCGCGAAACAGTAGCCAATCCGGTCGCTTGTTCGAAATTTCGGCCGATCGCAAGCCTTCGTACTCGCCGTAATCCCATTCGACGAGTGCACGATCAATCTGCGCCTGCGGTCTGAAGCCAGCCAATTCGCAAGTGCGCGCGGCGCGTTGCAGCGGACTTGTCAGCACGTGCGCAAAAGTTTCTCCCCGCAACCGCTCGCCAAGGCTCGCCGCGTTACGTTCGCCACGCTGTGTGAGCGGCAGATCGGTCAGCCCGGTGTGCTGGCCCGATAAACTCCAGGCGGTCTCGCCGTGCCGCGCCAGATAAACTCGCGGAAGTGGCTCGCTCACGATTGGCGTTCCTGAATCGTCATCGAAACTTGCTGGCCGTCATCGGGCATCGAAGAAGTTGCACACGACTGAGCAAACAGCCTACACCGAATTGCCGGGCATCGCCAGTTCTGATGAACAACCGCTGGCAGCAATCCCGTGCGATTCGACCTCGCATCGCGAGCGCCCCTGCCGCACAAGCGATTATGCCAGCCAGGGCCGAATGTCGGCCTGCGTGAGCCGACCGTCGTGCAACGCGGAAGCAACCAGCACCGCGTCGGCGCCGCAATCGGCCAAGGCGTGCAAATCTTCTACGCCGCGAACACCGCCACCGACGATCATCTCAAGCGAGCAAGACTGCAGATCAGCTTGCTGTCGCAGCCAGCGGCAGAGCGCCTCAGTGCCGGTGCCGTCGCCCACGCCCACACGGGACAGATCCAAAAGAATCATCCGCTGAACGCCGATTTCCAGCGCGGCCGATGCGATTTGCCGTGCGGTCTGTCCCGTGCAGCAACCGGGCAACACGATTGGCACGCCGTGTTTGAGATCGAGACTGAAAATCAGTTGGCCGCCAACGACAGAGAGCATCGCTTTCAACGCGTCCATGCCGGACAATCGCTCCAAACCGACGATGGCACTCACCGCCGGCGATGCCGATCCGGACGTCGTGGCTGAAATGCTCAGCTTGGCGATTTGCGATGCTTGCTCGGCGTACTGCAGTCCGGCATCAATCCAAAGTTCCAAACCGGCCGAAGCGATGTCACGATACAACCGCAGGTTAGGCGGCGCGCCATCGATCGCATCGAGATCGGCCAGATACGCAGTCGAAAGACCCAAATCGGCGTAAGCCTGCGCAATGCCGCGTGGAGATGCGTCGCTTGTCAACTGCGTCTGCAGCGGCCGATATTGCTGCCGATTGCCGGCCACGCCGCGGACAACTTGACCGCGCTGCAGATCGATGACCGGAATGATACGCATGAGCGGCGGGTACGTTTCAACACAACAAGTTCGGCGAACGAAGCTCGGGAAGTTCAGCCATCATAGAGAACAAACGACGGGCAGGGCGAGGATTTTTTCTGCAACTTCCAACCACGTCGCGAGGTTGGTATCCTTTAGCTGCAGCGGGCCTCGCCCTGGTTGCGAACGCTGCAGAACACACACCGAACGGTTTTTTATGCCAGATTATCAAACGATTGTCGCCGCCGATGTCATGAAGCGTGGCGTGCTTTCCGTGCGTCCGGACCAAACTTTGCTGGCCGTTGAGCGAATGCTGGTCGAAAATCACGTGACCGGCATGCCAGTGATGGATGCCGGCAAATTGGTGGGCATCGTCAGCCGCAGCGACATTGCGCGGGTCCGCGTGCTGATCGACGATCTCGACGCTCAAGTTTCCGATCAGCAACGATTCGTCGATACCCAGGCCGACGGTTTCGATCATATGTCGCACAGTGATTTTCACGGCTTTGGCCAACGTTTCAACAGTTATCTGGCCAAAGATGTGATGCGCTCGCAGGTAGTGACTTGCAATCTGGATACGCCCGTGACGGAAGTGGCCAGCATGCTGGTCCGCAACCACATCCATCGTCTGGTGGTTGTCGATAACGACCGTCCGGTTGGCATTGTCAGCGCGTTGGATTTGGCAGCGCTGATTGCCAAGTCCGCCAAGCCCGACGCCACTTGATATAACGCATTGCTCTCGCTTCGACCTTGACCCGCACCGGAGACGTTCACGTTATGGAAGCTAACCAACTCTCACGGCGGCAAATCTTGCGGGGCAGCGTCACGGCCGCTGCCTTGGCGATGTCGCAGTTCCGGCTATCGGCCTTCGGTTTTGCCGAGCCGGAGTCGGGCGAGCAGGTGATTCCGTTTATCAAACCGCAGCCCATCAAAGAGGGCGAACACTTCTTGCATTGGGACCAACTCAAAGAGTGGCTCACGCCCACCGACCCGATGTTTATCGTTGCCCACTACGGTGCCGGCAAGGTGGATGTGCCGAATTACAAACTTTCGTTCGAGGGCGCCTTTGAAAAGCCGATGACGCTGACCATGGACGAAATTAAAGCGCTGCCGAAAAAAGAAGTCACGCTAACCATCGAGTGTGGCGGCAATGGCGCCGGCGACACCTTCATGGGAGCGATTGCCAACGTGCGCTGGGTAGGCACGCCACTAGCGCCCCTGTTGAAAAAATGCGGCATTAAGCCAGAAGCCGTGGAGATTGATTTTTTTGGCAACGATCTCAAGAAAGAAAAGATTCGCGACAAAGAATATCCGCAGCACTTTGCCCGTAGCTTGTCGATTCCCGAAGCCCTGCGAGAAGACATTCTATTGGGCTACGAACTCAACGGCGAACCGCTACCGGAGCGTCACGGCCAGCCGCTGCGGTTGATCGTGCCAGGTTGGTACGGGGTGGCCTGGGTCAAATGGTTGATGCGGATTGAAGCCAGCGAAAAACGCTTAATGGGCCGTTTTCAGGCGCGCGATTACGTTACCATTCGCGGCGAACAGCGGGGCGAAGAAACCATCTGGCGCGAAACGACGGTCGGACCTATGAACGTCAAATCGATCGTCGCCCGCGTGGTCAAAAAAACCGACGGCGTGCTGCAAATTACCGGTGCCGCCTGGTGCAACGGCGCCGCGCCGCTCAAAGCGGTTGAAGTGAAAATCGACGACGGCGATTGGCGGCCGGTTGACGTCGACTTCTCGCACAAAAACGACTATGCCTGGTGTTTTTGGAGCTACCAGTGGAAGGACGCGCCGGCGGGCGAACATACGCTGGTCAGCCGTGCCATCGATTCGCGCGGCCACGTACAACCCGCGGCCGATGATCCAGAAATTAAACTTAAGCAGACCTATTGGGAAGCAAACCAGCAATACCCGCGAAAGATCAAGCTGTAGATCGGCTGCTCGACCACGCGTGTTACGCTCCTTCAACTGATTAACGCGTTTTTAAGCCGAGGTAGCGATGTTCATCATTTGGGGTTCGCGTTCGATGACCAAGAAGTTGGCGTCGGGCAGCTTTTTTTGTCCGGGTTGTCGTGGCAATACTGGTTACACGCACCTCCGCTACAAGCGTTGGTTCACGCTGTACTTCATCCCGGTCTTTCCGACCTCGGTGCTTGGTGAAGTGGTGCATTGCCAGAGTTGCGGCGGAGATTACAAACCGGAGGTCCTGCAGTACTCGCAACAGGCGATTGAAGCCGCCCTCAGCACCTGGAACTGCTCGCGCTGCGGTAGTGGCAATAACGCCAGCGTAACCACCTGTTTACGCTGCGGGTCACCACGCGTTGCGGCGCTGCCAGCGCCGCAGGCAGAAATTGAGGTAACCTATTATTTGCATCGCAACGGTGTACAGGAAGGTCCGTTCACTCGGGCCGAAATCCGCGCCGGTCTTCAGAGCGGGCTGTACGCGGATGTGGATTTGATTTGGAACGAAAGTAAAAATCTCTGAGTTCCGCTCGGTCCTTTTTTGGTCGGCCAGTAGCGATTGCGAATTGTCAGCTCCCGCGCGAAATCAATGACATGTGGAGGTTGGTTGGTGTCGCAGTTGGGTGTCGCAGCCCTGAACGCCGAACTGATTTTCGACGATCGACCTGCCAGCGTTGCGACCGGCGTAAAAACATCGCCAATTGCCTCATCCGACCGACGAGGGCAACCTCGGCGACCACAGGCAGATAATTGACAGTATCGCGATATTGCTTTCTTTTCAGCAGGGCCGGCGCGCCGCTGCATAATTGACTTTAAGAAATATCGCTCCGGCACCATTGCGTTCATGGCGCCGGAGTCGATTGGCAATTTCACCAGCGGGTATTATCACTCGGCTTTAGGCGGCGGCAGAACGCGGCCATCTTTGTCGATTGCGCCCACGGCGACGGTCACTAAATGTTTGGGGTGGAGATACTTTTTGGCCACCTCCTGCACATCCGCCACGGTCACGGCATTCACGGCTTGACGATAATCGTCGAAGTAGTTGACGCCCAGATGGTAGCGATCCACATACAGCATCTGAGCCGCCATCAGCGGGCTGGTATTGAAGTGAAATGGCAAGTTGCCTACCAGATAACTCTTGACGTCTTCGACTTCTTCTTTGGTCGCGGATGTATCGCGAATGCGATTGATCTCTTCCATCACCACTTCACGCACGTGCTTGAAATTTTTGGCGTCACTGCCGATGTAGGTCATGAACAGTCCAGGTTCTTCGCCGGCGCTGGAACTGACGTTGGCCGTCACCGTGTAAGCAAGTCCCTCGCGATCGCGCACGCGGCTAGAAAGCCGATCGGTAAAACCGGGGCCGGTGCCGAGGATGTAGTCCATGACCAACAATTTGTAGAAATCGGGGTTATCACGACGGATGCCGACATGCCCCATCAGAATGTGGCATTGCGCCGCCTCCGGCATGCTAATGATCCAATCCTCGGGTTTGTCCTTAGGTTTCACTTCGGGCAATTTGGGCTCATCGAGCGGCGTCTTCTTCCAATTAGCCGTCATTTCGCGAATTTCCGCCAACAGTTTGGCGCTGTCGAAGTCACCGACGACGGCCAGTACGGTGTTATTCGGCACGAAAACACGCGTGAAGAATTTCTTGCAATCGGTGGTCGTCAGTTTTTCCACGGATTTACGATCGCCAAGCGAGCGTCGTCCAAACGGATGTGCGCCGTAGATCGATTCGCGGAAAATTTCGCGAGCTTTATTATCGGGCTGGTTTTCGTTGTCGTCGATTTGCGAAAGCAGCCGATTTTTCTGCCGCAGAAATTCCGGCTCGCTGAATTTGGCATCCGTCAGACACTCCAGCAGCAGCCCGATTCCGAGCTGCCGGTGCGGCGAAAGGACAGCCACACTTCCTCCCGAGCCACCCATCGCCAGCGTGCCGCCCACGTCCTCAATCATTTCGGCAATTTGCGAACTGGTGTGCTTGGATGTGCCCTCGTCGAGCAATTGGCCGGTCAAGTTCGACAAGCCATTTTGCTCGGCCGTTTCATAAAACGAGGGATGCCGCACGGACGCAACCGCGGTGACGATTGGCAAGCGATGATTTTCCAATAGGAGCACCGTCAAACCATTGGGAAGATCGGCACGCTTGACGTCTTTGAGCGAAAATGCGCCGCCGCCGGCGCCGGGCGCGGCTTCGCGCGAAGCCCGTTTTTTTGTCAGCGAAGAGCGGTTCGCCGTCGGACTAAGTTTGCCGCCACCTTTGCCCGGTGCGACTTCGGGTGCTGCGGCTTTGACGGGCGGTTCGGGCGCGCCGGGCGCTACTGGCGGCGCTACCCCTTCATCGCCCTTGGGCACCGACCAGACGACCACGCGTGAATTCAACTCCAGATACTTTTTCGCAACGCGCTGCACGTCGGCCGCGGTCACGGCCATCACCTTGGGCAGATGCTCGCGCAGCAGGTTCAAATCTGCCAGTGTGACGCCTTGAGCAATTGAATCTGCCAGGTCATGAACGCCCTCGCGTTTGAAGACGTCGCTGGTCAATAACATTTGCTTGACGCGTTGCAATTCGGTGGCCGATACCGGCTCGGCGCTGACCTTGGCCAACTCTTCCAGCACCATGTCTTCTGCCTTGGCGCGATCGACGCCCTTCAGCAACTCCAATTGCACGGCAAACCAACCGGGATACCGGCCGCAACTAATCGACGTGCCCACTTCGCTGGCCAATGGATTTTGTTCGATCAATCGCTTGTACAACCGGCCGGTCTTGCCGCCGCTGAGGATCGCGTCCAAAACTTCCATCGCGTAAAAGTCAGGGTCGGTGCGCGACATGGCGTTAAAGCCCATCAGCATCCGGGCCAGTTCGAATTTGGATTCGAATTCGGCGTGAATGGGTTTCTCGTGGTGGACTGGCTTGGCCGATTTGCGGGCTTGCAACTCGACTTTGGGAATCGGTCCAAACAGCGATTTGACCTTGTCCATCGCCTTTTCCGCATCGAACCCCCCGCAGATTACCAGCGCGGCATTGTTGGGGTGGTACCAGAGGTCGTAGTGCGACTTAATCACTTTGGCCGTCGATCCGCGGACGTGCTCGCGTAGTCCGATGACCGGATGGCCGTAGGGATTTTGCTCCCCAAACAGCAGCGGCAAGATGGTTTTGTTTTCCAAATCCCAAGGCTGGTCTTCGTCGCGCTGCAACTCTTCGATCACGGCGCCTTTTTCTTGTTCGAATTCGTGCTTTTCGTCGATCCGCAAGTTTTGCATGCGGTCGGCTTCGATCTCCAACGCCTGTTCCCAGCGATCGGCGGCAAAATCGAAATGGAAGATCGTAAAGTCTTCGCTGGTGTAGGCGTTGTTAGCGCCGCCGTTGCGAAGCGTGGACTTATCGATATCGCCCGGCTTAATTTTTTCCGTGCCTTTGAACATCAAATGTTCAAGGTAATGGGAGAGTCCGGTGTGCTGGAGTTCTTCGTCCGCGGAACCAACACGGTAAGCCACCATGGTTGTGACCACCGGCGAGCCTTCGATAGGTTTCATGAACACCCGCAAACCGTTTGGCAGCGTTTCAGCAATGATGCCTTGGTACAGCGAGCCAGCGGCTTGCACGGCCGGATTCACAGTGCCGGTACTGGCGGCTGAAGTTGCCGGCAGCGCGGGATTCGCCGCCGGAGCCGCTTTGACGGGCGCTGAGGCTGGAGCCGGTTTGACGGGCGCTGCCGCTGGAGCTGTCTTCTGCGGAGCGGATGCAGCGGCCACTGGCGCTTTGCCGGGCGCGGGCTTAGTGCTTGGCTTGGGATCCGCAGCAACTCCGCGGAGCGACAATACACCCATGGCCACGAAAAAACATCCGGCTTGCGTCCAGCGCCAAGTGGCGCTGTTCCGAAGTGCGTTGCTGCGATTCATAACGATCCTCTGTCCGTAGTTGATCAATTTGCGCCGACTGGTTCCATCGTAACGAATAGAGAATAAACTAGCAATAAGTAAGACGGTTGTCGATTGTCACCTACCGCATTCCGCTGCCAGTAAACCCGCTTTCGTGCTTGAAAACCAATGAATGAAACACCAGGCCAGGGCTACCGAGTGGTGAAATTTGCCGAGATCGCGCCGCAACCTTGCCCTTGCGGCGAGTCGCGAAGAGCGTACGCGGATGTACCGGAATTCCCGCCGACGATCCACGTCACCGACATTTCGCTGGACGCGCGCCGGCATTACCATCGGCGACTGACCGAATGTTATTACTTTCTGGAGTGCGACGCCGGCGCGTTGATGGAACTCGACGACGACCGAATCGCCGTCCGGCCCGGCATGAGCGTATTGATCTTTCCGGGCGTGCGGCATCGGGCGGTGGGCCGGATGAAAGTCCTGATCGTCGCCTGGCCGAAATTCGACCCTAGCGACGAGTGGTTCGACTGACTCGGTCGACCGAACGCTCGCGTTTCGCTCGACAAGCTCGTACAATCGCGTTTCGAGAGAATTCGTAACTCATTCCAAGATTCACCCATCGCCAACGAATGACGAGAGAATGCCCATGATTCGCACATTGTCGCCGCGACTGGCCGCCGCTACTTGCCTGCTCACAACCGTTTGCTGCCTGCTGCCCTGGTCAGCCAAAGCCGCGGACGAAAAAAAGGCTGAGTTCGCCAAAGAAACCATCGACGTTGGGCTGGTGGTTGCAGATGTGGAAAAAAGCGTCAAGTTTTACACGCAAGCCCTCGGTTTCGAGGAGATTGCAGGCTTCACGGTGTCGGCCGATTTTGCCAAGAACGTGGGTTTGACCAGCGCGCAGTTGGATGTGCATGTGCTCGTTTTGGGCAAAGGCGAAACGGCGACTAAGCTGAAATTGATGCAGCTCAAAGGCGTTGACGCCAAGCATGGAGACAACGAATTCATCCATTCGCACCTGGGTTTTCGCTACCTGACCATTTACGTCAGCGATACCACAGCCGCAGTGGCCCGATTGGAGAAGGCCGGTATTAAGCCAGTCGCCAAAACGCCGGCCGAAATCCCCAAAGAGATCGCACCAGGCGCGTGGCTAACCATTGTCCGCGATCCCGACGGCAACATGATTGAATTGGCCGGTCCAAAAAAATAAATCCAGAGCTCGAAGCTTTGTCGCACTTCGTCCAACAGCGGTTCATGCCATGCGCCTTCGAAGCAGTTTTTCGCTCGCACGAGTGGCGTGCAGCCTGATTGTCGCGGTTGCCGGCCTGCTCGATGCGCGGTCGCTACTCGCCAAAGGCGGCTCAGGCAGCAGCCGCAGTTATTCGTCGGGCGGATCATCCAGCCATAGCTCGGGGTCGTCTTCGTTTGGCTCATCGAGCCGCGGCTCCGGTTCATCGTTTGGTTCTTCGTCTGGACGCAGTTCTGGGGGCTCGTCGTCTTACGGCAGTTCTTCGTTCAGCTCGCCGAGTTCGTCGGGCAGCCGCGGCTATTCGTCAGGCAAAGCGAGCGGCGGTGCAGGCGGGTCGAGTTCGAGTAATTGGGGATCGTCGAGTTTTGGCGGTTCGTCGTCGCGGCCATCCAGTTCGTCGGGCGGTTTTAGTAATCCGAATTTTGGCGGTTCAAGTAACCCCAATGCCAACAGCGGATCGACACGCGGTTACTCGTCCGGCAGCAATTCCGGCAGTGGCAGTTCAACATCGAGTTCCGGCAGAACCTATGGCTCCGGCAGCGGACCATCAGGACCGCGTGCGCCGGGCGGAAGTTCCAACGTGCCTAGCAGCACAGCGTCGTCGCCCAACTCGCCCGCGGGCACACGGCCCCGAGGTGGCGATCCGTTCGATTCGCTGGCCGCGCGCGAAAAAAAGATGGCCGACAGTCGCGCCAAATATCAGCGCGCTCAAGAGCCGAAACCGAGTTACGTCGACAACAGTGGCAAGCGCCAAACCATCAATCCCACCGATCCGCGCGTCGGGCAATTGCGCCGCGAGCTGGATCGTCAAAAATGGGTTAACCGTGATCTGCGAGAGCAGACGCGTTACGGCAATTATTACACCAACTACAGCACGTTGTGGCCGGTCGGAGTGGTTTATCACGACTCCTTCAGCAATTACTTCTGGCTGTGGCTGTTGGCACAGAATCTCGATACTCGCGCCTCGTGGGCTTACAATCATTACGACGCCATGGACCAGTCGCGCTATCGCGAGATGCTGGCCCGCGATGCGAATCTCGAAGCGCGCATTCGCCAGCTCGAAACCGAAAAGGCGCAGCGAAATCCGACGTACGTGCCCAGCGGCATTGATGCGGACTTGATGTACAACGACGAATATGTGGACGCGGTTTATAACCCCACGTCCAGCAGTTCGACCGCCGGTTACGATGGATCCACCAGCGATACAGGGCGCGGCCGGGGCTCCAACACTTCGTCTGGTCCCGTTTCGTTTCCGAATTCGCCGTACACGCCGAGCGGGCCGTATTCGTCGCGGCCGGTCACGATCCCACCGACGTTTTTGCACACGCTGTTTACCTTAGCGCTCCTGTTGGGCATACTGGCAGCGCTGGTTTGGCTGGTCTTTTTCAAACGCTGGGGCGGCGACGACCGACTCGGCCGCTGGTAGCCATTTTCTTCTGGAGAATTTTAGGCATGCACGTATTTCAATGGCTCACGCCGCTGCTGGCCGAAGTGACCGACGCCACCGAAAATTCGCCAGCCACGACGGTCGCGACGCCGGGCAACTCGTTCCACTGGCCGGAAAACTTCCTGCCGGGTTTTCTGGCGATTTGCACTTACGCCGTGGTGGCACTAGTGCTGACACTGCTAGCGTTCAAATTGTTCGATTGGCTAACTCCCCGGATTGATGTCCAACGCGAGTTAGGTGAAAAGCACAACATGGCCGTGGCAATCGTCTGTGCCGCGATCATCCTGGGTACCTGCTACCTGGTGGCCACTGTGGTCCGCGGTTAGCGACGCGCTCCGCCCGTTCAAGTTGTCGCTTCGTTATTTCATCCGGCATCCTTCCATCGGAAATTGCTACCATGAGCCAGGGTCGCACGTTGTGGGAAATGCTGCTCGACGCGTTTTCTGGTCCGCCGGAAAACGAGGTTTACAATCCGCTCAAGGCCAAGGTCGGTTCCGCAGCCACGATCAACCTGGTCGAATGGAAAGACGACAACTTCTTTCTGATGGAAATCCACGAGTATCGCCGTCAAATGGATCGGCGCGAGTACGCATTTGTCGACTACGCGCTCGAAGCTCGGCAGATCAAGGGCGATCCCAAAAAAGTGCGGTTGCGGCTGTTACCGGTGGACGACACGACCGTCGTGGCCGGCATGACGCACCATGCTCTGTTGCTGCAGCTTTACGACGAGATGGAATACAACGAAGGTCTGCATCAGGTCGTCAACGACGACACCAAGAAATTCCAGGTTTTGCAAGATGGCACAGTCCAAGAAGAATACTGGCGGATCAACGACGTCACTTCATCCTATAAGGCGGCAGTCACGGTATTGGACGACGAAAATCACGATAAAAAAATCACCCGCGACGAAATCGAACATCACCGCGTCGAATATTGGGATTACTGGCGCGACACGGTGGACGAAGTCGGCGTGAAAGTCAGGCAATACCTGTTCGTGGAAATGAACGCGGGCAACGGCTGGTTCCAAATCTGGCGTGGCAGCGAAATCGACGCCGCCAAAGTCATGATGTTCTGAATGGCGCAGGAGGATAAGTCGTTTTTTACGCGTCTCATACCGCTCGAGTTGGCGGCCCGGCAACAGCATCGGCCCAAGATTTGCTCAATTCCTTACCGGAGTTGCAGGCATTTTAGCCCCGAATGGGAGACATTTTATGCGACGATTGATCAAATTCGGCTCGGCCTTAGTTATCACAGCATGCCTGCAATTGCCGTTGCATGCGGCCGGCGGGGCGGCGGCCGGCGGCGGAGCGGCCACAGGCGGATCGGCTCCTGTCGGGGGCGCGGCCGGCGGCGGAGCAGCCGGGGCTGGCACTGTGGGGACCGGTGTCGGCGGCGTTGGTGGAATTCGCCCCTCGATTACGGGCACAGGTGGAACGGGCGGGGCGATGACGCCGCCTGGGGCCTCCGGCGGTATCAACAGTGGTGGCCAGGGCGTCTCGCCGAGCGCTAATCGCCCAGGCTCCTTGTTCAACCGCGGCAGTTCGGTCAACTCAGGCGGCAATGTGCCGAGCAACAACGGCAATGTGCCGAGCAGCAACGGCAATGTGCCAAACGGCAACGGCAACGTGCCGAGCAGCAACGGTCTGGCACCCAACAACGCTGCCTATGCTCCTAGCGGACCGGCATTCGTTGCCCCGCAGAACGTCGATCCCGCGATTGGCGTCAATTCACAAATCGGAGCGGCTGGCCCGCTTTACATCGGCAATACTTCGAGTGTGAA
This sequence comes from Pirellulales bacterium, assembly GCA_038205115.1. GTDB lineage: Bacteria > Planctomycetota > Planctomycetia > Pirellulales > JBBRCE01 > JBBRCE01. The sequence continues at coordinate 118,776 of JBBRCE010000010.1, forward strand.
CCCGGGCAACAACCAAACCGCCAACGGCAATAACCTCCACACCAACGCCAACGAACTTCACACCGACGCGAACAACCTGCGCACAACAGCCAATCAACTGCAGACGAACCAAAACAATCTTACGCAAAGCCAATGGTTGTCGCAGTATTACGAAAATGCGATTCGCAGCAGCGATTACTTGAATTATCAGAACGGTCAAGTTCGCGATCCCGGGCTCACGACCGGAACAAACGACACGTTTTCCGCAAGTACTTTTCTGCAAACCCGCGGTAGCGACCCGGCCACGCGGACTGCCGCGGCCAACATGGAATTAGGCGGTGCGCTTGTTACCGGAAGCACTCAGACAGGTTCCGTGACCACGTCACCCGCTAGCGATGGCACCACCACGGCCGCTCCCACGCCCGGCAGCGTGCCACCATCGAGCGGCACTTCGACAACCGTTTCTAGCGGTAGCACGCCGGCAACTTACGACGCAAACACAGGCACGTCGTCGACCACCACCACTACCACCGCAACAGCTCCCACCGGTATGACTGATAGCAGCGTCAGCCCATCTGCCGCCGGCACGTACGCTCCGAACTACAGTAGCCCATCGCCGTACCGTACGATGTATTCCGGCAATAACGGTTACAGCACCGGCAGGAACAGCAGTGGCGTGCCGAGTTCGCCCCCACCGGCGTACTACACGGGCTATTGATGGAATTACCTCGCGCCGATTGCCCCGCTCATAACTGCCGTTCAATCGTGCAGAAAACTCAGCCCGCGCGCGATCGCCAGTTCCAAGTCAGGGCAAAGGCTACCGCCGCTTAGCAAATCGCCTTCGCCGACGGATGTTAGTTGGCGAAATTGTTCTTGACTGACTCCTGCGATCACCAATTGGCGGCCGCGCGAGGCGAATTGAACCAGCACGGCTCGGAGCTCAAGCGCGGCATTTGCATCGAGCTGCCTGACTTCGCCCAAATCGAGAACGACCACTTGGGTGTTACTCGCCAAGCGCTCGCTCCAATTCAGCAGATTGGGCATTCGATGTGTTCGGCCGTGCCGATCGGTGTCTTTCTGCAAACGAAAAACCTGCAGCGCCGGCGGCAAGTCGTCGCCCATGATGCCAACGAGAGAGGCAGGTTGGATTTCCGCAATCGGCTTGGTGATATCTTGATAAATCAACCACCCTAAAAAAGCGGCCGGCGGAAACATGGCCCAGCGAAGAAACTGTTGGTGCGCCCACGTGCCGAGGTATGCGCCAAGAATGAATGATGCAATCACCGATCCGAGCAGTGCGATTCGACGAACCGTCAACCGGCGATGCGCGACATGGTCCGTAAGCTCGGATCCGTCTTCGCGAATTTTCCAGAGCAATTGCACAACTTCGACGCCCAGGTCGGTGAGCACGCCCGTGACGTGGGTCGTTCGCACGCTACCGCCAGAGATGTGTGAAATGGTTGCGTTTTGCAAACCCATAGCCAGCGATGCAAAGCCGGTTGTCAAATACAGGCCGAGTCCGGTCGTCACCTCGCGGCTATTATGGATTTCTACGCTTAAGGCGAACAGCGTCAGCAGTAGGGCTTCGATGGCAATTGGCAAAACGTAAATCGATTCCCAACGTCGTCGCCTTCCGACTTCCGTACAGACGCTGGAAATTGCCGCCCCGCCGCAGAAACTGACCAGCAGAAACAGCGAGAATCCCGCTTTGGTCCAGGCGCCTGCGGCAATGTCCTGACCAAAAAGCGACGATGTTCCGTAACCGTTCACGGGCTGAAATGTAGGTTATTTGCTGTGGGCGCGGAGCGGTAGCGCGGGGAAGTGTGTGAGAGGGTTGCTGGCCAGAGACGCGGCAGGGTGTTAGGCCGAATTGTCGATCAACAGCGTCGGCGCGGGTT
>JBBRCE010000011.1:0-113042 GCA_038205115.1 Pirellulales bacterium
CGCCAGTTGCGATCCGAACCTGGTGACCGCTGCGCAATTGCTGATGCGGGTTCGCGATCATTGGCACGTGGAGAATTGCCTGCACTTCACCAAGGATCGCTGGTGGGATGAGGATCGGCATTACACCGCCCGGCCTGGCCTGGCCGAGGTGTTCGCCACACTCACCAATTCTGCCCTGACGGTGCTGCGCGCCTGCTATCCGCCGGACCAGCCGCTTCGCGCCCTGGCCGACTACATCCAATGGTCCCCCGCCCGCGGCCTCAAACTTCTCGGCCTAATCTGACAATGCAGTTCTCCTGGTTCCGGCGTGAAGTCACTATTGTTCCGTTGTGTAGAGCCGTTGGTTTTGCACCTGTTACAAAAGATTGGCCTGAAGCGCACGGCAATCGCCTCTTATTTCTCGGCGAAGCCGAGCACAATGGTTTGCAGCGCGCTGGTTGAGAGACACGCCTGGTAGCGTTTGGCACGGATCGTATCGTCGAGGGTCGTGTCTTTTGACACGATGGACACTGCCATTCTTCGCAACCAAGCCGCCGTTTAGGGATCGTGATGGCGGCGGATGCGACTGGCGTCTTCTGTAAAAGTTACATCCAGAATCCAGTGCATGCTCTCGATGCGCCACTGTTTGCGGACCTCGCGGGCAAACGCCTTGACCTTGGCCGGCAGGCCGATCAGAAAGTAACACTCCTCGCTGGTCACAGCGCCATCTACAGTGGCGATTCAGATCCAACAGCTACTGCCGGATGCAAGCCAGCAATTGCGCGGGATCGAGCGCGGCGCACACCCGGCCGAAGGTGTCGTGCGAGGGGATGCCGTTGTGCAGTTTGAGAACGTGCGTAGCCAATCGATTCGCGCGTTGCCGAACCGCTGCAGGTCGAGCCGAGCGCGTGATCGCAAAATCGGAGAGAACCCGGCGAGGCTGCGGCGATTCGCGCTGGGCCGCGGCGTGGAACCGCGATTGCGCCAAGCGACTTGATGCTCGCGCCAATCGCTGTGGTCAATCACGTCAAACTCGTGACGCGAAATGCCGGCGAGTTCAGCCGCGTTCCAGTGCACAGTATCGAACAATGAAATTCGTTACAGCGCGTTTTCCGCGGCTGAACGTGATCGCGTCGGCATGGTTCTGATTACTTTGGCGCCACGACGGACGCCGAACTTGAAGCCGGCGTGGGCGCGATGTGCGGAAGGCCAGCCGTGCGCGGGACGTTGACCTTGGGCACAACCTTGTTCTTCTGCAACACGCCGTTGTGATACACGCCAATCTGTGCGTGCCCAACGCCTTCCCAGTCGCCGACAACCGGACGATCATCCGCGCCGCCCAGCGTGAACACCTTGTTGTGGGCGTCCATTTGGAAACTGTGCGCGGTGTCGATGATCCACTTGCCGTTGCGGTACACGCCGATCGAGTCGATTCCGTCGCCGGCAAAGTTACCAACCACCGGCACGTCGCCGGGCTGACCGAACTGCACGCGTTTGTCGCCCACGCTCCATTTGCCGTCGCCGTCCATGTCTAAGTACCAAGTGCCGTCGCGGAACACGCCAATTGTTTTGGTGCCGTGACCGGTCCAGTCGCCAACCACCGGGATGTCGCCCGGCTTGCCGAAGCGGAACACGTGGTCGATCAGATCGGCCCGCGCCTTGCCATCGGACGTACGTTTGAGTGTTCGCCGGCCGAGCGCGGCACGTTCGAGTTCCGGCGGCATGTTCTTATGCGCGCCCGTCGGCTTGTTGCGCGCGTGCGGCAAGCCGGGATCATTGGCCACGGCGCGTTGATCGCCAATCCAGGCGCGCCCGTAAATGCCGATATCGTCTTTACCGTCGCCGTCCCAGTCGCCGACCACCGGCGTATCACCGGCTTTTCCGAGTTGGGCGTACAAATCGCCCGAGTCCCAAACGCCATTGCCGTTGAGGTCGATGAACCATTCGCCGTCGAGAAACACGCCTTTGAGAGCGTGCCCGTCGCCCAGAAAGTCGCCCACAATCGGAATTGCGCCCGGCATGCCGAAGACGGATTCGCGGAGTTCGCTGTTATTATCCGTGTTGACGCTCCACTGGGCGCGATCCATTGAGACGCCCTTCCAATTCACTGAATCGAAGCGCATCGAGGCGTCTTGGACCATCGACTCTTCGAATTCTTGTGGGCCGCGCGGGAAGCCGGCATTGATGACGCTCAAGTGCCAGGTGAAATCTTCGTCGATTTCTCCACCGGCCGTAATGGTTCGCAAATCGCTGGCACCGACGCTTACACTTGGACGCGGCGGCGAGCCACCACCGCCTTGCGGCGATGCGGTGAACACCGGCAAGCCCGGAAATTCTGGCGACGGAATGAAAACCGGCGGCGGAGTGAACGACGGCGGCGAACCACCGGGCGGATCTTTGGGTGGAGTTCTGTCGACGATGATTTCGCTAAACCAGTTGTTTTGCGACGTCTGGCCGGCGAGCACCGGAATACGGACGATCGAGTCGCTTCGTGCCGCAACGTCGAACGTCTGCAGCGCCAGCGTGCCGAGTTTCTTGGTTACGTCAATCGACGTACCGCCGGTGCTGCCTGCGGTGTTAATGCTGGTGATGTAGCCGTTGGGCTGTTGTTCGATGACCGTGTACACGCCCTGCATCAAACCGGTAAAGATGTAGTAGCCGTTGGCGTCGGTCGTCGTGGTGATTTTGTTGCCGTTGCCGTCGATAATCGGCTTGCCATTGGCATCGCCCAGAATCATGACCACGCCCGCGATGGCGATATCGCCCGCGGCCTTTTGTCCGGTGCGGACGGTGGTGATATCGGCCGGGGCGTTGCCATCGGCGGTGGTGATGGCCGGGCCATCTTGGAAAACATAGCCAGAGAGCGACCCCGGCAGCAGTTCGCCAAAGTTGTAGTTGACACCGTTGGTGCCTTGCAGCGTAACTTGCGTGATCGTGTCGTTGGGTTGATCGGCCACGCCGCCGGCGCTGCCAGCGCAGGCCATGCCGTCGAGATAGGCGGTTGGCTGAGTTTCCGCCACGCCGTAAACTCCTGGCAGCAAGCCCGTGAATTGGTAATGCCCGTTGGCGTCAGTGGTTGTCGTGATGCCGGTGGAATTTCCTTGCGAATCCAGCAGCGTTACGGTCACGCCCGCAATGGGCGCTTCGCCCGGCTCGAAGATGCAGTTGTTGTTTGCATCGACGTACACAAAGCCGCCGATCGAGTTCAGAATTGTCTCGCAGAAGTCGTAGCCCGTGGCTTGCGTGCCCGAGATCAATTTGACGCCCACGGTGGTGTTGGCATCCTGCGAAAATCCGCCGGCATTGCCGACGTCGCTATCGGCGTCAAAGTAGCCAGGCGTCAGCGACTCGTGAACGCTATAGGTTGCCGGCTTCAACCCGGTGAAGATGTAATTGCCGTTTTGATCGGTGGTTGTCGTAGCGACCACGATGCCATTGGTGTCCAGCAATTGAATGCCTACGCCGACCAGCGGTACCGGGTTGGGGTCGGTGTCGCAATTTCCGGTCGGCGTGGCCACCACGCGGCCGGTGATGCTGGCCGGAATCAGTTCGCAGAAGTCATAGTTAACGCCATCCGTACCGGATGTCAGCGAGATTTGCCGCACGGTATCTGTGCTGGTTACGATGCCGCCAGCGCTGCCGACGTCTTCATCGCCTTGAAAATATCCGTTGGGTTGAACTTCATGCACGCCGTACGAACCTGGTGCCAGGTTCTCGAACTTATAGTTGCCATTGGTATCCGTGGTGGTCGTGTCGATTACGTTGCCGTTGCTGTCGAGCAACTGCACGGTCACGCCTTGGAGCAAGATCGAATCGGGACCGATTTCGCAATCCTCGTTGGGATCTGCATGAACGCGGCCGGCAATGCTTGAAGGCAGCAGTTCGCCGAAGTTGTATTGCTGGCCGTCGTGGCCATAAGTAAGCGTGGCACCGGTGATCGAGTCGCCCGGATTGTGAGCCATTCCGCCTTGCGTACCGGCGGTATCCAAGCCGTCAACGTACGTGGCGGGTTGCACTTCACTCACGCCGTATGTTCCGGCGGCCAGTCCGACAAAACTGTAGAAGCCGTCTGCGTCGGTGATTGCCGTGGCACCGGTGGGTTGTCCATTGGCGTCTAGCAAATTCAGCGTGACGCCGGCGATGGGCGCCTCGCCGATGTCGCGAATGCCGTCGTTGTTGGCGTCAACGTACACGTAGCCCGAGAGCGTCAGCGGCAGGTTTTCGCAGAAGTCGTACTGTATTGCGTCGGTGCCCGAAGTGAGCGAGATTTCCGTCGTCGTGTCGATAGCGGAAATCACGCCGCCTTGGTCGCCCACGTGCGTATCGCCTTGGAAATAGCCATCCGGCTGAACTTCGTGAATGCCATAAGTACCGGGGGCCAACCCAATGAATAGGTAGTTGCCGTCGGCATTGGTCATGGTGGTGTCGATCACCGTGCCGCTGCTATCGAGCAGTTGGATCGTGACGCCCTCCAGGTTGATGGGGTTGGGATCCGTTTCGCAATCGCCGTTGGGATCGGCTTGCACGTGCCCGGAAATCGTGCTGGCCAACAGTTCGCCGAAGTTGTATTCTTCGCCCGACTGATTGCCAACGAGCGTCACATCGTTAATTTCGTCGCCGGGATTGACAGCCGTTCCGCCAGCGTTGCCGGCAGCGTCGAGACCGTCGATCCAGCCGTTGGGCTGTACTTCCGTAACGGTGTATGTGCCGGGAATTAAGCCGGTTACGGACCAAGAACCGTCGGCATTGGTGACCACATCAACGGGCGTAAGCGTGCCCGTTATGGTGGCGATGGGAGTGACATGAATCGTCACGCCGCCGATGCCTTCTTCGCCCGCGTCGAGCACGCCATTGTTATTTCGATCGTGAAAGACATGCCCGCTGAGTGCCGCGGGCTGCGCTTCAGCAAAGTTATTCTCGACGCTGTCCTGTCCGCCGAGCAGTTCCACGCCGCCAATTTGATCGACGGTTTCGACGTTGCCATCCGTCGCTCCGTCCACGGTTCCGGCGGTGGCGCCTACGCTGAAGTAGTCGTTGGGCTGCGTTTCCGAGACGCGGAATGTGCCGGGCAGCAGTCCTTCGAACTTGTAATGTCCGTTGGCGTCGGTTGTGGCGGTCATGCCGGTGTTGGTGTACGTCACGCCATCCGCGCTCAACTCGAATAGGCTGACCGTTACGCCCGCGAGGCCGGTCTCGCCATTGTCTTGCGTGTTATTGAGATTGTTGTCGACAAACACGTTGCCTGAAAGCGTGATCGGCAGTGGCGTTTGGTGAAGGCCGAAACCCGCGCCGGCGGTGAGCACGGATTGATCGTTATTGGGATCAGTATAGCGATCCGGCGGCAAGTCGAGATGGCTGCCGGTTTGGGCATCGAGTTGGCTGAAGTTGGCGTCGTACACGTCGCGGAACAGTGCAGAGCCCGTGGCGTCGGCATAATGCTGCGCACTGAACACGCCGGTCAGAATCGAGCGCTGAAATTCCGCGCCTTCGTCCACAGCGTCGACTTCGATCTCGCCGGTTTGCGGATCGATGTAGATCACTTGGTCGGCATCGATGGTGAACGTCAGCGACTTACCAGCCGTGAAGCCGGAAAAATCGAGTTCGATTTTGCTGCTGCCGTCGGCCACGCTGGGATTGCCAAGAACTTGAAACCCGTCGTGCGAGACGATGTTCAACGGCGCGCTGCCGTAAGCGCCCAGGCCGCCCGGCGCGGTATCGTAAACCACGTCGTTAACGGACAGCGTGCTGCCGTTTTTCATGCTGTTGATTTCCAGGTGCTTGAGCTCCGTGCCCTGCGCACCGCCACTCCAGGTGATCGTGACGACGTTGGGCTTGTTGTCCAAGCCGCCGGCCGGTTCGAAGTACACGGCACCAATGTGGACGTCGGCGGTCATCAGCCGGCGCGGCTCCATCTCCTCGACGCGGCAAATGCGCAATCGGTCGACGGTGCTATGGCAATCGCGGCCAGCGCGCGAGGAAAATCCGCGAGTAAACTGTTTGAGCCGGTTCAGAATTCCCACGCGTACAACCTCCGTGTCGTATGTCGAAAGTGGCGACCGTCCGGGGTCACCATCGAATATCTCATCGCCCCGCTGCCCGAACTCTGCCCGTCGCGCAACATCGTGTGGCGCGCGAATTTTTCTGCCTAGCGTACGATCGCACCATCGGGCCGTTGAGTGGTCCGGCCATTGAGATCGCGATCCAACTTCCAAATCCGGATACTGGTATCAAATCCGCCTGATACGAGCACGGTGCCTTCGGCATTGCAGGCCAGCGAGGCCACTGTGCCTGTGTGACCGATCAGCCGGCAATCTTCGGTCTTGCCGCTGATGTCCCAAACATGGACGATGTTGTCGCTGCCACCGGTGGCGAGTTTATTTTTGCCACAGAACGTCAACGACATGATCTTTGCGCCGTCGCAATTGAAACTCAGCGACGAGGCCTCATGCTTCAGATTGAAAATTCGCACCTGTTGATCTTCGCCAGCGGAGGCCAGCAAGCCGTCGGCCGTCGAGAACGCCAGGTGACGAATGCGCTGTTGATGGGCGTCGATCATCTTTTGCGTGCCGTCAGTCAGATTGGTCAATTGAATTTTTCCGCTGCGGCCACCGACTGCCAGCGTTCCGCCATCATTGCCATAACTCAGCGTTCGCAGGTCGGTGCATGCGCCGGAGATGGTTTTGACCACAACACCGCTTGTGACATCGTAAATTTTGATTGGGCGTTCGAAGCCAGAGACCGCCAAGGTTTTACCGTTGGGGCTGAACTGCACGGCAAAAATCGCGACGTCGTGTTCTGCCAGGGCGCGGGTTTGCTTGCCTGTGGCCACATCCCAAATGCGGACCTTGCGGTCGTCGCCGGCCGAAGCCAATGTTTTGCCGTCAGGCGAAAAATCCAAACCGCGAATCCAGTCGATGTGTCCGGTCATCGTGTGCGTGAGCTTGCCGTCTTCCAAATTCCAGAAACGAATCAAATGATCGTCACCAGCCGCGGCCAACGTTTTGCCGTCGGGACTGATCGTCAGCGTGGTCACAACCGGAGGCTTACCATTGGACGTTTCGGGCTGGATTTCGATAATCCGATTGGCTTTGTAGGCTGGGATTTCGAGCCCCAGCGCCAGTTGACTGGCCAAGACCGTCACTGCCGCGGCAAAGAGGATTTGCAAGCTGAGATTCGTTTTGCGCATGGCAACCACTCGCGATAAACTGTTTGTAGGGTCTCTGCCATCTATCGGAATTTTGCGATTTCCGCGTTACTCAAACCGCTCGTTCTCAAAAACTGCTCGACGCTAGCGTTAAAATTGGCGCTAACTTCGCGAATTTATGTCAACTCGGCGGTCTACGCGGTCTTGTTGGCTACTGCGAACGGGCATCGAAATCTTGCTCACAATGAAATTCCGGCCCGCGATTTGCTTGCATCGCTCCAGTCCCGCAGCCGGGCGTAAGGTATCATTCAAGCTGTTGCGAAGTCACTTCCGCGGAGTCAGCGTCCATGTCAGCAAACCCATCGTCCAAAAGTTGGCATGCCGAATTCCTTGACGAGCAAGAAGTTGCGTCGAAAAAGGCGATGCGTACGTTGGCCGGGAATATGGCCGACACGCTGCGCGAAGTTGTCGATCCGCGGCCGTGGACGTCGCAATTCCCCTGGGCGGCCGTTGGCACCGCCGCTGTCGTCGGAGCGATTTCAGGCAAAATGATGGGTAGCAAGAGTTCGGCGGCATCCGCGCCGGCCGCGCCTCAACCAGTGACCTCGCAGCCCTCGGTAGGAAAAGTTGCCGCAAAAAGCTCGCTTCTGGCCACACTGACGAGCAGTCTGATCGCACCATTGGTCAACATGCTGGTGCAGCGCTTCCAGAAATCGCTACATCAGGCGCTTGCGACGGCTATGGCTCCTCCGCCAGCGCGCCACAACAGCACTGGTCCCGTGGATAGCGCCTACGCTGACGACAGCGACGACCGTGACGACGATTCGGCCGCACGGCATTCGCCGTCGATGGCTTCCTCAGCCGTTTAACGCAGTCGTTGTCGAACGAACTCCCGGACGCGGCAGGGGATTGCAAATCCGCTGCCAATCTCGTCGAATATTCGGAAGCATTCTATGGCGGCTTTCGATCACGTTCCCACGGAGTTTCAGATGCGGGCGAATTCCCTATATCCCGTCGCGCGGCGATTTGTCGTGCCGGTTGTTGCAATCCTAAGTTTGGCGACCGTTTCGGCCGCGCGAGCTCAACATCGTTTGGCGATTCAAGGCAATAACAAGCTGGCCATCATTGCCGCCGATGGCAATGTCGAATGGGAAATGACCTGGGGCGCCATTCACGACATCCATCGTCTTAAGAACGGCAACTTCATGGTGCAGCAGGGCGCGGCAGTGGTGGCCGAGATTGACGCCCAAACAAAAAAAGTGGTTTGGTCGTACGACTCGGCCAAGCAGAACGGCAACGAGGGCAAGAAGGTTGAAGTTCACGCCTTTCAGCCGTTGGACGATGATCGGATCATGATCGCCGAAGCGGGCCCCGCGCGAATCATCGAAATCGATCGCTCCGGCAAATTGCTGAAAGAGGTCAAGCTGAAAACGGTTCATCCCAGCACTCACAGCGACACCCGTCTGGTCCGCAAACTGCCCAGCGGAAATTACTTGGCCGCCCAAGAGTCCGATGGCACGGTACGCGAATACGACGGAAAATCAGGCGACGTGGTTTGGGAGTACGAAATTCCGATGTTCGATCAAAAGCCCGCCGCGGGCCACGGGCCAGAAGGATTTGGCAATCGCTGCTTCGCCGCGTTACGTCTAAAAAATGGTAACACGTTAATCGCCACTGGAGACGGGCATAGCATTCTAGAAGTCACGCCCGAGAAAAAGATCGTCTGGGAGATTCATCAAAAAGATCTGCCCAACATCACGCTGGCTTGGGTGACGACGCTGGAAGTTTTGCCCAACGGTCACTACGTCTTTGGCAATTGCCACGCCGGCAAAGGGCAACCGCTGGTGATTGAGTTGGACCCCGCCAGCAAAAAAGTGGTTTGGACGCTCGATCAGTTCGACAAGTGGGGCAATTCGGTCTCCAACACGCAATTGTTAGACGTCGAGGGCGAGGTGCTCCGCTAGAGGCAAAACGGGCAGGCCTCGCGCCGGGCAACGCGCGGCGTTGCCAGGCAACCAGGGCAGCCAATTGCCGAGTTCGCAACCGTCGGTTATGCTGCCATCGCAAGACGTTCACTGGATTTCGACTTGAAATGAGGGAGATTTAACATGGCTTTTACCGTACCGCCGTTGCCATACGCTAACGATGCTTTGGAACCGCACATCGACGCCAAGACGATGGAAATTCATCACGATAAGCATCACAACGCTTACGTCACCAATCTCAACGCCGCCATCGAAGGCAGTGCGTTGGGCGATCAATCGATCGAATCGCTGGTTGCCAAGATCGATAGCGTGCCGGAAAACATCCGCACCGCCGTCCGCAACAATGGTGGCGGACATGCCAATCACTCGCTGTTCTGGTCCATCATGGGCAAAGACAAAGGCGGCAAGCCAACCGGCAAATTGGCCGCGGCCATTGATGCCGAACTCGGCGGCTTCGATAAATTCAAAGAAGCATTTTCCAAGGCAGGCACCACGCGTTTTGGCAGTGGTTGGGCATGGCTGTCGGCCGATAAGACCGGCAAACTGGTTGTCGAAAGCACGCCTAACCAAGACAGTCCGCTGATGCACGGCAACACGCCGCTGCTGGGTATGGACGTTTGGGAACACGCTTACTACCTCAAGTATCAGAACAAGCGTCCTGACTATATCGCCGCGTTTTTTAACGTCATCGATTGGGACGCTGTCGCCAAGCGATACGACGCGGCCAAATAGCGCGCGTTCCGACTGTCGTATTCCAAAGGCAGTCTGACTGAAAACGTAGAATTCACAGAAGCCCGTTCGACCCTCGACGCCGAACGGGCTTTTGTTCTTAAATCACCCTCCGCAATTTTTCCTCGGCGATCGACATTCCATGCCCCGACACGACGGCCGCAGCGACAACCAACTCCGCCCAATCAAAATCACGCGCCGCTGCACACGCGCCGCGCCGGGCAGCGTGTTGATACAAGCCGGAGGAACCACCATCCTGTGTACGGCCAGCATTGCCGAAAGTGTGCCCGAGTGGATGAAGGGGCGGGGCGAGGGTTGGCTGACCGCCGAATACAATATGCTGCCCGGCAGCACCAGCCCTCGCAAAAAGCGCGAGCGCGACGGTAAAGTCGATGGCCGCACCACCGAAATCCAGCGCTTGATCGGCCGCAGTCTGCGGGCGATTGCCGATCTCGCTGCATTGGGCGAACGCACGTTAATGCTCGATTGCGATGTGATCGAAGCCGACGGCGGCACGCGTACCGCCAGCATCACCGGCGCGTACATTGCCGCCTGCGATGCGCTGGAAACCGTCCGCGCCAAGCTCGATCCCGCGCGGCCAGTGCTGCGTGACAGCGTCGCCGCGGTGAGCGTTGGCATTGTGGACGATCGGCCGCTGTTGGATTTGGACTATCGCGAAGACTTTGCCGCGGCCGTGGATATGAACGTGGTCATGACGGGTGGCGGCCGCTTTGTCGAAGTGCAAGGCACCGGCGAAGAAGCCACATTCTCGGAAGAAGAACTCAACGCGCTGGTCGCGCTCGCCCGCGGCGGCATCCAGCAACTGGCGCAGTTCCAGCGCCAAGCGCTGGCGGGCCAACCGCTCACGCCGTGATCGCCGCCGGTCACGCGCCGCGGATGAAAATCGCGCCGCTTACTTAGCCAGATCCGCGCACACCAGTTCTTTGTCGTTGCGGGCAAACACGTGCTTGTTGGCGTAGGCCGGATGCGACCAACAAACTCCGCCCCGCTGGTTCAGTTGCGCCGTGGTTGGATCGATCAGCTTGGTGCGGCTGATTTCGTGGTAGCCTTCGGGCGATAGCGTGGCGATGATCAGTTCGCCACGTTCATTGAACATAAACATTCGCTCGCCATTCCGCACCATGTGGATCGTCGACCACCGCGCCCGCGGCACGGCTTCCTGGCTTTCCCATACGCGCCGGCCGGTCGTCGCATCCAGACAGCGAAACTGGCCGTAGCTGTCGACGCCGTACACGTTTTTGCCGTCGAAATACGGTGTGCCAATGATCGATTGCAGCGACTTGGTGTTCTGTTCGTCGGGGCCGACTTCATGCCACAGTATTTCGGCGGTCAACTGTTTGTCGTCCATTTTAGCCATCAGCGAACCATCGTAAAACGAGGTGACAAAGATGCGGTTGTCGTGAACAATCGGGCTGGCCACGTTAATCACCATCCGCGATGGCTTCATCGCCAATTTCCAGTAGACTTCGCCGTTGGCCGGATTCAGACCGGCAATACTGCCGCCGGTCCAACAGACAAGCACCGGTTTGCCCGCTTGTTGCACCATGATGGGCGCGGAGTACGAAGCTTTATCATTCAAGGCTTTCCATTTTTCGTCCCCGCTGACTTTGTCCAGCGCAACGATGCAGGCGCCGCGGCCGCCAATCTGCAAGTAAATCAGATCGCCAACCACCAACGGTGAGGCGGCAATTCCCCAGATGGGCATCTCGATGGCGTACTCGGCTTTGAGATCTTTTTTCCACAAAACTTTACCGCTGGCAGCGTCAAAACAAAACAAATGTCCCATTGCGCCCAGCGAATAGGCGCGGCCAGAGTCGATGCTGACGCTGGCGCGCGGGCCTGCCGGGTAGCTAATCGAATATTCGCAGTCGTAGGCGTAGCTCCAGACTTCTTCGCCTGTCTTCTCGTTAAAGCAATGCACCTGCTCAACTTGTTTGGGCTCCGTCAACTTATCCGTGACATACACGCGGCCATCGGCCACGGTTGGCCCGCTGTAGCCGGCACCAATTTTTGCGCGCCACTGGATCGGCAGTTTCTTATCGGCAAATTTTTCGACGATGCCGGTCTCCGTCCAAACGCCGTCGCGGTTCGGTCCGCGCCATTGCGGCCAATCTTCGGCGTGGGCGGCCGTCGAGACGACGACGATTGCCAGAATCGCCGTTAAAAACATCGCTTGCCGCACTTGCCGAAACATGAAAAACTCCGCTGCGGTGATAGGCCCGAAAATGGTGAGTCGCCATTATACGCAATTTGGCCGCGCCGCGGGGAGACCGCAAAAGCCCAACTGGCCGTCGAGCGTAGGATGCACGTTATTTTTCCGTCCGCAGTTTGACCACCACGCGAATGTGTTCATTCTCTGGCCGATCTTGCGCCGCGGGATAGTCGAGCGTAGCCACGCCATCGGTCAGTTGGTACGGCGGCGTTTTGCCGGTGAATGGGTCGATGGGAATCGGCGCGATCGTGACTTGGTCGAGCGACGCCGGCAACTTGCTCTGGTTAGCCGCGGCGTGCAGCCTTAACGCTTCGACCGTGCGGACGATCGCCAAGTCTCGCTGCAGGCGGACTTCCGTCACGCGTACCGGTTGAATGGCCGGCAGCATTAGCGTGGCCAACGGAATGATTTCGCGATCGCGGGCCGATTTCAGAGTTTGCTCCGCGGCTTGCATGCCTACTTGCGCTTGCCAGAACGGCACGTAATGCCAGCGAAACATCTCGTCGCGCAAATCTTCGTAGGTCAGCCTGCTGTACAGCAGCATGGCCTTCGGCGGCGGCATGGCGTCGATTGCTTTTTGATCGTAGCCAAACGTTCTCAATCCCGCTTTCGCCTTGGGATATCCGGACAACATGATCCAGGTTTTGCCCGCCACCATCTTGGCGACATCGCGCCAGTCGTCTTTCTGTCCGTCGACGGCCAGCAGCGGCGTCAGTCCGTTCCATTTGGCCATATAGGCGGACCACTCGGCTTGCCACTGCGCGTCGCTGCGGTCGGCCTGCTCGACGTTGCGAAGTTGCGGAAACATGAGTTGGACGAAAGCACTTTCGGTATCCAACGCGGCACGCAGATCCACAAAATGTTCGGGCAGCGCGGAGACCGCCCAATAAAGGTTCGGAGCGTCGGCCGCTTGTTCCAATTCACGCAGTTGACTGACCATCTCGCCGGAAATGGTGATGCCAACTAGCCCGTTGATGAGCAGCGGCGTTTCCGCCACATGGCGACCGAGCGTCAGACCGGTCCGCAACGTATCGATCGCTTCGTCGTATTGCTTTTCGGCAATTTGCAGCCGAACTTGCAGCGCCAGAAGGTGGGCAATGTTGCGCAGCTCCTGCAATTCGGGCAGCAACACGGTGAACGGATTTTGTTCTTCGCGAATCGGCAAGTCCCAGTCACAGGTGGTACGCCTCGTGCCCATTCGCACTTCATGCAACACGGACCCGGCCTGCTGGAGAATCTCGCGAGTTTCTTTTTTAGGCAACTTTTCCAAGGGCAGCGCTACGAGTTCGCCAATTCGCCGCTGCATGGCCTTTTCTCCGAGCGCAGAATTGTCCTTGAATAAAATAATCGCTCGCGAATAAAGCGACGCGGCATTGCCGACGTTCTGCTCCACAAACGAGCACTGCAGCCGATACTTGAGCGCCGGACGCGGTGCCGCAGCAGGCGAAATCGTCATTTGCAGCGTCGTCGGATCGGCCGCGCGGGCGGAGTTGGACAGCAACCCGCCAACCAGCAATAGCCCGCACACGCCCGTAAATGCAGCCGATCGTCGCGCCACCCAGCGAGTGGGATGTATTGTTTTCATGATCCGCTGCTCCGAATGTTTTCGAAATTGATATGCAATCCACTGCCTAAAACGAAATGGCCGACTGCCAATTGCCGACGGCGCAGTCTCTGACGATTCAATCTTCGACGGCTCATCCGCCTTCTTGGGCGTTCAGCAACTCACGGTACTGACCAGCCGAATAGATAACCGGCGTGTCGGCGCCGGGAGGATCGCTGCCGGTCAGCGATTCCAGGCCATCGGCCAGAACACGTCGCCGCAGCGAGAGGTAATTCGATGCGTCCAGCGCCGCGCTGCTCAACTGTCGGGCAAACGCTTGCGGCTCAATATTGGTCGGCGCTTGCGGTTCAGCGCTCGTGGTCAACGTTGCGGCAATCGGAACTTCCACATAGACGACTCTTGCCGGCTGCGCCGCCGCCGCCCGCCACTGCCAGACCAGGACTAACGAAATCAACAGCAGCGCCGCGGTGCTCAACGCCCAAGCCCAAGCGAACGCTGCGATCTTTGGCGGCCGCACACGTACGCTGGCTCGTCCCGCGGCAAACATGATTTGATCTTGATCCATTTCAACAGCTGCCGGCGCGAGCGTCCGCAAACGTGCCGCAAATTCGTCTAACCCATTTGGCAATGGTGAATCGTTCATGGCGTGTCCACACCTTTCTTGATACCGATTTGTTCGCGAAGTCGTCGCAGTCCCGACTCATAACGGCGATGCGCGGTGCTGGCTGGCAGCCCTGTCACGTCCGCCAACTGCGCGAACGTCAATCCGCCCCACAAATGTCCCACAATCACTTCGCGTTCATCCGCGGGCAATTCGGCCAACGCCGCAGTTGCCGTTTGTGCGTCGATCGCCGCGTCGGCATTTACCGTAAACCATGCTGGTCGCGCACCGGCCACCACACGCTCGTGCTTCAGGCGGCGATCCGCCGCGCGGGCGTAACTGATTGCACGATTCCGCACCACGCGGTAAATCCAGGCCACCGGACATTGCGGCCAACGCGGTTGTCGGGCGAGTTCCAAAAACGATTCCTGCACGACATCTTCCGGCCAGCGACACCAAGTCCGCGCAAACAGCGTGAGTGCGGCCGCGTGCCGCTCCACGAATGGCCGCAGCTGTTCGGGCTTAATCGATTCGTCGTGATTGTCTGGTGCTTTGTTCACTGTGAATGAAGACGCCGGCCAGCACGCGGCATCCCAAACATTTTGTTAATCGTTTGACAGCAGTCTCAGCGCTCGGATATCCGCAACCACATACGGCGCGAATTGTGCATCCAGCGTTGGTCGCTGAAATCCGAGTCGTTGGTAATTTCGAAAGGGCTTATATGCGTATCGTTTCAAAAGCAGGGCCAATTGCCGTCATCATAGCATTTGCAGCGGCGCAAATTGCGGTGTCTGCGCCTCCCAGTTCCGGCGGAGGGGGCAGTGGCGGCTCGGGCCGATCAGGCGGTGGAGGCGGAGCGGCACGGTCGGGAAACACTGGCGGCGCAGCGGCGAAGGCGGGTGCTCCGGCAGCGGCCATGAATCCGAACAATCGTCCTGCCAGCCCAACGAAGCAGCCTAGCACCGCGAATAATGGTACCAATCCTGCAGCGACCGGTGGAACTGTCAATGGTGCGAATCCCAATGTGAATTCCGCGACGAATTCCGGCACGGGATCGTCAAGCGGTGCCAACCGCATCGGCGGCGCGGCTGGCGGAGCAGCACGCACCAACCCCGTCAACAACACAGTCGGTAGTGGTTCGAATATGACAATCCCGCCGATCGGCTCCTCGCCGCAAAGCGCGACGAATTCTAACACCACGGGCGGCAACACCACGAACGGCCACACCAGCGGCATCGCAGCCGATGCCAAACCCGCGTCGCCCGCTGTGGCCAACCCGGCCGCCGCCACACCTGCGACGTTCAACAGCAACATTCCGGCTGACACCCCGTTGCAGCCATCGTCGACCAATGCCGCCAATGCAAACACACCCATCGACGCACCTGCCAGCAACCGTCTTGGCGGCGCGAGTGGTGCGTCTGCCCCGATCGCGACGGGCACGCAGCAACCACTGAACGCCAGCGGTACGTCAGCGGGCTCTGCACTCACCACGGACCCCGTGACTGCTGCTAGTTCAAACGGCAACACCGCGAACAACGGGGTGATTTCCACCAATGGCAACCAAGTCGGCAGCGGGGCGTCCGTGACTGGCACGAATCGCAACGCTGCCAGCGGGAGCGGCAACGGCGCAGCCAACACAAATCTCGCCAATCGTTCTGGCACCGGTGCAGGCGGCTCGGGGACCAACGCAAATGCAATTGGCGGTGGCGCGGCAAACGTCGCCATGCCGGCTTATTCTACGCCGGCCAGTAGTCCGGTCGATGCCGCTAGCTCCAACGGAAATACCGCCAACAATGGTGTGTTGTCGAGCAACGCCAATCAGGTGGGCAGCGGTGCGTCCGTCACCGGCACAAACCGTAATGCCACGAACGGTGGAGGAAATGGCGCTGCGAACACGAACTTTGCGAACAGTTCCGGTAGTGGGACGAGTGGCTCAGGCACGAACGCCAACGCGATCGGTGGAGGTGGTACCACGGGCAACAGCGTGTATTCAGTTTCGCCGACAACGGATCCTGTCAGCGCCGCGAGTTCCAACGGAAATACCGCCAACAACGGTGTTATATCGAATAATGCGAATCAACTTAGCAGTGGCGCGTCGGTCACCGGTACCAATCGGAATGCACTGAATGGCGGGGGCAACGGCACTTCGAATGTTGATTTTGCTAACACCGTCGGCTCTGGCAGCACGGGATCCGGCACGAATCGCAACGCGTTCAATGGCGGTGGCAATGGTACGCCGTACAATGCAACGACCGCGAGCGGTTTCTCCGGCTTGAGCGGTGGTTTCTCCAGCAGTGGAATGTACGTCGGCAGCGGATACCTGACCAATGGCGGTGTGCAGTCCGGAAGTTATTTTGGCTCAAACGCATTCGGTGGAACCGCTGCGCCCTACTTTGGCACGTATGCGCCGTCGAGTTCGTTGACGTTAGGCTTCTACCCCGGTGGATTCACCAGCGGTGGCCTGCTGGGCAGCGATTCCAACTTATCGTCAGCCTCTGTTTCCACGGGGGGTGTAAATGATTCAGGCGCGGACCGCGTCAACCGCGCGCTGCCCGTGCCCAATGACCCGAACCAAGTGCCGGCCGCCACTTCGAATTCGTCCTCGAAACCTGCCACGATCGGCAGCGTCGAACCGATTCGTTCGGTATCGCAACCAGCGGCAGCTCAGCCGGCGAGATCGTCACCGAGCGCTTCGGCAGGAGAATCGCCAACAGGTGTCCATGGTGCCAAGAAATCCGCCGATGCTTCGCCGACGCTGGCCAAGCCAACTCCGGCCGCTCCCGGATCACCCAACGGAAACGGCGCCTCTCTGAGCGATACCTCTCCTTACCACGCCGAGACCACGGTTGCCGAACCGCAACCAGCCGCTGTCAAGCCGGGAACCGCATTGCCGAGCAAGTCCAAGTAATTGCGCCGCGCCAGCGGTACTGCAGTTCAGTTGACGGGCTTGCATATAATGAACGACGGATAGTCCCGAAGTTCATTGCGAGTGTTGAAATGCCAGACAAGCCTAACTCTTCTCCATCGCAATCTACCTCGCCGGAAAACTTACTGTCCGTTGTAAAAATGGATCGGCTGCAACCGACCAATTTGCTGCCAGTCTTGCAATCTTACACCAAGACCAAATCGGCGGCGAAGGAACCGCAGGCGAGCGTGAATGCCGGCGATGAGTTGCGATTTGACATTATCGGCATGCACTGCGCGAGTTGCGTCGGACGCGTCGAACAGGCGCTTAGCGGCCAACAGGGCGTGGTTAACGCCCGCGTGAATCTAACGACTCAGCAAGCGGTCGTGACCGTCGAACTTCAAGATCGGTCGCGCTTCACTGAGTTGCAAAACCGTTTGGTTGACGCAGTGAGTCGTAGCGGTTACGCAGCAACACCGGTTGAAAACAAATCGATTTCGGCGACCGGCTTTGACGCGAGGTATCGCCACGAATATCGTCTGTGGTTACGGCGGCTGATCGTTGCCGCGACTTTGCTGATTCCGCTGCTGTTGATCACGTATTTTTTAGGGTGGATGCC
Source organism: Pirellulales bacterium (assembly GCA_038205115.1). Taxonomy (GTDB): domain Bacteria; phylum Planctomycetota; class Planctomycetia; order Pirellulales; family JBBRCE01; genus JBBRCE01. The sequence continues at coordinate 17,760 of JBBRCE010000011.1, forward strand.
GCCACGGCTGACGTGGTGGCAATTTGCGCTGGCCACGCCCATTCAATTTTATGTCGGCTGGCCGTATTTGGCTGGCGCAGCGAAGCGCTTGCGATATGGCGGGGCCAACATGGACACGCTGATTGCCATGGGCACCAGCACGGCTTATCTGGCTGGCGTGTCGGCCTTGGCGACCGGGCTGCATACCATGTATTTCATGGATTCGGCCATGATTTTGACGTTCATTACGCTGGGCAAATTGCTGGAGGCGCTCGCCAGGGGTCGCGCTTCGCAAGCGATTGGACAATTACTGCAACTGACTCCGCCGCAAGCCACGGTTCTTCGCGACGGCCAATCCGTTTTGCTCCCAGTCGACAATGATAGGGTTGGCGACACACTGCTGGTCCGTCCCGGCGACCGCGTGCCGCTCGATGGGCAGATCGTCAGCGGCAATTCGGCGGTCGATCAGTCGTGGTTGACAGGCGAATCTCTACCGGTTGAAAAACAAGTGGGCGATGAATTGTTGGCCGGCGCCATCAACGGCCAAGGCGCGCTGACCGCCCGCGTCACGCGGCTGGCCTCGCTCAGCACGCTCGCACAAGTGGTCGAAATGGTCCGCAGAGCACAAGAATCCAAAACCGATGTGCAGCGTCTGGCTGATCGAGTCGTGGGCTGGTTCGTGCCGGTGGTGTTGGCAATTGCTGCCATTGCACTGCTCGGCTGGGGCGCGGCCGGAAAATGGTCGCTGGGCTTGGAATCGGCGGTGTCCGTGTTGGTCGTCGCCTGCCCTTGCGCGCTCGGACTCGCCACTCCTACCGCCATTCTGGTTGCCGGCGGAGTTGGCGCAGCGCATGGCATTTTGATCAAGCAAGCGCACGCCTTGGAATTGGCGGGCCGTGTAAACTGCATCGTGCTCGATAAAACCGGCACCGTCACTTCCGGCCGACCGCAAGTGATTCGCACGCTTTGCGCCGCCGGTGTGTCTGAAGACGACGTGCTGCGAATTGCGGCAACTGCCGAATTGCCCAGCCAGCATCCTCTGGGGCGGCCGATCGTCGAGCTCGCGCGGCAACGCGGACTGCATTTTGATGAAACCGACAATTTGCAAAACATCGCCGGCGGAGGAATCCGGGTGCAGACTGTCGGTGGCGAAATACTCGTCGGCAACGAATCGCTGCTAAAAGAGCTGGCCCGCGCGCCGGAGTTGGTGGCCATCCAACAGCCGATTCAAGCTGCGCGCGACCTTGGGCAGACGCCACTGCTGGTCGCCCAGGCTGGCAAATTGCTGGGCGCGGTCGTTGTGAGCGATGCGATTTCGCCGCACAGTGCCGCGGCCGTCAGAGAACTGCGCGACTTGGGGCTCGATGTTTGGTTGGTCTCCGGCGATCACCGCGCCGCGGTGCAGTCCGTGGCGGTACAGGCCGGCATTCAAAACGTGTTGGCCGAAGTGTTGCCCGCCGATAAGTTGAATAAAATTGCCGAGCTTCGCGCCGGCGGCCAGACGGTGGCCATGGTTGGCGACGGCATCAACGACGCGCCCGCTCTGGCCGCCGCCGATCTGGGCGTGGCGATCGGCGGCGGATCGGACATTGCCATCGAATCGGCCGATATCGTGCTCACGGCGGGCGACTTACGGGCCGTTCCGCAAGTCATACGTCTTGCCCGCGCCACGCTCCGCACCATTCGCCAGAACTTGGCCTGGGCGTTTGTTTACAACTTGATCCTTCTGCCGCTGGCGGCGGGACTCTTCGTTCCGCTACTGGACCTCCGCTTGCCACCGGCGGCAGCCGCTGCCGCCATGGCGCTCAGCAGCGTAAGCGTGGTCATGAACAGCTTGCGGCTACGCGGCTGTCTAAAACACCGCGCCTAAGCAACGCCACTGACCACGACAATCGGGAATTTCGAATTTGGACCGCTACCCGAACCGGCCGCGCTTCGCTAACGGTGCAAACCTACGCACCTTCGCGCTGTATAAACCCCGCGATCAATAAAGCGAGAAATATCCAATCGTGCCGGCGATGTTCGCGTTGCTGCACAGCATGTGGCGACGTTGAACTCGCAACCTCGCTCGCCTGTGCCGCCTTTCGACCGCCCATTTGATCGTTCGCTGGCGGCCGGTGTTTTTCCAAATTGTCCGAACCGGCTGGCCGACTGCGACAATATGTCGGCATCGGCATGCCAGAAATGTTCAAGTTTGACGGCCTTCCGAACGAGTCTCGGCGACAATCATCGCAATGCGGAATAGAAAGATCAAACGTGTGACGTGGTCAGGCCCCGGTTGTAATTCCTGCCATTTCAGGCGGCCGCTAGCGTTGGCGAGGGAGGGTTGGACGGCAGATTTCCGCGTGGCGTTTCACGGCAAAACAATCAGAAGCAGAGCATACTCGGCAGCAATGCGAACCTTTGGCCCTGAACTTGCTCTAAGGTTTTGCCGCAATCGACCGTGGTGAATCAGACCCAAGTCAGCCGAACAAAACGAGGTGTTCCGATGGCCGCTCAATACGACTCAACTTTGGATTATCTGGTTGCCAATCGCCTGGAACGGTCGCACGCCGTTGATTTTGCGCCGGAACCGGACGCCGAATGCGACATGAACACTTGCGTTATCGACGATTGCGACACCGCCGATTGCGACACCGCCGATTGCGACACCGCCGATTACGACACCGCCGATTGTGACGAGCCGTCATCGGGCGACTTGCTGCCGTGGGCGGACCCGTACATCGCCAAACTCGTCCGCCGGCACGAGCTGCAATGCGCCCAACAGCGGCGCAACCGAGCACCGTACGAAGGCGAACCGACTGTTCAGTTCGCCCCGCGTAACGAAGCGCCGGTCCCGATGCCCGCGCGTACCAACGTGCCCAAGACCAACTCGCGATACAATCGCCAACCTCGTCCCGCAGCGCCTGCAAAGCCCACGCATTCCAAATAAGCTTGGGCTCGGCGGCTAGTCTAACTCAGTTGCCAAAGTGCCATTTTCAGCGAGTCGCCCAGACGCTTATTCACACCCAGTACGGCTGCCGGCTCGAACCCGCAATGCACCATGCAGTTTTCGCAGCGAACATCATTGCCTTGGCCGAGCTTGTCCCAGTCAGTGAGTTGCACCAAATCCTGATACGTATCGTGGTGGGTGTCAGTAATTAGGTAACACGGACCCTTCCAGCCCTTGATGTTGCGGGTGGGATTTGCCCAGGCCGCACATTTCAGATCGCGTTCGCCACGTAGAAATTCCAGATAGATCGGCGACGTGTTCAGCTTATGCCGCTTCAATAAGTCCTTTGCAAGTTTGAACTTGGCGTGTACATCGGCGCGGGTCATGAAGATTTGTTGTGCGCCGAGCGGATTGGTGTCCTGAACTGCCGAGTAGCCGTAAGCCGGCGACAGCATATAGCCATCGACGCCCAGTTCGGACAAATAATCGTACAGCACGGCGATCTCGTTCATATCCGTCTCTTTGTAGATCGTCGTGTTGGTGCAGACCATGAAGCCGGCGGCTTTAGCAGCCTTTATGCCTTCGATGGCTTCTTGAAACACGCCTTTGCGTTCCACCGCTAGATCGTGCGAATCTTCCATGCCATCGAGATGCACATTGAAGAAGAAACTGCGGCTGGGTTTGAAACCGGCCAATTTCTTCTTGATGAACATGCCGTTGGTGCAGAGGTAAATGTGCTTTTTGCGCTCGAGAATCTTGGCCACCAGCTCTTCTAGGCCGGGATAGATCATTGGCTCGCCGCCGCAGATGCTGACGATCGGTGCGCCGCACTCGTCGACCGCCGCCAGGCATTCTTCCACGGTCAGCTTGTCTTTGATGGTGCTGACGTATTCGCGAATCCGCCCGCAGCCCGTGCAAGTGAGATTGCAAGCGTGCAGCGGCTCAAGCATTAACACCAGCGGAAACTTCTCGCGCCGGGCCAATTTCTGCTTGAGCAGGTAGCCGGCCATCTTACTGGTGAGAGAAAGCGGAAATCGCATGTGCTAAGCCGTACGGGAGAGGAGTGATTGCAAAAGGAAAGATGCAAATTGAAGTCGGTTGGTCAGACAATGGTCGAGTGTTTATCCGTCGCGTTCAATCCACGGCCGCAATCAGCGCGGACGCCTCGGCCAAGCGAATGGTAGCGGTTTCCACTTCGCGGAGGCTCGCGCCAATGGCCACAGCCCAGCGCGAAAGCGCCATCAGCGGAAAGTAAATCGGATACATGTGGTAGCGGAGATAGAACACCCGCGGAAAACCGGTGCCGGTGAACTCCGCCTCGTCCCAGGTGCCGTCGGCCCGTTGATGCGAAAGCAAATATTGGATGCCGCGGGCAACGGCCGCATGTTCATGCTTGCCGGCAGCCACCAAGCCCATCACGGCCCAGGCGGTTTGCGAGGCGGTGGTTTTGCCTTGGCCTTTGAGGTGCGGATGCACGTAACTATCGGGCGATTCGCCCCATCCGCCGGACGCCTGTTGATAGGCCAGCAACCAGTTTGCGCCGGCAACGACCGCCTGATCGTCACATGGTACGCCAACTGCCGTCAACCCCACGATCACTTGCCAGGTGCCGTAAATGTAATTGACGCCCCAGCGGCCAAACCAACTGCCGTCGGCTTCCTGACATTTCCGCAAATAAGCCACGGCGCGATCGACGGCCGGATGCCCCACGCGGTGCCCCGTTTGCGCCAGTGATTCCAAAACACGGGCCGCCAGATCGGGCGTGCTCGGGTCGATCATGGCGTTATGATCGGCAAACGGCACGTAGCACAGAAATTGGCGGTCGTTATCGCGATCGAACGCGCCCCAGCCGCCGTCTTTGTTTTGCATGGCCAACATCCAGCGTTCGGCCCGGTCGCTGGATGCGGCAATTCGATCCAGTGTCATGACCTGCTGTTTGGCATTGGCACGGCTATCGGCCTGACTGGCAACCAGCAACCGCAAACCGGGCGGCAAAGCGTCGTCCGAGACGATCGGCTCGGCAAACTGCCCACGCAGCGCCATCAAGACCATGGCCGTATCGTCCAAGTCCGGGTAAAACTCATTGGCGTGCTCAAAGCACCAACCGCCGGGCGCGGCGTTGACGGTTTTTGCCCAATCGCCTTTGCGAGTGACTTCCTGCGAGAGCAGCCACTCGACCGATTTGCTGACGGCCGGATGATCGGGCTCGACGCCGCTATCCGACAGCGCCCTCAGCGCAATGGCGGTATCCCACACCGGCGACTTGCACGGCTGCAACCGCGCGGTTTCGTCTTCTTCGATGATCAGGCCTTCCAGCCGATCGTAGCAATATTCCAGTTCGGGGCTTTCGTCGCGGTAGCCCAGGCAGCGGAGCGCGATCACGGCCCAAATCATGGGCGGAAAGATCGCGCCGAGGCCGTCGCTGCCTTCGAAACGCTGGACCATCCATTTTTCCGCGGCCTTCAACGCGCGCTTGCGAAACATCGAAGCGTTGTTGCGTTGCAGCCATTTGAGCAGCGTGTTGGTGGTCTGAAAGAAACCGTCCCAACTGAATAGGCCCGTGCCGCGATTCAACCCCGGGCAGCGTAGCGGCGGCCATTGGCTGGGTTGTTTGATGAACAGTTCACGAATACCGCGGTGCGCCTCGACTTGTCGCCGGGGCTGGCAGGCCGAAATGATCGAAAGCGGAACCAAAATCGTCCGCGACCAAGCGCTGCAACTGTAAAGGTTGACCGGAAACCAACTGGGCAACAGTACGAATTCCGGTGGAACGGCCGGGCATTCTTCGTAAGAAATCTGCCCCAGCAGCGCCAGGTAAAAACGCGTGAAGCTGTTCACCGAGTCCGCGCCGCCGTGCGCCAAAATGGCCGCCCGCGCGCGCTGCATCGGTTCCGTGGCCGGATCGTGACCGGTGAGCTTTAAAGCGAAATAGGCTTTAACGCTCGCGCTAATTTCCACATCGCCGCCGGGATACATGGCCCAGCCACCGGACGCCAACTGCTGATTGAGCAAGTGGCGGGCACATTTTTCGGCAATGATCGATTGCTCTTGGCCCAAAAATGCCAGCAGCAAGATGTATTCGCTCTCGAGGATCGTGTCGCCTTCAAGCTCGCCAACCCAGTAGCCATCGGCGTGCTGTTCGGAAAGCAGCCATTGGCGGGTGCGAAGAATGGCATTGCGCAACGGCGCGACAAAGCGGCGATGGCTTGCGGCTTCTGACATCCTGAACTCCGAGTTACCGCCTTCGTACCCATCCATGGGCGCGAGCCGGACGCGACTGGGGGATTTCATATCCTCAACCTTGTTGCAAATTCCGTTTTGCAGGGCCCAGCGATCCGTCGCTGCGGCCGGCGGCATCGTGCCGCGTGGAAGCAAAACTTAAGTCATGGCGGCAATCGTGGCAAGTCCACTGGTCGCAAAACGTTAAATCGACAACACACTGGCGAAAACAGGCAAACCTTAATGCGAGCCAGGATCGCTTTGGCGTCATTATTGAATGGCCGCCGTCGAACGCCTGAGGAACGGCGGAAAAATAACTTCCTCTGAATGAGACGCACGCTGCCCACTGATTGCACCCGTCGATTTGAAGACAAAACGGGGCGTATCGATCGGTCGTTGTCGAGTCGCATGAATTGGAATCCGATATTTTCACCGCAAAAGTGCAAAGTGCGCGAAGAAAAATCCGTCAGAACCATCACCTGCTCACAGCTTGCTCAACCACGTTCGAAAGCACTTTTTGCTCCTCGACTCTTTGCCTTTTCTTCGCGTCCTTTGCGACTTCGCGATGAACTCCACGCCTTCTCGCTCGAGCAAGTCAGGATCTACGCGTGATCGCATGCGTCGACACGTACGAAAAGGCGAAGTTGTTTTTCGGTCGTTCCTTAGCCACCGTCGGTCACGAGCGATTGGTTGATGTACGCCGCGATGAAATCCCAGGCGCGACGCTCCGGCTGGCCGGCCGTTTTTTCGACGATGATCGCCAGCCGGCGAAGTTCGGCTTGAATTTCGGCGTGGGGTAAAATCGCAATTCGCGTGGCCATGATGGCGGCCTCCAAAACGGCGTGTTTGGCGCGGTTGAAACCCACAAAATCCCGCAAACGCCCAGAGCCAGTGACTTCGGTTTGCACTTCGGCGCGCGCCGACGAATCGTCAATGGACGTCACGCGCACCGCGTACCAACGACAAGCGTCGGCAATCACCCAGCCGGCGTCATCCGGCGCGGCGAACAGCGGTGGAAGCGCTTCTAAGCGACCAACGGCCGCGCGGGCCAAAAGTTCGACATCGTCGGTTACGTGAAACACGCCACGGCCGCTGGCCCGCAGATTGGCAAAGGTTTGCGATGTTTGAAACGGCCGAAAACGCAGTATCCGCCAAGCCGGGTCAACAATTGGTCCCATCGGCGCGACATTGATCGTGCCGTCGGCAGCGGTGGTGGTCAAAACGCCTTCGATGATCATGGCTGCCGCGGGAAAAAAACTATTTAGAAACGGCATCCGAAACAACCGCCCTCGGGTTGTAAAATCAACAGCCGCGGTTGACTCGCCCGCATTATCATAGCGAAAATTTTGACCGCCACGGAAAGCGCGGCGATGCTTATTCTGTGAGCGGACCTGATCAGGCCATGCAACCAGAGCTAAAACCATTTCAGATGATGCGCCAGCTCGCCGAGTCCGAACGAGGCCAAATTGGCCAGCGTCACCGCCGCAAAGTCGCGCAGCGTGGCAGCGTTGCTGACTGGCCGGCGGCGAATCCAAACCAGCCAAAACAACAGGCACTCCGCCACAGGAGCGAAGATTTCGGCCACCCACAAATATTCCGCGTTGGTGCGGTCCGCCATCAGCAGCGGCAGCACCAAAATCACAATCGGATATGTACAGGCCGTCAGCCAAACGCCGGCAATCAATCGGTCGCGGAGCGTGTGACGCGCCGAAAGCAGCGCCAGTAGGACGGGCGTCTCGATGACGATGCTGAAAAAATATCCCACCGGCAGAAACGACCAAAGCTGCGTCGCGTATGGCATTGGCGGTGACCGGTTTCGAGTTATCAGAGAAGTCTGAGCAGAAACGGCGCTTCGGCCAGCACATGCAGCATGGCCACCGTGAAGTAGACGTCGCGCGTCAGCGGGTAGTCGGCCAGAAAGCCGCACCAAAATCCCAGCACAGCCAGCGTGCCCAGCGCCAGCGCCCCGCCGACAAACAATCGCCAGCCGCCGGAGCGTCGCGCCAGCGGCACCTGTCGAATTTGCCACGGCTTGGCCGTCAGACTCACCAGCGGAACCACCAACAGCCAGACGCTGTAATGTATGGTCTCTAAGAACACATGCGTGGCCACGAGCAGGTGGCTAGAAACGCCCGGCAAAATGTCCGAGCCCGCGTGCTGAGTGATCCTCAGCGACAGCGCGTCCGCGCCGGGCAGCGACGGCTGGCTGGCAAGTCGCCACCACAATCCGCACAGCAGCAGCGGCAGCAGCAACAGCACGCGGCGATAAGCCACTTGCCATTCCGGACGGCGGCTTTTCAACTCGCGATCCAGAAAACAGAGCGCCACCAGCGGATGTAGATAAACCAGCGCCAAATCCCATGGTCGCGGCCAGATCCATGCGGCGGCAATCAGCAAAAAGGCTGCGGGGATCAACCAGGCCCAGGCGCGCCGCGGATTCTGCCGACTGCGGAGTTGCGTGAGCGTTAGCAGCCAGAGCACCAAAACGGTGTTCCAGATGGCCAGCGCCGCGAGCCAGCCTTCTTCGCTCAGGTTCAGTTTGTGCGTCAGCCAAGGCAGGGCTGCAAACGCGGTGGTCAACGTCAACACGCCGCAGATGCCGGTCAGATAGTAGCTGCGCAGCGGACCCCAACGCGCCGGCATGCGGTTAAACATGTACCGGGCTTCCATCCAGTTGTGCGGCCCCGCGAACAGAAACACCGTGACGATCGAAAATCCTAGCGGCGCCCAGCCCGCCAACAGGCAACTGGCGGTCGCTACGACAATCGCCACAGCGGCGAATAACCGCGCAGACCCTGGCAAAGTCCGGGCGGGCAGCGGCGAAATGGCAGCGACAGTCGACATCGTGAATCCGCAACAGCAGCCTCAAAAATCAGAGGCCGCCCGTATTCCATGCCTTGGAAAGATCCGTCAGATACGACTCGGGCAGCACAAGCTTGATTTCGTCGCCGTCCTGGCTAATTTCCACGCTGACAGACTGCTTGAGTCCGGCAACGTTGGCTTCTCGCCGATATCCGAGCGGCGGTCCTGCGTTGCCATTCGCCGTGCCGATCGCAATCGCCGTAGTTAGGCACGCCAAGCAAACGCCGGCTGCAATGCGCCAACGCCGTTTGAGCCTGGGCAGAAAGATCAGGCTCACCGCCGCCAGGGACATCGCCATGCCAGCGATGATGGTCCGCGTGCCGCTGTCGTTGGAACTCGATTTTCCGGCCGCAGCGTTTTGATCCAGCAGTTTTTTCGGAACGACGAGCTTGGCGGTCGTGGCTTTGGGGTCGATTACAAATTTTAACGCGGTCGGTTTGGCTTCCGCCACTTTGCCATCGGGCTTCTTTGCCGCGGGCGCTTCTAAATCGGGGCGCGGTCGAGGACGGGGACCAGGTCCGATATCGGCCCACGCCAATTGGGTGCTGATGCCGCAAACGGCGACTGCCGCTGCCAAAGTCTTAAAGCGATCCATGGCCAACTCCATTTTGAAAAGCCAACATTCGCGCGGATTGCGATGCGAAAAACATCGGTCGATCGCCGCGCCGCGCGTAAAAAGTTTTTAGCAAACCGGAGTCAGGTTAGCCGACGTGCTTGGCGGCGTCAAACTTTTGCCATCGGGAATTCCGCCCATCGAAACGCGAGGTGCCCCGACCGTTCGAACTGCTCGAAGATACCGCGGCACAATGCTGTACAATCCCCGCAGGCTTAGCGCCGGCGTTCACCCCGACAAGCCACTAATTGCTGGCCTTGGCCTTTTTCACCTTGGCCGGTGCGCCAGGCTCATCGCCGTCGCTGTCGCCGCCGCCGTTGCCCCACAGCGGTCGCACGAGCGTGGCATTCCAAGCATCCCATTTGGTCTGCAGTTCCTTCACTTTATCCGGCATGCTCGCGGCCAGATCTTTCGATTCGCCCAGGTCCGCCGTCAGATTGTAGAGCTTGGCTTCCGTGACCGGCTTTTTCTTTCCGGCAGCGCCGTCCACAGCGCTGTCGTAACGCACGAGCTTGAAATCGCCGACGCGGATGGCCATTTGCTGGCCAAAACGCCAATAGAGCGCGTCGTGCGGCGCGCCGGATTTCTCGCCCGTGAGATACGGCATCAGATCCACACCGTCCAACTTCCATTCCGGTTTGATGTCCACGCCAGCCAGGTTCAGTGCCGTGGCCGTGAGATCAATTTGCAGTGCCGGCTGATCGTACACGCCGGGCTTGACGTGGCCCGCCCACGAGACGACAAACGGCACGTGGATGCCGCCCTCGAGCGTGGTGCGTTTTGAGCCGCGAAGCGGATCGTTGCGCGAAGCATTGACGGTGGTGCCCGGCATGGTCGGGCCGCCGTTGTCGCTGATGAAAATCACGAAGGTGTTTTTCTCAATGCCGGCGTCGACCAGATATTTCCGAACGCGGCCAATGTTTTCGTCCATGGCCAACATCATGGCATCGTAGGTGCGGCGTTTTTTGTCGACAACGCTGGTAAATTTTGCCAGCCGATCGTCGGTGGCATTCAGCGGCGTGTGGACCGCGTTGAAGGCCAGGTACAGAAACCACGGCTGCGACTTGTGCCGCTCGATAAACGAAATCGCTTCGCGACCAAACGCATCGGTCGTGTAGTCGAGTTCTTTGACCTGCTCGTCACCGCGCAGAATGCCGGTACGATCGAAGTAGCTGTGTGCTCCGCCCAGAAATCCGAAAAACTCATCAAAGCCGCGCTTCATGGGGCGCATTTCTGGCGGCGCGCCGAGATGCCATTTGCCGACGATGCCCGTCGCGTAACCCGCGCTACGCAGCCTGTCGGCAATGGTCGTCTCGCTGACCGGCATGCCGTCCTTACCATTGGGATTGAACTCGTGGCCAAACCGCTGTTGGTAGCGCCCGGTCATTAGGGCCGCGCGCGTTGGCGAGCAATACGGACCGGTCACATAGCCATTGGTGAAATTCATGCCCGACGCCGCCAGCGCATCGATATTCGGCGTGGGGATGTCGGGGCACTTATGGAATCCGACATCGGCGTAGCCCATGTCATCGCCGACGATGAACAGCACGTTGGGGCGAGCATCGGCGGCCAGGGCGCGGACGCTGGCTGCGCAGATCGCGGCCCAAATCAAACAGCGGAGCATTTTCATCGCAGGTAATTCCGTAAGTGACGTGATTGAGCAGGAGGATTGCACGGCCGCAATTGCTGGCGGGCAAGTTGTAGGATGCGAGTCGTTCTTGCGGGCGGTTGCAATCGAGTCGTAAGCAGTGCGCAGCGCGGCGTGCTATTTTTTCTTCTTGCCGGCCGCACTGCCGCCCCCGGCCGGGACGGCGTCTTTCATCCAGGCGTCCAGACGCGTGCGCAGTTCTTTGACTTTGTCAGGGTTCTTTTGGGCCAGATCATTTTTCTCGCCGAGGTCGTCGGCCAGATTGTAAAGTTCGACCTTGCTACTGACGGCTTCGTCGCCGGCGGTTTCTTCCGCATCTTTTTGGTTCGGGTTGACCAGCAACTTCCAATCGCCCATACGAATGGCGGTCACATTTTTGCGCGTGCCGCACAGCAGCAGCGCTTCGTGCGGCGTTTTGGCGCCTTGAGTAAGCACCGGCCAGATGTCTTTGCCATCGAGCGGAAGTTTTTGATCGAGCGAGCCGCCGGCAAGTTTGATCAGCGTGGGATACCAGTCCACACCCTGCAGCGGTTCGGCCACCGTCTTACCCGCCGGAATGTGACCAGGCCAGTTGACACAGGCGCAAACCCGGATGCCGCCTTCGTAAATGGTGCCTTTGCCGGCGCGGAGTGGCCCGTTATCGGTGACCACGTGCGGCGATGGCCCGCCATTGTCGCTGGTAAAAACGATCAGCGTGTTGTCGCGCAGTTTCGCTTCATCGAGCGCGGACAGCACTTGGCCAATGGCATCGTCCATGGCGGCCACCATGCCGGCGTAGGTTTTGCGCACGCCCTTCAAATCCTCGAAGGGCTTGATGTAGCTCTCCGGCGCCTGGTGCGGCGCATGCACGGCGTTGAATGGCAAATAAAGAAACAGCGGCTTGTCGGCTTTTTTTTCGCGGATGATGCGGCAGGCTTCTTTGGCATCCAGCAGCGTCGAATAGCCCTCGTCGTGACACGGCTGATCGTCGCGGTGCCAGTCGAGCTCTTTGTCGCGGATGTGCGTGAAATAATCGATGTTGCCAAACCAGTTCCCGTACTGATGATCGAAGCCGCGATGCGTTGGCAGGTAGTCCGATTGGAATTCGCCCAGATGCCATTTGCCGGTGATCGCCGTTTCGTAGCCGACGTCGTGCAAGGCCTGCGGCAGCATCCGCTCGTTCAAGGGAAGTCCCCATTGCGCGTGCGGTCGCACGATCGAATACACGCCGGTGCGGATTGCATAGCGCCCGGACATCAGCGTGGCCCGCGTGGGCGAGCATACGGGTTGCACATAAAACGAAGACAGAATCGTCCCGCCGTGGGCGAGCTTGTCGATGTTGGGGGTGCGTAGATCTTTGCTGCCCATGAATCCCGGATCGCCATAGCCCATGTCGTCGGCCACGATCAGCAAGATATTCGGCGCCCGCGCCGCTGGCGCCGTTTTTTGCCCGTCGGCGGCGACAATCGTCGAGCAGCAGACGGTTGTGGCAATCACCACCGCGGCGAATTTCTGAAGTACTGAAACGCAGTGCATCGCGCCGCAATGGTGACCACCTGAGAACCGAATTGTTTTCATTGCGAGACCCATTGCGGCAAAGGAACGAATTGAACGCCGCCGAAACGTTCAATCGAAATCGATCGAGTCATTGTCCCACTATGAATATCCATTGCCCTTCGCCTGGCGTCAATCATCGGCGTCAAAACAACTGGTCAGCCTTCAGATCTCGGGGCAACGCCGCCACCGTAGCGTTCGCAGTGCCGTTTTTTCTCGTGTGTTCGCCGATCACAGCCAACGGTCACCAGCGCGCTCGCTCTGGAACTGCTTTCTCGGCTCAATCGATTTTTCCGGGAGTGCCACCCGTGTGCAGCTCGGTTCGACAAGCTTTTTGCAGCCGTCGGAACTTGTCCCTCCGCCGCGCGAGTGGTCGAAAATTGCGATTGCGGGTTTTCGCCAAACCGATCGCTGCCTGCGGCTAAGTTTGAATCTAACGCTCAATCCGCTATGTCTATGCGACTGCCTGGAACGAGCGGAAAATCCAAGTGATTGTCCCCTCTTGTGAGCGTAAGGCTTGCAGTGTCGGGGGCGGGCAATGATTATAATGAGACCAATCCGATGCGTGGTGGTCGTTTGCGATACCTGGGCGTCGGGCCCTGCTCCTTGACGGCCGCTTGGCCTCGGTTGATCGCTTGATTTGACGATCCCATCTTGCTCCGCCATTTTCTCGGCGTGATTTTTTAACAGACGCAAGACGCCCGCGGGCCACAAGGGGTGCACTACATTTTTGGAGGGTCTCCGATGGAATATTTGGTGTTGTATGCAATGGCGGCAATTGTCGCGCTCATGGCGCTGGCAATCTGGTTGTGGCTGGTGCTCCGCTACATTCCCAACAGCCAAATCGGAATCATCGAAAAGCTCTGGTCCAAGAGCGGTTCGTTGACCGAGGGCAACATTGTGGCGCTCAAGGGCGAAGCGGGCTTCGAGCCCGATATGCTCCGCGGCGGTTTTCATTTTGGCTATTGGCGTTGGCAATTCAACGTCCACCGTCGGCCGTTGATTACGATCAAGCAAGGCAAAATGGGTTACATTTTTGCCCGCACCGGCGAAGCGCTCGGACCGAGCCAGACGCTGGGTCGCGTGGTCGAATGCAACCACTATCAAGACGTACGAGCGTTCTTGGAGCAAGCCGGACAGAAGGGTCGCCAGCGCGCCATTCTGCGAGAAGGCGTGTATGCCATTAACCTGGCCGTGTTCAGCGTGATTACGGAAGACGGCGTATTCGCCATCGACAAAACATCCGACATCGGCAAATGGCATCAACATCTGTCGGAGATCGGCGGTTTCAACGCGGTGGTGATCGGTAGCTACACCGGCAAAAAGGTGGACGATATCGGCATCATCACCACGCACGACGGCCCGTCGCTATTGCCGGAGGAGATCATCGCGCCGCCAGTTGGCAACGAGGTGAACAATCCCAACTATCACAACAACTATCAGGATATCGAAGCGTTCCTTCGTGCGGGCGGCCGACGCGGTAAGCAGTACGCGCCGCTGGTGGATGGCACGTACTTCATCAATCGCTGGTTTGCCACGATCGAATCGATTCCCAAGGAGGTCATCAACATTGGCGAAGTGGGCGTGGTGGTCAGTTACTACGGCAAGCAAGGCGACGATACCTCCGGCACGCAGTTCCGTCACGGCGAGCGCGTGCGACAAGGCGAACGCGGCGTCTGGCAAAACACGCTCGGACCAGGCAAGTATCCGTTCAACACGTATGCCGGCCAGATCATTCGCGTGCCAACCACGAACTTCGTGTTGCACTGGATCACCGGCAAGACTGAGGGTCACCGCTACGACGAAAGCTTGCAGTCGATCGATCTGATTACCAAAGACGCTTACGAGCCCATGTTGCCGCTTTCCGTAGTGGTTCACATTGACTATCAGAAGGCGCCCAACGTGATTCAGCGATTTGGCGACGTCAAAAAACTGATTACGCAGACCATCGATCCGATGCTCTCGGCCTACTTCCGCGACGTCGCCCATAAAAAGACGATGCTGGAATTGATCCACAGTCGCGACGAAATCCAGGCCCAGGCGCGTAACGAACTGCTGAAGAAGTTCGAGCAGTTCGATATCCAATGCGTGGACGTGCTGATCGGCAAGCCCGAATCGCAAACCGACGACGGCAAGATCGAAAACCTGCTGGAGCAACTGCGGCTGCGTCAATTGTCGCTGGAGCAGATCGAAACGTACAGCAAGCAAGAAGCGGCTGCCGGCAAAAAGCAAACGCTCAACGACGCCAACGCCAAGGCGGCCATGCAAGAGAAACTGACGCAGTCGGCCATCCAGATTAGTATCCAAACCAACGAGGCCGAAGCCGCATTGGCCCGCGCCAAAAAAGACGCGGAGCGAATCGTCGTCACGGCCAAGGCGCATAGCGAAAGCGTTTCGCTGGAGGGTAAAGGCGCCTCGGAAAAAGTCGGCCTGGTCGGTACCGCCGAAGCCAGCGTGCTGCAGAAAAAGGTCGAATCGTTTGGCGACCCGCGATTGTATGCCATCTCGCTGGTGGCCGACGCCATGTCGCACAGCCAGCAACCGCTGGTGCCGGCAACCATGTTTTCCGGCGGCAGCGGCGACAACGCTGGCGGCATGCTCGGCACGCTGATGTCGCTGCTGGTCGCCGAACGCGTGGGCATAAAAGTCGCCCCCAGCGCCAACGGCGAGCCAGCCGGTAAATAGTCGAGAGTGGTTCGCAACAACTCATGGCCCGGCGATGTTAAGTTGCCGTGCGGCAGAAAACGGCGTGGAGTTGGTCAGCTTCGGCTGGCCGACTCCCGCCGTGTTATTTTTTGAGTTCCACACCGCGATACAGCGGCAAGTAGCGGTAGTAGACTTCCAAAGTACAGATCGCCAGCGAGGTGAAATACAATCGTCCGCCGGACTGCGCGAGATGATCGACCCGTTTAGGCAGCCAACTGCCGGCAGCGTGACCGTGCGTTTCGCGGCTGTCCAGCAAGGTTTGACGCATGGCCACGTTCCATTTCTGCCAGGCGTCGCCGCCGACATGATGCGCAACCTGTGTGGCATAGTACAGCGCGTAAATATCGTAGTTGCTTGCGCGCGGCAGGTGCTTTTCGACCAGCAGGTCGAGGCCTTCGCGCAGACCGGGATGATCTGCGGGCCAGCCCAAATACTGGCGGGATAGCAACCCTTCGGCAATCATGGCGGCGGTCGGTTTTCGGCCCGGCTCATAGCTATAAAATCCGCCCGCCTTGCCGGATTGCACGCGATTCAGAAACCGATTCGCGCGGTCGAAGCAGTTTTCAGGCACGCTCAAGCCGGCGACCTTGCCGCTGCGCAGGGCCATCAATTGCCAGCCGACAACGCTCATATCGCCAGCCTGGCCCGGCTCGTAGCGCCAGCCGCCGTCAACATGCTGCGCCTTGACGATGAAATCCACCGCGCGCTGCGCCGGCTGCCGCAGAAACTCATCGCCGGTCATGGAAAGCGCTTCGCAAAGCACCAGCGTGCTGAGTGCGTGCGCATACATGCGGCCCATGCCCTCGCCCCGCAGGTCGCCAGTTGGTCGCTGATTATCGACCAGCCAGTGCAAGCCGCGCCCCACGCTCTCGCGATAGTCGCCTTGTTTGTGCGTTTGGCCCGCGCCTAGCATGGGCAACAGCGCGAGCGCCGTGCCGGCTGTATCACTATGCTGTCCCGCGCCGCTGCATTGCTGGTTGCACTCGGGCGAATCTTGAAAATGATCGAGCGTCCAGCGCCCATCCGGCGATTGATGTTGGCTCATCCACCGCAAACCGGCGGCCACGGCCGCTTCGGTCTGAGCGTCGCCACCATCAGCTTGAACGAGCTTTTCTCGCGATTGGTCGTTGCGCGCTTCCAGCATACGCTCGGGCGCGGCAGGCAACGAGTTAGATGGCGGCGTGCCGATTGGCTCGATGGGCGACGTCGCGCTTTGGGCCGAGGCTAGCAACACGCTGGGCGAAATGCGGTCGGCCCGACTGCGCGCCATCAACAGCGAAATCAAGATCAGCAAATGCACGAGAATGCTGGTCAGCCAAGCCGGCAAATCGCGAAATCGCTGCTGGGCGCGGTCCAGCGCCAAACGAGCATTGGCATGCAGCGCGACGGGCGGAATGGCGCTAACACGCGGCGGCGTTGCAATTCGCGGAGAAATCGCCGGCACAGAAATCGGCGCCGCGACCGGGCGAACCGCAGGCCGCGGCGCCTTTGCAGGCGCTTGCTTCGGACGCGCGGGCGGCGGTGCTGATTTGATTGTCGCCGAGTTGGGAGTTGGTCGCAAAGTAGGCGACGGCGACGGCGCTGGCAAGCGCGCTTCGAGCAATCTGGCGGCCGCGCGCTCCTGCGCTTCGGTCAGTTCGATACTGGTGCCGCAACGCCAACAGTCGGCCATGCCAAGCCACAACCGCACCGACATCGGCGCACGGCAATCGGGGCACGCGCAGGCCAGCACATCGCCATTCAGCCAGATTCCGTCTGCGTCCGCCGGTGGCACGCCGGGCTTGATTGCCGCGCGTTTGGGCAGCGGCACAATTTGCAGATCGAAGTCGTCTGAAGCGCGCATGGAGAAAACGCCGGCCGAGCGAAATGGCTGATGACTCAGTATACGCGGGCTGAATTGCCGCAGCAAATTCGGCCGTGGTGGGGCGTGGCGGTCGTGCGCGCGACGGCGTCATTTCGGCGGTCCCGTGCGCCAATCAATCCATGCTCGCTACGCCGAGTAACTTACGCAGCGCGGTGATCGCGATTTCGCCAAATTGCAGCGGCGGAATCTGCCAAATTCGCGGATTCATCAATTCGATCGAAACGCAACCCGCGTACTGGATTTCACGCAGCCGATGCAACAGCGCCGGCAGCGGAATATCGCCATCGCCCGGCAAAATGCGATCGGCATCGGTGGCCAATTCGCGTGGTACGTCGGCCAAATCGCAAAGCTGCACGTGAAACAGATTGCCGACGTGCAGCAGCCCAAGATCTTCCGGCTTACTGGGTCCGGTGTCGTAGTGAAAAAGGTCCAGGCACAGTCCCAAGCTCGGATGCCCACACTCTTCGACCAAAGCTGCCGCGGTTTGCAGATTATTGCCGATGGCCGACGACGCCTGGAATTCCAAGGCGACGCGCAGGCCCGATTCGGCCGCCAGCTTGGCCGCTTCGACCAACGACGCCTGCACGCGACCGAGCACCGTTTGATCCAATGGCGCAGGCACATCGCAGGCGACAATCAATGTGCCGATCTGCAACTGCCGGCAAAGTTCCAGCCGCTCGGCAAAATGTCGCCAATGCTCGCGACGCGGCTCGGCTTGGCTGGCCAGCAGCCCACCTTGGTAGCTGGCCACCGGCAACTGCACCTCGTGCTCTTCGAGCAACCGGCGCACATCGTCCAGCGAATGCGATTGCAAGTACGTTTCCAGCTTGCCGAGCCAAACTTCGATCACGCGGCATGCGCCGGCCGCGTAATCGGCGATGTCGTCTTCGAATGGCGCAGCCAGCGTGCAAACCTGGCTCAGGCAGGGAATCATCGGTGGCCTTTACAATCCCAGGTGCTTGGTGACTTCGGCCACGCAATCTTCCACCTTCACGCGCCACTGCTTGAGCGAATCGCGATCGCGGAAGGTTACGGTTTGATCGGTAAGCGTCTGGCCATCCACGGTGATGCAGAGCGGCGTGCCGACTTCATCTTGGCGGCGGTAACGGCGGCCGATCGCGCCTTTTTCGTCGTAAAACACGTTGTAGCGTTTTTTCAGCGCGCGATAAATTTGCTGGGCAACTTCCGGCATGCCATCTTTCTTGACCAGCGGTAGAATCGCCACTTTGATCGGAGCAATGCGTGGATGCAGCTTCAGCACCACGCGACTTTGCGGCTTGCCATTTTCGTCCGGCGCGGTGTCTTCGCAGTAGGCTTCGCACAGAAAAGCGAGCGTGGCGCGATCGGCGCCGGCCGAAGGCTCGATCACGTGCGGAACGAAACGCTGTTTGGTGATGTCGTCAAAATACGACAAATCTTTGCCGCTGCCGCGATGCCGCGGCTTACCTTCGGCTTCCAATTCAACGATCAACTGATCGCCTTGGCGGACCAGCTTGCCTTCCATATGGCTGCGCAAGTCGAAATCGCCGCGATGCGCCACGCCTTCGAGTTCGCCAAATTCGCCTGCCGGTAAGAACGGAAATGCGTATTCGATATCGGCCGTGCCCACCGAGTAATGGCTAAGTTCGTCTTGGTGATGCTCGCGGAGTTGCAGTCGCTCACTGCCCAGTCCCATTTCCGTATACCAGCGGAAGCGTCGGTCGCGCCAATAGCGATACCACTGTTGCGATTGGCTGGGGTGGCAGAAGAACTCGATTTCCATCTGCTCGAACTCGCGCGAGCGGAACGTGAAGTTGCGTGGCGTAATTTCGTTGCGAAAACTTTTGCCAATTTGCGCGATGCCAAACGGCACTTTGACGCGGGTACTATCGAGCACATTTTTGAAGTTGACGAAGATGCCCTGGGCCGTTTCGGGACGCAAGTAAGCGCGGCCTTCTTCACCGGCGAGTGCACCAACGCTGGTCGGAAACATCAGATTGAATTCGCGAGGATCGGTGAGCGTGCCGGGCGCGGTCGCTTCGGGGGCGATGACCAAGCTTAGGTCGTCCGCTTTGCTCAAACGCAAGACGGAAGTCGATTCCCAGTTGAAGAGCTCGTCCGCATTTTTCGATCGCACGTCGAACAACTTACAGGCCCGTTCGACCGTCGCGACCAGCGCCACGGCGCTGTCGTCGGCTTCGGCGGCGATGAAGAACCTCCACGGGCGCGATTTCGGGTCGGCATCCGGGTTTGGATTGGCAACGAATGGCAAGATTCGATTCACCACTCGAGCTTGGTCGTGACTCGGCGTTTCAATCGATTTAAAATGCTCGAAGTTCAGCCAACGACCTTGCATTTGATCGAAGCGATACCGCTTTTTCGATTCGCGGCAATCGACCATCCAGTCGCAAAATAAATCGTAGTGCCCGCTGACCTTCCAGACTTGTGGATGCATGATGATCGTGCAGTCCAAACCGGTCATCTCGTAGGCTTCCGGCGCGCCGGCAGGCGTGGCCAGATCGTCGTGGCCGGTAACCATGTCGCGCCACCAGGCTTCTTTGATGTTCCGCTTGAGTTCCACGCCCAGCGGACCGTAATCCCAAAAGCCGTTCAGACCGCCGTAAATTTCGCTCGACTGAAACAAAAACCCGCGGCGTTTACAGAGCGAAACCAGTTTTTCCATTTCCATGGTCGTTAAGAATGGTCCAGAGCGGTGTGAAGTTGAAAATTGCCTGTCGGCTGCGCGGAAAAATTTGCAGCGGCCAGCGCACGGCGTTAAGTTCCGTAGTCTAACGCCCCGGCCAAGCGTTGGTCTATGGCCGCGTAATCCGCCAACTCGTAAGATCCAAATGCGGCACGAAATCGAAGCGATCCCACTGCGCCACATCGGCCACGTCCGACGCCAGGCCAATTCGCTGCAAGTTCCGGCCGCCTCGCGTTTGCAACAACTGTTGCTGCAACTCGTGATTGGTCGGTCGTCGATTCGCAGCGAAACTGGCCTGCCAGGCGTCGCGCGCCAAACGGGCCTGATCGTTTATGGCGATGGCCGTTTGCCCATCAACGCGGGTGAGTTCCGCAATCACCGCGCCGGCAAACAGCACATCTTCTCGCGTAATGCTGCCGCCGGTCCCAGCGCAGAGCAAATGAGCCGTCTGGCTGTTGGAAAGTTCGCGCACAACGGCCGAAAATGTAACGAAGGAGCCAACCAGCACGCGCTCTGCTAGCCGGCACTGTGCCATCGTCCGCGTGCCGTTGGTGGTTGTGAAAATCACGGTCTTGCCCGCAACCGTGCTGGCGTCGTACTCTCGCGGTGAATTGCCACAATGAAAACCGGCAATTGGCAGCCCTTGCCGTTCGCCGCCCAGAATGATCGGCTGCGGCTCGAGCGACGCGGCCAATTTGCGCGCTTCATCGATTTCCAAACACGGCAACACACATGTCGCCCCACCGGCCAGCGCAAAGGCAATTGTGGTCGATGCCCGCAAAATGTCGATGACCACGACATCGCCGCCTGCCAGTTGATCGGGATTGACGAGCGACGGCAAAAAGTGGGCGAAGATTTCGTCAGGCATCTGCGAAGAATCCCAGCGAGACGTGCCGAGCGGTTCAGCTCTTAATCGTTGGGACGTAGCGCGGCTTCGGCCGTGATCACCATTTGTGCCACGTCGATCAGTTTGCGGTTGGTATCGCGGGCGAGCTTTTGCAATCGGCGAAAGGCATCGTGTTCGTCGAGTTTGGCCTGCCGCATCATAATGCCCTTGGCGCGCTCAATGACTTTACGGTCGGCCAAGGCTTGCCGCAAATCGGCCGCTTCATCACGTAGAGTGTGAAACTGTTGAAACCGCGCGACCGCCAAGGCGATGGCTGGCTCCAAATCCGCACGCTTGATCGGTTTGACCAGATAGGCCTGAATGTGATTAGCTTCGGCTTCGGCGATCAATTCCGGGTCGTGATATCCCGAGACAAAGATGATTGGCACCGGCGACTCGCTCGCCAATTGCCGAGCGACTTCCAGCCCGTCAATGTCAGGCATCTTAATATCGGTGATGATTAAATCTGGGCGACGCAAATGGCACTGATCGACCAATTCTCGGCCGGTCGATGCGGTGACGACAACTTCGTGCCCCAGGATATCCAACGCCTGCGAGTAAAACTCGCGCATGTCCGCGTCGTCATCGGCGATAGCAATTTTCAAACAGCGATTCATGGCCATAAAGTTCGTCACATGCGGGGTAACGTAAAGGTGATCTTCGCTCCATGCTGCGATGCACCGTCGACAGACATCTGACATCCGTGAAGTTCGACCACACGCTTTGCAAATGCTGCGCCTAAGTTGTCTGCGCGACCCGCAAACGGCTCAAAGTATTTTTGGGCCTCGATTTCTCCAAATCTTGGCCGATTATCGCTGATCTCGACGCTCACATTGCCAACCGATTCCGCGCCCGACGGAATCTGACGTGCCACAATGGTCGACGCGCCAGCATCCATCGCATCCAACAGCAGCCGCATTAGACCGCGTTGCATCAGTTTCGGATCGATGCGCAGCGTCTGCCGCGATTCGATTGCACTTATTTGGATATCGACATCGTTGCCAGGCCGCGCGTCGCGCGCCAGGCGGACAGCGGACTGCATCAGCTCGCTCATTTGGCAAGCTTCGAGCTGCAGTTGCGGCGTTGCGCAGTATTCGTTGAGTTCGTTGAATATGGCCAGCAGTCGATCCTGCGACGTCTGCACTCGATCCAGCATTTCGATCAAATCCGGCCGATCGGCCAGTTTGAAGCCTAGTATCTGTAGGCAGGCATGTCCGCTTTGCATGGCGTTGCGAGCAGAATGGCCCATCGCCCGCGCCATTTGCGCCATCGCCCGAAATCGCTCGGCCTCAATCTCGGCCGCCGAATAAACGCTGCCGCTGCGGACAGCATCGGAAGACGCGTCCGCTGGCAGACTGGCTTGGGTCGCGGACTCCATTGCGAGATATTGCTGGGCTAGAACGTGCAAGCAGTAAGTCGCGCGTACACTCGGACGCTCGCTCCCCTTCTGCTCGCACTTCAACTATACTCTTGCCCTGCTCGATTGAAAAGTAGAAACCAGCGAGGGGCCGCCGGCATGGAAGAACCGATCATCAGTGTTTCGGGACTGCGAGGAATCGTCGGAAAATCATTGACGGCCGAAATTGCTCAACGGTATGCTTCCGCGCTGATCCAGACGTTGCCGCCTGGGCCAATTGTGATTTCGCGAGATGGCCGCGGCAGCGGGCCGATGTTGGCCGCCGCGCTGCGAGCGTGCTTAACCCACGCCGGCCGCAATGTGCTGGATGCCGACGTGGCAGCCACGCCAACCACGGGCGTCTTGGTCCGCCAGCGCCAGGCTGCGGGTGGCGTGCAGATTTCGGCGAGCCATAATCCGGCCGAGTATAACGGTCTCAAACTGTTTTCCGCCGCGGGACGAGTCATTCCGGCCGCAAACGGCGAACAGGTGATGGCCGCTTATCGGCAATTGACAGCATCGCCGTTCGATACTTCGCCTGTCGAAAAGACCCAGTTGGTTACGCCGATTGCCGATACCACGACGGCGCACTGGGAATTGATTCGTGCGTGCGTTGACGTGGCCGCGATTCGTCGCCGTAAATTTCGGGTGTTGCTGGATGCCAATCACGGTGCCGGCTCGATTCTCGGCAAGCGACTGCTGCAAGAACTGGATTGCCGGGTCACCGTGGTTGGCGAACCGCCGGACGGAAAGTTCGTCCACTTGCCTGAGCCCACCGCGGAAAATCTGCAGGGCGTACTGCGACAAGTCACCGAGCTACGGGCCGATGTTGGCTTTTGCCAAGACCCCGACGCGGATCGTTTGGCGGTCATCGACGCCAGTGGCCGCTACCTAGGCGAAGAATATACGCTGGCCATGTGCGTCGACCATGTGCTCCGCCAGCATCCGGGTCCGGTGGTCACCAATTGCTCGACGAGCCGCATGTCCGAGGATCTGGCCGCGAGATATCACGTGCCGTTCTTCCGTTCGGCCGTTGGCGAAGCGAACGTCGTCGACTGCATGCTGGCCAACAACGCCGTGATTGGCGGCGAAGGCAACGGCGGCGCGATCGACCCGCGCGTCGTGCTGGTTCGCGACAGTTTCATCGGCATGGCGCTACTGCTCGACGCAATGGCGGCGCGTTCCGCCAGCATTGCGCAATTGGCCGACGAACTACCACGTTACGAAATCGTAAAAACCAAATTCACGCTGGCCAGCGATCGACTGCCGGCGGCATTGAACGCCTTAAGGCTGCACTTTTCCGACGCCCGTTTCAGCACGCTCGACGGTCTGCGGCTAGATTGGCCCGGCCGATGGCTGCTAGTCCGCGCCAGTAACACCGAACCCATCGTCCGCGCCATTGCCGAGGCCGCCAGCCACTCCGAGGCGGACCGCCTGTGCCGCGAAACCGGCGAAGTGATTCGCAAACTGGGCCAATTGGCCGGCAGCTAATCATCGGGTGCGATGCGCCCGCGAAAATTTCGCGCGGCGATGTACTGTCGTTCGGACCTGCGGCAGTTACAATACGAGTTGCGGACGTCCACGGTGACGGTCCGCTGCTGGACGTCCCACCCCTTTGACCTCGCTTCGGAGTTTCCCACATGCGTTTGCGCTGGACTGTACGCTTTGCTGCCCTTTGTTCTGTGATGTTGTTAGTCAGTTCGTCGTTGCTGCGGGCAGCCGACGACGGCGAATTCAAACCGATGTTCAACGGCAAAGATTTGAGCGGCTGGACCGGCGACAAAGACCTCTGGAGCTTTGCTGACGGCGTGGTCACCGGATCGACCGAGAGCAAAAAGCTCACGCACAATTCATTTCTGGCGACCGAAAAGCCCTACAAGAACTTCATCATCAAGGCGCAGTTCAAACTCCGTAATCACAACTCCGGCATTCAGATTCGCAGCAAGCAATTTCCGGACTACGTGGTCAAAGGCTATCAGTCCGATATGGACGAAGCCAACACCTACACCGGCGCCTTGTACGAAGAAGGCGGACGCGGCATTTTGGCCAAGCCGGCCGCGGGTTCCAAAGACAAGGTCAAAAAAGGCGAATGGAATGATTACCTGATAACCGTGGATGGCCCGCACATCAAACAGGAAGTCAACGGCTTCACAACCGTCGATTACACCGAAAAAGACGAAGTCAAAGGCGCCAAAGAAGGTATCATCGCCCTGCAGTTGCACGCCGGAGCGCCGATGAAAGTCGAGTACAAAGACGTAATGATCAAAGTCCTGCCCGACAGCAAATAGTTTGCTGGCGACGGCAACGGAATGGCACAAACCCTGGCGAATCGACAACGGTTCGCCAGGGTTCGTCGTTTAAACGTCGCGCCGCGCCAGACTGGCCACCGTGGCCACCAGCTCGTGCGGTTCAATGGGTTTGGCCATATGAATCTGGTAGCCAGAAATCATCGCCCGCGTGCGATCTTCCGACCGCGTGAAGGCGGTCAAAGCAATGGCCGGCGTCTTGCCGCCTTGCGCGGCAGGCAAAAGCCGAACTTCGCGGATGAACTGGTAACCATCTTTCTCCGGCATGCCGATATCACTCACCAGCAAATCGGGGCGTGTTTCTTGCAGTAATCGCAAGCCGTCGTTTGCGTTGGCGGCGGTGATCACTGAAGCATTGAATTGCATCAGCACGCGCTTGATCAGATCGCGCGCGTCGCGGTCGTCATCGACAACTAAAATCTGAATGCCTTCAAGCTCCACGGGCGCATGATTCGGATCTCGCAAATAGGTTGACGCCGGATGCTCGCCAATCGCCGCATCTCGCACCGCCGCCAGCGGCAGCACCACAACGAACGTCGTGCCTCGTCCCAGACCGTCACTGCGGACGGTCACATCGCCGCCGTGCAATCCGACCAACTGCTTAACGATCGACAGCCCCAAGCCCAGCCCGCCGTGGCGGCGTGTCGTCGATGCGTCCGTCTGACGAAATCGCTCGAACACATGCGGCAACTGCTCTTCGGCGATCCCTTGGCCGGAATCGTTCACGGTGATTTCAATATGCGAACAGACGCGTTGCACCAGAACTTCGATCCGCCCCTGGTCGGGCGTGAACTTGACCGCGTTGGACAGCAGGTTCGAAACGATCTGTTGCAAGCGATGTGGATCTCCGCTCACCGGACCGGCCAGCGGATCGACGATGGTCAGTAAGCGAATCGATTTGGCGTCGAGCACCGGCTGCACGGACGAGACGGCCGCCTCAATGACCTTCGCCAGCTCGACGTGCTGCACGTCCAGCCGCACCTTGCCTGAGACAATTCGGTTGATATCCAGCAGGTCTTCGATCAACTGCGTTTGCGCCCGCGCGTTGCGAGAAATGGCCTCCAAGCCTTCGGCCAAATCCTGCTGGCTGGTGCTGCCCATTTGCAGCACTTGCGACCAGCCCAAAATCGCGCTCAGTGGTGTGCGTAACTCGTGCGATAACGTGACCAGAAACTCGTCTTTGAGCATGTTGACGCGTTCCGCTTCCGTCCGCGCCGCGCGCTCCGCCGCCAACATCAGCATTCCTTGTTGCGGGTCCGTCAGGCCAGCATCCGCTTGCCGCGCGGCGGAAATATCCCGAAAACTCCACACCCGGCCAACCGTCTGGCCATCGATCACCAGACGTCGCGATTCGCGCAGGATGGTACGTTGGTCACGCAGGGCG
Organism: Pirellulales bacterium; assembly: GCA_038205115.1. GTDB lineage: Bacteria > Planctomycetota > Planctomycetia > Pirellulales > JBBRCE01 > JBBRCE01. The sequence continues at coordinate 43,771 of JBBRCE010000011.1, forward strand.
ATGATGTCGAGACTGTCTGCCGGCGACCACGAATTGATTTCTTGCGTGCGTCGCAGGAACGATTGTGGATCGACAATCTTGGTTTGCACGATATCGTCGAGCGATAGGACGGCCTCATTTCGCACGCCCCACATGCTGGCGAACGGCGCGTTGAAGTTGCTGACGTCGCCGTTAAGATCCGTCACCAGAATCCCGTCGCTGGTGGCGTCGAGGGTGGCCCGCAGCGAATCGATGATCTGCGCGAGTTGGTGGTTTTTAAGCTGCAGCGCTTTGACGTTCTGGCGCAGTTCTTCCTCGGCCGCCTGCCGCGCGCGGAAGATACTGTTGGCGTTGCGAAGCGCCACCGACCGTAGCATCAGGTCTTCGTCGGACGTTGCCATTACCGGGCCCTCAATTCTTGCGTCGCCATCTCCGTGCCTTGTATTCGCGCGCGAATTTTTTCGAAGGCGGTTTCTCGGCTGGTTGTGGTGTCGTCACTGAATGGCGAAAAGCCGCAGTCGTCGGTGCTGCCCAGTTGTTCGGCCGGTATGTACTTCGCGGCTTGCAACACGCGGTCGCGCACCAGTTCCGGCGACTCGATCCGCGGATCGATCGCGGAAATCACGCCGACAAAAATCCGCTGACCGGGCTTCATATTGTCGCGAATGATTTTGAGCACTCGCACCGGATCGGCTTCGTCGGCCAAAGCAATGTAAAACATGCCGACCTTCAGCTCGAAGAGACTCGGCAGCAAATCGGCGTAGTCCACATCGCCGCTGTGCGTCGAGTTGCGGTCGGCGCCCGCGCAGGTGTGTACGCCAATCCGTTGCCGCTGCTCGTCAGAAAAACGCAGCAGCGCCAGGTTGTTCAGATCGATGAAGTCGTGCAGCAACTGCCCGGTGGGATCGAGCTTGATCGCCAGCCGACCTTCCGTGAAATCGATCTGCACGCAGTGCGCGCCAAGCGCCAGACAGTTGCGGACCTCGGACTCATGTTCGTTGAGCAAGTCTCGCAAGAATTCATCGCGCGAGTAGCCATCGATTTCCTGCTCGGGATACAGCAAGCTCAACGCTGAAGGCGAAATCACCGCCTGCTTGACCGGCACCCGCGCATGCTGCAACGCAAATTTCAAAAACTCTTCGCCACGTTGCCGATACCGAAACGGTCCGCCCGTAAGCCGTGGCATGCGGCGGGTGTGGCCGGCCGCAAACGGAATTCGGAACCCATCCGGGGCCGTGTTCGTTGCGCCCTCGACGCAATACGTCAGAAAATTGTGGTACTTCCGCTGCTCGCCATCGGTGATGACAGGCGAACCGGTGGCTTCGAACTGCTGGATCGTGTCGCGAATGGACCGATCGTAGAGTGAATCCAAATCCTCGACCGCGACGCCGTGTGTATTTGCCGCTGCGATCAAGTCGTGGGGCCGCGGTATGCTGCCGATCGGCTCAGTGGGTATGATCATTCGCCAACGCTCCGCCAACTCAATTGCGTCCAACTCAACCCAACAGCTGGGTTGATCCGGCTCGGCAATCTTGGCCCGACGGCAGGTTACATCTTAGTTCGCGGCGCGGCGTTTGACTACCCACCGCCGGCAAGTTCGCCACCGGCTGCTATCAAGCGCCAAAGATCCGCTCATATTCGCGCTGGGCGAAACGGTCGGTCATGCCAGCCAGGTAGTCGCTCACGCTACGAGCCACGCCGACCGATTCGATTCGCGATTGAAAGCTGATTGGCATGCCTTCCGGTTGCCGCGAGAAGTGTTCGAACATGGCCCGCAGCTTTTGTTGCGCCCGCGTGCGGACCATCAAGATCTGTGGATGCCGATAAACCCGCCGAAACAAAAAGCGTTCCAACTCGGCCTTTTGCTCGACGATTTCCGGACTGGCCACAATCAACGTCCCCGCCGCGCGAACGGCGGCCAGGCTGTCGATGCCTTGCTGCCGCAACCGCAGGGCCGTCTGTTGCATCAAGTCGCCGACTTGCCAGTCGATGAGTTCGTGCAGCACCGCGTGACGCAATTCATCGCGATCCAAGTTCGCGTAACGACGGCCGACGCGCTGCGCGGCTTCGCGCCACAAGCGACATTGCAACAACTCGTCGAGCGTCAGAAGTTTCATTTCCAGCGCATCGTCGGCGTCGTGCGTGTCGTAGGCCACGCTGTCGGCCGCGTCGACGACTTGCGCTTCCAAATCAGGACGATGTTCGCGCGGTTGGCTTTTGTCGATCCGCGCCGCTTGCCCAGCCAGCACCTCCAGCGTGAGGTTCAAACCGGGAAAGTCCGGATAGCGAATTTCCAGCTCTTCCAGAATTCGCAGACCGTGTCGATTATGGCTGAATCCGCCTTCGTCGCGCAGACATTCATCAAGGGTGTCTTCGCCGGCGTGTCCAAACGGCGGATGCCCTAGGTCGTGCGCGAGCGCCAGCGCTTCGATCAAATCTTCGTTGAGCCGCAGCGCCCTGCCGAGCGATCGCGCGATGCTGGTGGCCTCCAGCGTGTGCGTGAGCCGCGTGCGATGGTAATCGCCGACATCGCCGGTAAACACCTGCGTCTTATAACTCAGCCGCCGATACGCCGCGCTGTGAATGATGCGATCGCGATCGCGAGAGAACGGCCCGCGGTACGGATGGAGCGGCTCGAAGTGTTTGCGTCCGGCCGAGTGCGCGCTGTGCACGGCGTACGGCGCAAGAATGGCGGCCTCGCGCTGGGCCACGGTTTGTAAGCAAGCATGCTCCCCTGGCGCGCCAGGATCGTCGTCAAACAAGGCAACTCAGCCGCAATTGTCTCAAGATGTTCGAAACCTTCATTGCCCATCGATTGTAGGAAATCCGTCTGCCGCTCACAACGGACGCGCCGTTTTGGTAGTGATGCGTTTGAAATTGTTTGACATTTGGGACGTGGTCTGCGACTATTTGCAGGCATGGAAATCCCCTCAGATATTCTATCTCGCTACGTCATCGAAGAGCATCGCCACGCCTGGGGCATTCTGACCGAAAGTTGCTCCGTCGAGCATCATGACATTATCCACGGTCTGCAACTATTCCGGTTGCTGCGAAGCGAGATCATCGCTCCAGGTGGACGCAAAACAAAGATCGTAGAACGGTTGGAGTCAATCTTCCACGAAAAGGGCTGGCGAGAAGAAAGTAGTCAGATCGAGGTCAAGGTCAATGGCGTTGTTCGAGAATCGAACACGCACAAGATCGACCTTTGCAAAGGCCGAGTCGCCTGCGAAATCCAATGGAACAGCAAGGACGGTGTTTTCTCTCGCGATCTTGCTACGTTGCGCATGCTTCACGAACTAAATGTCATCTCGCTTGGTGTTATTATTACGCGATGCGACCAATTGCAAGATCTGTTCCGGGATCTCGGCTATGGAGCCGACAACAAGCCGATTCAGCAGAAGTATGGCGCATCAACAACGCACTGGAGCAAATTAGTTCGGCGCGTTGGGAACAACGACGCCGGAATGTGTCCGGTGTTGATGATCGGCATTGGCCGAGAGTGTTACGAGGACGATTTGCCGGAAGTTCCCATCCGACCGTTGCCATCTAGACGCGGCCGCTTTGGCGCAACGATTGAAGAGGAAATCGAAGACGACGACGAATGACCATTGTACGCCTTGTAGAGCGGACGCGTGTGCAAGTAGGTGTCGAGTTCATCGCCCCACTGCGTCCAGCCCACGCGGCGTTCCCTCGCAAACAACTCCAAGAAAGGGCCAGGGCTGCACGATTCGACAATGTCGTACATTTCTTCTGGCTTACGCGAATGCTCTTGCTTGCGGGTCTTGAGGAAATTGACCTGCGTGCGGCCAGGTTGAAGCGTTCGCATTTTGCCGCGTATGCCGAATAGCACAAGCTCGGTGACGTTGCGAAAATAGAAGCCAACGCCACGGCCATCTGGTCCACCATCCTTACGGATTTTGTGCCAGACGATGTTCGATTTGTAAGTAAAGCCCCATGCCCTCATGACTTGCAAGCCCTCTTGCAGAAGCGCATTTGGCACCCATAGATACAAATGGCTCTTGTCGTCCGCGTGCGATTGGATTGGCATCGCGCAGATTTGATCCAGCGTCATGGTGCTGTACCGTTTGAGCCGTTTATGCTCGGGCGCGACTTTGCCAGTTTTGTTCTGAAATTGCCAAGGCGGATCGGCAAGGATCGTTGAATACACACCATCTAAGGCCGGCAGGCCCGGCAATAAGTTAGGTTTCGCTTTCATTGGTGACTCCCTTCAAGCAAATTCGAGAAGCTCCACAGAGTCTCCGTGACCCGGCGGCCATTGCGGGTGAGACACGCATCCTACCAGGACGCCAGCAGAACTTGTAGTACGATATGTGCAGATCAATGGCCACTTCAAGGTCGTCGAATTTCTTCGAGAAACCTCGCGCGAATCGAGTGAATCGCTTCATGGACGTGCGGATAGTTAGTTTGTTCCGCTCAGCAAGCAGCGTGTTAGCGTGGCGGCCGGGGCGTCCCCTCGCATCGCGTCGCGGCGCTGATTACAATAGGCCAGCGATCCCTCCAGCCGACTGGCCTCCTTCACGACTAGCCCCACACAACTTGCATGAGCACCGCGGATTCGACGCTCGTCAAATTCAATCGCACTGCCTGGCTGATTTGCATCATCGCCGCGATGGGATTCCTGTTCGATACCTATGAATTGCTGATGCTGCCGTTGATCATCCGGCCGGCCATGAGCGAATTGCTGCACGTCAAGCCTAACACGCCGGAGTTCAAGGAGGCATTTGATTTTTGGTATCAGATGCTGTTCTATCTACCTGCCCTGTGCGGTGGAATTTTCGGTCTGCTCGGCGGATACCTAACGGATCGGCTCGGCCGTCGGCGCGTGCTGACGTGGAGCATTCTGCTGTATGCCGTTTCTGCTTGCGCGGCCGGCATGAGCACCTCGATGCCGATGCTGGTGTTTTTCCGCGTGACCACGTTCATTGGCGTCTGTGTGGAATTCGTCGCGGCGGTGGCCTGGCTGGCCGAGATGTTTTCGCACCCGCATCAGCGCGAGAAGGTGCTCGGCTACACGCAGGCATTTTCGTCGTTTGGCGGTTTGATGGTGGCCTTTGTGTTCGCGCTGTGCTTGAAGCATGCGTCCGCTCTGCCGTCGATTCCATTCATCGGCGGGGTTGCCGGACTGGATACGCATGCCGCTTGGCGATACACCTTGATTTCTGGTTTGATTCCCGCGTTGCCGCTGATTCTGATCCGGCCGTTTTTGCCGGAATCGCCCGCGTGGCAATTGAAAAAGTCGCAAGGCACGTTGCGTCGTCCGAGTGTCACCGAGTTATTCGCGCCGCAGTATCGCCGGGCCACACTGATCACAGGCTTGATGTTTGCCTGCAGTTTGGGAGTCGCATTCGGCTCAATTCAACACATCGCCACGATCGTGCCGGGGCTGGCCAAAGCGCCGGCGAAAATCGGCGACGATCCCAAGATGCCAACCGCGTCCAAGGAAGAAGCCAAGCCGGCAGCCGAAAAAACGCCGGCAACTTCGACGGCCGACACGGCGCGGGCCGTGCAGCTTGCCAGCGACAATCCGGATGCCAAGAAAAACGTCGACGCCGAGAAAAAGCCTGTCGCCAAGCCTGCAGGGCCGCCGCCACCCGATCCAAACCAAGTCTTGACCGCGCAAGTTCAGAAGTTCCAGGAGTTGGGCGGCTTGCTGGGCCGTTGCGCAATGGCCTTTTTGGCGACCGTCATTATTAGCCGACAGCGTTTGATTCGGTTATTTCAAATTCCCGGATTGATCATTACTCCGCTGGTGTTTTATTTTGCGCCGGGGATGTCTCCCGAATTGTTTCAATGGGGAATGCTGTTGGTCGGTTTTATGGCGGTTGCCCAGTTGAGTTTTTGGGGCAACTATCTACCGCGCGTTTATCCGTTGCATTTGCGCGGCACCGGCGAGAGCTTTGCTGCCAACATTGGCGGCCGCATGATTGGGACGTCAGCAGCGTTGATTACGGTGAATCTGGCTCCTCACATGCCGAAAATCGTTGGGCTGCCGGATAAATCGGTCGGATTTGCTTACGCGGCCGCCATCGTCGGCGGCTCCGTGTACTTAATTGGCTTGATTGCCAGTTTTTGGTTACCTGAGCCGCCAGAAGAACTCTCTGCCGAGTAAACCGCAATGCGTAATGGCTCGCCCAACACTGGCAAATGGCTGGCGCTCGCCGCGGCCATTTTGGGCTGGATGTTTGACGGCGTCGAAATCGGCCTGTTTCCGCTGGTTGCCAAACCGGCGCTGAACGAACTGATGGGCGAGGCCGAGACCAAGGCGCACTTCGTCGGCTGGTTGGCCGTAGTGACCGCCGTCTTTCTGTTGGGCGCGGCATTTGGTGGCGTGCTGTTTGGCTGGTTGGGCGATCGCATTGGCCGCGTCAAAGCCATGGTCTACAGCGTGCTGACGTATGCCATCTTTTCCGGACTATGCGGCTTTGCTCAGGCTGCCTGGCAGTTGGCCGTGCTGCGGGCGATTGCTTCGCTGGGCATGGGTGGCGAGTGGGCGCTCGGCGTGGCGCTGGTGATGGAAATTTGGCCCAGCCGCGCCCGACCGATCTTGGCCGGCTTGATCGGCGCGGCCGCGAATATTGGCTTTTTGTTGATCGCCCTGCTGGGGCTAGCGATTGCCAAAAATTCCGCGGCGCTGGGTGCGGGATTTTCCGCGATCGGTTTTTCCGAAGCGACAACCAGCTACCTACTCGGCGGCGACAAATCCGGCTGGCGGCTACTGATGTTTGCCGGCGCGCTGCCGGCGCTGCTGACGTTTGTCATTCGCATCTTCGTGCCTGAGTCGGAACGTTGGCAGCACGCCACGGCCGCTGGTCGCGACAAACCGCGGCTGGCGGAAATCTTTTCTGGTAAACTGCTGCGAAACACGCTGCTCGGCACGTTATTGAGCACCGTGGTCCTCCTGGGCACCTGGGGTTCCATACAGTGGATTCCGAGTTGGGTGGGCGAACAACTCCAACCGGGCGATCCGGCCGCCCGCGCGTGGGCGCAAATTTATTCGGCCTGTGGTGCGTCGGTTGGCAGCTTACTGGTGGCGTTTGTCGCGGTGGCCATCCCGCGCCGCTGGACGTATTTCTTATTGAGTGCTTCGTCGCTGATTGTCTGCTCGTTTCTCTTCCGCGGCAATTTCGCTTACGGCAGCGGCTTTTTGTGGACCGTGGCGCTCGCCGGACTGACAACCGCTGGATTTTACGGTTGGTTGCCACTCTACTTGCCCGAGCTTTTCCCGACCCGCATTCGCGCCACCGGCCAAGGCTTTGCCTACAACGCCGGTCGAATTTTTGCGGCCGTCGGTACGTTGCTCAACGCTCAATTGGCGATGTCGCTCGATAAAGATTTTGCTCGTTGCGGCGCACTGACCTGTTTGATCTACGCCGTTGGGATGGTGGTGATTTGGTTTTGTCCGGAAACCAAGGGTCAACCGTTGCCGGAATAGCGTGCGACTCCGCGTCGCAGGCAAGATTCCATTTCCGAGCATCTGCCCAGCGCGGCGATTCCGAAGTAGCAATCCTGCTCGAATTTGCTAATCTAAAAGCTCGCGGAAGGTGCGATTCGAATCACGCAAACGGGAGTGCGCACGAATGAAAACCAGACATCTCTGTGGCCGGCAACTGTTGGTCATCACTGTCTTGATGTGCTGCTCAAGCGCTGGCTTTGCCGCGCCGCCAAAACCCGACGTCGCGCTGGCTCCCGGTGATCACACGCGTAACATTACGGTCGACGGCCGCGAGCGAACCTACCTGGTTCATATTCCGCCCAAGTACGATCCCAAACAATCGACCCCGCTCGTGTTAGCTCTGCACGGTGCGGCGATGAACGGCCCGATGATGGTCTGGTTTACAGGTCTCAACAAACAGTCCGACGCCGCCGGCTTTGTCGTCGTCTACCCCAGCGGCAGCGGCATTGGCCCGCTACTCACGTGGAATGCCGGCGGTTTTCGCGGTGCCATGGCCAAGCATCAGCCAGACGATGTGCTCTTCATGCGGCAATTGCTCGACGACCTCGGCGCTGTTGTGAACGTCGACGACAAACGCGTTTTCGCCACCGGCATGAGCAACGGTGGCATGATGTGTTATCGTTTGGCGGCCGAACTTTCCGACCGCATCGCCGCCATTGCGCCAGTGGCCGGCACCATCGCCATTGATGAAAGCAAGCCGCAGCGGCCGGTGCCCGTCATTCATTTTCACGGCACCAAAGACACGTTGGTTCCGTACGATTGGAAGCAAGACCAGTCGCCGGAGTTCATGAAATTCAAAAGCGTAGACGAATCGATTCGAACCTGGGTCAAGTTGAATGGTTGCCAGGACAAGCCGGTGGATGAAACGCTTTCCAAACCGGACGATGAGATGGTCGTCACGCGCAGCACGTATGCCGGCGGAAAAGAGGGCGCGGAGGTTGTGCTGGTCGTCATCAAAGACGGTGGCCACACCTGGCCAGGACAGCGCGCACCGCTAAAATTCCTCGGCAAATCGGCCACCAACATCTCGGCCAACCAGCTTCTCTGGGAGTTCTTTCAGCGGCATCCGATGAAGTGACCGAAGGGTCACGGATGTCGGCCTCTGCCGTGCGTGTTCATAAATCGCCGACGTTTTGCAAAAATCGCTGCAGGTTTTCTCGCGATGTCGGGTAGAATGTGGCCGTCTGGCAATCTTGCACGGCAAACCCACCTGCAAAGTAGCGCCAATGCCAAGCGTTTTCGTCGGAACATTCGCGCTTGGGAATGTCCGATACCGTACCGTTCGCTGCCGTGCGTTCGGTTGGAAGATGATTGATTCGCACCAACTCTCAGCAGGCATCGACACCGGAATCTTTCTGTGTGCCGGTCGGCGAATGATCGGTGCGTTTGCTTGCAGTCATGCCGTCGTTGCTTTTTCAAAACTCAAGTCCGCTGCCCACTGTCCGATCGCGGCAAATTTGCCGCCAGAATGTGAAGGATTGAACGAAATGCCGCTCAACGAACCACAGTTGTGGTCAGACGACGAACGTTGGCAAGTGCTGATGGACAGCGTAAAGGACTTTGGGATTTTTCTAATCGACTGCCAAGGCGATATTGCCACCTGGAGTTGTGGCGCCACGCGGTTGCTCGGATTTTCGAACGACGAAATCGTTGGCAAACCGTACCGCCTGATTTTTACCGCGGAAGATCTGTCGAAGGACCAGCCCGACTTCGAACTGCGCGAAGCCCGCGAAAAAGGGCGCAGCGAGGACGAGCGCTGGCATCAGCGCCGCGACGGCACGCGATTTTGGGCCAGCGGTGTGGTTACGCCGCTTTGGTCCGCCACGGGCGACCTACGCGGCTACGCCAAAGTGCTGCGCGACATCACGGCTCGCAAAATGTCTGAGTTGGCCACGGTGGAAGCCAACCGCGTCAAAGATGAGTTTCTCGCCATCCTCTCGCACGAATTTCGCAACCCGCTCGCCGCCATCTTGAGCGCTACCGAGCTGTTCAAGGCCGAAAGCCAATCGAACGAAACCGTCGAAGAGGCGGCAGCCGTCGTCGAACGCCAGGCGCGCACGTTGGTGCGCATGGTCGACGACCTGCTGGACGTCTCGCGCATCAGCAGCGGAAAATTGCAACTCCAGCGGCAGCGCGTCGAATTGGGCGAGCTAGTAAGCCAAGCGCTCGAAGCTTCGCAACCCGCGATCACGTCGCGCGGCCACGTCGTTCATTTGAACGCTTCTACGGAAAAAATCTGGCTGGAGTGCGATCCAATTCGCATCTCACAAATGCTGGCCAATATCCTGGTCAACGCGGCAAAATACACCGAGCCCGGCGGGCAAATCACCGTCACCTCCAAACTCGAAGGCAACCAGGCGGTCGTTCGCGTTTTGGACAACGGCTCGGGCATCATCTCAGAAATGCTTCCGCGAATTTTCGAACCGTTCGTGCAGGCAGACCGCTCCAGCGATCGGTCGAATGGCGGCCTAGGAATCGGCCTCTGCCTGGTGAAGCGGATTCTGGAAATGCACGGTGGCAAGGTGGAAGCGTTTAGTGAGGGAATCGGCAAGGGCAGCGAATTCGTCGTCACTCTGCCGGCGTCCGTGCAACAAACGCCGGAAACGAAATCGCCGCCAACCTCGGATTCCGCTGCCGCGACGGCCACCCTCAAAATCATCATTGCCGAAGACAACCCCGACACCGCACGCACTCTGGCCATCTTATTGCGGCGCTTCGGTCATCAGGTCACGACCGTCGCCACCGGTCCCGAGGCGCTCAAACAAGCCGAAGAACTCCTCCCGGACGTCATGATTGTCGACATCGGTTTGCCTGGCATGGACGGGCACAAAGTGGCCGAAATGATTCGCAGCCAGGAAAAAATGCGGGCGGTGCGGCTGATTGCCGTCACCGGATATGCGCAGGCCGAAGATCAAGACCGCGCGTATCAGGCCGGCTTCGATCATCACCTGGCCAAGCCGGTCGAATTTAAGATGCTGATCGATTTGCTGCATCGCAAATAGCCATCCATACAACCGATCAAAAAGATTCGTCGCTCATGAAGACGCTGTTCGTTACGCCGGCGGTCCTGCTGGCCATGTCGTGTCTGGCCAACACGTTTGCCGCCCAACCCGATTGGTTGCTGCGTGGCCAAAATTATCCAGCGACGGTGGCCGAAGTCGGCGATACGGTGGTCTTGGATAACGGCCTAGTCAAGCGAACAATTCGCACCAAAAACGGCAGCGGCACAATTGGCTTCGATAATCGCTTGACCGGCGAGCAATTGCTGCGTTCCGTGCGTCCCGAAGCGCTGCTGAACATCGACGGTACGGATTACGCCGTGGGCGGTTTGGTGGGCCAACCGATTCAGAACTATTTGAATCCCGATTGGCTCGCCAAGATGACGCCGCAGCCAAACGCGTTTGTGCTGGACCGCACCGAATTCGGTAAGACTCAACAGCGCTTTGCCTGGAAAAAGCGTCCAGAATGGATGCCCAAAGATTTGCCGTGGCCAGCGCCCGGCGTATCGGCCACGCTCTTCTATCGCGCTCCGGCCGAGGGCTTTGTCGGCGCCGCGCCCGCCCGCAAGGTGCTGTTGGCGGATGACTTCTTGCAGCAAAAACTCGATCCCGCCTGGACCGCCCATTACAGCAAAGCGCACGATCGTACTTCGTTCGAAAACGAAGGCAAAGTCGGCGAGATCATGGCGCTGCCGCAAACATTTGCCGCGGTCGAGCGCGACTTGCCCACCGGCACGCAAATCGTGCAATGCAAAATCGATCCCGGCACCGATCGAGGCGGCCTTTGGGGCCCGGGCATCGTTTTGATGTATCCCGAAAAAAATATCAAATTCAATCTGTTTGCAATCAAGCAGAAGTTTGCGGTCCTCGATGAGCCGGCCGAGAAATATCAGGACGGCAAATCGTATCTGTTGCGGATGCGAATCGTGCCTGGCGCCGTGTTCTGCGAATCGTCGCTGGACGGCAAGGCGTGGAGCCTGGTCCGCAAAGTCGATGTCGCAGGCACGCCACGGTCCGTGCGGTTAGGCAAAACCGGACGCGATGGCGCTCTCGTCGATAACGACAAACCGTCGGCCGAAAAAGCCGAACTCGGCCGCTGCAAATTCGACGAATTCCGCGCGTTTGGCGAGCAACTTCCGCCCACCGACAAAGGGCCAGTTGGCCTGCAGGTTGAAGTTCACTACGAACTGTTCGACGATCTGCCGCTGCTCAGCAAGTGGATTGTCGTTCGCAACGGCGGTGAGTCGACGGTGCGGGTGAAATCGTTTGTGGCGGAAATGTTAGCCCTGACGGAATCGGAATCGACGGTCGACGAAAACACCACCTGGAATTATCCCAAGCTGCATGTCGAGACCGACTACGCCTTCGACTCGATGAACATCCGCGGCGCCAACGCGGCGGTTTCCGTCGGCCCGGATCCGCAGTACAAGACGCAGGTCAATTACGGCCTGAAAACACCTTGTTTGCTGCAATGCAAGCCGCCGCTGGGGCCAGATTTATCGCTGTCGGCCGGCCAACAGTTCGAGTCGTTTCGCGTTTTCGAATTGGCCTTCGACTCGACGGACCGCGAGCGCAACGGCCTGGCCATGCGACGAATGTATCGCTGCATTTCGCCGTGGGTCACCGAAAATCCGATTCTGATGCACGTTCGTGACGCCAAGCCAGAAGCCGTGAAATTAGCCATCGACCAGTGCGCTGACGTCGGCTTCGAGATGGCCATTTTGACGTTCGGGAGCGGATTCAATTACGAAAATGCGGATCCCGTGTATCAGGCGAAAATCAAGGAATTGGTCGACTACGGCAAGTCCAAAGGCGTCACGCTGGGCGGCTATTCGCTGCTGGCCAGCCGTAAGGCTGGCACTCCGCAGGATAACACGCAGGGCGTGCCGGCCCGGTTTGGCGTGATGCCCTGTTTGGGTGCGCAGTGGGGCATCGATTATCTCAAGCAACTGCAACATTTCATGGAAGTCAGCGGACTGGCTGTGCTTGAGCACGATGGTTCGTACCCCGGAGATCGCTGCGCCGCCACCAATCATCCCGGACATCATGGGCTGGAAGATTCGCAGTGGGTGCAATGGCGAGGCATCACCGATTTCTACAAAACGTGTCGCGCCCGTGGTGTGTATCTCAATATTCCCGACTGGTACTTCCTCAGCGGCGGCAGCAAGACCGGCATGGGCTATCGCGAAGTCAATTGGTCGTTGCCGCGTGAATATCAGGAAATCATCGAGCGGCAAAATATCTACGACGGCACTTGGGAAAAAACGCCCAGCATGGGCTGGATGTTTGTGCCGCTCACGCAATATCACGGCGGCGGCGCGGCTGCCACCATCGAACCGCTCAAAGATCATCTGCCGCATTACGATCTACGCATGGCCAACCTGTTTGGCGCCGGCGTGCAGGCCTGCTACCGAGGGCCACGGCTTTACGATGCGGATCAGACCCGAACGCAAGTTAAGAAGTGGGTCGATTTTTACAAAGCACACCGCCAAATTCTCGATGCCGACATCATCCACCTCCGCCGCGCGGACGGCCGCGATCTCGATTATTTCTTGCATGTCGATCCGCTCGGCAAAGAAAAGGGGTTGCTGATGATCTACAATCCCTTGCCCACGCCAGTAGCCAAAACGCTCTCGATTCCGCTCTACTACACTGGACTGACTGACTCGGCGAATGTTCGCAACGCCGACGGCGGCACAAAAGCCTATCCGTTGGATCGCGCCTATCACATCGACTTGCCGGTCGCGATTCCGAGCAACAGTTACAGTCATTTCGTGATCCAGTAGCGCCGCTGGCGCTCCGCCTCTCGCGTGCTTGCCGCCGCAGTCACGGCCAACGCGATCGCGCATCTGTGCGAATAATCTGCGTTCATCTGCGTCACCTTGGTTGCCTGCTCGATCCAATCGCAGCAATAGCAACGAACTGGTGGCGATCTTTGCCGGCAGAACGTCACGATGACGCGGATGAACACAGATAAACGCAGATGGGTCGCAGATGGCAACTCCTGACGTCTCGCCATTTTTGCGCCGTTGACTTTTCATGGGAATGTAGTATACTGTTGTTCATATATCTCGCGGGCGGAAGGTCTGCCCAACGCGAGACAACGGATTTGAGGCCAACCCAGGGCTCTGACAACTCAGCGTGCAAAGGCGGGCACAACACCCGAGCGAAAAATCGAGTTCGAAGCATTCAAGGCAAGCTGCCTGAACGGCGTACTGCGTGTTAAGCGCAGCGCGTCCACTCCGCTTCTCCCTTCGCCCCGGTACTCCGGGGAGATGGGCCGGGGATGAGCGGCCGAGTTGACGATCTGTCAATTCGCGTGCGTTGTTACGCAAAGCGCTACGAACCTAGTTTTTCCGTCGGCAATTCGCCGGCATTTGCATGAGACTGGTTGCAAGAGATGTCGCGTGGATGGTTTGCTAGACAAAAGTAGATTCGCCGGTGCGCTGGCGAATCGAAATCGAACCGACACGCGGCCGCAGTAAATAGCCGAATCCCCGTTGAAGCTCTTTGACAACTTAACCGGCGGTCGCCTGCGCCTATGCAAGCCTGGCGACCGCTCACACACTCCGATTTGCAAACATGCGATTCGGCGCGCAGCGCTTTGCGCTTGCGCGCCGCTGGCAGAACGTTCGCAATGTTGCCCGCTCGTTGTCGCCCTGGCCGACCGTAGCCGACGCAGCCTGCGACGGTGGATCGGACGCTTGGCGCTGGGTCAGCGAATGGTTTGCCGTTCGGGATGATTGATAAGTCAGCGGCGGTTGAGCCCCAACTCAGCCGACGCTGGCAGCGTCGCCCACGACAGACTCGCCTCAGCGCGTACAAGCGTCATAAAATCGCAATCGCAATTCGGAGTGACGGGCCTGCGGTCCGCCCTGCGGCTGCGAAAAAAGTGCGTCCTGCGGGCGTTGTGTCCTCACTGTCCACCGCGATTATCGAGGTCAAAACCGTTGCCAAGTCGTTACCTGCAGCAACTTTGCAGTGCAGAAATCGCCCGCACTGGCGAAAAACTTTATCTCCCCACCGCCCCTCGTTTCGCTCCTCAGTCGCTTTCGACTTGTGGCTGGCGGTTTGGAAGCCGGACCCTACGATCGGCACAGCCTGCCGAAAAGGCCATTCGTTTGGCTGGAAATCGGCCGATTTTGACCTAGAATTAAGTGGCCGATTTTGAAAGAATGAGGCGGTTGGATGAGTTTTTTCCCTCCTCAATTTCGTAACGCCCTCCCGCCTGCCCCCGCTGCATTTCCATGAGTTTTTCGGCCACGCAATCCGCTGACATGGGCTCCTTGCCCGACCAATACAGCCATTGGCGGCTTGAGCGTCGCCAAGACGGCGCCGTTGTGGTCCGTGTTCCGTCGGGCAAATCGACCGCCGCGCCGCTGCCGGACGCTGTATTTGCATTTCGCGCTGGCGATCCTCAGTTCGGCTTTTGGGAAGGCCTGCTGCGGCAGCGTCAGAGCTAGCCGACGGGATGATCTTGCAGGACTACCTGCCGGATGATTTTGCTTTATCGCCTTGCGGATTGATTGGCAGGCTGACCTGCTGGGCCAATTTCGCAGGCTGACCTGCTAGGAACCACGTGGCAGGATTGCCATCCGGGCTTCTTCGCCGGATGCAGGTGCTGGCGAACATGTGCGCTCGTCCGGCCTTGCTGGCCGGTGCCGCTGAACCGCAAAAATATTCCTTCGGGCGGTTTGACATTCGGCCGCGGCGCGCACTCGGGCGGCGAAAGAAAAAAAATAAATAATATCTTAAAAAAAGCTGGTCGGGTGACGTCATTTAGATAGAATACACGCGGCCACCCGCCTCACGCAAATCGCTCCGGCGACGATCCCTCCCAGCGTTTACCTGCCCGCCTGTCTGACACACGGTGCTCTGATGTCCCGCCTATCTGCGCCTGCGCGGTCGAGGACTTCGACTGCAATTTGTTTGACGTTTATGGTGAGCGTCGCTGGGCTGAGTCTAACTCGCGCCGCGGAATCGACGCCCGAGTTAGCGGTGAAGTCTGTCGCGGCCTCAGAACAGCCAGCGGCAGAATCTGCCGTGCATACGGCCGCCGCCGATCAAACGCCGGTCGCCGCGGTACGGCCGCGCATCGATCAGCGTTTTGCCGCCAACACGGACGAAGTGCCTGACTTTCGTCGACATGTGCTGCCAATGTTTGGCCGCTTGGGCTGCAATGGCCGCGCCTGCCACGGTTCGTTTCAAGGGCAAGGCGGTTTTCGGCTGTCGCTGTTCGGTTACGACTTCAAAGCAGATCACGACGCCATTTGCCAGGGCAAAGAGCCGCGTGTAAATCCCGCGGATCCCGCCGCCAGCTTGATCATCCAAAAGCCCAGCAAACAAGTCGATCACGAAGGTGGCCGACGATTTGCCGTCGACAGTTGGCAGTATCGCGTACTGTTGAGTTGGCTGCAGGCCGGCGCGAAAAGCATTGCCGCCGATGGTCCGGAGTTTGGGCGACTGGAAGTGCTGCCGCGGGAGGTTGTGTTTGCCAAGGCCGGCGAAACGCGGCAGATGACGGTCATTGCGCATTGGGCGGATGGATCGAGCGAGGATGTCACGCCAATCTGTCGCTACCGCACCAACGATGATAGCATTTGCAAAGTCGATGAAAACGGACTGATCGTTTCGCTCGAAAAAGGTGATACGCACGTCGTCGCATTTTACGACAACGGTGTGCAGCCAATCTCCGTGTTGCTGCCGGTTTCCGACGCTGTCGGGCCAAAATATCCTCAGGTCGCCACACCCACAAAAGTCGATGAGCTGGTAGTCAACAAGTTGCGCAAATTGGGCATCATTCCGGCCGATTTGGCTGACGACGCGGAATTTCTGCGGCGCGTAACGCTGGACATCACCGGCACGCTGCCCACAACTGCGGCTTTGGAAGCGTTTTTGGCCGACAGTTCGTCCGACAAGCGTGCCAAGCAGATCGACCTGCTGCTTGAGCGTCCCGCATATGCCGCCTGGTGGACGACCAAGCTGTGCGATATTACGGGCAACTCATCGGCCAACTTGCAGAACAGCCAGCAGTACGTGCAAGACGGCGCTGCGCCGGCAATGCAATGGTACTCGTGGATGAACAAGCGGGTCAAAGAAAACATGCCTTACGATCAAATCGTCGCTGGCATCGTCTTGGCGGTGAGCCGCGAACCGGGGCAGGACTACGAGCAATACTGTGAGAAAGCCACTTCGCTAGTTCACGATAATGGCGACGAATTCGCCAAGCGTGAGACCATGCCCTACTATTGGGCGCGGAAGAGCGTGCGAAAACCAGACGACATGGCGCTGGGCTTTGCATATGCGTTTCTCGGCGTGCGGATGCAGTGCTCGCAATGCCACAAACATCCGTTCGATCAGTGGACCAAGCAAGACTTCGATCAGTTTGCCAACTTTTTCAACCGCATGGGCTACGGCGTTGCCCCCGATGGCAAAGAAAAATACAGCCAGCTCATCAGTGAGTTGGGTCTGAAAGAAAAGAAACAGCCCGAACAGAAGAAAGCCGTGGAAGCAGCCTTAGCGGCTGGTAAGTCATTACCGATGCAAGAAGTCTTCGTCGGCAATGCGGCCGCGCGTAAACCGCTCGCGGCTGGCAAAGAAATCAAGGTCAAGTCGTCCGGCAAGCTGCCAAGTCCTGCCGCTTCCGCCAAGTTGCTCGGCGGCGATAAAATCGACCTCACCGAATTGGCCGATCCGCGGCAGGCGCTGATGGACTGGATGCGACACGATCCGGAACGTTATTTCGCCCGCTCTTACGTCAACCGCGTGTGGGCCGGATATTTCAGCGTCGGCATTATCGAGCCAACCGACGATCTGAATCAGGCGAACCCGCCCAGCAACAAGGAACTACTGGATTACCTGACGCATGGTTTTGTCGAACACCATTACGACATGAAGTGGCTTCATCGCGAAATTTGCAATAGCCGCGCGTATCAATCGAGCTGGAAATCCAATGCCACCAATCGCTGGGACACCCGCAATTACAGCCGTGCCATTCCGCGCCGGATGGCGGCCGAGGTCGCCTACGATGCGGTCGTGCAAGCCACGGCCAGCGATCAAGACATCGACCGCTTGCAGCAAGAAATGGCGGATCGCGCGATTGGCCCGGGCGTCGACGTGCCGCAAAAAGGTAAAAGCGCAAAAGGCAATTACGTTTTGACCGCGTTCGGCAAACCAATCCGTGCCACGAATTGCGATTGCGAGCGTTCATCCGACCCGAGCTTACTGCAAACGATTTATCTCCGCAACGACAGTGAACTCTATGGCCTGATCGATCGCTCCAGCGGCTGGCTGCGGCAAGTTGCCCCGCCGGGCAAGCCCTCGGCGACCAAGCAACCCATCGCGCCCGAACTGTTGGCCCGGCAGGCATACATGCGCACGTTGAGCCGACTGCCCAGCGACGAAGAAACGGCCAAGGCGGTGGAGTATTTGTCCGCCGCGGCGAATCCGACCAGCGGAGTTCGCGACTTGCTGTGGGCGCTTGTCAACACCAAGGAATTTATCGTCAACCACTAACGCCGGTCGTGCTTCGCCGTGGCAACGCGGCCGGCAATGACTTGCGGTGATGTCCAGCTTCGCTTCCGATTTCCCACCTCAGCGGCTACGTCAACTTTTATTCAAGGTGTCTGATCATGGCCATTCACAGCTTTTGCGACGGATTCAAACGGCGTGATTTCATCAAGGTCGGCGTGGCAGGCGGCATCGGACTCAATCTGGCGAGCTACCTCCGCATGGCTCACGCCGGCGAAGTGGCGCAGGCCAAAGGCAAGGCCGCCATTTTCGTCAACCTGGCGGGCGGACCGTCGCATATGGATATGTTCGATCTCAAGCCGGATGCGCCGGCCGAATATCGCGGCGAATTCAATCCCATCAAAACCAATGTGCCCGGCGTGGAAATTTGCGAGCATTTTCCAAAGCTGGCGCAGTGCGCCGATAAATTTACCGTGCTGCGTGGCGTCAGTCATAGCATTGCCGCGCACGCGTTGGGTACGGACTACATGAACACCGGTAATCGTCCGCTGGCATCGTTGTCTTTCCCGGGCTATGGGGCGGTGGTGACCAAAGAGTTGGCGACTCCCAAAAACTTGCCATCGTTTGTCGCCATTCCCAACACGCCGCAGCGCGCTGGTTACCTGGGCGTTCAGTACGCACCCCTGCAAACCAATGCCTCGCCGACGCCCGGCAAGGCGTTTTCGGTCCGCGGTATTTCGCTGCCGGGTGGTTTAACGCTCAGCGAAGTCGAACGTCGTCAAAAACTGCTGGGCGATTTGGACACGGTGTTCAAAGGCTTTGAGTCCAACAATAACCTGGTCGAAGGTTTGGATGAATTTTCTCGCCAGGCGCACGACATCATCACGTCGCCCAAGGCGCGCGAGGCGTTTGATATCAGCCGCGAGCCGAGCTCCATTGCCAAGCAGTTTGGCGAATCGCAATTCGGACTGAGTTGCTTGCTCGCCACGCGGTTGGTCGAGTCTGGCGTACGCTTCGTCACGGTGAACATCGGCGGCTGGGACACGCACGCCAACAACTTTCAGTCGCTCAAAAGCACCAAGCTGCCCATGCTCGACGAAGGTTTGGCCGCGTTGTTTAACTCGCTTTCCGAAAAAGGCCTGCTCGACACGACATCGGTCTTTGTGACCGGCGAATTTGGCCGCACGCCTAAGATCAATCCCAACGCCGGGCGCGATCACTGGCCGCGCGCCATGTTCTGCTTGCTGGCTGGCGGCGGCATGAAGATGGGCCAGGTGATTGGTGCCAGCGATGCAAACGGCATGGGCCCTGCGCATGATGCAATCTCGCCGGATATGGTGGCCGCTTCATTCTACCAAAGCCTGGGCATCGACTTTCGCAAGGAATATCGCACTGGCACCGGCCGCCCTGTGATGATTGTTCGCGAAGGCAAACTGATTCCCGAACTGTTCTCTTAAGCCACGGCTGCCGTTCACACTTCGCCTGACTGCTCCGCCAACCTGACATGCAGGAGTGCTACGGGCGACTCGCTTCGTGGGCCAATCAAATCGATGGTTCGCCAAAATTTCGTGCCGGCAGTTCCGCTTGCATTAGCCCGAGCCGCTTTAAGGGCCCTGCCAACTTTGACCTGCGGCTGTACGCCCGGTATCGATGGCAGGCACACGGGTTTCCGGGCAAGCAGTTGAATTTTGACCGCGGCAAGCATCATCAACGCCAGGCAGGATCGACTTGCCAGGCGACCTGATGATATTAGCCATTCTGATATTAACAATGGCTGCATGTACGATTTTTGCTGTTGGGAGTTGACGCAATCAACAATTTTCCGTAACCTATTATCTCATGATCGATTACTAATGCGCGATCATGTTTGTATAAGTAATGTTAATATCGCTAGTGTGTCGATCTCGCCCTGAGGGCGATCGGCTTTTGGCCGGGCAGTGCCTGATTTCGGGTCTTTGATGCAGCTCAAATCGCTAAAGATCTTCTGCGATGTCGTCCACCGACGCAGCTTCTCGCGGGCGGCCGATGAAAACGGCATTTCTCAATCGGGCGCTAGCCAAGTGGTCAACCAGTTGGAAGGCCGACTAGGAGTGAAACTGCTCGATCGCTCCAAGCGACCGTTTTCACTGACGCCTGAGGGCGAAATCTATTACGACGGCTGCCGCAAGCTGGTCGAACGCTACTCGGCCTTGGAAGAAGAAGTTCGCACGCTGCACGATGAGGTCGCCGGACGCGTCCGCGTGGCGTCCATTTATTCCGTCGGCCTGCATCACATGAGCCGGATCGCGCAGGATTTCATGGCACAGTATCCGAAGACTAATGTCAAACTGGAATACCTGCATCCGCATCGCGTTTACGAGGCCGTTGATCGCGATCAGGCGGACGTCGGGTTGGTCAGCTATCCACGCAGCACGCGAACTCTGAAATCCATTGCCTGGCGAGTTGAGCCCATGGTGCTGGTCTGCGCCCCGCAGCATCGATTGGCAGGGCGCGAGCGGCTGGCGCTGGAGGATCTCGCCGGCGAGAAGATTGTCGGCTTCAACAGCGACTTGACGATCCGCCATGAGATCGACCGGGTGTTGCAAAAAAACCGCGTTGAAGTTCGCGTGGCGCTTGAATTTGACAACATCGAAACGCTCAAGCGGGCGATTGAAATCGATTCTGGCATTGGCATTTTGCCCGTGCCGACGATCCTGCGAGAGGTGGCCGCTGGCACGCTGGTCGCCATTCCGCTAGATAATGAAGAACTTGTGCGGCCGCTGGGGATTTTGCATCGGCGCGGTCGCGAAATGGGGCCGGCCGTACGCCGGTTTATCGATTTTCTCGGCGAGTCGGGCGACAAGCCGGAACAGGTGGTTATCGTTAAAACCGAGCAATCAGCCGCTGGCTCCGTGAGCCAACGCGCGGATGGCAATTCAAATGGGCAGGGCAAACCCTCCGGCGTTGCGCGCGGCGATGAATCGTCCGCGCATCCGTTGCTGGAAAAGCAAGCCACGGAAAAACATGGCACGGAAATACACGTCACGGAAAACGGCCATCATCCGGCAACGGCCGGAGCGAGCCAAGGGGATCAGGCAGACGGTGAATCTCGGACGGACATTGATTTGGCAAACACCGAACTTGCCAGTGATCCGAGTTCCATCGAGGGGTCGATCAGTATGTGCAGAACTGATTTCGTAATCTAGCAGCAAAACTAAGTCACGGTGAATGAAATGCGTCCGCTCCTCAAAAATACCGGCATGCCCGAGAAGCACGGTTTGTACGACCCGGCCAACGAACACGACGCTTGCGGCGTGGGCTTTGTCGTTAACATGCATGGGCGACGCAGCCATCAGATCGTCCGCGGCGGGCTGGAAATCCTGGTCAACCTGACGCATCGCGGCGCGTGCGGTTGCGATCCGCTGACCGGCGACGGCGCGGGGATTTTGACGCAAATTCCGCACGAATTTCTAACCGCTGCGGCGGCCGAAGTCGGCATCACGTTGCCAGCGCTCGGCGAATACGGTGTGGGAAATGTCTTTTTGCCCAACACGCTCGACCAACGCCAGTATTGCGAACAGCGCTTCGAAGCTTTGGTGGCTGAAGAAGGTTTGCAACTGCTCGGTTGGCGCGACGTGCCCATCGACAACAAGGATATCGGCCCGCTGGCGCGCGATGTGGAACCGTTCATTCGACAGGTTTACGTCGGCCGCGGCCAAGTAGCGCCTGACATGCTCGAATGGAAATTGTTTGTGGTTCGCAAACGCCACGAACTGGAAATCCGGCAGGCGAATCTGTCCGAACGCAAACGTTGCTACATCTGCACGTTGTCTTCGCGGGTCATCGTCTACAAGGGCTTGCTGTTGGCCAACCAGGTTGAGATGTTTTACAAGGATCTGGTTGACGAACGTTTTGTCTCCGCGTTGGCGCTGGTGCATCAACGCTACAGCACCAATACCTTTCCGACCTGGGATTTGGCCCACCCGTTTCGCTACCTGGCTCACAATGGCGAAATCAACACCTTGCGCGGCAACGTCAACTGGATGCACGCCCGCGAGAGCATGTTCGCCAGCGAAAAATACGGCGCGGACCTGAAAAAGATCCGCCCGGTTTGCATTCCCGGCGCGAGCGACTCGGCAATCTTCGACAACGCTTTGGAACTTCTGGTGCTCACCGGTCGGCCGCTGGAACAGGCGATGTCGATGTTGATTCCCGAGCCTTGGTCGGGGCACGAGAGCATGTCGGACAATCGCAAAGCCTACTACGAATATCAGGCCTGCTTGATGGAACCTTGGGACGGCCCGGCATCAATGGCGTTCACCGACGGCACGCGGATGGGCGCATGTTTGGATCGCAATGGTTTGCGCCCTAGCCGCTACTGGGTGACCAAAGATGGCGACGTGATCATGGCCTCCGAAGCTGGCGTGCTAGAGATTCCGCCGCAAGATGTGGTGGCCAAAGGCCGGTTGCGTCCGGGCAGAATGTTGATGATCGACACCGCGCAAGGTCGCATCATCACCGACGCCGAAATTAAAAACGCGCTGGCCGAAAAGCAGCCCTACCGCCAGTGGATTACCGAAAACCAAATTCGCTTGGACCAACTGCCCGATATCGCCGGCGTGAATGGGCATTTGGATGAGCCAATTTTGGAATTGCAGCGATCGTTTGGTTACACGCTAGAAGACCTGAAGGTGATTCTCGCGCCGATGGCCACCGATGGCAACGAAGCGCTAGGCTCGATGGGCAACGACACGCCGCTGGCCGTACTTTCCGATCGGCCGCAATTACTGTACGCGTATTTCAAGCAACTGTTCGCGCAGGTCACCAATCCGCCACTAGATGCCATTCGCGAAGAGATCATCACGTCGATGATCACCACCATCGGCTGCGAAGGCAACTTGCTGGAAGAGAAGCCCGAGCATTGCCGGTTGCTGCGTCTGGAAACGCCGATTCTGACCAATTCCGAAATGGCCAAAATCAAACAACTCAACGCCCCCCGTCTGCGGACGCGCGTGCTTTCCATGTTGTTCTTGCGATCGGCTGGCGTGCAAGGCATGAAGACCCGGCTGCAAGAAATGCGCGAAGAAGCGTCGGCCGCTATGGCCGAGGGCGTGACCATCTTGGTGCTCTCCGATCGCGGCGTCAACAAAGAGTTTGCGCCCATTCCGTCGCTGCTGGCCACTGGCAACGTGCACCATCATTTGGTTCGCGAAGGTTCGCGGACGCGTGCCGGTTTGGTGATCGAAACGGGCGAAGCCCGCGAAGTTCACCACTTTGCCTTGCTCACGGGCTACGGCGCTGGCGCGGTCAATCCGTACCTGGCGCTTGCGACCATCGACCAGATGTTTTCCGAGAAAATGTTGCCGGCAACGCTGGACCACTACCAGGCGCAGAAGAACTTTGTCAAAGCGTGCACCAAGGGACTGCTGAAGGTCATGTCCAAGATGGGCATCAGCACGCAGCAGAGTTATCGTGGCGCGCAAATCTTCGAAGCCGTTGGCCTCAACAGCGCGTTCATCGACGAGTTTTTTACCCGTACGGCCAGCCGTATCGAAGGCATCGGGCTAAAAGAAGTTGCCGAAGAATCGCTGCGGCGGCACGAACACGCCTATCCCACCCGGCCCGCCGCGCAGTCGTTGGATTTGGATGTCGGTGGCGCTTATGCCTGGCGACGCAAGGGCGAGGCCCATATGTTCAGCCCGGATGTCGTGGCCAAGCTGCAGCATTCCACGCAGATCAACAGTCGTGAAGAATTCGTCAAGTTCTGCGAACTGATCGACAACCAGAATCGCCGCTTGCTCACATTGCGCGGCCTGCTGGGTTTCAAATCGGCCACGCCCATTCCGTTGTCCGAGGTCGAACCGGCCAAGGAAATCGTCAAACGCTTTGCTACCGGCGCCATGTCGTATGGCTCGATCAGCAAAGAAGCCCACGAAACGCTGGCCATCGCCATGAATCGCATTGACGGTCGCAGCAACACCGGCGAGGGCGGCGAAGATCCGGCGCGCTATACGCTCGACGATAACGGCGACTCGCGCAACAGCGCCATCAAGCAGGTGGCCAGTGGTCGGTTTGGCGTGACCAGCAACTATTTGGTCCATGCACGCGAACTGCAAATCAAGATGGCGCAGGGTGCCAAGCCCGGCGAGGGCGGGCAGTTGCCGGGCCACAAAGTCGATCAAGAAATCGGTCGCATTCGCCACAGCACACCGGGCGTGGGTTTGATTTCGCCGCCGCCGCATCACGATATCTATTCGATCGAAGATCTAGCGCAATTGATTCACGATCTAAAAAACGCCAACCGCGACGCGCGCATTAGCGTCAAGCTGGTGGCCGAAGTCGGCGTCGGCACCATCGCCGCGGGCGTGGCCAAAGGCAAATCGGATGTCGTACTGATCAGTGGTCACGATGGCGGCACCGGCGCCAGCCCGCAAACATCCATCAAGCACGCGGGTTTGCCTTGGGAACTCGGCTTGGCCGAAACGCATCAGGTTTTGGTTCGCAACGATTTGCGTGGGCGGATTGTCGTCCAGACCGACGGTATGATTCGCACGCCTAAAGATGTGGCAATTGCCACGCTGTTGGGCGCGGAAGAGTGGGGCATTGCCACCGCGGCGCTGGTGACCATTGGCTGCATCATGATGCGCAAATGCCATTTGAACACGTGCCCCGTGGGCATCGCCACGCAGGACGAATCGCTGCGGCAGAAATTCACTGGCAAGCCGGAACACGTTATCAATTACTTTTTCCTGTTGGCCGAAGGCTTGCGCGAGATCATGGCCTCGCTGGGATTCCGCACCATCAATGAAATGGTCGGTCGCGTGGACTTGCTCGAGACCAAAGCGGCCACCGATCACGGCAAATCGCAGGGTTTGGATTTTGGCGCCATTTTGCGCAAGCCGCAAGTTCCGGACTTCGTCAAAACGTATTGCGCCGAGTCGCAAGATCACGGCATCAATAGTTCGCTGGACGTTACCACGCTGCTGGACGCTTGCCAGGCGGCATTGGATGATCAATCCCCGGTCCAAGTGGATTTGCCAATTCGCAACATCAATCGCACCGTCGCGACGGTGCTATGCAGCGAAGTCACCAAGCGTTACGGTGCCAAGGGCTTTGATCGCGAAGACACGATTCAGATTAATTTCCGCGGAACCTGCGGCCAGAGTTTGATGGCCTTTGGTGTGCATGGCGTCACTGTGCGCGTTGAGGGCGACGTCAACGATTATTGCGGCAAGGGACTGTCTGGCGGCAAGGTCATCGTCTATCCGCCGCGCGAGAGCACCTTTAAGGCGGAAGAAAACGTCATTGCCGGTAACGTCGTGCTATACGGCGCCACCAGCGGCGAAGTTTATTTGCGAGGCTTGGCCGGCGAGCGTTTCTGCGTTCGCAACAGCGGCGCTACGGCAGTGGTCGAAGGCGTCGGCGATCATGGCTGCGAGTACATGACCGGTGGCACGGTCGTCATTTTGGGTGAGACGGGCCGTAACTTTGCGGCCGGCATGTCCGGCGGCATCGCGTATGTGCTGGATCTCAATGGCACCTTTCCACCGCTGGTCAATAAAGAGATGGTCGACCTGGAAGAAATGGACGAAGACGACGCCCGACTGGTTCAGCAGTTGGTGGGTAAGCATGTCGAATACACCGGCAGCACGCGCGGTAAAGACATTCTGGACAATTGGGATTCGCTGTCTGCGAAGTTCGTGAAAGTCATGCCCCGCGATTACAAGCGGGCCATGGCCGAACTGGCGGCGCGCCAGCAAGCAAAGCAGGTTCCGGTGCCAGCCTAGTTGGTTTTCATTTCCGTTTGCCAGGCAATCAGGTCGCGAGCACCAACAGGCCGCGCGTTGCCTGGCCACAACATTACGCTTCATCACACACGTCAGTATCGAGTTTTTATCATGGGCGACATTCGCGGCTTCATGAAGCATGCCCGCAAGGCTTTCGGCAAGGCGCCGGTGGCCGAGCGGCTAGGGCACTACAACGAATTTTTGCAAGTGCTCTCCAACGAAGAAATGAAAACGCAAGGCGCGCGGTGCATGGATTGCGGCGTGCCGTTTTGCCACATGGGCTGTCCGCTGGGCAACATCATTCCGGACTGGAACGATCTGGTCTATCGCGACCAATGGCACGATGCGCTTGATCGCTTGCACGCCACCAACAATTTTCCGGAATTCACGGGTCGCGTCTGCCCCGCCCCGTGCGAGGCGGCCTGCGTGCTGGGCATTAACGAAGACCCCGTGGCCATCAAGCAAATTGAAGTTTCGATCGCGGATCGCGGTTTCGAAGAAGGTTGGATCGTGGCCGAACCGCCGCTGATCCGCACCGGCAAGCGTGTGGCCGTGGTTGGCAGCGGACCGGCGGGATTGGCGGCCGCGCAGCAGTTGAATCGCGCGGGACATCAAGTCACGGTGTTCGAGCGGGCAAGCCGACCCGGTGGACTGCTGATGTACGGCATTCCGGATTTTAAGTTGGAAAAATCGCGAGTCTGGCGACGAATCAAGCAGCTCGAAGAAGAAGGCGTCGAGTTCCGTTGCAACGCCAATATTGGCGTCGACGTGCCGACACAAACGTTGCGAGATGACTTCGACGCCATCTTGCTCTGCGGCGGATCGACCGCGCCGCGCGACCTGCCTATTCCGGGCCGCGAACTGCGGGGCGTTCACTTTGCGATGGAATTTTTGCCGCAGCAAAACGCCAAGAACCAGGGCGACCAAATCGCCGATCAAATTCTGGCCACCGACAAAGACGTGATCGTGATTGGCGGCGGCGATACCGGTAGCGATTGCGTCGGCACGTCAAACCGTCACCGTCGCAAATCGCTGGTGCAGTTCGAACTGCTGCCGCAACCGCCAGAGCTCGGGTATTTTCCCCGTGCCAGTGAGCGTCCGTCGAGTACGCCGTGGCCGCTGTGGCCCATGATGATGCGGAGCAGCACTTCGCACGAAGAAGGCTGCGATCGCAAGTTTGGCATCCTCACCAAAGAATTTCGCGGTGACTCCAGCGGACACGTGCAAAGTCTGGTCACCGTGGAAATCGAGTGGACCACCAAGAACGGTCGGCAGGTTTTCGAGGAGTTGCCCAACACGCAGAAGGAGTGGCCCTGCCAATTGGCGCTGCTGGCCATGGGTTTCGTCGGACCGGAAAAACGCGGTCCGATTGCCGATCTGAATATCGAACTCGATCCGCGCGGCAATGTCAAAACCAATGCCGAGTTTGCCACGAGTCTGCAGGGCGTATTCGCCGCGGGCGACTTGCGCCGCGGTCAGTCGCTGGTGGTCTGGGCCATCCATGAAGGCCGCGAGGCGGCTCGCGCCGTCGATAAGCATCTGATGGGCGTGAGTCACCTGCCAAGCGTCAACGCCGGCGACTTCGCGCATCGCTAAATCGCGGGCGTTCTCAATCGAAGCGCGGGCTAGCGCGGTAGGCGGCGCGGGTTGTGAATGCGCCGATGTTCGCCAAAGAGAAGTTCGGCCAGCATGAACGCAATCCAACAGCGCATCGCGGAAAATCTGGCGGAAGTGCGCGGACGCATTTCCGCCGCGGCACAACGTAGCGGGCGTGCGGCCGGCGATGTGCGTCTGGTGGCAGCCACCAAGTACGTCGGCCTGCCGGAAATTCAGGCGCTGCTGGCCTGTGGCTGCCGCGACTTTGGCGAGAGCCGGCCGCAGTCTCTGTGGGCAAAATCGTACGCACTGACCGGTGAAGAGATTCGTTGGCATCTGATTGGGCAACTGCAACGCAACAAACTTCGCCGCACATTGCCGCTCACCAGTTGGATTCATTCCTGCGAGCGTTGGAAAACCGTGCAAGCCGTGGACGAGATGGCCGGCGAGTTGAATTTGTCGCCGTCGCTGCTGCTGGAAGTGAACATCTCGGGCGATGCCGCCAAGCAGGGTTTTCGGCCCGACGAATTGCCAGCGGCCTGCGAGCAGATGCTGCGGTTGCAGAACCTGAGAATTTGCGGACTGATGGCCATGGCCGGGCTCGATGACGATCTGCCTGCCGCGCGGCGCGAATTCGGCCAGATGCGCGAGCTGCGAAATCAACTCGCGGCACGGTTTGGCGATGCGCTGCCGCTGCCAGAACTTTCGATGGGCATGAGCGGCGATTACGAAGCGGCCATCGAATCAGGCGCAACAATGGTTCGCGTGGGCTCGGCGCTGTTCGCAGGCTTGCCAACATCGCGCGACACCGACGAACCGCCGCCATGATGCCGCTATGGATTCGCTGGGCGACTCGATCCGATTGTCGGTTCAACGGGCATGCACTTCAGGCTATTTGTTTTTCAACTGACTTTGCAACCACGGGATTCCATGTTCGCCTTGCAATTCCATGCCAAACCGTGACGGCCATTCGGTCTTGTTAAGCGTCTCGATCGACTTCCGAGCAGCATCAAATTTCATTTGGTGAATTTGCGCTGCGGCAAGCTTGAGCAACCCGGTCGGCTCCAAGCGGCGCAACTCGGCCACTTGCTGCCAATGTTCGATGGCATCGTCCCAGCGATTTTGCTTTTCGCGTAACGCGGCCATCGCCTGGTGATTCTCGGCTTCGGTCGGCGCGGCTTCGATGATGTTGGTGGCCGCGCGTTCGGCTTCGGCTTCGTTGGATTTGAGCCGCTCGGCCAATTGCTCGTAGAGCTTTAAATTGTGGCGATTGAAATCCAACTGGGCCAGCAGCGTTTGGTTTGCTGCGTCCGTCTTACCCAAGGCGACGTAGCACTGGATCAATGCCAAATAGACTTCTTGATCGGCCGGTTGCAACTGCCGCGCGAGCTCCAATTGCTGCGCCGCCAACTCCATTTTTCCGCGCGTTTGATACTCCAAGCCAACCTGCTTGCGGAGCAACGGGCTGTCTTTGCCGCTGGCGGCCGCCTGCTCGTCGAGCGTTTTGACGTACGCGTCCAGATCTTTGGCTTCGTGAATTACGCGGGCCAGCGTCAGCAGCGCGCTGGTTCGTTGATTGCTGCGCGGCGGCCAGCAAACGATGGCCGCCGATGCCGCGTCTACCGCCTGGTTGGTGCGGCCACGGGCCGATTCGGCAACCGCCAGGCCTTGGTAGTACGTGGCCAGCGTGCCATCGCCCAGTCCGGCGTTGGGGTTGGCGCGCTGACGTCGCGAAACGGCCTCGGCAAAGTATTTGGCTGCGTCGGCAAATCGCTCGCAGTCGATGCTGCCCTGGCCGAACGCGGCAACGTTTTCGGCGGTCCAGCGTCCACCCCGGTGGTAGAAGTCGTCCGTCTGCTTGATCAGTTCGTCCAGTTGCTGCGGGCGCTTGGATTGGAAGTAGGCTCGCATCAGCATCTCACGGTACGACATTGCCTCAGGCGCGGCGACGACCAGCGGTTGCAGCACGGCAATCGATTCCGCATAACGCCCCCGTTGCTGCAGAAAGTCGGCCAAGTGCGTTTGTTCGTTTTGGTCGAGCACACCATCGCGATGCGCCAGCAGCAAGATTTCCACCGCACGATCGCGGCGGTCGAGACCATGCCAAAAATAGTCGGCAATGTAGGTGCAGTGTCGTCCCGAGTTTTTGTACTCGGCCAGCACTTCGTTGGCCGCTTTCGCAAAATCGTCCGTTTTTGCCGCCCAGAAATAATCGGAACTGCCGTAATTCTTATGGAAGATGTACGGCGAATGGCTTTCGCGCGTGGACATCTCGCGCTTGATCTCGACGATGGCCAGCGCAAGAACTCGGGCTTCGAGCGCCTGATTTTCCACCTTGGCGTCAGAGGCGAAATGCCGGTTTTGGGCTAATTCGCTGCCCATCGAATTCCAACTACTGTTCCAAGTGATTTGCAAACGATCGGGCCACTGCTCCATCCGCTCGACCGTGTAGCGCAATGCTTCGGCCGCGCCCAGACCCTCGCGAACGATTTGCACGGGCGACTGGGCCGTATTGCGATATTGTTCGGTTTGGCGTTTGAGAATCGCCGGCATCTGCTCGAAGGCAAATGTTCGGAGTGGCTTTTCGAACCCGCGCAACTTGCCGCGAATGGCGATATCGAATGTCTGCACCAATCGAGTCACCGCGTCCTGACGGATGTTCTCATCAGTCGCCGACTCGATCTGCCGAAGTCCAAAAGCAATTAGGCTCTCGAGCAGTTGCTCATCTTTGCCAAGCGATACTTCACCGCGACGGTCCAACGCGTTGTTGTACAGCGCCCAGAGTCGGTCCGTCAGCCAGCGGCGTTGCTGCGGGTGCTCGGGGCGAACCAGTCGGGCGTTCAGCGCGTCTTCACCGGCGGCGAAGCGATTGAGATTTTCGTACATGCCGACCAAATCGCCCAGCACGGCATTGTCCTGGTTCGGCCAGAGTCCCGGATGTTCTTTGGTCCCAGCATGGGCCGCCTGGTAGGCGCTGACTTCCGCCTCAAGCAACTGCAATCCTTCGTCGCGACGGTCGTAATTCCAGAACAGCGTTTTGGCCAACTGGTTCGAAATCTGCAGCCGCTCGCGACTGCCGGGGGCCGACTGCTGTTGAAGTTCTCGCAGTTCGCGCAACTGTTCGTCGCGCAGTTTGTCGTTCGGCAGTTTGTCGAGCGAGCCCAGGAAACTGGCCATCAGCGGTTGCTCGCCGGATGTCCATTTTCGTTCGAAGGCGCGGCGCAGGTCGGCCAGGCAGCGCTCGACGTGCGGACCCGGCTGATTCAAGACTTCGGCCGAACGGCGCTCGACCAACGCTTCGAATAAATCCAGCGCGCGGAGATCGGTTGCGGAATGCTCGGCTTGCCGCAATTTCGCAATGCGAGCAATGATCTCGTCGGCGGTTGCCTCGTTGCGCAGTTCCGTCAGCACGGTCGAATGAACCGTTTGCAAAAACGGGTAAATCTGCTGCGGCGTGCGGCCCGGCAAGGCGTCCGGCAACATCTGCAATAAGCGGAAGTCGCGGCAGGCGCCGTAGATCTCGCGCAACTGAGAGAGGTAATTCTCTGGATTAGACGACTTTTCGAACAGCGCTCGGAAGGCCAGCAACACGCTCTCGTCCAACTCGCTGGGCAACGGCGCCTGGCTGTAGCACCAGCGATTGCGCGCGACAGACACCAGCCGGTTCAATTGCCCCTCGGGCAGTTGTTTGTACGACTCCAGCTTGGCTTTCTCGAATGCTTCGCGACGGTCTTGCACTTGGTACCAGAGCGAAAGTGCGCGGTAATCGTCGGCCGTGAGTAGTTGATCCTTTTGGCAAGCTTCGAAGATGCTAATCGCTTCGTCCAGTTTGCCACGCTCGGCCAACAGCAAAGCCAGCAGTCGACGCCACGGCGCCGTGCTGACATCCGCCTTGGACCAGCCGCGGAGTTCGCGTTCCAGATCGTCTGCCCGATCCAGCGCCACCAGCATCTGAAACTTCAGCGCTCGCCAAGGTGCGGCTTGCTCCGCGTCAAAGGCGATTCCGGCATCGAGGTATTTGATGAGCCGCGTGACTTCCGCGGCGGGCGCATCTTTGCGCGCCGCCAAACTCATGAGCGTGATTAGGCTGCGATGCCTGAGCTGAGCGTCGAAGAATCGCTGATACGCGGCTGCTGGGTCTTCGTCGATTGGCTGCTGCGCTGCAGGTTCGATCTTCTGCGGCGCTGCGCCCAATTGCTGCCAGGAGAGCGTTCGCACGTTTTCCAGATTGCGATCCAACTTGATATCCAACCAAGCGGCATCCGCGGCCAACCACGGCGCCAGCGGATGCTTTTCGGTAGCGAATTT
Source organism: Pirellulales bacterium (assembly GCA_038205115.1). GTDB lineage: Bacteria > Planctomycetota > Planctomycetia > Pirellulales > JBBRCE01 > JBBRCE01. The sequence continues at coordinate 75,363 of JBBRCE010000011.1, forward strand.
CGCCGCCATTTTCGTCAATCGATCCGCCAAGCCGGTCATGGCTTGCTTTCGGAAATCGGCGCACTTCTGGGCGAGTTCCGTGCGCGTAAGTTTGTCGGTCTGGCCTTGGTCTTGCAAATCTTTGTTGGCCAGCGCGATGCGATTGGCCAGCATGGCGTCGACCACTCGAATCAGCATTGGCGTTTGCGCGGCAAGCGCCGACGCGTTGTGATCCTGACTTTCGAAGCGCGGCAGCAAATCGAAGGCCTCTGCTTCCAGTTCCTCGGTCCAGGCGTGCGCCAACAGCGCGTCCATCAGCGAAGCGAGATCCCAGGCGCGATACTTCTGCGGCGAAACCTTCACGCGTTCGCGGAGCAAGGGCAGTAGCTCCGTGTCGGCGAATCGCGCTGCGTAAATTGACTTCAGCGCTTCGCCGAGCGTGTGCTTGTCGTCGTCTTCTTTGTCGTCTGCTTGTTGCCAGCGACCACGGATCTGCGCGGCGATGGTTTTCCAAAGTTCAATCGGCAACTCGGAGGCGGTGAGCTGCCGACGACCGTCGATTGGCTCGGTGAATTCCAGGCGAGTGCTGAGCGTTTGCCCGACGAGCCAACTGATTTGCTGCGGATTGAGTTGCTCGAGTTCGGTTTGCAACAGTTGCAGAAAGTGGCCGCGCAAACGATCGCCGCTCGCACTGTTGTTAAAACGATAATCGGTGATTCGTTGGGCGAATTCCAATTCCGCTGGCTGCCGGACGAAGTATCGCGCGGCCTCCGCGAGCGGCTCGTACCATTTTTCGTCCATTCGCTGGAACGAGACGTTGTAGCAACTGCCTTGCGCAAACGAGATGGCCGCACCCAATTGGGCGCGAGCCGCGGGAGTTAGTGGAGCTTCGATCTGCCCTGCCTTAAGCCAGGCCAGCGCCAACGCGTGCGCATCGGCCAGCTTGTCGTTAAAAATCAGCGCCGCCAGATGCTGCTGATAGGGAAGTTCAGCATCGGGCTTGTTTTCGATCCAGGCCGCGGTGAATTTGAGCAGTTCCGGCCAATTCGTTTGAATGCGGTACAAGTCGGCATAGGTGGTGCGTAACTGCTGGTCGGAACCGATGTCGTGATCTTTGCGCAATTCCAATTGGCGATCGAGCCATTGGTAGGCTTGGTCCGGGTGGCCGATCTGCAACAGTCGGCGTGCCAAATCGGTTTGCCGATTTTCATCCCAAGGCTGCTTTTCGGCCAACGCGCGGCGAAGTTTCATCGCGGCCTCGCTGTTGCCCAGCGCTTCGTCGAGATTCATCAATCGGTCTTGCCAGCCGAGCCAGGCCGAGGCATCGGCCGGAAGCTTTTCGAAAACCGGCTTGACGATCTGCAAGAGTTCGTAAAGTTCGGCCGGGCTGCAGACCGGTTGCGCGTGATCCAACAGGAAGTTGGCCAGATAAACCGCATGGTCCGGCGTGGGCTGAGCCGCAATCAACGCTTTGACTTCTTTAAGCAGAATTTGACGCGAGTCTTCGTTGCGGCGGATTTCCGCGTCGATGGCCGGTCGCAGCCAGCGAACGCCCGGCTTGCCTGCGGCGAGTTTTTCGGCCTGCTCAAGATGCTGGAAAAGTTCGTCCCATTGCTGCAGGTGGCACTCCTGGACGATCATCACGATTCGATCGGTGAAATCGGCCGTGCCGTCGGCCACGTGTTGCCGAGCTTTTTGAAATGTCGGCACGGGCAGCCGAATCGTAGCGACTGCAGCCTGTTGGTTTTGAGTGGCGAGGATTTCCGCCGCGTATGCCGCTTCGCCCGGTTCGCGCGGAGCGACTGTGGTTTCGGCGATCTGCCGGCCTTTGGCGTCGGTGGTGACGATGGATTTTGCCCACCAGGTGTCGGCGATTTTGACAAAGTCGGAGAAGACGTCGGTCTGGCTGAGTCGGTCATTGTCGAACGTTTCGGTTTTTAGAATCACATGCCGAGAGGTGTCGATCAGGTAGACGATTCGGTATTTGGTGTTGTGGACCCAGAGCACGAGCCGCGCCTGGTCGTCGGCCACTTTTTCCACGCTGGCGTAATAACTGGGAAATTGCTGATGCAGGGCGCTGAGCGACCAATCGTTGAGCGGCAGTGGAATTGCGGTCAGATCACGCTCGGTCGATGCCCGCGATTGACCGAGTTGCAGGCTGCTGGAATAAACGGCCCGCTGTGTTTTATCGCAGGTGTTGACGATGGTGTCGCCGTCCGTCACGGTGTTGCGTAACGCCCAACCGCGCGGGCCGAACATCAACTGCTGCCGCACTGTTGACGAGGTGCGTTTCCAGTTTGGATCCAACGTCCGGCTGACTGTTGTTACTTCGAAGCTTGGCCCCTGATTGCCGGCGACAAATTTCAGCAGCGACTGGGTTCTGAGCAAACTCTTGGAGATCGCAATGGCTTCGGCCGACCAATGCTCTGGATCGCGCGGGGGCAATTTCGGTTCGAAGGGCGCTGCGCCAAGCGCCGGGAACAATCCGAGCCAAGCGGTGTATGAACTTTGCCGACTGGCTTGATAGTGGCCGGACCATGTGTAGAGTTTCTGGCCTTTCCGTCCATCATATTTCAAATCGCTGACATCGAAGCGTAGCTTCCCGCTGATTTGTCGATCGGCAAATTCCCCACCGTACTCGTATGCTGACGAACTGGCGCGCACATCGGACAGCGACTTGTTCGCCTCGTATAACGACTCCGGCTCGTCCGGAATGAATGACAAGTCGTCTCCGCGGCCGAAGACACTGGAGCCCGAAACAGGCGAGGCAATTGATCGATTTTCCTCAGATGACAGCTCATGACTCCAGCCGAGATCACCATTGATGTCCCCATTAAACAAATTGCTTTTAAACTTCTCGCCGGACTGGCTGAAACCATCGGATCCGCTCCACTGACCGCCACCGAAACCACCGCCGGAACGCCCCTCCTCGAATGACTCGTCATTGGAGAGGACGCCAAGATCGGTGTCGCTGTAGTAATGGTTACCTCCAAACTGGAGTGTGCCGCTGCCGGCTTTGGTAAATGCCCAGGCTCCGCCGACGTCGCCCAGGCTGCGGCTAATGATGTCCTTTTTGCCGGGCAAGCTTGACAAAAAATTCATCGTCTGCCGCCGCGCAACTTGCTGCGGATTGCGTCCGAGCGTAGCTAGTTGCGTCAAAATTTGCCGGCGCAGCGCCAGTCGCCAGTCGCCGGAATGCTTCATTTGTTGTTGCACCAGCTCGAAGTTAGCGTTGGCTTTGCCCTGCTGGAAGAACTGCTGTCCGTCGCGCATTTCGTAGCGGCGTTTGACGCCAAACCGCTCGCGGTCGGCGTCGGTTTCCAGCACCAGCAGCGACGTCAGCGGCGTGATGATGTGGAACTCTTCACTCAACGCGATGATTTGATCGTTGATGGCCGCGCTTTGGCCTTGAGCCAGCAGTTGATCCAGGTGCGATCGCGCCCAAAGGCGCGGAATGAACGAATTGCCTGCTTCGGCGTCCTGGAAGTTCACCTTGGCAACGTAGCGAACGGTTTCCGTTCCGCGCCGGCCGGTAACGATCACCTGCCCTTGTTGATCTTTACCCTGCGGTAGATAACGGCCGACCAGAATCTGCTGCGTTCCGGCCGCCAGATTGGGCAAACGCTCGGGATAGACGGCGGCGACTTTGATATCGCGAAACTCGACGTTGAGATCGCGCAAGCCGGGTTGGGCAATTTCATTGAGCAGTTCCAGCGCCACGATCTGCGGTGTTTGTCCGCCGGAAATGGCGCGAACCGATCCGTGTCCGGCGTTGGCAATTCCGCGAAGCACAACTTGCTCGTGGGTGTTGCCTACCGAGACCGCATGCAGCGTGAGCGCGGCATCGGTTTTTCGGTCGCCCTTGTCAGCCGGCACTTCGGCTTTTTCGGCCAGCAGCTTTTTGAGTCGGCGGACGAATGCACTCGGATCGCGATCGTGCGCGCTGATGATGCCGTCGCCGATGTAAACCACGTGGGCGCCGGGCGGCGCTTTGCGAAGCACGGTCTGATAAGCTTGATCGAGATCGGTCCAGCCGAGCGAAGTCCTCACGTCTAAAAAATCGCGCGATTTGGCGATATTTTCGGCCGTGGGCGGCTGCGGATCGAGGCTGGCCCAAGCGGTCGAGGCATCCGTGGCCGCGAGCCAAAAGCGATCTTTCTCGCCTAGCGAAGCCAGCATCGTGCCGACCAGTTCGGCCTGTTGCTTACGCCGCTCCGAGTCCATCGAACCGGAAGTATCACAGAGTAAAATCAGATTCAGCGGCTGGCCGTCGGGCAGCACTTCGCGCTGCCAGTTGCCATCGGCCGTCGGCGGATTGACTTGCACCAGCAGGTAGCCGTCATCGCCGCGACGGTGCGGCACAACCACCACGTCCGACTGCTTGCCATCGATTTCGCAAACCATTTCGAAATCGCGATTGGGCGTATATTCTTGCGCGGCAAAACTCACCTGGCCCGAGTGCTCGGTATGCTGTGCGCGAACCGGATGCGTGCTGCACGTGACATTCTTGAGCGGCAGCGCCGAGTTGACGGTGACGTTGAGAGACAGTTCGCGGAGCGGCTTGGTGCGTAGCAGGTCGCTGCGCAGAGCGTAGCTGTAGTGGTATTTATTAGCCCGCAGCGGCAAGACTTGCGTATAAACGATCTTCACGCGCTTTTCCGATTCGGCTTCGATCGGAAACACGCGGGCTTTGAACAGATTACCGCTGGTCCACTCGAGCAGGCCGGGGTCGCGTTTTTCGCGCAAGATGGTTTCGTAAATTTCCCGCGCCCGTTGTTTTTCGACAACATCGGCTTCGACCAGTTCGTTGCCAATCCACATGCCAAAGTTGCTGATTGAGGCGTCTTGCGGCAGCGGAAAATGAAACACGCCCTCCAGCCGCGCTTTGGTGTGATTAACAAACGACTCTTCGATGGTGGTGCGGGCGATCTGATCGCGAATCTCCACGCTGACTTTGTGGTAGCCCACGGTCAGCGGCTCGTTTCGGCCATCGACATTCACGATCAGCGAACCGAGCGACTGGTTGGCGCTGGTGCCTTCGAACCCGGCCAGCCACTTCGGCCAATCGGCCTGCTTGGTGACGGCAACCAGCTTCTCCACGCGATCGACACGGACGAACGATTTTCCGGCCGCTGCAAATTTCTGGCTGCCAGCGCGCGGCGCGAGCAATTCGAATTCGACTGCGGTGCCTGGTTTGGCGGCATTTGCCGCAGCCGGCTGAGGCATGGTGATCTGAACTTCGCCCGTATGCAGCCGCGCTTGCACGGGCGAAATGCATTCCAGCAGCGTGCCGGGCCCCAGCGTTAATTCCACATCCGAGGTGAGCCGCACTTTGGCGGCGTTTGCGCCGCGAACCTCGGTCCGCAACCAGTCACCGGGCTTGAGCAGCAGCTCGCGCGTGACGGGCGTCCAGCGAGTGAAGGTGAGCGGGCGCAGTCCTACAACGCCTTGGGCGTCACTGATTTTGCCAATTCGGCCGTCTTCGGAAAGCGATCCGGCCACCGCAAATTTCGCGGGGTCGACGGCTGTGTTCATGGCCAGTAATTGCATTTCCGCCACTGGCGGCCCGCCAGCCGGCGCGGCCGGATCACGCGCCACCACGGCCAGCAGGCGGCCGGTCGCGGCGTCAGCGTAGGCTTCAATCTTTAGTGCGCCGTGCGTCGAAGGCAGGTCGGCGCGATAGACGTCGGCCAGCTTGCCATCGTATTCGCCGCGGCCCGTCGGACGAGCGTTAAGCAGCGGCGACGCATCGCTGATATTTAATTCCAACAGCGACAATAAATCCACTTGCTGTTCGGAATTCCTAAACCAGGGCGAATCGCCGCTGACAGCCGTGTTGGTCGACTCGTCAATTCGCCACAGTCGCGAGCCGGCGGCAATCCGATAGCGCTGCGCCGTCTCTTGGTATCGCACCGAACCCGGCGCACTGACCAGCACTTGGGCGGCGCGTCCTTGATGGCTGACGCGCAGCTCAAGCGATGTTGCCGCGCGTAGTTCCGCCAGCACGCGAGAAAATGGCGCGCCTCGGGCCGGCTTGGAATCGCCAAAGTTGAACCAGGCGCCAACTAGCGCCAGTCCGGCAGCTAACGCGGCCAGAGAGCGAACCAAAAAAGCAAACATCGGAGACCTCGGTGATGGAGCCGACGCGGGTGTCGGACGTGGAAAATCGTTGGAATTCGAGCAATCTGCAACGGAGTCTGGTAACGATGGGTCTGGCGGCAAGACGCAGAATGGCTCGGCGGCAGCGTGCGGGCCTTCAAGAAATGCCTCCAGCGAGCGTTCACGCAACCGCGCAAGCGCGGCGGCATCGATTGGCGCCCAAGGGGCGTGGTCGACGGTGCGCAACAGGTCGTTCAGACGTTGCTGTTCGTGATCTTGCTCGGAAGACATGGGGAAACAGGGGCGAAAGTGTGAGAACGGGATTTCAGTTTTTGAGTGTCGAGATCGATTCGCGCGTCAGTTGCTGGAACTTCTGTCGAAATTCGCGGCGGGCGCGGGCCAATTTGGATTTGACGGCGTCGGGGGACAGGCCGGTTTCGACGGAGATTTGCTCCAGCGTGAGGTCGTCGAGGTATTTGGCGGCGAGCAGCGAAGCATAGTCCACGTCCATCTCGGCCAGCACCGCACGCACCAGTTCCGCCAACTCGCGCCGCTCGCACGGATGAGCCGCGGACGTTGCATCGTCGAATAACTTGTGCAGGCTGGCCGCGTTGGTTTCGACGAGCGATTGCAAACGCTGCCGGCGGCTGATCTGCCGCCAATGTGCCCTGGCCTGATGATGAGCGATGCCGGCGAGCCAATTCCATAACGTCCCTCGCTGCGGATCGAAATTGCTGGCCGACCGCGCGGCGGCCAAAAATGTCTCTTGCACGACATCGCAAACGGCCGCAGCGTCGGCGCCGAGCAACCGCGCGACGTAGCGCCACACGGCCGCGCTGTACGCATCGTACAGTGAGGTCCAAGCATCGCGGCTGCCTGCGCGGAGGCCGCCGATCACGGCTGTTTGCTGATCGGAATCGAGCAAGTCATTGACTCGTTGGTTTGGAAAACGTCTGTCGCGTATGTTGTCAGACGCCCGGTTTTGCGTTTCCCGTTGCTTTTGCTGTTGATAACTTGGCGCTGAGGCCGGCAGAGGTGTCGATGTTTTTCTGCTTTGCCTGGAAAATGACCCTTGCCGGGTCGATTGTGGGCAAAACGGCTGAAAAATTGCGAATAAGTGGCATGTTTCCGGGCTCGCCGCCACAAAACGGTTCGATTTTTCTTGCCGAAAAACGGCTTCGCCACGATAATTGAGAATCTGCCCCCGCTACGATCCTTTCGACTGCCATTGATGATTGTTCGCTGCTGCGTCTTTGTCGGATTGCTGCTCGCCGCGCTGCCGGTCCGGGCGACGCATATCCCCACGGACCCGTACTATACCCCCTACCAGGTCCCCTACGAAAACAATCTGGGACTGACCACCGCCTGGGATTACAGCACGGGCTCGGCGTCGGTGATTGTGGCCGTGGTCGATACCGGAGTTGTCAGCACCACGCCCGAACTGTCCGGGCGACTGCTGCCCGCGCTGTCTGCCGTGACTGATCCGCAAGGCAATCCGGTAGCGCCGATGTCCGATGCCACGCTGGCGAACAACTCGCTGTTGCGTCACGGCACTTATATGGCGGGCATCATTGGCATGTCGTTGGACAACGGCGTGGCCGGCGCCGGGGTGGGCAACTTTACCATCCTGCCGATTACCGCCACCAACGCCAACGCCAACAATAGTTCGGATTGGGTGGGCAACGCCATTCGTTTGGCGGCCGATCGCGGCGCGCGGGTGATTAATGTTTCGCTTTCGACGCTCGACTACAGCGTGCTCGATGCCGCGGCTGCTTATGCCCGCACCAAAGGCGCGTTGACATTTGTAGCTGCCGGCAACAGCAATTCGCTGATCACCAACCGCAGCGGATTCACTTCGCTGATTTTTGTCAGCGGCGTGGACGCCAACGGCAACCATTGGCAAGACTCGGATTATGGGCCGTTTGTGAATCTTTCCGCTCCGGCCGATCACATCCTGGCCACCAATGCCACGCTTTCGACCGACGGTTCGTTGATCAGCAATTATGTGCAGGTCGACGGCACGAGCTCCGCGTCGGCCTTAGTGGCCGGCGCGGCGGCACTAGCGTTTTCGATCAATCCGAATCTGACGCCCGAACAAGTCCAGTCGCTGTTGTATGCGACGGCCGATCAACCTGCCGGCGGCACGTTGCCCAATGGCGCGACTTACTCGGACGTTTACGGCGCTGGGCGGATCAACATCGGTTCGTTGGCGATTGCCGCGGTGGCGACCGTTCCGGAGCCCAGTTCGGTGGCGCTGTTGGCCGGCGGCACTTTGCTGTTGCCGCTGCTGGTGCGATCGCGGCGTAAACGCAGTTAGCCGGCCGTGCTCGACGGCGCTGGTGATTCTTCTTGCCCACGAATGCGATTGAGCAAGCGCACGCGGTCGGCGTGATCGGGCTCGATTTCCAGCAGCAGCTTGTATTGCTCGACGGCTTTGTCTCGATGGCTGGCTTGCCAGTGCGCATCGCCGAGCATCAAGTGCAACCGCGCGGAGAGCGGCGTGGTGTTCACCGCTTTGGTCAGATAGTCGAGGTAGGAATCCATTTCGCCACGTGCATGGTGGCGATCGGCCACGGTGCTGTACGCGTCGGCCAGCATCGGCTTGTAAACGTCGGGCTGGGCTTCGATTGCGTTATTAAGCCGCTTGAGGTAGTCGTCGTAGTGATCCAGGCCGAGCGCCGTTTGCGAAAAGTAAAACCAGAACAACCCGGCGTCGTCTTTTTTGACTTTGTCTTTGAGGTCGGCGTAAATCTTTTCGGCCTTGGCAAAGCGGCGCGCGGAGAGCCAAATGTTGGCCTCCAAAAAGCGAATCTCAAAAATATCGATTCGCATTTGCTGCGCTTTGGCGGTCTGAAAAATGGCGGAGCGCGGCTGCGCCACGTAGAACTGATCTTTTTTGCCAGGAACCGGATCGATCAAATACAGTTCATTTTTGATATCGCCCGGCTGGCCGCCGAGCACTTCGGCCGTGGTGACGTTGCCCAGATAGTTGTGCAGGTTGAAATAAACGCTGGCCAATTTGAAGTGCATGACGCCCGAACTAAGGCCGAGCCGATTTGCGGTTTCGTAGGCGTTGGCCGCTTTGGCAAAATGTTTTTGCGCCAGATAGATATTGCCAACCTGATAAAAATCGCCGGCGCTGCGCGGATTAAGCTTAACGGCTATCTCGTAGTACTCGCGCGCTTTGTCGAGGTTCTCTTTCTGATACTGGGCTTCGGCCAGCAGATGATAGACCGGGTAATCGTGCTTGAACTTGAGCAGCGGTTCGAGAATTTCGATGACCTTGTCGGGCTGCTTTTCGGGCGAGAGTAGTTCTGCCCATTCCAGCCCAGCTTCGACGTGTTCGGGATTGGCCTGAAAGACTTCGCCCAACAGCGCTGCGGCTTGATCGGCTTCGCCCAGATAGCGCAGCGCCTTGGCGAGCATTAATTTGTGACCGGCCTTGGACGGATCGGCGGCGACGGCGTCGGTGAGTTTGGCTTTTGCCGTTTTGTAGTCGGTCTGAAAAAACGCGGTGCGGCCATCCTCAAAGAGCTTTTCCGCTTTCTTGGCCTGTTCTTCAGAAACTTTGACCGGTTCGGGTTGCGGCTTGGCCGAATCGCTCTTGGCGGCAGCCGGTTTCTTACCGTCCTCAGCGCTGTGTTCGGCCGTGGCAGCAAGCTTCGATTCCACCTCGGCAGGTTTGGCGTTAGACGGGTTCGGCGCGACTGCGAGTTTTTCATCCGCCGATGCGGCTTGGTTCTCGCCCGGCTGCGGCACGCGCGCCACCGCCACGCTGGCCAGCGGAAAAACAAAGACCAAACCGCATGCGATATTTAATGTCAGCTTCATAACGAAAACCTTGTGATCGAAGTCCGCTTAAATCAACCCGCGACGGCTGCGATTGCTGCCTTCGCCCGCGTTTCTCCCTTCGCCCCTCTCGTTCCACTACTTCCGGTACGCCTTGATCCAATTGATTTGCTCCTGAGCGGTTTGCGCTTTGGGATGCGAATTGAATTTTTGGCGGAACGTTTCGTAGGCGTCCATGGCTTCAATCCATCGCCCGAGCTGCTCCAGCGATTCGGCCAGCGAGTATTGAGCGTCTGGCACGCGGACGCTGGCCGGATAGGTGCGAATGAACTCGCGATAGGCTTTGACGGCTTCGTCGTATTTGCCTTCTTGATCGTAAAACGAAGCGACCTTCCAAGCAGCGTCTTCGGCCACCGGCGTGCCGGGAAAGTACTTGACGATATCTTGATACGTCTTCATCGACGCCTTGCGGTCTTTCAGTTCGGTCTCCAAAATTTGCGCCATGCGGAGCAGCGATTTATCGGTCATATCGCCCAGTGGATACTCGGCCGCGACGCGTGCGTACATGGCCACGGATTGCCGGTAAGCATCGTTGATTTTGTCTTGGCGATTGGCCACTTGCAGCGCGCTCTCGGTCTCGGCTTTCAATTCGGCGCCGCGCGTGGCGTTGCCAATGGTATCGAGCTGGCCGTTGAAGGTGGCGGCAGCGCTCGCTTCTTCGAGCGCCAAGAGGGCTGTTTTGCCGGCTTTTTTAAGTTCGTCGCGGCGAGTCAGCGACAACTTGCCCTGCGCATCATTTTGCTGGCGGAAGGCGCGGTACGCAGACCGCTGATTATCCTCATAAGCTTCCGCGCGGGCTTTTTCGACCGTAACCGACGCCAGCTTCACCGCCGCGCGCTCGTACGTTTGGCCTACCAAAAATAGTGCATCGTCGGCCAGCGGACTGGTGGGATACAACTTCGGCACCCGGAGCAATTCCTCGCGGGCTTGATCCAAGCGGTTCATGCCGAGCAGAGCCTTGCCGATTTCGAATTGTGCGTCGTCGGCCAGATCGCTTTTGGGAAAGTTGGCCACGACTTTGCGAAATTCGGCAATCGCCTTGATGGGATTTTGGAGTTGCTCGTTGACGATTCGCCCGATCTGAAATTGCGCGTCATCTTTGTTGCGTTGTACTTTGTCGTCGGACAGGAGGAGTTGGTAGCGGTCGATACTCTTGAGAATTTCGATGCGGGATTTGCACATTGCCACCTGAGCATCTTGCGGATAGGCGGCCATGTACTCGTTGTAAAGTTCGCGGGCCTTGCGCCAGTGGCTGAGGTTGATGTGGCACTCGGCCACCGCCAATTTGATTTGCGGCACAAGGGGCGAGGCCGGATATTCACTGACAATTCGCTGATAGGCGGCAATCGCTTCATCCCAAGCTTCGTTACTCTGATGCGTCAGGCCAATCAACCGCAGGGCTTCGGCCGCGCGGACATCGCTCGGAAAACTATCGACAAATACGCCGAGCACGTGCAGCGATTCCAAGAACCGTTGTTTGGCGTTCAGTTGTTGGCCGATAATGAAAATCTGCGAGCGGATCGAATCATTTTCGCCTACCAGCGAGAGATATTCTTGGTACGTCTCCACGGCCTTGAGCGGATTGGCCAGGTGCGCCGCGTATTCTTCGGCAATGCGCAAGATCGATTGCGGCGTACGCGCATCGGTGGGAAAGTATTTGGGAATTTGGCCCAGTACAAAGATCGATTGTTCTTCTTGCCCAATGGCGCGGAGCCGTTCGGCAATTGCCCACAGCTTGGCGGGGAAGTTGACCGTATCGGGATGATCCGGCGCGGCTTGCAGCAGTTCGATCAAGGCGTCGGCCGCGCGAACCAGCAGGCCGCCCGAACGGACTTTGCTGACGGGGGCCGCCAGCTTGGATTCGCGATCGTAACTTTCGACCAGGAGCAACCGCGCCTGGTTGGCCCAATCGGCTTTTCCCGTCTGCGCTTTGATGAACTTGTTTAATTCCGCGCGGGCGGCGTCAAACAACAGGTGATGCTCGTCGATCCATTTTTGGTCGAGCCGCTGTTTGGGCTGAAGCTGACCGGCCCAACTGAGTTGGTCGGTCACGGCACGGAACTGCAGCGCCACGCGGCTACGATCGTTTGGCCGATCTTTGAGGAACTGCTGGATCATGGCCATCGCCCGATTGGTGCGCGTCTGGCCTTCGAAAAAGCCAAACATCCAACAGATCTGCTGCCGCGATTGCTCGGCCAAAACGACCTCGGCCGGTGCGGTTTTCTTGGCCAGTTCGAGCAGAATTGCGAAGGCTTTGTCGGCCGCCGCATCCTGCCGAGTCATTTCTGCTTCCGAAATGACCGTGCCGGCAGGCAGCGCGATGGCGCCTTCACGCGGCGCCTCAATGTCGACTCTCTCGTTTCCGTCTCGAGCATTGCCGGCAACAAACCGTTCTTTGAGCAAGGCAATTTGCAGCAAGTTCTGTTGATCGGCCTGTCGAACCAGCGCCAGGGCTGTATCGCTCGGTTTGGCGGCGGGCTCGGGATCCACGGCAGGCACGGTGACAGGTGGACCGAAACTGCTTTTCGCCGCGCGATCAAATGGGCCATTGTCAGCGATCGCTCCCGTCGCGCCGCTACCGGGCTGCGCGATTGGTTCCGACTTGTCGCCAATTCCGGCCGCACTGCCGCCGATCCCGCGAAGGCCAGTTAATTCAGCGTTTTTGGCTGGATCCACTGCCGAACGCCATCGGCCGCCAAGCACACTGTCTTCCGTCATGGCCAGGGCCGTCTGCTCGCCCGGCTTACCGACCGGCGCCGGCGGACTGAGCAATTGCAGACCGTAGGCCGAGTCGAGTTCGCCCAGGTACGTGGCGGCTTCGAGAAATTTGAGATGTCCCGGCGAGCGGTAATCGGGCATCGCGGCGGCAAAGCGGGCGAGCACTTCGCGGGCAACCGGCCACGCGCCAGCTTGGCCGTAGGCGCGTGCCACGTCCAGCACGGTTTGCTCGGCCGTGGGCGCGTACTGGCCAGATGGATGCGCCTTGAGAAACGCCACCAGCGCGTCAATGGCCACGACAGACTCGGCCAACAATTTGTCCGGCGGCTTGATTTTGTCTTTACGCTGCGTGAAGGCCGCTTGCGATTTGGCCAGCGCGACCTGCACGACTTGAAATTCCAATGCCTCGGCGGTGGCCAGCTTGGGGTGCGCCTTGATGAAGTCCGTCAGCACATCCTGCGATACGGTGAAGGCTTTGAGGTTTAAATAGCGCGCGGCAATGGCTGTGACTCGATTGACCGCTTGCGCCGCGTAAGCGCTCTTGGGAAACGTGTCGATCAGTTGATTGAGCAGCGTCAATTCGTTTTTGTGCGATTCCTCAAGCGACAGCGTCTTAGTGTCTTCGCTTTGTTCCGCAGCCTGCTTGATGGCCCGGTCGGCTTGTCGCTCCAGCAGATCGGCGCGACGGAATAGCGCCCAGTCGCTGAGTTCGGCCTTGGCGGGCGGCTCGTCGATCAGCGCGATGGCCGCTTCGGCCAGATCGGTACGCTCCATGGCCGCGTAGCGATTCACCACGGCATCGAGCAGCGGAATGGCGGCGTTGCGGCTGGAGTCCGTGGCCAGCGCTGCGGTGGCTTGACGAATTTGCAGCAGTGCTTCCTTCAAAAGCGGCGAAAGCTCGTCGCCCAACCGACGATTGGCCGCCAATAAGCGCTGCTCTTGATCTTGCGCTTGGCGCAATTGGAATTGAATTTCCGCCCAGCGACCGGCGTCGCCCCGGAGATGCGTATACATCAGCGACATGCCCTCGGCGGCCGCCTTCCATTGGTTGGCGGCGATGTAACGTTCGATGATCGGATGGGCGATCTCGGCCGGCGCGGGGTCACCATCTTGCATGCCGGAGATGATTGAACAGAACTGCAGTGCCGCGGCGTCGAAAGTATTGATGTGCGAATCGAGGCCGACCGGCGTGGCCGCCGCGGCGTTGAATGTTTTTAAGCCCAGCGCGGCGTAGCTGCGGGCCATCAGCCTGTATAGCGTCGATTGCGCGGCGCCGCGCGGCAGCGAAGCATAAGCCGGAACGAGCATCACCATCGGCAGCGGATGTTTAAGATCGGCCGGGTTGATGACCACCACCTGTTTCAAGCCGGTTTCCAGGTCGCCCGCGCGCTGATAGCGATCGATCTGCGCCGCCATCAATTCGACAATCTTAGTGCGCTGCGCTTCGTTGCGAGCGCGCGGAATCGCACTGCTCAACAACTCCGCCTGCAGCGTGTCCGCGGCGGAGAGTGGTGCGCCAGCTTTGCGGTCGGTCGCAGGCCGACTGAGCCCGGCCAGCGAATCGGCCAGTTGCAAATAATATTCGTAGCTGGGCTCGTCATCGCGATTCTGTCGCAGCACTTTGGCCGCCACAACGCAGGGCCGCAAAGCTTCGTCGCTGTGCTGCCGCTGATAAGTGGTCAGACCGATCTGAGCCATGAGCTTGGCGACTTGCAAACGGCGGGCAGCGCTACCAACGCTTGCGCCCAACCAGCCGCCGCGAATGTCTTTCTTCCACAAATCGTCCGTCGCTGGAGAATCGCTGACCAGGGGCAGCAGCGTCAGAAATGCCTTTTTGCCATCGCCCGGTTCGAAGCGATGCTGCGCGGCGGTGAGCATCGTTTTCAGCAATCGGTCGAGCAGCGCGTTGCGGTAATTGCTTTCTGGCAGTGTCGCCAGCGGCTGGGCAAGCTTGGCGGAAACATCTAGCGATTTGGATTCGTCGGTTAGTTGCAGCACCAAGCCGGCCAACTCCAGCCACGGTTTCCAGGCTGCATTTTCGACTTTGACCTCAGGCGCTCGCGCCAAGAGTTCGGCCGTTTTCGCATCGTTATCTGGTTTGGCAAGCATCGCCAGCACGGCCACGGCGTGAGCTTCCACTGCCTGCGGCGTGCCGGCAGCATCTTGAACCAGGCGAATCGCATCGGCCAGCGCCAAGTCAGTGGCGCCGTTCCACAACCGGGCTCTAGAAAGTAGCAACCGGGCTTGCAGACGCTGCTGGTCGGAAATGGGTTCTTCAATGGCTTTCAACAGAATGACTTCGGCCGACGGCATTGCGGCCAGACGAATCAGTTCTTCAGCCGCCGCGAGCCGCTGCGAGATCGATTGCGTTTTGCCGGTCAGCGCTGTCACCAGCCGCTTGGCTTCGACATGCTCGGGCGAGAGCTTTAGCACTTTGCGATAACCATCGAGCGCGGCATCGATTTGCCCCGATTTTAACTGGAATTCCGCCCAGGCGAGTTGCGCCTCGACCGATTCGGGCAGCGCTTGCGCAGCGGTGGCCAACAGCGATTTGGCTTGATCGAGTTCGCCGGCCGCCAAGGCCTTTCGCCCTGCGGCCAAGTCGCTGGCCGCATCGCCGCGTGCCACGGTTGTTATCGCACCAAAAAGTGCCAGCGTCGCCACGGCCCCGAACAATGCAATGCGATGTTTCACCGCTTAAACTCCTGAATACTTGCTCAAACACAGCCCGTCGCGCGACTGCGCCCGGGATGCGTAAAAAAAAAGAAGAACCGCTGCCATTGCTCCAACCGGCACGACGTGTCAACACTGCCGCAACGAACGGCGCGTTACAAAAATCTGCCTGATCGCGTCGCCAAAGCCTGCCAAACGTCAGGCTCATCCTGTTAGGACGGTCCAGCGCGCCAATGATTATAGATTGAGACGCTCCGAACCCAAGATAAGTTCCGTAACACGCTGGTAACGGGTTAAAAGTCGCCGGTTTGCGGTTGAGATGTCCGCAAGACTGCGGTTCTTGCTCAACTGGGCCAATGCGGTCATTGGTGGCCAGCAAAACCTGCTGAAAGCGGCCCCGATTTTCAAGCGGTACGGAAGTTCGGATTATACTTGTTGCTGCGCACGAGGCAGTGCTTACACCTTCGATCCATCTTCACAATTCATTCGTCATGGCCAAAGCGTCCGGCAATTCGATCTCCAGCGGAGCAAACGCCAAGCCGGGCGAGGTGCTGTTGCATCTGGAAAACGTCGGCAAGACGTTTCACATGGGCGAGGTAGATGTCGAAGTGCTCCGCGATATTTCGCTAGAAGTTCGCCAAGGCGAATTCCTGGTGATGCTTGGCCCCAGCGGATCCGGCAAGACCACGCTGCTCAACATCATCGGCGGGCTCGATAGCGCCAGTTGCGGCAGCGTTTGGTTTGGCGACCGCAACTTAACGCACGCTTCGGGCAGCGAACTGAATCGCTATCGCCGCGCAACCATCGGCTTTGTGTTTCAGTTTTATAATCTGATTCCAAATCTGACTGCCCGCGAAAATGTGATGGTCTCCACCGAAATCAGCGCCGATCCGTTGCCCGTGGACGACGTGCTGAAAATGGTCGGGCTGGGCGATCGCATGGATCATTTTCCTTCGCAGCTATCTGGCGGCGAACAACAGCGCGTGGCCATTGCCCGCGCACTGGCCAAGAACCCGCGACTGCTGCTTTGCGACGAACCGACCGGGGCGCTCGATTTCGAAACCGGCAAAAAAGTGTTGCGATTACTGGTCGACTTAAAGCAGGAACTCGGCAAGACCGTGTTGGTGATTACGCACAACGCGCCGATTGCCGAAGCGGCCGACCGCGCCGTGCGATTGCGGTCGGGGCAGATCGTGGAAATTCACGAAAATCCGCATCCTGTTCCGCCTGAAGAGGTGCTTTGGTGAGCGTGTTGGATCGCAAGCTCGTGCGTGAAATGCGCGCGTCCAAGGGATTGATTTTGGCAATCACCAGCTTGGTGGCGGTGGGCGTGATGTGCTTCGTGTACATGAAAGCGGCCCATCACAATTTACGGTCGGCGCAGGAACGCTACTACGCGCAATGCCGACTCGCCGACTTTTGGATCGATCTTAAAAAAGTGCCGGTCGCCGAATTAGCCGAGCTGGCCAACATGCCTGGCGTGAGCGAAATTCGGCCGCGGATTCAGCATTACGCCACAGTCGATCTGGATCGCGTGATTGCGCCGCTGAACGGGTTGGTGCTTTCTTTACCGGATCGCCGCCAGCCCACCATCAACGACATCGTGCTTAAACGCGGCAGTTACTACACCGAGTCGCGCCGCAACGAAGTTATTGTCAACGAGGCATTTGCTCAGCGGCATGCTTTGTATCCGGGGCAGTGGATTCATTTGATTCTCAACAATCGTCGCCAAGAATTGCTGATTGTCGGCACGGCGATCAGCGCGGAGTTCGTGTATCTGGTCGGCCCCGGCGCGATTACGCCCGATCCAGAACATTTTGGCGTGTTCTATCTCAAGCAAACCTACGCCGAAGAAGTCTTCGATCTGGACGGCGCGGCGAATCAAGTGGTGGGCACGCTTGCGCCGCAATATCGCGAGCAGCCCGACGAACTGCTGCGCCGGGCCGAAGCGCGGCTGGAACCGTACGGCGTATTCAATGTCACCCCGCGTAAGTATCAATATTCCAACCGCTTTCTCAGTGATGAAATTCGCGGGCTGGGCACATTTTCCAATATTCTGCCGGTGATCTTTCTGACCGTGGCCGCGTTGGTGCTCAACGTGCTGATGGTCCGGCTGATCGATCAACAGCGATCGTTGATCGGCACGCTCAAAGGCCTAGGCTACAGCGACGCTCAAATCTTTCTGCACTTCGTTAAATTCGGCGGACTGATCGGCTTGGGCGGCGGGTTGGTTGGTCTGGCGCTGGGTAATCGCATGTCGGTGTTTGTGACCGACCTGTACAAACAATTTTTTGAGTTTCCGGACTTGCATAACGAAGTGACGGCCTGGACGTACGGCACGGCTGGCGCCATCGCTATGGTTTGCTCGCTGATTGGTTCCATGTACGGCGCGCGCACGGCGCTGCGGATGAATCCCGCGCAAGCCATGCGACCGCGACCGCCCGCGCAAGGCGGCAAGATTTGGCTCGAACGCTTAGGCTTCATATGGCAGCGATTGAGCTTTGGCTGGCGGATGGTGCTGCGAAACGTGATTCGCAATCGCTTGCGGACCGGCGTGGGAATGTTTGCCGCGGCGATGGGCGCCTCGATCATGACAACCGGCTTCATGATGCGCGCGGCCACGCACTTCATCGTCGACTTTCAGTTTCAACAAATCATGCAAAGCGATATCGATCTGACGTTCAAGGACGAACGCGGCGATGACGCCCTGCTGGAAGCCAGAAAGTTGCCTGGCGTGGAACTGGCCGAACCGGTGCTCGATGTGGCCTGCGAATTTCTGCATGGTCCGTATCGAAAAAAGGGCGGTGTGACCGGCTTGATCGAAAACGCGCGGCTCACCATTCCGCGCGACGCCAGCGGCAACGCACTCCGCCCACCACCGTACGGCTTGCTGATGACGCGGAAGATGGCGCAAAAACTCCGCGTTTCGATTGGCGACCAAGTGACCGTCGTGCCCAGCAAGGGACTGCGCCAATCGCGACAAGCCGTGGTGGCCGACATTGCCGACAGCTACCTCGGCATGAGCGTTTATGCCGACATTCATTACTTGAGCAGTCTGCTCGGCGAGGAACTCGCGCTGAGCGGAGTGCAATTGAAAGTCGATCGCCGGCCGGACATCCGCGATCAATTGAACCGCGAGATCAAACAGTTGCCGGCTGTGCAGTCAGTCGGCGCGCGGGCAGACATGATCGACAACCTCAACAACACGCTCATCAAAACGCAAATGATTTTCATCGGCCTGTTGACGATGTTCGCCGGCGTGATTTTCTTTTCGAGCATTCTCAACGCCTCGCTGATCAACCTGGCCGAACGCCGCCGCGAGGTGGCCACGCTCGTGGTGCAAGGCTACACACAATGGCAAGTGGGCGGATACTTTCTCCGCGAAAGCCTGGTGGTGACACTCTGCGGCGCGGCCCTGGGCCTGCCGCTGGGCTATTTACTGACGCGGATGCTGGCCGTGGTTTACGATACCGATATGTTCCGACTGCCGCTGATCGTGCGGCCCGAACTGTTCGCACTGCCGATGGTGTTTGCCGCGGTGTTTACGCTGGCGGCCCATGTCATCGTGCAGCGTTTGATTTTACAACTCGACTGGCGCGACGCTTTGAACGTGAAGGAATAAGGGCGTCGCGCGTTTGCAAACCAGGAGCAGGCAATGCGTACGTGGATGATCCTGATTGTGCTCGTCGTCGGCGCGGCCGTCGCGGGCTGGGCTTGGACGATGTCCGCCAGCGGTCTGCCCGTGGAAGCGGCCGAAGTGAGGGTGGGCGAAATCCGCCAGTTCGTCGATGAACGGGCGCAAACGCGGCTGCCGCAAACGTATTCGATCACCATGCCTTACACCGGTCGCGCGGCCGCGGTGCAACTCGCTGAAGGCACACCGGTCACGCAAGGCGAGACCGTCGCCCAATTGGTGCAGCTCGATTTGGATCTTTCCGTCGCCGCCGCCGAAGCCACCATCGCGCGGTTGGATGCCTCGATTGCCGAAAACGATGACGTCAGCGTCGAAAGCACTTCGCTCAAACAAGCCATGAAGTTTGCCGAGTCGATGGATCGCACGGTCGAAGCCGCCAAAGCGCGCGTCGAGGCTGGCCTGGCGAAAAAATCGTACGCAGAGCACACCATGGACCGTGTTCGCAAGGCGCGGTCCGGCGGCGGAAAAACCGAAGACGATTACGAAGCGGCTCAGGTCAATCAGGTGCAAGCCACGGTCGATTCGCAACAGGACATCCTGGTGCAGCGCGCGCTGGAGGCTATGCAAGTGGCCACGGCGCTGATGCCAACCGCGGTTAAACAGTATATCGAGCGCAAAACGTCCCTCACCAAAGACGTACTCGCCAAACAACGAGCCGAGGCGCAAGTCACGCTGCAGCAGGTCAAGAATAATCAAAAACGTGGAACACTGGTCAGCCCCGTCGATGGCGTAGTTCTCAATCGTTACATTACGGATGAACAACAGTTGCCCGCCGGCACCGAGCTACTCCGCATCGGCCGGCTGGATGATTTGGAAATTGAAGCCGACATTCTCAGCCAAGACATGGTCAACGTCCGCGAGGGCAACGAAGCGGAAGTCAGCGGGGCGGCCATCGGCAAAGCGCCAGCCCACGGCGCCGTCAGGCGGATCTATCCGGCTGGCTTTTCCAAAATCAGTTCGTTGGGCGTGGAACAACAGCGGGTCAAAGTGGTGGTGGCCCTGAATGCGGCCGATTCGGCCCGCCTGCGGAAAGAGCGCGGCCTGGGCGTGGCGTATCGAGTTCGCGTGCGCATCTTTACCGACACGCATTCGCAAGCCCTAACGGTGCCGCGGTCGGCCTTATTCCGCGGCGCTGCCGGCAATTGGCAATTGTTTGCGGTGCGCAACGGCAAGGCCGCGTTGCAAGCGGTGCAAGTGGGTTTGATGAACGACGAACTGGTGGAAATCACCGCCGGACTCAAGACCAAAGATACCGTGATTCTGGCGCCGGAAACCAATCTGACCGAAGGCACCGCCGTGACACCATTCTCGCGAGAATTCGCCAAGGAAGAGACGGCCCGCAACGATTGATCGCCACGCCTAACGCAGCCGTGATTTGCCGCGATTGAATACGTCGGGATCAAAGTCGTCTGTTGGTGGTGGATCGGGCGGACGAGTGACCGACGGCGGTTGCAGCGGCTGAATCTCGCCACGGGGTCGCGCCGGCAACGGATTGGGAATTTCGTTGGCCGACGGGTAGGCTGGAATTATCGATTGCGAGCCGTGGCTCGGCTCTTCGGCAGACGCGTTCACTGGCGACTTCAACGGCATTGTCGCGGGCTTATTCGCCGCTTCGAGATGCTGCGTTTGCACGACGTCGAATTTGTTGACGCCTTGCGGCGCGGACGCACCGCTGGACCTCGCCAGATCACTGGTTGTGGACGCGGGATTTTCGCCGGTGACCAAAATCACCCAATCGTAAATTTGCCGGTAGCGGCTCGCCTGACGGTCGCTAAAAATGGGCGCGCGCAGTCCGCCATGCGGCTTCAGTGGCGCGGTGAGCAGCAAACTGTCGTTGGGCGAGGCGTAATCCATCCACTTCAGCACGCTCTGTAAATTTCGCTGCGTGATCCGGCGGTTGGAGGCCTTGACCGGATTGAGCCGCAGGAGTGAAAATCGATTGTTGGCATTCGGGCCGTGACAGCCGGCCGTGCCGCACGAATTCATCAACTGCGGCTGGACGTTGTTGGTAAACGTTTCCACCGCGCCGCGCGGCATGCCCCGGACCAGGCGATCGAGTTCTTCATTTTGCGCTTGCAACACGTCGCGGTCGGCGCTGGGCGACTCTTGATGTACGGCAACCGGCGTCAGCGCTTGCGCCACGCGCCGCTCCAGCAGTGCCGCCCGCGGATGTTTGGGGTCGATGGTTACGCCATCGGCCAATTCGCGCGCGGCCAGTGCATCGAGCTTCTGACGCAAACACCACTCGGCCAAATCAAAATGTCCTTCGGCCTCATTGGCCGGCATGGCCGCCCGCTTGATGGCGTAAGCTTGTTCGAGACTGCTGCAAACCAATTCCACCTCAGCGGCTTTGACCGAAATTTCGGCCCCTTCCATGACGACCGTGTATCGCTGATCTTCGTGACGAATGTTCCCACGCAGGACTTCGCCACTACGCAGAATCAGCACTCCAATGGCGGCTCCGGGTGGCGGTTCGACGGCCCAGGCGCGCAGCATGCCGGCGCCAGCCACCAGTAAACTAGCGATGGTCAGCAGGCAAACCGACGGACGTGGGCAACGATTTCGGCACATAGGCCGCAGAGGATAGAATCATCCCCGCGCCGCTGCAAGAGCGATTGGCGTGCGATTTTCAGCGCGTCGCCGCGCCAAATGCGGTTCAGAATCCCGTCGTATCAGCTCAAGTATTCCGCCAGCATGACTTTCGTCTGCGGATCATTGAATTCCAACTTGCCAAAACCGCGCACCGCGCCAGCAGCCACAGCCTCGTCTTGATATTCCGGGTAGTTTGTGAGCAGCATGACGGGCACGCTCGCCAACTTGGGCGCGGCTTTGATCTGGGTGATGATGTTCATGCCGTCGGTGTAATCGCGATCGAGCTTGCGATTGACGATGACCAGTTGAAACGGCTCTTCGCCCAGGATTTTTTCAGCGTCGTCCCAGCCGTGAGCGCGGACCAGTTCTGCGTTGAAGCTGCCCTCGACCAGCCGGCGCAAAGCCGCATGGTCGGGATCGCAATTGCCGACATCCAAGACTCGTTTTTTATCGTTCATGATTGTCACTTGGCCTCGCTCGCGGCTTTGTCAGGGGTTGGCTGCTCTCCGCCGGCTTTCGTCTCTTGGATGGCAAATAGATAGTTGCGGTTGCCAATGTACAGGACATCATTAGCAAACACGGGCGTACCAAATACGGCCGCGCCCATGTAGATCTTGTTGACGATTTCTTTCTTTTTCGCATGCTTGAAAATGGTCACATCGCCGTCGGCATTGCCAATATACACGTGACCATCGGCCACGAGCGCCGTCGCCCAGGCTTCGGCCAGCATGTCGTGCGTCCAATATGCCTTGCCGGTCTGCGCGTCGAGACAGTGAAAAACGCCGTCCAAATCCGCGATATAGAGGATGTCGTCCTTGATGGTGCAACTTCCCACGGCGCGGTGCATGCACTCTTCGGGCTCTTCGCGATTGCCGGTGTAATGCCAGACGGCCGCCGAATTCGGATTGGGAATGACCACTTCCGTGCCGTCTTTGGAAATCGCCATCTCGCGGCGGCGCGGTGCCGTTTTGCTGCGATCTTTCAGACTCACAACCAACTCGGAACTAACATCGCCGCGTTTCGTTGGATCAATGCACCACAAGTGGCCCTCGCCGTCGCCATGCTCGGGATCTTCGCCCACGGCTATGAAAACCTTATGATCGTACCAGACGGGCGTTCCGATAATATGATTGCGCGTGGCGCCAGTGAGTTTGTAAAACGAATCCTTGGGATTGCAGTCGAACGACCACAGTAAAATCGGCTTGCCGTTGTTGTTTTCGGACGTGCCCAAAAAGCTATACAGCCAGCCATCACCACCGCCGAACAGCACCTGCGGCACGCCGTCGATCACGGCATAAGACGGGCTCGACCACTGACCGTGCAGCACGTTTGGTCCGGGCGAGTTATCCGCCCACACCAGCTTGCCGTTCTTTTTGTCGATCGCTAAGAAGCTCGGCGCACGAGACGAGGGTAATCGCGTATGGGCGTCGTCCACGCCGTTGCCCGTGATCACGAACAGCAGGTCGCCAATCGACGTGATCGAGCAAGCGCACATATTGTGCTGCTCAACACCCAGTTGCTTCATCATGTCGAGCTTCCAAATCACGTCGGCTTCGTCTTTGCCCGGCTTCTTGCCCTCTTTGTTGGGCTTGTCGTCCGGTGTGCCTTCATCGCCCTTGGCTAGACCTTCCGTACTGAGGCAGCAAACCTCACCACGGCTGGAGACATAGTACAGGCGTTTGCCTTCGATCAGCGAGGTGGAGCAGATGCCCTGGTTGGGCCAATCGTTGACGCGACCGGTTGGGAGTTTTTCGCTAGAATGCTGCCAGAGGAATTTGCCATCGGCCGCGTTGAAAGCCAACAAGCAACCGAGATCGACGTCGACCGGATATCGCTCGACATAGCCCGCGCCATTGTTGGTGCCAATAAACACCTTGCCGTCTGCCACGGCGGGATTGCCGTAGGTCTCGCTGCCAACGCGGGCTTTCCACTTGATGTTTTGCGATTTCTCCGGCACGTACGTGCTGGTGACTTTATCGAAACCCACGTTCCAGACGGTCGGAATTTTTTGTCCTTTGGCGAGCTGCGGCGTGTTGTTGCGTTGCGGCGAAATGCCCCATTGATTGCAATCGCCGGGCTCGCAGCCCGTGACGAAATCGAATTGCGTGCTGAACTTGCCGTCGCTGACTTTTAAATCGTCAATCGTCCGCGGCTTAATATCTGGATGATTATTCTCCGCATCGTTGGGCTTTGCGTCGGCCGGCTTCGAATCGGCAGCGTCCGCGATTTTGGCTTCGGTTGCCTTGGAATCCACGGCGGCGACTTCGAGCGGTTTTGCCTCGGTGCCTTTTGTGTCGGCACCTTTTGTGTTGGCCGGTTTCGGATCGGTGGCCTCATTGCCTTCGCCACTGGGTTTGACAGACACGGCAGCCGTCGCAGCCTGTTCATGAATGGGGGAAGGCTTGGCGGCAACAACTTTTGCAGCGGGCAGATCGCTAGCGGGTTTCGGGCCGTCGGCAGGCATGATTGCAGGGGTTGATGTTTGCCCAGCAACTTTTTCAACCGCAGTTTTCTCGACGCTGGTTTTTGCGGCCGGCTTAGTATTGTTGACCGGCGGTCGATCGCTGGGCGCCGGCAACATGTCGTTACAGCCAGACTGAATGATGGTCAGCCCGCAGGTGGCCGTCGCCAGCAGCAAATGCAAAGATTTCATGGGATATTCAGCGTGTGGGATTTGGTTTAGTTTGCGGTGACCGTGACGTTGTCGATGTAGAACTCGGAGTGGTTGTTCGTATTGCCGAACAAACCGGGGCTGCCCTGCAGGTTGGCCGTTTCGTCCGTGGCTTCGATGGTCCACGCGGCCGGTTCTTTTTCGTCGCGCGGCCAGACCTTGCCCTTGAGCACAGCCGTTTTGCCCTCGACCGCCACGCGCAGTTTGATGGTGTACCAGATGTTAGGTTTGGACTTAAACGGAATGGTCTTGGAGAACGCGGTTTTGTATTGGGACGACCAAGAGCGGAGTTGCAATTGATCGTCGACATTCATGATGTCCAGCGTGTAGCGCTGTGCGATGATGCCCATGTCTGGCATGCTGCCGGTGTCGTTCTTGCCCATCAAATCGGCGGTGACGGTGTAGTCGTGCATATCTGGCGATCCCATCCAGCATTGGCTACGCGTACCTTTGGGGATGGTGTTGACTTTAACCATCACCTTGTTGCCGTTGATGTCGCGGACAACGTGGCGATATCGCACGCCGACCCAAGTGACGGGCGCTTCGCCTTGCATTTTTTTGTTGAGCGGATTTTCGGCAAGCTTGGTCTCCTCGAAATCGAACTTCCAGGGCAACGGCGGAATCACGCGGATGCTCGACTGGCCTTTGAATTCGCCGAATTTTGCCGTTACGATGCTGGCCGTGTGTTTGTTGCCTGCCGGCGCGACGAAGGCGTTGGAAGAATCGACCTCGCCGGGACCATCGATCGTAAATTTTACCTCGGCGGTTTTTGCTTCGCGCAAGAACTGACCGCGCGCGTTGTAGAGTTCGACTTTGAGCGGGGTCTTCTCGCCAGGCTTGGTGAGCACATCGCACGGCACGACTTGCACCCAGGCTGCTGGATCGTCTTTGCCCAACGGTGTTTCGACACGCGGCTTGGGAATTTCCGTCGCGGCCGGTTTGGCGTCCGGCTTGGCCAGACAGTACATGCCCGATCGTGTGGGCAAGAAGATTTTTCCGTGCGAGGCAATCAGCGAACCGGTGACTTCGTTATCCGAAGTGAGCCGCTTTTTGTCGATGAATTTGACACCATCGGATGTCGGCTGCAAAACGTGCCAACCTTGTGTGCTGCAAATATAAAGTTTACCGTCCGCAAATAGCGGCGTTGCCCGAAGCTGCGTTCCCAGCAACTTGACGCTGGTGATCAGGTTGCCTTTTTTGGCGTCCAGCACGTACAGGGTGCATTGTTCGTCCGCGCAGTAAACGCGGCCATCGACAATCAGCGGCGAACTTTTTCCGTCGGTGGGGCCGCGGAATTTCCACTCGGTGTTGGTTTTGGTGATATCGCCGTGGCCAATGCCGTTGATCGAAACGATGCAGCCCAGATCGTTGGAGTCGATGTTGACTTCGTTTTGGGCCATGACAATTTGATCGCCCGCGACAACCGGCGAAACGCTCATGCCGCGCCGCGAGACCTGATACTTCCAAATGTCTTTGCCGGTCCGCGGTTGGAAGGCCCAAACGGCGCCATCGGCCGAACCAATGACCATTGCGGCTTGGCCGTCGAGCACGGTGA
Organism: Pirellulales bacterium; assembly: GCA_038205115.1. GTDB lineage: Bacteria > Planctomycetota > Planctomycetia > Pirellulales > JBBRCE01 > JBBRCE01. The sequence continues at coordinate 101,193 of JBBRCE010000011.1, forward strand.
AGGTGGGCGTGCTGTAAGTGGTATCTTCGGGCAGCGGTTTCGTGCCGGCGATCCAGACAACAGCGCCGGTGTTCTTGTTCATGGCCAAAAAACGGTGCGCGGGCCGGGCAATTTCGCCCCAGCCAGTCATCACGCTGTTGACAATCACCAGGTCCTCGAACACGGTCGGAAAACCGGTGCGGCCGCCGTAGGTGCTGAGAATTCCGTACTCTTCGCTCAGCGATTTCGACCACATGGTTTTGCCAGTCTCGCCATCGACGCAGCAAAAAAAGCCTGCCGTGCCTTGTGCATAAATCCGACCCGTAGCCGGGTCGCCCACGCAACTCGACCAGCCGACGCGTTCGGCAGGCACATCGGTGAGAAACATGTTCCAGCGATTCTTCCAGAGCGTTTTTCCGGAGGCGATATCGATGCAAATCAGCATCTCGCCCTCTTCCAGCGTTTCTGGCTTGTCGCGGACGATGGTATACAGCTTGCCGTTGAGCACAATGGGGCTAGAAATGCCGCCGGCTTCGGTATTCTTCCAGAGAATGTTGTCTTTTTTGGCCGGATCGAATGAATCGATCAAGCCCGTCTCGCGCGAGATGCGGTTTTGCTCCGGCCCGCGCCAATTCGGCCAATCCAGCGGGTCGATTTTCGTCGCCGAACTTGACGGCTGAGTTGCGCGGGACGAATCTTTTTCGCCAGCAGCCAGGGCAGGCAGCGTCAGCAGCGCGGTCAGTTCCAGAACAGTCAACAGCGACAAAAGACAACGCAGCGATGCGGACTTCAGACGGACCATGGATCGACTCGCGTGGGTGGGCCGGATTGTCCGGAATAAAACAGGTGGGCTGCCAGACCTTAGGATACGATTTCGCCGTTTGGCGGGCAAGCGTCTGAAAAATCGGGACTTGCCGCAACCAGCGCTCAATTGGCTGGGAAAACGGCGCGGCGCGAAGTGAAAACGCAAAGAATGCCCTAAACTGCGACGTTTTTTAAATTTCGTGTGACGCGGCGGGCATTGCTGGGCACGTACAGTTATCGAAAGGGGGCGCGAGAAACCACGCAACCCACGGCGGCTCCCTTTATCTTGAGTGAATGTCTGACTAATATGCACCTCTCTACCGCACGTCGCGCTCCGCGAGCTTTTTCCTTCTTAACCGCACTGGATTCGCTCAGGCGAAACCGCGCAACCAGTCCGACTTCGCCGCTGCTGCACATGACCGGAACCGTCCTCGCCGCGATTGCCAAACTGATCAGCGGGGCCAGCGTGCGCTGGCTGGACTGCGCGCCGGATACCTGCCAGCGAGTGTATTTTGCCAACCACACCAGCCACCTCGACGCCCTGGTGGTTTGGGCCTCGCTGCCGCAAGATGTCCGAGCGCTAACTCGGCCGGTGGCTGCCAAGGATTATTGGGAAAAAGGTCGCATCCGCCGCTATTTGTCGACCAAAGTCTTCAACGCATTGTTGATCGATCGCAAGGAAATTAAGGTCCATCAGAGCCCAGTGGACCTGATGATTCGCGAAATTGGCCAGGACAAGTCGCTGATTGTGTTTCCCGAAGGCAGCCGAAGTCCAGAAGGAGAGATTGGCGAATTCAAAAGCGGGCTATACTATCTGGGCAAGAAGCGGCCCGACTTGGAGTTGGTGCCGGTTCATATCGACAACCTCAACCGCGTTTTGCCGCGGGGCGAGTTTTTGCCTGTTCCGCTGTTAAGCTGCATCACCTTTGGTCCGCCCATCTGGTTGGAAAAAGGCGAATCGAAAGACGACTTTCTCACACGCGCCCGCAACTGCGTGCGGAGACTCAAGGAATTGTAAACGATGGGTGACGATTGGCGAACATATGCACTGATCGGCGGCGTGCTGGGCCTGTTGGGCGGCGCGACGATGGCCGGACAGGTGCTCAAGCGACATCCAGACACCGGTTTGAATGCCGCCGCCATCCGCACCTTCAACCTGCGCGTGCGGGCCTGGTGGCTGATGGCCTCGGTGCTGGCCGCCACGTTCGTCATCGGTCAGACCGCAACGGTCATTATGTTTGGCCTAATCTCGTTCTGGGCGCTGCGCGAGTTCATCACGCTCACGCCCACCCGACTAGGCGATCATCGCGCGCTGTTTTGGATTTTCTTTGTCGGCACGCCGCTGCAATTCGTGCTGGTGGGCATGTCCAGACCGGGCGCGCGCGATTACTACGATCTCTATAGCGTGATGATCCCGGTCTATTTCTTTTTGTTCATTCCGATCCGCATTGCCTGGTCGGGCGATTACAAACGCTTTTTGGAACGCGCGGCCAAGATTCAGGCCGGCGTGATCATTTGCGTGTATTGCTTGAGCTACGCGCCGGCACTGTTGAGTTTGAACCTCAAGGTCAACGGCAACACGGTCTCGAATTACCGGCTGCTGTTCTTCTTTGTCTTGATGGTGCAGTTGGGCGATGCGTTGCAATACCTGTGGGGCCGACTGATGGGCCGGCGAATCATCGCTCCGGCCATTAGCCCCAACAAAACCTGGGAAGGTCTGCTGGGCGCCATGGGCAGCGCGGCGCTGATTGGCGCGGCGCTGTCGTGGGCCACGCCGTTCGAGGCTTGGCAGGCGGCCGGACTTTCGCTGCTGATCACCGCCATGGGGTTTGCCGGTGGCATGGTGATGTCTGCCATCAAACGCGATCGCGGCGTTAAAGATTACGGCACGCTGGTCGAGGGGCATAGCGGCGTGCTGGACCGCATCGATTCGATCTGCTTTGCCGCGCCGGTCTTCTTTCACGTGACTCGCGCCTGTTTTCACGTAGCGGCCACGTTGAACTGAGCGCCTCCCCGCGCAGGCAGGCGTGGCAGGCGTGGCAGGCGTTTATTCGGCAAGCCACAAACTTTTCATCAGTCCCGGCAAGCGCGCGGCGTTGCCAACCACCAGCATCTGCACGATCTTACGTTGGCGGTCGCTCGAGAGATAATAATCCACCGAACGGCGCACCTCGGCCACCAACTCCTCCAGCACCGGCTGCAACACCTGATAGGTTTGATGCAGATTGACGCCGGGCAGTTGATTGCGCTTCCATTTTTCGGCCTGCGAAAACGTGAACTGGTTGGCTTCAACCAGGGCTTGCGAAAACTGCTGTCCGCCCAGCGGCACGCAGCGGCACCACGACGCGCCATCGCCGGAGATCACCAGATTCGAGCCTTCGCCGCCAACATCCAGCACAGCCACCGCCGGCTCGAAGCCGTCGAATTTCAGATCTTCGCTGCCCGGTAACCGGCCGCCGCTGAGTCGGTCGTAAATCATCAAGTTGTGCAGCGCCGCGGCCTGGCTTTGCACAATCGCTGGGCGCAATCCGAGTTCGGCCAGCGGCGCCATGGCGGCCGTCAGATGCTCGCGGCGAATGGCGAACAGCGCCATTTCGCGCTCGCAAATGTCGCGCCGCAAGGCGTCGTGACGGTGTAAGACTTGATAATCCCAAATCACGTCGTCGAGTTTAAAGGGAATCTGGCTGGCCGCTTCGTACTGCATCACACTGCCGACTTTCTTTTCTTCCATCAGCGGCAGTTGAAAAAACCGCGAGAATGCCAACTGGCCCGAAACTCCCAGGCAAAGCGGCGCGTCATCCAAGCGATGTTTGGCTTGCAACGCCTTGAGCGACTGAACGATGATTTCCAGCGCATTGCCATCGCCGCGACCCAGCGGTTGCCGATGTTCGATCCGCTCGGCGGCCAGCACGCTGACCTGTTTGCTGACTTTGTCGCAGCCCAGCTTGATGGCCTTCAAGGCACAACTGCCAATATCCAAACCCCAAGCCGCATGGCCGGGCAAACGGGGCACGCCGCTGTTGAAGTTCATTCCAAAAAACTTGCGGCGCACCACCGGCAACAAGTTGATAAGCATCGGGCCTTGCCGCACGCCTTGCAGGGCCAAGCCGGCGGCAACGCTAAACCCGCCGGCCGCGCCGCCGAACTCCGGCAACCGCGTTTTGTCGTGCGAAATCCGCAAGAATTCCGTCATCCGCGAAATCGGAAAGCCTAACGTACTTCGTGCGGGCGGCGCAGGCCACGCACCGGCGGGCGACTTGTGAGCCCCCCCGCGCTGCGCAATGGCCTGTAGCGTGGACGCATAGCGGCGAATTTTTTCGTCGCGCGGCGTGAACTTCAGCAACTGCTGAACCAGCGGCAGCAGTGACGTATCGTATTCCACCGCGTCGGTCAGTTCGCCCTGCAGCCAGCTCACTTCTTCTGCGCGGTGGCGAACCGTCTCCAGCGACAATTTGTCGGCGGCGACTCGCGTCTGTTTGGGAATTCGCTCCAGCGATTTCACCGCGCCGGCGTAGTCGTGCTCGGCCAATTGCTGTTGCGCGGACTTGATGCAGGCAACCCGTTGCTTTTCGGCCTGGCTCCGCTGGTAGGGCTCCAATTTTGCTTTCAGTTCCAAACTACGCGAATGATTGGGCACCAAAACCAGCATCCGCTCAACTTTCGGCAGCAAACCATCGTATCGCTGCGCGGCTACCGCGACGCGAATGTCGGCCTGAAGTGAGAGAATTTCGATCTGCCGATCGCGAACTTCGCCCAGCATGGCCTCGATCGATTCATCGCGCACGGCCTGCGGAATGTTTTCCAGCAGTGTTGCCGCGCGCTCGATCTGGCCGCTTGCGAACGCCGCCGTCGCATCGCTCACCAGTTGCTCGCGCTGGGCGACAATCCGCGCGCGCTCTTGGGCAAGTCGCGGCAGTTGCTGCGCGGCCTCGGCGGCAACCGCGGCCAAACGCGGATGCGTCAGCGCCGCCACTTCTTTGAGTAGCGTTTCCGATCGATCGAATAGAAGTTGATCGCTCCAGGTCCGCGCCGTCATGATTTTGGCTTCAGCGGCGACAATTTGCTGACGCAACGCCGTGGCATGCTGCAGTCCGCACTTGCCGCAATGTTTTTCGCGAACGCCATGCATGGCACCGCAACTCAAACACGGCTCCGATAGCCGCAGGCCGCAGCCGCTGCAAAATTGACGCGTCGCGGGATTGTCCCAACCGCACTCAGGGCAGGATTCCGCATCGTCGGCCACCGCAAATAAATCGCCATCGCTTCGTTCGGATTCGCCGCGCCCGGCGCGGATGCTAAGAATTCCGGAGCCGAGGGTGTCGCGGTTGGAATCACCGCGCGAGGCCTGATCGATGACGCCTTGCAACTGCTGTTGTTGTTTGATGACGCGATCGTACGTGGCGCGCTGGTTGCGGTCCAGCAACACGGCCTTGGCGGTATAAAGTTCCTCGAGGACTTGCATGCACAACGGCTTGAACGGCCCACGCATGAACTTGCGAAGGTGCGTCATCTGCCGGCTGGCCGCGTCTTCGATAATTTCCACGTCGGTTTCGAACAGTTCGATGCCCAGCAAGCGATAGTGGTTGGGCGGCCGGTCGGCATCGCGAATTCCGAGCCATTTGTGATAAGGATCGAAGTTTGCCACGGCCGAAGTTGTCATGCGAGATTTGCGATTCCGTGTGCGAGTGATAAAACCGTAAAGCGGGGTGGGGAATCCGGTCGCTCGGTGAACAGGGCAGGCCGCTTGTTACGCGGCAGCCCGCTCAATGCGTGGTGTCGCGCGTTTCGATCCACAGCAGTTCGATATTCAGCTTTTCCGTGACGGTTTTGGCAGTGGGGGCTGTTTTTTCCGCGCGGCTGATCATCACATCAACGCTCCGTAAACGGCCTTCTTCGGTGACGCCGTAAAAATCCACCCAGCGACCATTCTCGATCGGCCAATTCGATGCGCCTTTCAATTGACGCACATAGTATGAAGTGAGTTTGTTACCGATATCTTCAGTTTCGATTCGGAAATAGTTAATTTCCAACGGGCAGACATTGGTGGAGATCAAACTGTCAGGCAACTGACGCGGCCAACTCATCTGGTAACTGGCGACGACGCGAGCGCCAGGCGATAGCGCAACCGGCGGTTCGCCCGCCGCGCGGCCGGCCTCGGTCGAAGAGTTGGGTTTATCGGATGGTTGACTGTTGCGCAGCGCGAGCGCGGTGAGATCGTCAACGTTGTCGACGGTTTGTTGACGCTCATCGCGGACCTCGCTGCCAGCTTCCGGCAGCAACGTGGCCGCGTAACAGCGCTTATTGAGCGAACGCACGAACGATTCGGTCGCCTGCAACCAAGCCTTGCGGGCTTGCTGCTCTGCCGAGCCACGCGAGCGATCTTCGCCGGCGGTCACGGTGCCCGGCGGCAACCGCGGACCTTTGACCACTTTGGTCAGCGGTTCTTCCACGACGCCGCGCGGAACGTTCTTGAAGGCCAGCAACGTGGCCGGATCGCGGATCATTTCCACTTGCAGGCCGGTCCAATTCTGAAAAGCCGCGGTTTCATGCCAGTGGTTGTGCAGCAACTCCGTAACGGCGCGTCGCGATCGATCGTCCGGCAGGCTCATCGCCAGGCACAGCAACTCCGGTTCTTTCGTGAGATCGGGCGACTGATTCATCTGGCGGATCACGCTGGCGGCGAACTCGCGATTCCACAAATAGCGCACCACCGCCGCGGCACGCGACGAAGTAATGACCGGCGATTCCGCGGTTGCATTCGGATTGGCAATCCCATTGACCGTGCCCGGCGGCACGCGCTGGTTGGCCGCGGTTGTGGTGCGGGTTGGCGGCAGTTTTAACAGCCGATCAATGGCTTGCCGGCTGTAATCCGCCAGCAACCGGCAGAGTGGCGCGCGCGTGGCGGGCTCTAATTGACCACTGCTCACTAAGATCGATTGCGCTGGCAAATTCACCAGTTCGGGTGGCAGCAGCATTGGCATCAATCGCAGGCGTTGTCCGCGTGGCGTGGTTTCTTTGATCACGTGCTGCGCGATCTTGGCGCGGAATTGTGCCACGTCCGATGTAACAAGCGACTGCGCGAACTTCACAGCTTCGGCCTGAAGTTCGTCGGCCGTGACGTCTCCGCGTCCAACCGGCCGCACGGCATCGGGATTGATCAGCAGGGCCAACAGCAAGGCTTGATTCTCCGTGTCGATGTTGTCCGCCAGCGATTTCACGGCGGCCAGAGTCAACGTTTTGTCGCTGCAGATCGTGTTGAGTTTGCCGAGCAAGATTTGCTTAATTGCCCGCCGCGCGGTGGCGCAGCCGTTGTTACCAAGCGTGGTGACCACCGCGGCCGTATAGCCGGGCAGTGGATCGGCGGGCGGCTTGGCAGCGATCACGGTTAGCGGCGGCGCGAAGATGTCGATTTCTTTTTCGACCGGAAGTTGCGGTTCTTCGCCGTCTGTTTTCACTTCATTGACAATCGGATCTGCTTGCAACAATCGAACGAGCAACCGGGCAGCTTCGTTGCGATCGCCGGCCGTCTTGCCCAAATGGCTGATCGCCGCGATGAGCTTGACGTCTTTCTCCGTTCGGGCGGAAAAGAAATCTTCGGGCTGCCAATTCGCCAGATCGGCCGGCCGTTTCGGTTTTGCGCCTGGCTTGACGGCAGTTGTGGCGGGCGCGGCGCGCTCGGCTGCGGGACGCGCGGCAATTCTGGCCGCTTCAGCGGCTTTATCGGCCGAGGATCGAGTTGCGGCGGCTTTCGCGGCTGGCTTGGCGGCCGCTGCCGGCGTGGGCAGCATTTTTGCGGCCGCCAGTTGACCGCTATCCGTATCTTCCGGATCCTTGACGCGTTCGACGACTTTGCGTCCGCCGCAACCGCTCAGCACGATCGCCAAGCCAAACAGCATCGCGGCCAGGATAAAACGTCGGACGATTTGGCTCATATTTGTCTGCCTTTGTGCATGCGTTAAATTTTCGTACCACCGCGATTCAATGCAGTCGTCCCAGAGCACAAAAGCTGTGCTCTGGGACGCAATATCGCTGGCAATTCGTTGTCAACATCTCGAAATCAATCGAGCGTGGCCTTCTCGTTGCCCTTCTCAAGGAACACGCCCGAGAAGATTTGCGTTGGCGGCAGTTCGACATCGCTCGCGGTGTAACCGAACGCCGGGTACTGAGCGGGGGTCAGCGACGAGGCATCGAACCCTGGGTTCAGGTAGCCGTCGCCGTTGATGTCGGTGAACGACTTGATACTGCCGTCAGCGAAGAGCACATTGCAAACGCCGCCCTTACCGGTTCCGTGAATCGGAGCCATGTCGCGGTAATCTTGCAGGTGGTCGGGCGTGCCAACCGTTTCCGTCGAAGTGGCATTCAGGCTATGGTCGTATAATGCCACGCCATTCTGCGGATGTTCTTCCGAAACCAAATTCGTCGTTCCGGTTTTCGAGACGACGATCAGGTCGGCAGCCAACTTGTGCCAGCCCACGAATTTGCCGCCAACTGGCGAGCGCAGCGAGGGACCGTCCGAAAACGATTCCACCAGACGCTCACCTTGTTGCAAGAAGCCCGGCACGTCGGCCCGGCAAGCGCCGTCCGAGTTGTCGCCCACTTGCGCATCGAACAACAGCGGAATCAGCGACGACGAAACCAAACCGGATTCGGCAACCGAACGGGTCAGCGGTCCCTTGGAGCCCGGCAGTCCCTTGATGGCGCTGGTGACGGTGCCGTCGGCATTGGCGACGGTATTGGTCTTAGGATAAATCAGGTTGGCGCCGGCATCTTGATACAGCCGGGGGGCCATACGCACCAAAAACCAGCTCGAAGCGTAGTTAGTTCCAAAGCCCTTCTTAGAGAAGTGTTCGGCGACGAGATCGCCAGCCCCGGTCGCAGGTATGGCCTTGGTGAAGGTTTTAGTCGTCGAGTCATACGAACCGAACAATTTGCAGGCGCCAGCAGCCAACTTGCTCTGGTCCGGGCAATGCTCGGTGGGGTTGATCGTCGAAGCGCCGGCTTGCAAGAACGGGTTGATCTTTTCCGAGTCGTGACCCGGATTGGTTGGGCAAAGCAGTTCCTTCGGACGGCAAACGCCGCCGTTCACCGCGTCGGCCACCCAACCGTAGGTGTCGATGCAGCCATCGCGCTCCCAGTCCATCGCGCCCGAGCAGTAACGGCCGGCCGGATCCTTGGTTGCAAACGCATCCAAGCTGACGTAGAAGTTCCGCAAATTCGTTTTGCATTGCGAGCTCCGAGCTTGCTCGCGGGCAGCGGCCAAAGCCGGCAACAACAGAGCTGCCAAGATCGCAATGATTGCGATCACAACCAGCATTTCGACGAGGGTAAAACCCCCACGAAGCTTACGAACGGTCATTTTCCATCTCCAAATGATTAACAAGTAAAAACTACGCCCCCAAACGTCTCCCCGTCGTTCCGTTTCACGTGCCTAACCGCCGGTTTCCGAGATCGCCCATCGGAGCTGCAGACACCGCTGCGATCTGTTTCATTGAAATCTGTGCGTGGCAACTTCAGCCGGTAACGCGTGGAAAAAATACTTCTGCGCCTCCGTGTAATGCTGCTCCTATCGAACCAAATCTATAGCGGTCGCTGGCTCCTGCGAACTATGAGCCGAAAGCTCCACCGCTTAATAGCGATTAATGCGTGTTGGGCGAGAAGCCCAGCCAAGGCCCGCTGAAGATTTCTGCCTTGGGGATTTCCACCGTCGCATCCTGAAAACCGTTAGCGTTGTCGGTGTCCGGCGCGAATCCATTGTTGAGATAGCCGTCGCCGTTGAGATCGTTGAGCGATTTGACGCTGCCGTCCAAGAACACCACGTTGCAACTCTTGCCGTGGACGGAGTCAAAGTTGCGATAATCTTGCAGTGCGTTCTTCCAAACGCCCCACCAGGTTTTGCGCGGCGTGCCGGCAGAGAAGCTGGGCGTGTTCATCGTGGTCGGATCCACCGGCCCGCGGCCATACGATTTGACCGTCAATCCCGGCTGCAACGTGCCGATCGCATCGTTGAGCATCCGACCGCTCGAGCCGCCGTCGCCCAACATCGGCACAACATTGCTGGGCTGCAAACTCGAATCGGCCATGGCGGACGTCAGCGGCCCCAGCGTGCAGCAGCGTTCGGTGCTACCGAGTGTGGCGCACACCGGCTTGGTCAACTGACTGACATTGCCGCTGCCGTTGAGAAATGGTTGCGCCCGCACCAGCAGCCAACTGGCCGTATAATTGGTGTTGTAACCTTTGTCGAAGATTTCATCGCGAATCAGATCGATTCGCGCGGTGCCGGTGAGCGAGTTGTCGAGAATATTGCGGCAGGGATTGGTAAACGTGGTGCCGTCTGGCAACGTCGATGGCTTGTTGCCCAGGTGATCGACGCAACTGGTTAGATCGGCGCTGGTGGCGCCGGCCAGATCGGCGTAGGCTTCGCTGGCTTGCAACGTGTTGGTGGGGCAAAGCATCTTGCCGCAAAACGTGCCGCGATTGGTCAGGTCGGCCACCCAGCCGACCTCGGTCACTGGGCCGTCTTTGTTCCAATCGAACGCGCCGCTGGTGTAGCGACCGTTGCTAAAAGCGTAGTTTTGCAAGCCGACGCCAAGCTGATGCAAATTGCTTTTGCAGGCCGTCGATCGAGCGGCCTCGCGTGCGGCAGACATGGCCGGCAAAGCGATGCCCGCCAACAGCACGATGATGGTAATCACCACCAGAATTTCGACCAGCGTAAATCCGCGATGGGTGCGTCCTGCCATAACGACTCTCCTGGGGCCAACCGATTTTTGTTTCGAACCAACCGCGTGTCGGCTGCGTAAGTTTCAAGCGTTGTTTGATGGAGTTGATTATCCACACGTGCGCTAGCAGCGCATCATTGCTCGATGAGAAGCAAAAGAATGTTGTGTGAGCGTCGCGTCAGCCTCACGCGCGAATCGTTTGAGCGCTTCGGCACGCGCTGAAATCGGCTGGAGCGTAAGCTCGCAGATCGCACGGGTTTGCAGCGCGGATCACGCGGCGATCTCATCGACCGCGTTAGCGGCTGGTTGATTCACGCCACGTAAAAATTCGCTCTGCGTTTGACAGCCACGTCGGAGCGAATTCGGCCCGACGTCAAAATCGAATCATGAAAACTGGCATACGGCGCGGCCGGCTGTTAACATCGTGAACGTGTTACCGCGCGGCACGTGACCGCGCGGCGCCCGTTTGGGAAATTTTCGCTCGAATCTTTTTCATGGCCTCGCAGCATGCCGCATTCGTCACTTTCGCGTCGCCGTTTTTTGCAAGGGACTGCCGGCGCTATGGTCGCGCTTTCGCACACGGATTCCGCATTCGCGGCGGCCGATGCGAGCAAGCCGTTTCAGGCACTGGGCACGCGTGCCTGCGAACTATCGCCGACCAGCGCAATTCTCTGGACTCGTCTGACCGCGCTGCCGGCGCGAAATAAGGACGGCATGGCGTTTCCGGGCCGGCACTCCGCAAAGCAGCAAGATCAAGACAAGCCGGTCCTCCCGGCAGTGGAAACTTTGGAGGGCGCCTGCCCGGGCGCATTGGGGCGAGTACGCGTCCGCTACGGCACGCAAGAAGATCTCCGAGATGCAAAAACGACGGACTGGGCGGATGTTGCCGCGGCCAATGACTATATCCACCACTTTTCGTTGTCGGCGCTGCTGCCCTCGACGATCTATCATTATGTGTCGGAAAGTTCAGCGCCAGGGCAAACCGAAATCACAAGTTCGTTTCGCGGCAAGTTCGAAACGGCAACGGCCGCCGACAAGCCCAGCGATCTGACCTTTTGCGTCATGACCTGCCAAGGCTATCCCGATCGCGACCATCTGGACGGTCACAACATTTATCCCGCGATGCTCGGTTTGAACCCCCGTTTTGCCGTGCTGACCGGCGATCTGGTCTACTACGACAACGATGCGCCGCGGGCGGTCACGACCGAGCTAGTGCGTCATCCACACTAAATACTCGGGTTGCCGGAAACGCGGATTTCAGGGAACCTTCCTGTAACAAGGAGGTGCCCCATGAACAAGAAGTACATCGTACAGCTCTCGGATGAAGAGCGAAAGGTTTGCGAGCAGG